>NZ_JBWKPA010000002.1:0-868621 GCF_059416405.1 Variovorax sp. GW821-FHT09D04
CAAGTCGCTGAAGTTGTTTCAGCGAAGCCTTCGATTATGCACTGTTTTTTCAAACCGCGTCAACTTTCGAAGACTTTCTTCACCACTCACAACCAGCACTCCTGAGAGCTCCGGTCGCTTCGAACACCAGAGGTATTCAGCAGCGAAGCCCACGAGTATATGACAGATTTCGGCTCGTGCAAGCCAAGCTGAAAGAAACTTGAAGAAGACCTTTGCCGCCCCACTCGCCGCCCGCTTCACGCCTCGTCCCTGACTGCCGACGTCTCTCCCAGGGGACTCCAGTCCCTTCTATATAGAGAGCCACAAAGAAGCCTTCTTCCCCAGCCGCCAGGCGCCGTCACCCGCCCCTCCGATAATCCGTGCCACATGGCACTCATCACACTCCTCGACGCGCAGCTCGCGTTCGGTCACGTCCCGCTGCTGGATCATGCGGACTTCTCTCTTCTCGAATCGGAACGCATCGGCCTGATCGGCCGCAACGGCGCCGGCAAGTCGTCGATGCTCAAGATACTGGGCGGGCTGGAAAAGCCCGACGACGGCACGCTGCAGTTGCAGCAGAACTTGCGCGTGGCCTACGTGGCGCAGGAACCCGCGCTGGACATGGATGCGGACGTGTTCACCGCCGCCAGCCAGGGCCTGGGCGAAGTCATCGCCATCCGTGACCTGTACCTCTCCGGCGCGGACGGGCTCGACCTGGACGCCCTGCAGTCCAAGATCGAAGCCTACGACGCCTGGAACTGGGAGCAGCGCGTCGAAGAGACGCTGCATCGCCTCCACCTCGACCGCAACGCGCGCGTCGGCTCGCTCTCGGGCGGCACGCGCAAGCGGGTCGCGCTGGCCCAGGCCCTGGTGGCCGCGCCGGACGTGCTTCTATTAGACGAACCCACCAACCACCTGGACCTCGACTCCATCGAGTGGCTGGAACAGCTGCTGATCGACTTCAAGGGCAGCGTCGTCACCATCACCCACGACCGCAGCTTCCTAAACCGCGTCGCCACCCGCATCGTGGAGCTCGACCGGGGCAAGCTGGGTTCCTACCCGGGCAACTTCGAGCAGTACCTCGTTCAAAAGGAAGAGCAGCTCGCCCAGGAAGCGATCATCAGCGCCAAGGCCGACAAGCTGCTGGCGCAGGAAGAGATCTGGATCCGCAAGGGCGTCGAAGCCCGCCGCACGCGCAGCCAGAGCCGCATCACGCGGCTGCAGGAACTGCGCGCCAGCCGCGCCGCGCGCCGCGAGGTGCAGGGCAGCGTCAACATGGATGTGGCCTCGGGCCAGTCCAGCGGCAAGATCGTGGCCGAGCTCACCGATGCCACCAAGTCCTTCGGCGAGAAGACCGTGATCCGCGGTTTCAGCGGCACCATCCTGCGCGGCGACAAGATCGGCCTGCTGGGCCCGAACGGCGCCGGCAAGACGACGCTGCTCAAGCTGATCCTCGGCGAACTCGAGCCCGACAGCGGCAAGATCCGCCGCGGCACCAACCAGCAGGTGGCGTACTTCGACCAGATGCGCGACAAGCTCGACCTCGACGCCACGCTGGAAGATTTCATCAGCCCCGGCAGCGAGTGGATCGAAATCGGCAGCCAGAAGAAGCACGTCAAGAGCTACCTGTCGGACTTCCTGTTCTCGCCCGCGCGCGCCAACTCCCCCGTGCGCTCGCTCAGCGGCGGCGAACGCAACCGCCTGCTGCTGGCGCGCCTGTTCGCGCGCCCGGCCAACGTGCTGGTGCTCGACGAGCCGACCAACGACCTGGACATCGACACGCTCGAGCTGCTCGAAGGCCTGCTGCAGGACTACGACGGCACCGTGTTCCTCGTGAGCCACGACCGCACCTTCCTCGACAACGTGGTGACCAGCACGATCGCCTTCGAAGGCGACGGCCGCTGGCGCGAGTACGAGGGCAGCGTGGAAGACTGGCTGATCCAGTCCAAGCGCGCACGCGAGATCGCCGAGCAGCGCCTCGCGTCGGCGCCACCGCCGCCTCCAGCCGCCGCACCGGCCCCGGCCCCCGCGGCTGCACCCGCTGCAGCCCCCACCGGCGGTCCCCGCAAGAAGCTCTCTTACAAGGAGCAGCGCGAACTCGAAGCCCTGCCCGCGCAGATCGAAGCCCTCGAAACCGAGCAGAAGCGCATCAGCGAAATGCTCGAACTCGACGGCGGCGCCATCTATGCAAGCGACGCCTCGCGCGCGGTCGAGCTGAGCGAGCGCCACGCGAAAATCGACGACGAGCTGCTCGCCGCGCTGGAGCGCCAGGAAGAACTCGGCGCCGGGCGCTGAGCGCCCTCTTCCCTCACCGGTTGGCCGCCCGTCCCACCCACGACGGGCGCCAACTCGGCTATACATGCGGCACCGCCTTCCCAAGCCCCCGGAAAGACCCCGCCGCATGCCTTCTTCTTCCTTCCACGCGTTGGTCCGCCGCAGCGTCGCGCTGCTGGCCCTCATGGTGCTCGGCGCCTGCGCGCAGCTTCCGAAGGACGTGGACCGCCCCGTCTCGACCGCGTTCGCCTCGCCCGACGGCACGGCGCTGGCCACGCTGCTGCGGGAGCGCCGCAACGCCGACAAGGCGCGCTTCGATTCCGGCTTCCTGCTGCTGGGCGGCCCGCAGGCCGCCTACGGCAGCCGGCTGGCGCTGATCGAGAACGCACAGAAGACGCTGGACCTGCAGTACTACGCCATCCACGCCGACGCCAGCACCGGCCGGCTGGTGCGCGGGCTGCGCGCGGCGGCCGAGCGCGGCGTGCGGGTGCGCATCCTGCTGGACGACTTCCACACCATCGGCCGCGACGCGCTGGTGCTCGGCCTGGCCTTCATCCCGAACATCGAGATGCGGCTGTTCAACCCGCTCGCGGGTTCGCGCGGCACCGGCTTCAACCGCATGCTCAACGCCATCGGCGAGGTCTCGCGCATCCAGCAGCGCATGCACAACAAGCTGTTCCTGGCCGACAACGTGATGGGGGTGACGGGCGGGCGCAACCTGGGCGACGCCTACTTCGGCAATGCCATCACCGGCAACTTCGTCGACGTCGACGTGCTGGCGGCCGGCCCGATCGTGCAGGACCTCTCGCGCAGCTTCGACAGCTACTGGAACAACGAGCGCGCCTACCCCGTGCAGTCGCTGGTCTCGCGCGAGGAGTTCCAGCGCATCCGCGACCGCGCGCGCCGGGTCGACCAGGAACTCAGCGACGAAGCGGCCGAAGCACGCAACCAGCCCAAGCCCCCGGACGGCGAGCCGCGCCCCGGCGCCGGCCCCACGGCCGAGCAGCGCGCCCGCGCCTGGGACGAGAAGCCGCTGGATCTACGCAGCGCCGCCTTCGTCTGGGCCCCGGCCCTGATGCTGGCCGACGCGCCCGGCAAGATCCCGGCCGACAGCGGCCCCGGCGCGGTGCGCAACCCCGACCTCGTGGTCAGTCGGCCCGAGCTGCCCTCGCGCAGCGCCACCGCGCTGGCCGACCTGGCCTCCAGCGGCGACACGGTGGTCGAAGGCCTGCTGCACCTGATCGGCCAGGCGCGCACCGACCTGCTGATCATCTCGCCCTACTTCGTGCCCGGCCCCGACATGCAGCAGGCCTTTGCCGCGGCGCGCGCGCGGGGCGTGCGCATCCGGGTGCTGACGAATTCACTGGCCTCGAACGACGCGCCCATCGCCCACGTCGGCTATGCGCGCCACCGCAAGGCGCTGCTCGCCGCCGGCGTGGAGCTCTACGAGCTGCGCAGCGAGCAGGCCGACTTCGGCAATGTGTTCGGCTCCTCGGGCGGCAGCGGCGCGGGCAGCGTCAGCGGCGAATCGCGCGCGATGCTGCACTCCAAGGTGCTGGTGATGGACGGCCGGTTGCTGGTGGTCGGCTCGATGAACCTCGACCTGCGCTCGCAGCTGCAGAACACCGAGATCGCGCTGCTGATCCGCAGCGGCGAACTCTCGCGCATGGCGGCCGAGCAGATCGAGCGCGGCATGCGCGAGCGCGCCTGGCATGTCGAGCTCGCAAAAGGCACGCTGGTGTGGCACGCGCCCGAAGGCAGCGGCCTGCAGGACACGGACACCGAGCCCGACGCGAGCGCCACGCTGCGCTTCCTGCTGCGACTGTTCGGGCCGCTGGCGCCGGACCAGTTGCTCTGACGGTCCGGCCAGACCCCGCCGGGGTCAGTGCTTGTGCTGGTGCGCACCGCCCGCCGCGGGCGCAGCGGCAGCGGCGGCGCCTTCGGGCGCACCGACCGGCAGCTTCAGCTCCAGCGTCGTCTTCGCGCCCTTGGCGTCCTCGAACTTCAGGGTCATGGGCACGGTCGCGCCCTTGGTCATCGCGCCCTTCAGGTCCATCAGCATCACGTGGTAGCCACCGGGCTTGAGCTCGACGGTCTTGCCGGCCGGCAGCTCGAGGCCGCCCGCGAGTTCGCGCATGCGCATGGTGTCGCCTTCCATCTTCATCTCGTGCACCTCGGCCACGCCGGCGGCAGGCGTCGAGATGCCGACCAGCTTCGTGCCCGTGGGCGCGGTGAGCTTCATGAAGGCGCCGGTGCCGCTCTGGCCCGGCACCGACTGGCGCACCCAGGCGTCGCGCACGTCGACCGTGGCCACGCCCTGCGCCACCACGTCGAGCTTGGCCGCGGGCTTCTTCAGGCCGGCCGTGGTGCTTCCCGCGGCGGGCACTTCGGCCCAGTCGACGCTGCCGACGTCGCAGTCCTGGCGCACCTTGAACCACAGCGGGCCCGGCGTGGCGGGCACCTTGCCGCGCAGCACGAACTCGCCGCGCTCGCTGCCGGGCAGCGCGTTCTGCGGCGTCTCTGCCGTCCAGCGCACTTCGCCTTCGGCGCTGCCCGCCTTGGGCGCGTCGAGCTTCCAGCCCTTGCGCGCCTGGGCGTCGGTGAGCACGAAGCCCTTGGGCAGGCGCACCGCGAGGCCGGTGGTGGCCTTGGCGCCTTCGCAGGCGTGGCCGACGCGGAAGGCGGCGTTGTACTCGCTGCCGACGGTGGCGCCGCCCGGGGGCAGGCTCACGTGGGCGCCGGCGGCGCCGGCACCGGCCAGCAGGGCGCAGGCGGCGAGGGTGTGGAAGGTGGGGAAAGTGGGGGTCGAAAGCTTCGTCATGGCGTGTGTCCTTGGGGAGGAAAAAGTGAGGGTCAAAGGTCGAACTTGAGTTCGGCCACGAAGGTGCGTTGCGGGTACGGGTGGAAGGCCCAGTAGGTCCGGTTGTTCAGGTTGTCGATGCCGACGGCGGCGCTCCACTGGCGGTCGATGCGGTAGCGGATGCGCGCATCGACCACGAAGAACTTCGAGAAGCCCATGAAGGCCATGCCGTTCGGGTCGCTGTTGTCGAGCGTGCCGTACTGCCGGCCGCTGTAGCGCGCGCCGACGGTGTAGCTCCACTTCGCGTCGGGCCGGTAGGTGGCGAGCAGCGAGGCGCGCACCTTGGGCACGCGCGGCTGGTCGCGCCCCACGCTGGCCGGGAAGCCGCGGTTGGCGGTGATCTTCGAATCGGTCAGCGTGAGGCTGCCGCCCAGGTCCAGCCCCTGGATGCCCGCGTCGACCGTGTTGATCGCCACCTCCAGCCCGCGCGTGCGGATGGCGTCGACGTTCTGCACCGTGCTCACGAGGTTGGTGAGCGCCTGGGTGTAGAGCGCGTCCTTCGTGTGCTCGAAGAACAGCGTGGTGCGCAGCACGCCGTCGACGCCCCAGCGCTTGAGGTCGCGCTCGGCGCTCAGCTCGGCGGTCCACGAACGCTCGGGGCGCAGCTCGGGGTTGGTGTTGACGATGCGGTTGCCCTCGATCGAGCCCTGGTAGAGCTCGCTCACGGTGGGCATGCGCACGGCGCGGCCGACCGAGGCCTTGAAGTGCCAGTCGGGCGTGGCCTGCCAGGCGAGCGCGGCCTTGGGCGAGACAAAACTGTTCTTGCGCGGCGCGAAGTCGAGCAGCCGCGCCGCGTTGCCGAGCTGGCCGCCGTAGGCCTCCCAGCGCTCGTGGCGCAGGCCCAGCGTGGTCCTCCAGTCTTTGGCGAAGCGCCAGGTGTCCTGCACGTAGAGCGAGCGCAGCCGCGTGTTGCCGTTGAAGGCGGAGAACGGCGACACGGCCGGCCCGCCGATCCAGTCGCGCGTGTTGCCGATGGCGCTGCGCAGCCGCGCGGTGTCCTGCTGGACGCCGAAGTCGACCACGTGCGCGCCCACGCCTTCGGCCGAGCCGGTGGGCCGCCAGGTGCCCGCGGCCTTGAAGGTGTGCCAGCCGGTGCCGCCCATGTCGGTGGTGCGGCCGGGGCCGCCGTAGAAGGCGCCCGGCAGCGCCGTGGTCGGCGTGCGCGAGGTGTCCTTCGCGTAGTCGAACAGGCTCGCCGCCACCTCCCAGTCGAACACGCCGCCGGTGTGGCTCTTCACCGAGAGGCCGTGCATGTAGTGCGTGAGCGCCGTCTCGGTCGGCGCGAAGGCGGCGGCCGGCGCGTCGAGGTTGTAGGTGCGTCCGCCGAGGTTCACGCGCCCGCCGTACACCGGCTGGCCGAGCGCATCGCGCAGGTAGGTGTCGGTGCTGCCGTGCGTGGTGTTGTGCCAGGCGCCCAGCGTGTAGGTGGCGCGCACCGTGGGCGAGAAGTCGTAGGCCAGCTTGAGCTTGGCCTGCTCCTGGGTGGTGTCGTAGGCGGTGATGCCGCCCAGCAGCCACCACGGCTGGTTCGACGGGTTCAGCCCGAGCACCGCGCCGGTGACGGGCGTGCCCGCGCTGCCCACCGTGCCCGCGCTCACGAGCCGGTTGGCGAACGACAGCGACTGCCCCTTGCTGTGGGTGCGCGAGGCGCCGAGCCACCACGACCAGTCGCCGCTGCGGCTGCCCAGCGACAGGTCGAGCTGCTGGCCGCCCGGCGACGAATGGCTGTTGTACAGGTCGAAATTCGAGGTGAAGCCGCTGAGCTTGACGTGCGCCTCGAGCTGCGTGGGCATGCGCGTCACGTAGTCGACCACGGCGCCCACCGAGTTGCCCGGGTAGGCGGCCGAGAACGGGCCGTAGAGCACGTCGACGCGCTCGATCTCGTCGGGCGACACCATGCCCCAGCGCGGCGCGAAGGTGGCGCCGTTGCCCAGCGGGTTCGACAGCATGATGCCGTCGGCGTAGACCATCGCACGCGCGCTGTTGCCCGTGCCCGAGGCGCGCGTGGCCAGCACCGCGTGGTTGAAGTCGCCGATGTAGCGCTTGCGCACCAGCAGGCTCGGCAGGTACTTGAGCGCGTCTTCGGCGTCGGTCGCGTTGACCGTCTCGGCGATCTGCTCGGCGGTCACGCCTTCGATGGTGGTGGGGATCTGCGTCGGCAGCGAGGTCGGCCGGCCACCGCTGATGGTGACGGTACCCAGCGTGCGGCCCGGGGCGGCCGCAGCGCCGGCCTCCGGCGGATCAATGTCCGGCGGCGTTTGCTGCTGCGCCCACACCGGCGCGCTGAAAGGAAATGCCATGGCGATCGCCAGGGCGCGGGAGTGCTGCTTCATGGGGAACCGGCTCCACGAACTTCAAGCCAAAGGGACTGCCTGCGCGCACCCGGGGTGCACCGACAGACAGCGCTGTTGCTGATCGCTCAGGCGGAACGCGGAGGCCCACGGGCCGGCAGCGGCGCGGCCGTGGCCGCGGCATGGCGCGCGGCGGGAATGGGTTGAAGCACGCGCCCCAGCGGCAGGGGCGCATCGAACGCGGCCGCCACGGGCGGCGGGGGCGGCGCACCGGTCAGCGCGCACAGGGGGCAGTCCATGTGCGTGGCGCCCATGTCCTGCACGCCGTCTTCGGTGTGCACCACCACCTTGATGGTGCCGGCGCCGGAACACACCAGTTCCATCGCCTGCGGATGCACCACCGGCGACGCCACCGCCACGCCCAGCGACAGCACGAACCACAGCAGCACCCACCGGCCGAGGCGGCCGATCAAGCGGGGGTGGGGGCGCAACGTGTGCATGGCGGTCGCGATTATCGGCGCACTTTGCTGTTGGTGGCCTTGGGGGCGGCACGGGGTGCGACCTTGCCCTTGGGCGCAGCAGCGGCCTTGGACGCCGGCTTGGCCCCGCCCTTCGCAGCGGCCTTCTGGCCCGTGCCCTTGGCCGCCTTCTGCCCCTTGACGCTCTTGCCACCGCGCACCGCCTTGCGGGCTGGCGGCTCGGGCGCGGCGAGCGCCGGCATCGGCAGCGCCTGCTGCGCCTGCGCCTCGGTGAGCACCGGCGTGACGCGAAAGCCGCGCGCCGCCATCAGCGTGGGCAGGCCCTGCGCGCCAACCATGTGCAGCGCGCCGACCGCGGCGAACGCGCTGCGCCCGCCCGCGTGCAGGCGCTCGATGCCGTCGGCCAGCCCGGGGTTGCGGTCGTCGAGCAGGCGCTTCATGAGGCGCTGCTCGGCCGGCGTGTTCAGGCACTCGCACCACTCGGCGTAGCGCGCCAGCCGGGCCGCGTCGCTGCGCGCCCAGACATCGGCCAGCGTCTTGAGCTGGCCGCGCAGCCGGCCCGATTCGAGCTCGTCGAGCATGGCGTCGATCTGCTCGGCCTCCTCGGCTTCGGAGCCGCCGGTGAGCCAGCGCAGTTGATCGGCGGCGTTCTCGAGCGCGACGATCGGCTTGTTGCTGTTGCGCGCCGAGACGGCCAGCGTCTCGTCGACGCCGAACTCCGCATACAGCCCGTCGGCGCGCGCCGCCAGCGCGGTCAGCGCCGTCACCTGCAGGATGGGCGGCAGCCGGGCGGTCGAGCCCGGCGGCACGCAGGCCTCGGCATTCTGGCGCTCGAGCCGGCGGGCGCGTTCGCCGCTGAGCACGCGCGCCACCGCGGCCGGGTCGGCCGGCTGGCTCAGGGCGCGCACCGTGGCGTCATCGCGCGAGTCGAGCTCCAGCGCGAGCGTGTCGCTCTGCGCCAGCGCCTTCTGCACGGTCGGGCCGGGACGCACCCATTCGCCGCGCCCCAGGTGCAGGGTGCCGTAGAGCCACGAGGTGCGGCCGTCGCGCTCGATGCGCCACAGCAGGCCGCGGTCGATGCCGTTGCGCAGGCCGATGCCGGGCTTCTCCAGGCTCGCGATGGCCGAGGGCGGGCAGGCGGCGGCATGTGCGGCCACCGCGATGAAACAACCACCGACAGCCGCGAAGGCCTGGCGGGTCAGACGTGCAAGAAGGCGCTGGGGCGCCGGCCGGTCGGTGCCGCGCGACAGCAGGCGCAGCGGTGCGACGAGGGCTCGGAGTATCCGCAAGGCGAGCTCCATGATTGAAAGAAAGTCCGGCATTCTCACAGCACCGCTGCCCATAATCCAAAACCATGCAAAGCATCTTTCACCTTGCCTTCCACGTGCGCGACCTGGACGGCGCCCGCCGCTTCTACGGCGACGTGCTGGGCTGCGCCGAAGGCCGCAGCACCGACACCTGGGTCGACTTCGACTTCTTCGGCCACCAGATCTCGCTGCACCTGGGCGAACCCTTCGCCACCACCCGCACCGGCCGCGTCGGCGATGCGATGGTGCCCATGCCGCACTTCGGCATCGTGCTCGCGCTGCCTGACTGGCAGGCACTGGCCGGGCGCCTCGAGGCCGCCGGCACCGAGTTCGTGCTGAAGCCGCAGGTGCGCTTCGAAGGCCAGCCGGGCGAGCAGTGGACGATGTTCTTCTGCGACCCCTTCGGCAACCCGATCGAGGCCAAGGGCTTCCGCTCGCTCGACACGCTCTACGACAAGTGACCCTGCGCCCGCCCGCTTCCGATCTTCGGGCGCCCCGGGCGGCCGCGTCCCTCCTCGGCCTGGCCGCGATCGCATTGGCCGCGCTGCTGGGTACCCCGAGGGTCCACGCGCAGCAGGAATGCGAGCTCAACGGCCAGCGCGTGAGCCCCGCCGACGGCAACAGCACCGCCGGCAAGACCGGCCTGATGCGCTGCAAGGACCGCGGCACCGGCGAACTCCAGCGCGAGCAGCAGGTGCAGAACGGCGTCTTCATGGGCCTGGTGCGCTTCTATGAAAAGGGCAAGCTCGCGCGCGAGCACACCATCAACGCCAAGGGCAACATGCACGGCCGCGCGCGCGAGTTCGCGCCCGGCGGCCAGGTGCTGCGCGACGCCACGTACGACGACGGCCAGGAGCGCGGCCTGGTGCGCAGCTTCTACCCCGGCGGCCAGTTGCGGCGCGCCACCTTCTACCCCGACCGCGGCACCGAGCGCGCCATGGTCGAGTTCACCGAGCGCGGCCAGATGTCGATGCTGCGCTGCGCCGAAGCGCCGGTGCTGGCGCCGGTGGCCGACGATGCCAAGCTGTGCGGCTTCACGGGCGGGCCGTCGAACGTCGACCTGTTCGACGCGCGCGGCACCTTGCGCTCGCGGCTGTCGTACCAGGCGGGCAAGCGCGTGCGCACGCAGGAGTTCTACGACAACGGCAAGCCGTCGGTGGTCGACGAGACCACCGGCAACCGGCGCGTGGAGCGCAGTTTTTCCTCAGAGGGCGTGAAGCGGCGCGAAACCGTGTGGCTGCTGGTCGGGCGCTCGTCGATCCGCCAGCGCGAGCAGGAGTTCTCCGACCGCGGCTCGCTGGTGCGCGACCAGCGCTGGAACGCCGCGGGCGAGCCCCTGAGCGACGACAGCTACCACCTCAACGGCCAGCCGCGCAGCAAGGCCGTCTACAGCGGCGCCGGCAGCGAGCGCACGGTCGACGTGACCGAGTTCTACGACAGCGGCCAGCGCGCCGCGCAGGGCCGCTACTTCGCGCCGGGGCGCGGCCGGCAGGTGCCCGTGGGCACGCACCAGCGCTTCAATGAAAAAGGCGAGCTGCTGGCCGAGTCGAGCTTCGACGACAAGGGGCGCGTGACGCGCGAACGCAGCTGGGACGAGAACGGCGAGCTGCAGCGCGACGACGAAGTCTTCGAAGACGGCTCGCGAAAAGCGTTCGCCCGCTAGGACGAACGCCTCTGGGCGGCATCAGTCCAGCTTGATGCCGGCCTGCTTGATGATCGGACCCCAGCGCTTCGACTCCGCGCGCGACAGCGCCGCGAACTGCGCCGGCGTGCCGGGCATCGCTTCCATACCGAAGTCGTCGAAGCGCTTTTGCACGGCCGGCGTGCTGAAGGCCTTGTTCAGGTCGCTGTTGAGCTTGTTCACCACGGCGGCGGGCAGGCCGGCCGGGCCCAGGATGCCCTGGAACGCGAACACCTCGGTGTTGGGCACGCCCACTTCGGCCAGCGTCGGCACGTCGGGCAGGCGCTTGCTGCGCGCGCCCGAGCCGATGGCCAGCACGCGCACCTTGTTGCCCTGCATGATCGGCAGGCCCGAGGCCAGGTCCAGGAACATGCACGGCACCTGGCCGCCCATCACGTCGGCCATGGCCGGCGCCGCGCCGCGGTACGGGATGTGGGTGATGAAGGTGCCGGTGCGCGCCTTGAACATTTCCATCGCCAGGTGGTGCGGCGAGCCGTTGCCGGGCGACGCGTAGTTCACCTTGCCGGGGTTGGCCTTCACGTAGGCCAGGAACTCCTTGAAGGTCTTGGCCGGGAAGTCCGGGTGCACCACCAGCGCGAGCGGGAACTTGCCGATGGCGCCGATGTAGGTGAAGTCTTTCTCGGGGTTGAACGGCAGCTTGCTGAACAGGTGCTCGTTGAAGGCCAGCACGGCGTTGTCGGCCGACAGCACCGTGTAGCCGTCGGGCTTGCTCTTGGCGACCAGGTCGGCGCCGATGTTGGTCGACGCGCCGGGGCGGTTGTCGACCACGATCTGCTGGCCCAGCGTCTGGCGCATGGCCTCGGCCAGCACGCGCGCGATCACATCGGTGCCGCCGCCCGCGGGGTACGGCACGACCCACTTGATGAGCTGCGCGGGGTAGTCCTGTGCGTGGGCGAAGGGGGCTGCGGCCACGGCGGCGCCGGAGGCGAGCGTGGCGAGAAGGGTGCGGCGATCCATGAGATCAATCTCCTGTTTTTTGTTCGGAAGCGGACAGCGATGGTACGGGCAGCGCGCGCAACGCGTCGGCCAGCGCGGCGCGGCAGCGCGCCTCGTCACCGACCTGCTCGAACAGCAGCAGCGCGAGCCGCGCGAGGAACAGCGATTCGCGCTCGGCGCCGGCCTCGGTGATGGCGCGCGCGCACTCGGCGTACAGGCGGTCGCGGGCGTCGGGGTGGAGCGAGGGGGCGGAGGTCGTCATGCGGGAATGTCCTGTGAAGTGGCGACGGCCGCGCGCGCCAGCGCGGCGGGCAGCGCACCGGCCGGCAGGCGGTGCCAGCGCGCGGCCACGTGGCCGTCGGGGCGCAGCAGGTAGACGGCGCCATCGCCGGCGCCGAGCGCGGCGAAGACGGCGGGGGATGCCTGCGCATCGGTGCGGTCGTTGCTCCCCAGGCTGCCGATGGTGCACACCTCGAACGGCAAGGCGCCTTGCCGGGCCTGCGCGATGTCGGCGTCGGGCAGCGGCGCCAGGTCCGGCTGCAGCACCAGCAGCGTGAACACCGGGCCGATCCAGTCGGTCAGATGGCCTTGCGCGAGCGGCTGCTCGGGCATCGCCTCACCCGGCAGCGGACCGGCCGGCAGCGTGTCGCCCGCGCTCGACAGCGCCGAACCGTCGTAGCGCACGGCCTGCGTCTGGCGCGGGTTGATGAGCTGCGCGATGCCGCGGTGCGCCTCCGACAGCGACAGCGCCGCTTCGCGCAGCAGGTCGAAGCCGCGCGAGGGCGGCGACATGAACTCGGTGCTGCGCATCGCGCTCTCGGCGTTGATGTGGAAGGCCGCGATGCGCTCCTGCGAGTACGAATCCAGCAGCGCCGGGCCCGACAGGCCCTGGGCCACGAAGGCCAGTTTCCAGGCCAGGTTGTCGGCGTCGTCGAAGCCCGAGTTGAGGCCGCGCACGCCGAAGATCGGCATCGCGTGCGCCGCGTTGCCCGCGAACACGACGCGGCCGTGGCGGTAGCGCTCGAGCGTCATCGCGCCGGCGCGGTACACCGAGGTCCACACCGTCTTCCACGGCAGGTGGCCTTCGCCGATGGCGTCGAGGTGGCGCTGCACGAACTCGGCCACCGCCGCGGGCTGCAGCGCGTCTTCGGTGCTCTGGCCGGCGCGCAGCTGGTAGTCGATGCGCCAGATGTCGTCGGGCTGGCGATGCATCAGCACGGTCGAGCCGGGGTTCCACGGCGGGTCGAACCAGGCGCGGCGCTCGGTCGGGTGGTCGCTGTGCAGCTCGATGTCGATGATCACGTAGCGGCCTTCGTAGCCTGTGCCTTCCAGCGCCAGCCCGAGCGACTTGCGCACGAAGCTCTGGCCGCCGTCGCAGGCCGCGAGCCACTGGCCGCGCAGGCGGTAGGCGCCCTCGGCGTTGCGCACGTCGAGCGTCACGCCCTCGCCGTCCTCGTCCTGCGCAAGCGCGGTGAGCTCGGTGCCCCAGCGGATGTCGATGAGCCCCGGCGTCGCGGCATTGCGGCGCTCGATCTCGTCCAGCAGGTACTGCTCGATGTAGTACTGCTCCAGGTTGATCATCGGCGGCAGCTTCTGCTGCGCGGCCTGCGGCATCTCGAAGCGGAACACCTCCGCCGTCTTGTAGAAGCTGCGCCCCACGCTCCACGGCAGGCCCTTGCCCATGAAGGCCGGCAGCGCGCCCAGGCGCTCGACGATCTCCAGGCTGCGGCGCGAGATGCAGGCCGCGCGGCTGCCCACGCAGACCGTGTCGTCGGCCTCGAGCACCACACAGCGCACGCCGTGGTTGGCGAGCCCCAGCGCCAGCGCCATGCCCACCGGGCCGCCGCCCGCGATCACGACGGGGTGGCGGCCAGGCTCCATGCCGTCGGCGCCGAGCGACGGCAGGCGGGGCGCGAAGCGCGTGTAGTGGAAGGCGCCGACCGAAGGCGGCAGCGCGGTCGCGGAGGACGGCGGCGGCACGGGGCCGGTGGCGGCATCGGCGGTACGGGTGGTGGTCATGGAACGGGATTGTCCCGATGCGCCGCCCGCGCCAATGTCATAACTTCGTAGGAGGTATTTACCCTAGTCCTCCTTCGAAACCCCATGAAACGCTGGCGCCTCCACCCCGCCGCCGACGCGCAACTGTCGGCGGCCGTCGTCGGCGACGTGCTGGCGGGCATCGGCACGCCACACCTGGCGGCCAGCTGCCTGGCGGCGATGCACCGCGTGATGCCCGTCACCTTCTGCACCGTGTTCGGCGTCGACGCCACCGGCCGCATCGAGACCGTGTCGGCTGCCAGCAGCTACGGCCACACGGCCGAGCGCACCGCCGAGCGCTACGTGGCGCAGCGCTTCGACCGGCTCGACCCCCACATGGCCTGGCTGGCCGCGCGCAAGCTGCCCAAGCGCGCGCAGCTGTGGATGGGCCACCAGCACGGCGACGAAGTGGCCGACCCCGCCTACCGCGCCGCCTGCTACGGCGACGTGGGCATCCGCGAGCGCAGCTCGGTGCTGTTGCTGCGCCCGAGCGGCCAGCGCGTGGCCGTGAGCTTCTACCGCAGCCTGGCGCAGCCCGAGTTCGGCGACACCGACTTCGGCGTCATCGCCGCCCACGCCACCCTGCTGGCCGACGCCGCCAGCGCCCACAGCCGCAGCGCGGCGGCCGTGCACGAGGCGGCCGCGCCCACCCTCGCCTCGCGGCTGTTGACGCTGAGCCTGCGCGAACGCGAGGTGATCGGCCACCTGATGGCGGGCCGCACGGCGAAGGAGACGGCGCGCGTGCTGGGCGTGGAGCTGAGCACGGTGCGCACGCATCAGTACCGGGCGTTCCGGCGGTTGGGGATTCGGACGCAGAAGGAGCTGCTGCGGGGGGCGATGCCCGCGGCCGTCACGGCATCGTGACGATCTGCCGGATGGCCTCGCCGCGCTGCAGGCGGTCGAAGCCCTCGTTGATCTCCTCGAGCTTCAGGCGCCCGGTGAGCAGCCGGTCCACCGGCAGCTTGCCCTGGCGGTACAGCGCGATGAAGCGCCCCAGGTCGCGCCGCGGCACGCAGCTGCCGAGGTAGCTGCCCTTGAGCGTGCGCTCCTCGGCCACGAGGTGCCAGACCGGCGTGTTCAGCGTCTGGATGGCGGCGGGCAAGCCCACGGTCACGGTGGTGCCGCCGCGGCGCGTGACCTTGTAGGCGAACTCCAGCGCCTTGGCCGAGCCCACCATCTCGAGCGCATGGTCGACACCGCCCTCGGTCATGTCGCGCAGCCGCTTGGCCGCATCGGGGTCGCTGGCGTTGACGCTGTCGGTGGCGCCCAGCGCGAGGGCGAAGTCGAGCTTGTCCTGCGCCAGGTCGACCGCGATCACGCGCGCGGCGCCCGCGGCCAGCGCGCCCATGAGCGCGGCCAGCCCCACGCCGCCGAGCCCCACCACGGCCACGGTCTGGCCCGGCCGCACCTGCGAGGTGTTGACCACGGCCCCGACGCCCGTCACCACCGCGCAGCCGAACATGGCAGCAATTTCCAGCGGCAGCTCGCGGTCGATCTTGTGCAGCGAGCGGCGCGACACCGTCGCGTACTCGGCAAAGGCCGACACGCCCACGAAGTGGTCCATCGGCTCGCCGCGGTACGACAGCCGCCGCGCACCGCCCAGCAGCGTGCCCGCCACGTTGGCCGCACCGCCCGGCTCGCACAGCGCGGGGCGGCCCTCGGCGCAGGGCGCGCAATGGCCGCAGCTCGGCACGAAGACCAGGATCACGTGGTCGCCCGGCGCCAGGTCGGTCACGCCCTCGCCCAGCGCCTCGACCACGCCGGCCGCTTCGTGACCCAGCACGATCGGCGTGCGGCGCGGCCGGTCGCCGTTGAGGATCGACAGGTCCGAGTGGCACAACCCCGCGGCCGCGATGCGCACCAGCACCTCGCCGGGGCCGGGCGGCGCCAGCTCGACCTCCTCGATCTCGAGCGGTCGGCTCTGGGCATAGGGCGCGGGGGCGCCGAGGCGCTGCAGGACGGCGGCACGGACTTTCATGGGGTTTCCTTGAGTTCGGTCAGGCGGTCAGCTCATCAGGACTTCGCTGCGGCAACCAGCGGGCACTTGCTCTTCGACAAGGGCTGGAAGGCCTTGTCGCCGGGGATCGTGGACAGCACCGTGTAGTAGTCCCACGGGTACTTCGACTCGGCGGGCTTCTTCACGCTCACCAGGTACATGTCGTGCACCATGCGGCCGTCGGCGCGGATCGTGCCGCCCTGCGCGAAGAAGTCGTTCACCGGCATCGCCTTCATCTTCGCGGCCACGGTGGCGCCGTCGTCGGTGCCCGCAGCCTGCACGGCCTTCAGGTAGTGCGTGACCGCCGAGTAGGCGCCGGCCTGGATCATCGAGGGCATTTTTTTCATGCGCTCGAAGTAGCGCCGCGCCCAGGCCCGCGACTCGGGCGTGCGGTCCCAGTAGAAGCCGGTGGCGAAGGTCATGCCCTGCGCCTGCGCCAGACCCAGCGCATGCACGTCGTTGATGAACATCAGCATCGGCACCACGCGCTGCTTCGGCGACACGCCGAACTGCCGCGCCGCCTTGACGGCATTGACCGTGTCGCTGGTGGCGTTGGCCAGCGCGATGGTGTCGGCCCCCGAGGCCTGCGCCTGCAGCACGTACGACGAGAAGTCGCTCGCGTTGAGCGGGTGGAACACGCTGCCGATCACCTTGCCCTGCAGCTCGCCGACGAACTCGGTCATGTTGGCGGCCATGGCCTTGCCGAAGGCGTAGTCCACGCCGAGCAGGAACCAGGTCTTGCCGCCCTGGCGGCTCACGCCCTGCGCGGCGCCGTTGGCCAGCGCGTAGGTGTCGTAGGTGTAGTGGACCGAGGTCGGCGCGCAGGCTTCGTTGGTGAGCGCCACCGAGGCGCCGCCGGTGTTGATCGACAGCTTCTGCCGCTCGCGCGCCAGGTTGACCACCGACAGCGCGACGGCCGAGTTGTTCATGTCGAAGATGGCGTCGACGCCGTCGCGGTCGTACCAGGTGCGCGCCAGCGAGGCGCCGATGTCGGCCTTGTTCTGGTGGTCGCCCGAGACCAGCTCGATGGGCCGCCCGAGCACCTGGCCGCCGAAGTCCTCGATGGCCATGCGCGCGGCCTCGACCGAGCCGCGCCCCGCGGTGTCGGCGTACAGGCCCGACATGTCCGACAGCACGCCCACGCGCACCTTGTCGTCGCTGAGCTTCTGGGCGGCGGCCTGTCCGGCCAGCGCCATGCCCATCACCCCCCATGCGCACAGCGCGCGCCCCGCCAGCTTCGGCATGCCCATGGACCTGTCTCCTTGCAGTGAACGGATCGCTGCATCCTAGGCAGCGCCCGCCGCGCAGGGTTGGGCTTTGCGGAACGGGGGCTTCCGGCCAGCCGAACGGGGAGAAACCCCGACAGGGCCTGCGTCAGCCTTCGGCGGCGGGTTCCGGGGCGGTGCCGGTGTCGGTTCCGGCCTGCGGCTTGGTGAGCGACACCGGCGCCTCCACCGGCCGCCCCGCCGTCGACACGATCTCCTGGTCGATCGCGCCGAACAGCGAGCGCCCGTCCAGCCCCTTCATCTCGATGCGGATGGTGTCACCGAACTTCATGAAGTCGGTGGCGGGCGCGCCGTCCTGGATGGTTTCGATGCAGCGCTTCTCGGCGATGCACGAGTAGCCCTTGGGCCATTCCATGCGGCCGTTCTTCTCGACGCCCTTGTTGCTCACGGTGCCGCTGCCCACGATGCTGCCGGCGCGCACGTTGCGCGTCTTGGCGATGTGGGCGATGAGCTGGCCGAAGTGGAAGGTCATCTCGGGGCCTGCGTCGCACAGGCCGACCTTGCGGCCGTTCCAGCTGCTTTGCAGCGCCAGGTGCACGCGGCCGTCCTGCCAGGCCTCGCCGAGCTCGTCGAGCGTGACGGCCACGGGGCTGAAGGCGGTGGCGGGCTTGCTCTGGAAGAAGCCGAAGCCCTTGGCCAGCTCGGCCGGGATGAGGTTGCGCAGGCTCACGTCGTTGGCCAGCATCACGAGGCGGATGCCGTCCAGCGCCTGCTCGGGCGTGGCCCCCATCTTCACGTCGCCGGTGACGACGGCGATCTCGGCCTCGAAGTCGATGCCCATGGCTTCGCTGGGCACGATCACGTCGTCGACCGGGCCCAGGAAGTCGTCGCTGCCGCCCTGGTACATGAGCGGGTCGGTGTAGAAGCTCTCGGGCACCTCGGCGTTGCGCGCCTGGCGCACGAGCTCGACGTGGTTCAGGTAGGCCGAGCCGTCGGCCCACTGGTAGGCGCGCGGCAGCGGCGCCATGCACTGGACGGGGTCGAAGGGAAAGGCGTGGCGCGCGCGGCCGTGGTTGAGGGCGTCGTACAGGTCCTGCAGCTGCGGGCTCATGAAGCCCCAGTCGTCCAGCACCTGCTGCAGCCGGCTCGCGATGCCGGTGGCGTAGTGGGCGAGCGTGAGGTCGCGCGAGACGACGACCAACTGGCCGTCGCGCGAGCCGTCCTTCAGGGTGGCGAGTTTCATGGTGCGGGCGTGAGCAAGAAAAAGGGCGCGGCGCCGCGCCCACTAAACTGGTTGAACGGGCGGCAGTGTACCGAGTGGACTTCGTGAACCTCGGCGCCGCAACCCACTCCACACACCCATGTCGACGCACGTCGCGCCCCCACCGCTGTCCCTGGGCCTGCCCGGGCGCCCGTCCTGGCGCGCGCTCGCGGCGCTGACGCTGATGGTGGCGCTGGCGCACCTGCTGCTGCTCGGGCTGGCGCCGATGGCCATCGGGCCGGAGCCCTCGCCGCTGGCCAGCAAGTTCATCACGCGCACGATCGTGATCGCGCCGCCCGCGGCGGAGGCCCCCGCGGCACCGGCCGCCGCGCCGGTCGCGGCCAAGCCGCCGCCACCGGCCAAGCCCCGGCGTCCGCGCGAGGCCTCGGTGCCTCGCCCCAAGCCGGCCCCGGCGCCCGTGCCGGATGCGCCGGCCCAGACGCCTCCGCCCGAAACGCCCGACCAGACCGCGCAAGCCGCTACAGATTCAGGAGCAACCGCCCCCGAGGCGCCGGCCAGCGCCCCGGCCGCCGCCACGGGCACCACGGCCGGTGGCACGCAGGGCGGCACGACCACGGCCGGCAGCGGCGCCTCGGGCACCATCGCCGGCACCCAGGCGCTGCGGATTCCGGGCTCGGTCACGCTCGATTTCGAGGCCACGGGCCAGAAAGGCGCCTCGCCGCAGCGCGGCGTGTTCGGCGAGCTGGTCTGGCTGCAGGACGGCAGCCGCTACGACGGGCGGCTCACGCTCAAGGCGGTGTTCTTCACCCTGCTGAACTGGCACAGCACCGGCAAGATCGGCCCCTCGGGCCTGGAACCCGAGCGCTATTCGGAAAGCCGCAAGGCCGAGGTGGCCTCGCATTTCGCGCGCGACCAGGGGCAGATCATCTTCAGCAACAACGCCCCCCCCGTGCCCCTGCAGCCGGGCGCGCAGGACCGCATGAGCGTGATGATGCAGCTGGGCGGCCTGCTGGCGGCCAGCCCGGGGCGCTACCCGCCCGGCACCCGGATCTCGGTGCAGACGGTGGGCGTGCGCGACGGCGATGTCTGGGTCTTCGAGGTCGGCGACGAGGAGCAGTTGAGCCTGCCGGCCGGCGACTTCACCACGCGCAAGCTCACCCGCACGCCGCGCAAGGATTTCGACCGGAAACTGGAGCTCTGGCTGGCGCCGCAGTACGGCTATCTGCCCGTGCGCATCCGGCAAACCGAGGCAAATGGTGATTTTGCTGACGCCCAATTGCGCAAACCCCTACCCCAGGCGCCCGCCAATTGAGGCAAAAAGACTCACATATCAACGGCGCGACGACAACTGTTCTTGAAACTGGCGCGTTGATTGCTATCTAACCCTCATGAACGCCATCGACATCCTCACAGGGCCCGCCATGAACATGCTTTACGACTCCGAGTCCTTCGTCGTCGTGCACGTGCAGCCGAACGACGGCGACGAGCCGAGCACGACGCCCAACGGCCCCGTGCTGGAACGCCACGGCTTCGAGATCGTGGACAAGCGATCGGGCAAGGAGGTGTACCTCGACGGCTCCTGGGCCGAACTGTTCCAGCAGCAGATCGCCGCGTGGCAGCTCAACACGCCCACGCAGGAAGAGGTCGAGGACACGCTCGAAGGCTATGCCGAGCTGGCGCACACGCCGGTGCTGGTGCACTGAGCGCCCTGCCCCGCCCGAACGAAAAAAGCGCCCCGCGGGGCGCTTTTTCTTTGGCGGTGTACTGCGCCGTCAGCGCTCGGTCCAGCGGTACATCGGCCCCACGATCAGCAGCACCGCCACCAGCCGGCACACCTGGAAGGCCGTGACCACCGGCACGCCCAGCTGCAGCACCTTGGCCGTGATCGACATCTCGGCGATGCCGCCGGGCGAGGTGCCCAGGATCATCGTGGCCGGATGCAGCCCGGTCGCCCCGGCCAGCAGCCAGGCCGCGCCGGCGCACAGCACCAGCATGCCGACCGTGCCCAGCGCCACCGAGCCGAGCCAGCGCGGCGCCGTGTGCAGGAACTCGCGGCTGAAGCGCACGCCCAGGCTCACGGCAATCACCAGCTGCGCGGTGTTCGACAGCCAGGTCGGCACCGCCGACAGCGACTGCCCCGCGACCGTGAAGCCCATCGCCACCAGCAGCGGCCCCATGAACCACGGATTGGTGCGGCCCAGCGCCCGCATCACGAGCCCGCCCGCGCCGGTGGCCAGCGCCAGCAGGGCCAGCCCGGCCGGGTTCACCTCACGCACGCCGGGCGGGTTGATCTCCAGGCCGTGCAGCCCGCTCCACTGCATCGCGAACGGGATCGTCACCGTCACCACCATCAGTCGCAGGCTGTGCGCGGCGGCCACCAGGTCGGTGCGCGCACCGGCCGATTCGGCCAGCAGCGTCATCTCCGAAGCGCCGCCGATGGCGCCTGCGAAGTAAGTCGTGGCTCTCATGGATTTCGCCGGCACATGCGGCATGCGCGCCGCATGCACGCGGTGCAGCCAGCGGCCGAACCCCCAACCCAGCAGCAGCGCCCAGCCGATGGCCAGCAGGATCGCCCACCACACGCCGGCCACCAGCGTCACCACCTGCGGCGTGAAATACAGGCCCAGCGCGGTGCCGATGACCCACTGCCCCAGGTTGCGCAGCGGCGTGTGGCTCGCGGTCGGCTGGCCCGCGATCGAGGCCAGCGACACCGCGAACAGCGGGCCGATCATCCAGGGCAGCGGGGTGTGCAGGGCGACACAGGCGAGTGCGGCGGCCAGCGCCAACAGCAGCGTGGCCAGCACGCGAAGGGGAAAACGAAAGGACACGGGCAGAGAAAGCAGCGGAAAAGGACGACAGCCCGGTGCAGGGCGCCGGGCATAGTATGGCGGGATGCCTTCTCGCCCTTCCCGTGCTTCCCGGTTCCTCGCGCCCCTGCTCGCAGCCGCCCTGCTCGCCGGCTGCGCCGCGCTGTCCGCCGAAGCGCCCGTCGCGCGCCGCGTGGCGGCGCTGCTGCCGGCCGACGCCCTGCTGCTCGGCGAGCAGCACGACGCCCCCGAACACCACGCGCTCGAACGCGAGACCGTACAGGCCCTGGCCGAACGCGGCCAGCTCGCCGCGCTGGCGCTCGAGATGGCCGAGGACGGCCGCAGCAGCGCCCGCCTGCCCGCCACCGCGACCGACGCCCAAGTGCAGACCGCCCTCGGCTGGAACGACAAGGCCTGGCCGTGGACGCGCTACGGCCCCACGGTGATGACGGCCGTGCGCGCCGGCGTGCCGGTGGTCGGCGCCAACCTGCCGCGTGCGCGCATGAAAGACGCGATGGCCGACGTCTCGCTCGATGTGCAGCTCAACGGCGAGGCCTACGCCGCGCAGCAGGAGGCCGTGCGCGAGGGCCACTGCAAGCTGCTGCCCGAATCGCAGATCGGCCCGATGACGCGCATCCAGGTCGGTCGCGACCGCGCCATGGCGCAGGCGCTGGTGAAGGCCCGCCAACCAGGCAAGACGGTGGTGCTGATCGCCGGCGCGGGCCACGTCACCAAGGTGCTGGGCGTGCCGCAGCACCTGCCGACCGACGTGTCGGTGAAGACGGTCCACCTGCAGGCCGGCGGTCCGGCCGAGGACGACACCGACGCCTACGACGCCACCTGGCGCACGCCGGCGCTGCCGCCGGTGGACTACTGCGCGGGCGTGCTCAGGCGAACTTCCTGATCGAATCCGCCAGCGTGTTGACCAGCGTGTCGATGTGCTGCTTCTCGACGATGTAGGGCGGCGCGATCACCAGCACGTCGCCCGCAGGCCGCACCAGCGCGCCCTTGTGGAAGCAGTCGAGGAAGACCTCGTAGGCGCGCTTGCCCGGCGACCCGGCGATGGGCGCGAGCTCCACGGCCGCCGCCAGGCCCAGGCTGCGGATGCCCACCACGTTCGGCAGCCCCTTGAAGGTGCTGTGGAAGGCATCGCCCAGCACCTTGCCCATCTCGCCGGCGCGGGCGAACAGGTTTTCTTCCTTGAACAGGTCGAGCGTGGCAATGGCGGCGGCGCAGGCCACCGGGTGGCCCGAGTAGGTGTAGCCGTGGAAGAACTCGACCACGTGCTCGGGCGCGTCGGTCTTCATCATCGCGTCGTAGAGCTTGTCGCGGCAGATCACGCCGCCCAGCGGAATCACGCCGTTGGTCACGCACTTGGCGAAGTTCAACATGTCGGGCACCACGCCGAAATAGTCCGACGCGAAGTTGGTGCCCATGCGCCCGAAGCCGGTGATGACCTCGTCGAAGATCAGCAGGATGCCGTGCTTGTCGCAGATCTCGCGCAGGCGCTTCAGGTAGCCCTGGGGCGGCAGGTACCAGCCGGCCGAACCGGCCACGGGCTCCACGATGATCGCGGCCACGTTGCTCGGGTCGTGCAGCGGCAGGATGCGGGTTTCGAGCTCGACCAGCGGGTCTTCGGTCCACACCGGCTCCGCGTTGTGGATGTAGGCATGGTTCACCGGATCGTGGATGAAGCGCATGTGGTCCACGCGCGGCAGGAAGGCCGAGCCGAACACCTTGCGGTTGCCCGGGATGCCGCCCACCGACATGCCGCCGAAGCCCACGCCGTGGTAGCCCTTCTCGCGGCCGATGAACACGTTGCGGTGGCCTTCGCCGCGCGCGCGGTGGTAGGCCAGTGCCACCTTCATCGAGGTGTCGGCGGCCTCGGAGCCCGAGTTGCAGAACAGCACCTTGTTCAGGTCGCCCGGGGCCAGCGCGGCGATCATCTCGGCCGCCTTGAAGGCCTTGTCGTTGCTGACCTGGAAGGCGGTGGCGTAGTCCAGCGTGTCCAGCTGCTTCTTGATCGCCTCGTTGATCGGCTTGCGGTTGTGGCCCGCGCCCACGCACCACAGCGAGGAGATGCCGTCGACCACCTTCTTGCCGTCGTGCGTGGTGAACGTCATGCCGTCGGCCGCCACGAACACCCGCGGGTCCTTCCTGAAATGGCGGTTGGGCGTGAAGGGCAACCACTGGTTGTCCATGTTGAAGTCCTGGAAGGCCATGTCTCGCTCCTGCGGTTATGTGGGGAGGGAAAATCGCGATTCTGGCACCCCTGCCACAATCCTGCCCCTGATGACGACCACTACGCCTGCCTACATCCTGAACCTCTCCTGTCCCGACCGGACGGGCATCGTGCACGCCGTGTCGGGCTTCCTGCTCGAGCGCGGCGCCAACATCGAAGAGGCCGCCCAATACAACGACCACGGCACCGGCCTGTTCTTCATGCGCGTGCGCTTCGCCTGCGGCGACCACAGCGAAGCCGTGCTGCGCGAGGAGCTGAAGGCCTTCGCCACCGGTTTCGGCATGAGCCTGCAGCTGCACGCCGCCGCCGACCCGATGAAGACCGTGATCCTGGTCAGCAAGGAAGGCCACTGCCTGAACGACCTGCTGTTCCGCTGGAAGAGCGGCCTGCTGTCGATTGACGTGCGCGCCATCATCTCGAACCACCGCGACTTCTACCAGCTGGCCGCCAGCTACAACGTGCCCTTCCACCACATCCCGGTGACGGCCGCGACCAAGGCGCAGGCCGAGGCCAAGCAGCTCGAGATCATCGAGGCCGAGGGCGCCGAACTCGTGGTGCTCGCGCGCTACATGCAGATCCTGAGCAACGACCTGTGCAAGAGCCTGGCCGGCCGCGCGATCAACATCCACCACTCGTTCCTGCCCAGCTTCAAGGGCGCCAAGCCCTACTACCAGGCACATGACCGCGGCGTGAAGCTGATCGGCGCCACAGCCCACTACGTGACGGCCGACCTCGACGAAGGCCCGATCATCGAGCAGGACGTGGCCCGTGCCGACCACACCGACACGGTCGAAGACCTCACGGCCCGCGGCCGCGACACCGAAAGCCAGGTGCTGGCCCGCGCCGTGAAGTGGCACAGCGAGCACCGCGTGCTGCTGAACGGCCACCGCACGGTCGTGTTCCGCTAACCCACCCCACCGCCGCTCCCAGATGCGCCTGCAGCTTCCGCTTTTCGCCCTTGCTGCCGCTCTGGCAGCGCCCGCCACCTTCGCCCAGGACGCCCGCGCCGGCAGCGCCCCGCTGGCGCCCGACGCGCTGTTCGCGCGCATCTCGCCCAGCGTCTGGGTGGTGCAGGCCAGCGACGCCCAGGGCAAGGTCCTGGCCACCGGCAGCGCAGTGGCCACCGGCCCGGGCACGGCCGTCACCAGTTGCAAGCTGCTGGCCAAGGCCAGCGCCGTGGTGCTGCGCCGCGACAACGTGAGCTACGGCGCCGCGCTGGAGCACCCGGACGTCGAACGCGACCTGTGCCAGTTGCGCATCGCGAACCTCGTGTCGCCGACGCTGGGCGTCGTGCCCGCGGGGGCGTTGCAGGTCGGGATGCCGCTGTACGTCATCGGGTCGCCGCGCGGGCGCGAACTCACGCTCGGCATCTCCATGCTCGGCGGCGTGCGCCGCAACGCCGCGGGCGCGCTCGAGTCGCTGCAGCTGGCCACGCCGACCGAGGCGGGCCTGGCCGGTGCCGGCCTGTTCGATGCGCAAGGCCGCCTCGTGGGCCTCGTCGCCGGATCGGCGCCGGCGACCCTCGCCATGCCAGCCGCGTGGATCGCGGAGCTGCCGACGCGCGGCCAGCGGGCCATCGAGCGCCTGGCCTCGCAGCCCGCGCCGGCCAGCGTGTCGCTGCAGCGCCCGAGCCTCGTGGAGTACCAGCTGCACGACCGCCTCACCAACACCTACCGCAAGGTGATCTACCGCGCGGACACGGCCACCACCAGTGACGACCGCCTCAGCTTCAACAACGGGGGCTGGATCGAGAAGCCGGGCGGCGAAGTGATCGGCGTCACGACGGCCGTGGGCGGCGAGTTCGACAGCGTCATGCCGCCGGGCGGCTGGGCCCGCCCGACCCTGGAACAGGACGCCGCCTGGGCCACGGAATACGACGCCACCATGGGCGGCACGCGCATCAAGATGGACCTGCGCGCCCACGTGGTGGACGACGCCGCCATGCTGCCGGTCAACGGCCGCGAGATGAAGGTAGTGAAGATCGACTACCGCGGCCACACCCAGCGCTTCGCGAACGCGGGCGCCTGGAGTGGCAACCAGTACGGGACCTACCGCGCCAGCGTGTGGTTCTCGCCGGAGCTGGGCCGCGTCGTCCGCTTCGAAGTGCAGACGCGCGGCGGTGCGAGCGGCGGCGCGTTCCAGGTCAGCGAAGTGCTCGAGCTGGTGAGCATCCGCTAGCCCCGGGCGCGCGCCGCGCGCGCTCTATCGATCAATTGCGGTACGGGTTGTCCGGACGCCGGTCCTGGCGGTTCGGCACGCCGTCGCCGTCGCGGTCCCAGCGGCCGCGGTTGTATTCCCAACGGCCATTGTTCTCGCGCCATTCCGGCGCACGGTAGGCATAGCCCGGGCGTGCACGCACGTACATGCCGCGCACCCACACATGGCGACCGCCACGCCACTCATAGTGGCCCGGCGACCACACATAGCCGCGACGCGGCGGCGGCATGCGCTCGTAGCGCGGCGGGGGCGGCGGCCCCTGGATGGTGATCACCGCCTGCGCCTGCGCGGCCGTGGGAACGGTCAGGGCGCCCACCGACAGCAGCGAAGCGGCACCGATGGAAAGAGCGACTGCGAGTGTTTTCATGAGAAAGCCCCATGGTTGTTGGAGGAGCCTTCATGCTGCCGGGACCGTGTGAAGCGCCTGTAAGCGCTGCGCGAAATCTTGTGTAGAGCTGTTTCGCTGCCGCAGACGCGCTTTATTCCTGCAATTCGCGCAGGTCGATGGCCGCGGCCATGGCCGCGTGGCCGGCGCGGTTGGGATGCAGGTGATCGCCGCTGTCGAATGTCGGATTCAGCTGACGCGGCGCCGCGGGGTCGCGCAGCACCGCATCGAAGTCGACCACGCCATCGACGTCCTGGCGGCTGCGCACCCAGCGGTTCACGGCCTCGCGCATGGCCTCGTTGGCGTCGGTGCCGTAGATCGTGTTGCCGAAGGGCGGCACGGTGCCCAGCAGCACCTTCACGCCCTTGGCGCGCGCCTGCTTGACGAGCTGCCCCAGGCCCTCGGTGACGCGCTCGGCCGTGGGCACGTCGTGCGACGGCACCTTCAGGCCGGGGATGCCCGCGAAGATGGCGCGGCCGATGTCGTTGGTGCCCAGCAGCACGATGACGTGCGTCACGCCGCTCTGGCCCAGCGCGTCGCGCGCAAAGCGCGACAGGCCGTCGGGGCCGATGCCGTTCACCAGCAGCCGGTTGCCGCCGATGCCGGCGTTGATCACCGACACCGCGTGCGCGGCCTGCGGGCTGTCACGCAGCCGCGTGGCGAGCATGTCGGGGTACGAACCGTCGCCCGACTCGCCACCGCCCGCGGTGATCGAATCGCCGAACGCGACGACGGTGCGCACGGGTCGGGTGGTGAGCACGTCGAGCCCGGTCACGATGTGGCTCATCGGCAGCGCCGCCGGCTTCGGCAGCCGGGGCGACGCCACGACGTTGCCGTTGGCCAGCCAGCCCGTGTCAGTGGACAGCAGGTACATCGTGGCGAACGGTGTCGCGCGGTCGAGAAAAAGGCTCACGGCCACGGCCTGGCCCGCCGCAACGTTCAGCGCCACGCCGTCGCTCCATGCTTCCGCGCCCGGCGCCACGGTGACGGTGGCGCGGCCGCCGAAACGCAGCGTGCGCAACGAGGCCGGCGAGATGGCGTCGCCGCCCGTGCCCAGTGCCACGGTGGCGGCGGCGATGCGCAGCGGCGTCTTGCCGAAGCGGTTCGACACCCGCACGCGGATGCGCTCGCCGTCGATCGTCGGGCGCATCATCTGGCGCAAGGTCTGGCCGCGGAACACATGGTCGCCCGGTCCGCCGATGGCGGCCGTGGCGGGGTTCGCATCCAGCTCGGCGAAGTCGAGCACCGCCACGGCCCAGCTCGCCACCCAGCGCGCTTCGGCCGGCTGGCGTGCCGCCTGCTCGACCTTCTCGGCCCACACCGCCTGCACGCCCACGAGCAGCACCGCAAGGCCGAAAACGGCCATCCAGTGTGCAGGGGAAAAGGCGGCGTCGCGCAGACGGACGCGCCAGCGGGCAGGAAGCTTCATGCGTGCAAAAGCGGCCCAGTGTACGGAGCCGCCTTGCCCGCGCCAGTGACGAGGTCTAACCTAAAGTTACCAAGTGTCGACGTACGCCGAGACCGCCTCGGCCGGCCGTGTGGCCGAGGCCAGGCCGCGCACCAGCCAGGTGCGCGTGTCGGCCGGGTCGATCACCGCGTCGATCTCCAGCGTCTGCGCCATGTGGATCGCTTCGCCGTTCGCGTACTGCTGCGCCACCAGCTGCTTGAAGAGCGCGTCGCGCTCGGCACCCTCGGGCACGGCCGCGAGTTCCTTGCGAAAGCCCAGCCGCACCGCGCCTTCGAGGCCCATCGCACCGAACTCGCCGGTCGGCCAGGCCACGGTGAACACGGGCGCATCGAAGCCGCCGGCGGTCATGGCCTGCGCGCCCAGGCCGTAGCCCTTGCGCAGCACCACCGCGAAGAAAGGCACGCGCAAATGCGAGGCCACCATGAACATGCGGCACACGTGGCGCACCTGCGCCTGCGCCTCGACCTCGGGCCCGACCATGAAGCCGGGCGTGTCGCACAACGACACGATCGGTAACCCGTGGGCATTGCACAGTTGCATGAAGCGTGCGGATTTGTCGGCCGCCTCCACGTCGATCGCGCCGCCCAGGTGGTGCGGGTTGTTCGCCATCAGGCCGACCGGCTTGCCCTCGATGCGTGCGAGCGCGGTGACGATGCCCGCGCCGAAGCCCGCGCGCAATTCGAGCAGCGAGCCGGTGTCGGCCACGCCGCGCATCGCGGCGCGCACGTCGTACACGCGCAGGCGGTTCTCGGGCACGACGTGGCGCAGCGTGCGCGGATCGGCGCACTGCCAGTCGCTCACCGGACCCTGGAAGTACGACAGGTACTGCTTCGCAGCCGCCACGGCTGCAGCTTCGTCCTCCACCAGGATATCGATCACGCCGTTGCGCGACTGCACGCTGCTCGGCCCGATCTGCTCGGGCGCGAAGGTGCCCAGGCCGCCGCCTTCGATCATCGCGGGGCCGCTCATGCCGATGTTGCTGCCCTTGGTGGCGATGATCACGTCGGCGCAGCCCAGCAGCGCCGCGTTGCCCGCGAAGCAGCGCCCGTGCACGATGCCGACCACCGGCACCTTGCCCGACAGCGCCGCGAACTGGCTGAAGGTGTGGTTATTGAGACCCGCGACGATCGGCATGTCGGTGTCGCCCGGCCGCCCACCCCCGCCCTCGGCGAACAGCACCACCGGCAGCTTGAGCTGGTGCGCCACCGCGAGCAGCCGGTCGGTCTTGTGGTGGTTGCGCATGCCCTGCGTGCCGGCCAGCACGGTGTAGTCGTAGGCGAGCACGGCGCAGCGCGATTTCTCGGGGCCGAACTGCTTTGCGTTGACGCTGCCCAGCCCGGTCACCATGCCGTCGGCCGGCGTGTTGGCGATGAGGTCTTCGAGCGTGCGGCGGCGCGTCTGCGCGGCGATGGCGAGCGCGCCGTACTCGATGAAGTTGCCCGGGTCGCCGGCCATGTCGCACAGGTCGGCGATGTTCTCGCGCGCGGTGCGCCCGCCCTGCGCATGCCGCTTGTCGACGGCCGCCTTGCGGTTCGCATCGAGCGTGGGCGCATGGCGGTCGATGACCTTCTGCAGGTCGGGACGGATCGCATCGAGGTCGTGCGCGACGCGCGTCTGCGCTTCGACGCCCTGCGCATCGACGGCCTCCAGCCGCACCAGCGACTGGCCTTCGACGAGGTAGTCGCCGGGTGCGGCCAGCAGCGCCAGCACACGGCCGGCCACGGGCGCGTGCAGCAGGTGCTCCATCTTCATGGCCTCGAGCACGCCGAGTTGCGCGCCGGCGGGCAGCACGTCGCCCACCGCGACCTCGAACTGCACCAGCTTCGCGGGCATCGGCGCCTTGACGGTGAGGCCGTCGTCGTCTGCGTCGTCCGGCACCGGTGCGCTCGCGGCGGCGGGCGCGGTGACCTTCTTCGTGTGCTTCTCGAACGCCTTCGCGTCCGCGAGCAGGTCGCCCAGGTGCGCTTCCACGAAGCGCGTGTGCACCGCCTGCGTCGCGAACTCGGGCCGCGCGGCGATGGCGCACAGCAGCGGCAGGTTGGTGGCGATGCCGTCGATGTGGCATTCGTCGAGCGCGCGCAGCGAGCGGCGCAGCGCGTCCGCGAAACGCGGCGACGGCGAATGCACGATGAGCTTGGCCAAGAGCGTGTCGTAGTGCGGCGAAGGCGCCAGGCCGGCGTAGCCGTGCGTGTCGACGCGCACGCCGGGGCCGGCGGGCAGGTCGAAGCGCGCGAGCGTGCCGCCCGCGGGGCGCGCGTTGCCTTGCGCGTCGAGCGTCTCGGCGTTGATGCGCCACTGCACCGCGAAGCCGCGCTGCGGTGCCGTGCGGCCGGCCTCCACGCCGAGCGCGTCCAGCGTGTCGCCCGAAGCGACGGCGATCTGCAGCTGCACGAGGTCCAGCCCCGTCACCGCCTCGGTCACCGTGTGCTCGACCTGCAGGCGCGGGTTCGCTTCGATGAAGACGAAAGGCAGGGTGGTCGATGCGGCATCGACCAGGAATTCAAAGGTGCCGAGGCCGCGATAGCCCACGGCCTTGGCCATGCGCAACGCGGCCTGCGTGACCTGCGCGCGCAGCGGCTCGGGCAGCGAGGGGCTGGGCGCGATTTCGACCAGCTTCTGGAAGCGGCGCTGCAGCGTGCACTCGCGCTCGCCGAGGCTGGCCACTGCCGCGCCATCGCCGAGCACCTGCACCTCGATGTGCCGCGCGTTGCGCATCAGGCGCTCGACGTACACGCCTTCGATGCCGAACGCCGCCTTGGCCTCGGACATACAGCGCGCGTGCGCCTCGGGCAGCTCTTCGGCGTTCAGCACCGCGCGCATGCCGCGCCCACCGCCGCCGCCGATGGCCTTGACCATCACGCCCGCGCCCTGCGCGTGCTGTTCGGCGAAGAAGGCCTGGGCCTGTGCGAGCGTCACGGCGCCCGCGCTGCCGGGCATCACGGGCACGTCGCACTGCGCGGCCAGTTCACGCGCACGGGCCTTGTCGCCGAACAGGCCCAGCTGCTCGGGCGTGGGGCCGATGAAGACCAGGCCCGCGTCGGCGCAGGCCTGTGCGAAGTCGGCACGCTCGCTGAGGAAGCCGTAGCCGGGATGCACCGCATCGCAGCCTTGCGCCTTCGCCACCGCGATCAGCGCGGCCACGTCAAGGTAGGCCGAAGGGCCGGTCGCGTCGAGCGCCACCGCCACGTCGGCCAGCTGCACATGCAGCGCGGCGGCATCGTCGCGCGCATGCATGGCCACGCTGGCAATGCCCTGGTCGCGCAGCGCGCGCACCAGGCGCACGGCGATCTCGCCGCGGTTGGCAATCAGAACTTTGGAAAACACGCGAGGAAGCCTTTCAGGTCTTGTCTTTGAGCAGGCGGCGCAGCACCTTGCCCGCGCCCGTGGTGGGCAATGCATCGATGAAGCTCACGGCGCGCGGCGCCTTGTAGCTCGCCATGTTCTCGCGCGCCCAGGCCACGAGCGCGTCCGCCTCGAGCGCGGCGCCGGGCTTGCGCACGATGAAGGCCTTCACGACCTCGCCCTTCTCGGGGTCGGGCTGCGCGATGACCGCCGCCTGCGCCACCGCCGGGTGCTTGATGAGGATGGTCTCGACCTCTTCGGGGAACACGCTGTAGCCCGAGACCTTGATCATTTCCTTGAAGCGGCCGATGAAGGTGAGGTAGCCGTCGGCGTCGAGCTTGCCCATGTCGCCCGTGTGCACCCAGCCGTTGCGCAGCGTGGCGGCCGTGGCCTCGGGCTTGTTCCAGTAGCCCTTGAATGAGCCGGCGCTGGTGAGCACGATCTCGCCGACCTCGCCCGTGGGCATGTCGGCCTGCGTCTCGGTGTCGATGATGCGGATGGTCACGCCCGGCACCGGCACGCCCTGCGTGCCCCAACGCGGCGCCACGTGCGGCGTGTAGGTGTCGCAGGTGTGGGTTTCGCTCAGGCCGTAGGCGGCCTCGAAGGAACTGCAGTGGTTGGCGTGCGAGCGCCACTGCGCGGCCAGCGGTTCGGTGAAAGCGATGCCGAAGCTGGTCACGGGATTCATCTTCAGGCTCGACAGGTCGAAGCGGGCGATGTCGGGCACCTGCATGCACGCCACGTTCATCGGCGCGATGCTGTACCACCAACTCACCTGGTAGGCGGCAATGGCCTGCAGCACGGCGCGCGGGTCGAAGCGGTGCATCAGCACCGAGGCCGCGCCGCTGAGCACGGGCACGTTGACGCCCATGAGCATGCCGGCGATGTGGTACAGCGGCGCGATCGACAGCAGCACGTCGTCCGGCCCCACGCCGTTGCAGTCGGCCGCGGCGCGCGTCTTGAAGAGCGCGTTGCCGTAGCTGAGCATTGCGCCCTTGGGCAGCCCGGTGGTGCCCGAGGTGTAGGTCATGAGCGCGATGTCGTCCATGTCGATGGCGACGGGCTGCGGCGTGGCGCCGCTGCGCATCACGGCAAGGAAGTCTTCGCAACCTTCGGGCATCGTGCGTTCGGCCGTGCGCTCGGCGGCCAGTTCGGCCGGCAGGTCGAGCGTGGGCTCGGCGGGCAGCAGGTCGGCGTAGTGCACCACGAACACATGCGCCAGTGCGCTTTCGGCCTGCACCTTGCGCACCACCGGCACGAGCGGCGCGGCCGCGACGATCACGCGCGCCTTCAGGTCGTTGACCTGGTAGGCCAGCTCGTGCTCCTTGTTGAGCGGCCCGCTCGGGCAGACGATGGCGCCGATCTTCTGGATGCCGAAGTGCGCCACCAGGTACTGCGGGCAGTTGTTGAGGAACAGCACCACGGGTTCGCCCTTGGCCACGCCCAGGGCCTGCAGGCGCGCGGCGAAGGCGTCGCTCGCGCGGTCGAGCTCGGCCCAGCTCAGGGCCTGGCCGTACCAGAGGCAGGCGGTGGCGTCGCCGCGCGCGCGTGCGTGGTCTCGCAGGTAGGCGTGCAGGGGCTGCTGCACGCGCGGCGGCAGCTCCTTCAGACGTGCGGGGGTGGCGGGCGTTGTCTCCATGGCGTCACTTTCTCAGGGTTATCGATAGCCGCCTGCGCAGGGCCGGCGCTTGCCAATGCGGCATCGTGCACGAACAATCCTACCCATGGGTATAACTTCCGCGACACCGAACAAACCCTCTGCCACGCACACGGCGCTGGCGGCGCAGCCGCACCTGCCGCAGGGCACGGGCCGCCAGCGCGCGGCCACGCAGGGCACCGACCTGCAGCGCGAGCGTATCCTGCAGGCGGCGGCGCAGCTGTTTGCTGCGCAGGGCTACGCCAACACGACCATGGCGCAGATCGTGCGCGAGCTGGGCGTGACCAAGCCTTTCGTGTACTACTACTTCCGCGACAAGCAGGAGATCTTCGAGACGCTGTCGTGGCGCCCCGCGGTCGACTGCTTCACCGCGCTCGACTTCGCCGCCGCCGACCCGCGCCGCGCGAGCGAGAAGGTGATGGAAGGCATCGAGCGGCTGATCCGCGCCACCATCTCGCACCACCCGGTGGCCTTCTTCGCGTACCGCGAGCCGCAGGTGTACCGCCCCGAATACCTCGAAGCGCAGAAGAAGCTCGCGCACCACTTCTACGACCTGCTGTGCCCGCTGCTCGAAGAAGCCCGCCGCGACGGCGACCTCGACTTCGACGAGACCAAGATCACCGCGCTCGCGGCCTGCAGCCTGCCGGGCTTTCTCTACAGCTGGTACCGCCCCGGCGGGCGCCTCTCGCCCGACGAGGTGGTGGCGCAGCTCACGAAGCTGGCCAGCCGCGTGATCGGGCTGCGCGCGACGCACTGATTCCGTCTTTCACACACCCTCCGGAGACACCCATGAAGCTCACGCATGCGCCCCTGGCGCGGATCGCCCTTGCCTCCTTGTTTGCCATCGCCGGCACCGCGGCACAGGCGCAGGCCCAGCAGCCGACCTACAAGATCGCCTACATCGATCCGCTGTCGGGGCCGTTTGCCAACGTGGGCGAGCTGATGCTGATGCACACGCAGTACGCCATCGAGGACATCAACGCCAAGGGCGGCGTGCTCGGCGGCATGAAGCTGCAGCTGCTGCAGTTCGACAGCAAGCTCTCGGCGCAGGAAAGCCAGAGCGCGCTGCAGGCGGCCATCGACCAGGGCGCCAAGGCGATCGTCACGGGCGGCTCGGGCTCGTCGGTGGTGACGGCGCTGGTGCTGGCCGTGGCGCGCTGGAACCAACGCAACCCGGGCAAGGAACTGATCGTGCTGAACCACTCCTCGATCGACCCCGAGATGACCGGCAAGGGCTGCAGCTTCTGGCACTTCCAGACCGAGGCCAACACGGCGATGAAGATGAAGGCGCTGGCCAACTACATCAAGAAGACGCCGGACGTGAAGAAGGTCTACTTGCTGAACCAGGACTATGCCCACGGCAAGCAGTGGGCCAGCTACGGCCGCCAGCTGGTGGGCCTGGCGCGCCCCGACATCCAGTTCGTCGGCGAGACGCTGCACCCGATCGGCCGCGTGAAAGACTTCGCGCCCTACATCGCCAACATCAAGCAAAGCGGCGCCGACTCGGTCATCACCGGCAACTGGGGCCAGGACATGACGCTGCTGCAGAAGGCCGCGGGCGACGCGGGCTACAACCTGCGCTACTTCAACCACAGCGCGGGCTCGGTGCCCGGCACCGTCACCGCCGTGTCGCAGGCCAAGACGGGGCAGCTCACCTGGGTGGCCGAATGGCACCCGGGCCAGGCCGACACGCCGAAGGTCGATGCACTCGCCAAGGCCTACAAGGCCAAGACCGGCAAGGACTTCCTCGCGCCGCGCATCGACCTGACGCCGCGCCTGCTGGCCGCCGCCATCGCCAAGGCCGGCAGCGCCGACACGGTGAAGGTGGCGCGCGCCCTCGAAGACCTGAGCTTCGACTCGGTGGTGGGCCCGGTGCGCATGCGCGGCGAAGATCACCAGCTGCTGCTGCCGCAGGTGGTGAACACCATCGCGCCGGTGGACGGCAAGGCGGTGAAGACGGGCTGGGAAGGCACCAACTACGGCTTCCGCACCGATGCGGTCTATACCGGGAACGAGCTGGCGCAAGGCACCGACTGCAAGATGGTCCGGCCCTGATGGAATGCTTTCGGGGGACGTGCCCGGGCCACCGGACAGGGGCACGCCGTGGACCGCGGCTGCACTGTGAATGGCGATCACGCTGACTCTGTGAACGCCCCCGTCGCCTCCTAAGGGAAACCCCGTCCTGCCCACCCCCTGTGCCATCGGGATACTCCGGATTCGCATCCCGGACATCCGAAGCGGGTCCATACCGAAGGCACAACAAGGTACACCATGGCAGGAAAGAACTCGCTCCATCCGATCCCCCATCCGGCGAAGAAACCCTTCGTCGGCAATCTGCTGTCCATCGGCTCCGACTCGCCGGTGCTCGACATGTGGAAGATCGCGCAGGACCTCGGCGGCATCTACTGGCTCGACATGCCGGGCATGCCGGTGATCGTGGTGTCGTCGCCCGCGCTGGTCGACGAGCTGTGCGAAGAGCCGCGCTTCGACAAGAGCACGCGCGGCGCACTTCGGCGGCTGCGCGCCGCATCGCACGGCCTCTTCACCTCCGACACGCACGAGGAGACGTGGTCCAAGCCGCACAACATCCTCTTGGCCAACTTCAGCCAGCGCGCGATGCAGGCCTACCACCCGATGATGCTGGACATCGCGGGGCAGCTGGTCACCAAGTGGGAGCGGCTCAACTTCGATGAAGAGGTGGACGTGGTGCGCGACATGACCGCACTCACGCTCGACACCATCGGCCTGTGCGGCTTCGGCTACCGCTTCAACTCGTTCTACCGCGAGGGCTTCCATCCTTTCGTCGATGCGATGGTGCGCACGCTGGAGACGGTGCAGAACCGGCGCGGCATTCCGCTCGAGGAGCTGATGCTCAAGAAGGAGCTGGCGCAGCAGCGCAAGGACATCCGCTACATGCACAAGATGGTGGAAGACATCATCGAGGAGCGGCGCGCCAGCGGCGCCGACATCGCCACCAAGCCCGACCTGCTGAGCTACATGATCGCGGGCGTGGACAAGAAGAGCGGCGAGAAGCTCACCGACAAGATGATCCGCGACGAGTGCATCGAATTCCTCATCGCGGGCCACGAGACCACCAGCGGCCTGCTGTCGTTCGCCATCTACTTCCTGCTGAACAACCCCGAGGCGATGGCCAAGGCGCAGGCCGAGGTCGACAGCGTGTTCGGCGGCGACACCACGCAAAAGCCCACCTACGCGCAGGTCAACCGGCTGCAGTACGTGATGCAGGTGCTGAAGGAATCGCTGCGCTTGTACCCGACCGCGCCCGCGATCTCGATGCGCGCGAAGGAAGACACCAAGATCGGCGGCCAGTACACGATCAAGAAGAACAACATGGTCATCATGCATGCGCTGGCGCTGCACCGTGACAAGGGCATCTGGGGCGAGGACGCCGACCAGTTCAACCCCGACCACTTCAGCCGCGAAGCCGAGCGCGAGCGGCCCGTGAACGCCTTCAAGCCCTTCGGCAACGGCCAGCGCGCCTGCATCGGGCGGCAGTTCGCCCTGCAGGAAGCGGTGCTCACGCTGGGCATGATCCTGCAGCGCTTCAACCTCGTCGATCACACGGGCTACAAGCTCAAGATCAAGGAAGCGCTGACGATCAAGCCCGAGAACTTCAAGATCAAGGCGCTGCTGCGCGACCCGGCCTCGCGCCCGCGCGGCACCGTGGAAGCGGCGGCCACGCCCGACACGCCGGCCAAGCCCGCCGCGCGCAAGCCGCAAGCGGCGCGCCACGGCACCTCGCTGCTGGTGCTGCAGGGCTCCAACCTCGGCACCGCCGAAGACCTGGCGCGCCAGCTGGCCGAGGCCGGCGAGCTGCGCGGCTTCTCGACCCAGCTGGCCTCGCTCGACGACTATGCCGAGCGGCTGCCGGCCAGCGGCGCGGTGGCCATCGTCTGCGCCTCGTACAACGGCGTGGCGCCCGACAACGCGGCGGAGTTCCACCGCTGGCTCGACAAGGCCGACGATTCGCTCAACGGCGTGCGCTTCAGCGTCTTCGGCTGCGGCAACACCGACTGGGCCGCCACCTACCAGGCGGTGCCGCGCCGCATCGACGAACGGCTCGAAGCGCTGGGCGCCGACCGCGTGCACGCGCGCGGCGAAGGCGATGCGCGCGAGGACATGGACGGCGCCTTCCAGGACTGGAGCGACGCGCTGTGGCCCGCGCTGGTGAAGACCTTCGACATCAAGAATGGCGCCGACACGCCGGCCGAGGCCGAGCCGCTGTACACGCTCGAAGAACTGCCGCCGCCGCAGAAGAACGCGCTGGTCGATGCGCTGGGCGCCGTGCCGCTGCGCGTGATCGAGAACCGCGAGCTGCAAAGCGCCGGCGCCAACGGCGAGGCCGGACGCTCCACGCGCCACGTCGAGCTGATGCTGCCCGAGGGCGTGAACTACGTGCCCGGCGACCACCTGAGCGTGGTGCCGCGCAACAGCCCCGCGCAGGTCGAGCGCGCGATGGCGCGCTTCGGCTTCGACCGCTCGGCGCACGTGCGCCTGTCGGCCGTGCCGGGCCGCAAGGCGGCGCTGCCGGTCGACCAGGTGATCGCTGTCGATCGTTTGCTGGGCGACTACGTCGAGCTGCAGGACGTGGCCACGCGCAAGCAGATCGCCACGCTCGCCGCGCACACCGAGTGCCCCTTCACCAAGCCCAAGCTGCAGGCGCTGTCGGGCAGCGACGAGGCCTCGCAGGCCGCGTACAAGGCCGAGGTGCTGCACAAGCGCAAGTCGCTGCTGGAGCTGCTCGAGGAGCACCGCGCCTGCCAGGTGCCGTTCTCGGTGTTCCTGGAAATGCTGTCGCCGCTGTCGCCGCGCTACTACTCGATCTCCTCGTCACCGACGATGACGCCGGGGCGCTGCAGCGTGACGGTGGGCGTGGTGAGCGCGCCCGCGCTGTCGGGCAACGGCACCTTCGAGGGCGTGTGCTCCAACTTCCTGGCGCGCGCCGAGGCCGGCGACACGGTGCACGGCGTGATCCGCGAGACCACGGCCGAGGGCTTCCGCCTGCCGGAAGACGCCAACCGGCCGCTCATCATGATCGGCCCGGGCACCGGCCTGGCGCCGTTCCGCGGCTTCCTGCAGGCGCGCGCGGCGCAGGTCGAACGCGGCGACGCGCTGGGCGAGGCGATGCTGTTCTTCGGCTGCCGCCATCCCGAGCAGGACTTCATCTACGCAGAAGAGCTGCAGGCCTGGTCGCACCGCGGCCTGATGAAACTGCACACGGCCTTCTCGCGCGCCGGCGACCGCAAGGTCTACGTGCAGGACCTGATCCGCGAACAGGGCGCTGCCGTGTGGAAGCTGCTCGAAGCCGGTGCCGTGGTGTACGTGTGCGGCGACGGCTCGCGCATGGAGCCCGACGTGCGACGCACGCTCAGCGACCTCGCGCGCGAGCACGGGCAGGACAGTGCGGCGTGGATGGACCAGATGATTGCCGAGCAGCGCTATGTGCTCGACGTGTGGGCCGGGGCCTGAAGAACCAAGCCTGGAGCCCCAAAGAAGAAGACCGGCAGTTGCCGGTCTTTTTTCATTGGGAGTGTTCGCCCCGGGTCAGACGTTGCGGTCCGGGTCCGGGTACACCAGCGGCCCGAGCATGCCGCGGTTGAACGGCTTCCATTCGCCCTCGGGCTGCGCCAGCCGGTCGGCCACCGCATAGAGCACGGCCGGGTGCGCGCCGAGCCCCAGGTGGCTTGCCACCACCTCGATGTTCTCGGACTGCGGGCCGGTCTTCTCGAGGCTGCAGCGCCATGCGACGACGCCGTCGGTGCGGCTGAAGATCGAGGTCGTGGGCACGGGCGGCGTGGGTTCGACGAACTTCATGCGGCGCGGGTCGTGCGAGCTCTGGCCACTCACGCCCTCGTACACGCGCCAGGCGTTGGTGGCGCGCGGGCTGCCCGAGAACGGACTGCCCAGCGTGATCACGTTGCGGATGAGGTCCTTCTGCGCCGAGGCCAAGAGCCGTGCGTAGACGCCGCCCAGGCTCCAGCCGATCACGCTGACCTTCTGGCCGCTCTTGTCGGCCAGGGTCTTGAGCAGGTCGACCATGCCGTCCTCGACGCCGGCGCGCGGGCCCAGGTTGCGGCCCTGGCCCCAGCCGTGCGCGTCGTAGCCGCGGCTGCACAGGTAGCGGCGCAGCAGCAGCGTGGACATGTCGCTGGCCACCAGGCCCGGCAGCACGAGCACGGGGTGCCCGTCACCGCGCGGCGCGAGCTGCAGCAGCGGCCACATGGCGAGGCCGGCGCCGGTTTCCCAGAGGGCGCGCGCTTCGGCCAGCAAGAGCAGGCGCGACGGCGGTGCGATGGGTTCGTGGGTGGCGGTGGTCATGATGGCGGCTTCCTTTCTGTTTCTTTCTTCTGTAGGACGACGATGGGGGTGCGAAGTTGCATGCCCCGTCGGACGACGACTTCATTTATCCGAGGTATTTGCCCCTCAGGTAATCAAGATAAGCCCTCGATTCGCTGGAAACATACGGAGAAACCAGCGTGAGTGTGTAGAAAGCCGCCAAACCGGGGTCGGCCTGCGCCAGCGCGTCGCGCCCCGGCACGAGCCGCTCGAACGAGAGCCAGCAGGTGGTGGTGAAGACCATCTGCAGCGCGAGGATGCGCGCCTGCTCGGCGCTGGTCTCGATCACACCCGAGGCCACCAGCCCTTCGCACAGCGTCTGGGCGGCGAGCAGGTTCTGCGCGGTCATGGCCTGGGCGCGTTGGCCCAGGGCCGGGTACTCACTGGCCAGGAAGGCCATGTCGCGATAGATGAAGCGGTACTCGTCGATGGCCTCGAAGCGCAGGTGCAGCGCCAGCCACAGGTCGTCGATGGCGGTGATGGAGGCCGACGAGCCGTTGAGCACCTCGAGCCGCTGCTCGAAGCGCCGGAACAGCCATTCGACGATCAGCTGCTTGGCCTTGAAGTGGTAGTGCAGGTTGCCCGGGCTCATGCCGAGCTCGGCCGCGATCTTGTGCGTGGACACAGCCGGAAGACCTTCCGCGTTGAACAGCGCAAGGCTGGTCTGCAGGATGCGATCGCGCGTGGTGTTGGAGCTGGCCACAAGCGGCGTGTTGCGTGCGTTGTGTGCCGCTCAGCGCTTGCCGCCGGAGCCACTTGAACTGGACGGTTTCTCGAGTTTCGCGAGGCGTTCGCGCAACTGCGCCACCTCGTCGCGCAGGGCCTGCACCTCGTCGGCGCTGGGCATGCCCAGGCGTTGCAGGGCGGTGGCGACACGCTGGTCGAACACGTCCTCGAACTTGCGGATGCCGAAGGTGTCCAGGCTGGGGAAGCCGCGCGTCAGCGCCGCCTTCGCACCGGCCACGTCGGCCTTGCCGTGCCCGATGCCCAGCAGGCCTTCGATCACGTTGGCCTGGCGCTTGGCGACGTCGTTGCGCACGTTGTCCAGCGCCTTGAGGCCGGCGCGCAGCAGCGCTTCGGCCTTGTTGGTGCCCGCCGCAGCTGTGTCTGCGGGCGGGGCTTTTGCAGCCGGCGCCGCCTTGCGGGGCGCGGCCTTTTTCTTCGCCGCCGGAGCCTTCTTGGCAGGCGCCGCCCTCTTCTTCAACTTTGCAGTGTCATCGGGACGGGTCGCCATGCGGTGGTGCTCCAAGGGCGTGAAAAAGGGAAAGGGCGCGGTCAGCGCCCCGGGATCAGGCCGCCTTGCGGGCAGCGCGGCGAACCGGCTTCTTGGCCGCAGCGACCTTGGCCTTCACGGTGCGCACGGGGGCGGCTTCTTCGGTGCCGCTCACACGGGCTTCGATCTGCTTGGTGCCGGCAACGATGCGGTCAGCGATCTGCACCGACACGGTGGCGAAGGGCTGGTTCACGGCCGACAGGGCGTTCAGCACGGTGGTGGCAGCGGGCGATTCGATCTGGGCGACGCGGTTGGCGACGGTTTCGATGCCGCTGGTGGTGCCGGCAGCGACGCGGTCCATCGCGTTCACGATGCGGCTGGTGTCGATGTCCAGGCGGTTGGACAGGAAACCATGCACCTTCTCTTGCGCGCCGATCAGGTTGGCCTTGATCTGCTCGCTCACCATCGGGATCTGGCGGTTGCCCAGGAACTCGCTGTAGCGCGAAGCGGCACCGCCCAGCAGGCGTTGCACGCCGGTGCGGTAGGCACCGACCAGGGTCTTGCCGGCGTCGTTGTACTGGCCGACGACGTGGATGGCGGCGGAAGCGATGTTGGTTTGCGTGGACATGTGAGATTTCCTTGAAGTTGAATGGCTCGCGGGGAATCGCGATGGGCCAATCATCTTCCGCAGGGCCTAGGCCTGGAAAACTAGAACGGTCGGAAAACTAGTCCAACTGCCCCAATTTTTTTTCCAGGCCGGGCCGGCCCTGTCGATCATGCCGCAGCGGCGCGCGGCGATGCGGCGGCCTTGCGGGCCGCGGGCCGGGGCGCAGCCTTCTTTGCCGCCGCCTTCTTCGCAGGGGCTTTCTTCGCCGCCGCCTTGACCGGTGCGGCCTTGGCAGGGGCCTTCTGCGCCGTCTTCTTGGCGGCGACGGCCTTCACCGGCGCCTTCTTGCGCGCGGCCGGCTTGCGGGCCGGTGCAGCGGCCTGGGCCTCTTCGTCCGCTTCCGGGGCGGGGGCGGCCACGGGCTTGGGCGGTGTGGCCGGCGCGCCGGAGACGGCCGGGTGCTTCTGCGTCAGCTCCATCAGCAGCTTGTGCTCGGCCAGCAGGTAGTCGCCGATCTCGGTGATGTCGGGCACGGCGCGGCGGCAGGCGATCAGGCCGTAGTCCATGCGGCCGTTGTAGCTTTGCACGGTGACGTTGAGCGCGGTGCCATGGCTGGCGATCGACACCGGGTAGTAGCAGGTGACCAGCGCCCCCGCGAAGTACATCGGGAACGGCGCGCCCGCCACGTTCGAGACCGCCACGTTGGCCGCCGGCGGCAGCAGGTTGACGATGCCCGAGCGTCCCACCATCGACGCAATGCCCGACACCAGCCAGGGCGCGGCGAAGGTCGGGAAGTCGTCCAGGATCACGGCCTTGAAGCGGTTCATCGTCGACTTGGACGAGTTCGACGAGGCGTTGATCGCCTTCAGCCGCTGCAGCGGATCGGTGATGTCGGTGGCCAGGCTCACGAGGATCATGCTGGCCTGGTTGTTGGCCGTCTGGTCCCCCGCCTCGCGCAGGCTCACGGGCACGCCGGCCACCAGCGGCTTGGCCGGCAGCTCGTTGTTGTCGGCCAGGTAGTGGCGCAACGCGCCGGCCACGGTGGCCAGCACCACGTCGTTGAGCGACACGCCGAAGTGCTTGGCGATGTACTTGGTCTCGGCCAGCGAGATGGTGCGCCCGGCGAAGGTGCGCTGGTTGGTGATCGACACGTTCAGCGAGGTGCGCGGCGCGAAGAGGTTGAACTTCTTCGGCGCGGTGGCCGCCGCCTTGTCGGCCGCCTTCTCGTCGGGCTGGGCCAGGCCGCCGATGGCGCGCGCGATGGCCGGCGCCATCTTGAAGAGCTTGACGTACTGCTGCGCCGTGTTGCGCAGCGCTGCCGTGGCGAGTTCGGCCATGCCCAGCTGGTAGCCGTTGCTGCGCGGGCGCACACGCGGCGGCTTGATCACGCGGCCCGTGGCCTCGAGGTCGAAGATGGCCTTGCCCAGCTCGACGCCGGCCTGTCCGTCGATGCCCGCGTGGTGCACCTTGGTGTACAGCGCCACCTGGCCGCTCTTGAGGCCGTCGATGATGAAGAACTCCCACATCGGCCGGCTGCGGTCCATCAGCGTGGAGTGCAGCCGCGCCACGTACTGCTGCAGCTGGCGGTTGGTGCCCGGCTTGGGCAGCGTGATGTGGCGCACGTGGTAGTCGAGGTCGATGTCGTCGTCCTCGACCCACACCGGATTGGTCATGTCGAAGGGCATCAGCGCGAGCTTGCGCGTGAACACGTCGGCCAGGTGGATGCGGCTGGCCATGAAGGCCTTGGCGTCTTCGTAGAAGTCGCCCTTGTAGCCCTTGGGCAGGTCCAGCACGTTGAGCGAACCCACGTGCATCGGCATCTCGGGGGTTTCCAGGTGCAGGAAGGTGGCATCAAGACCGCTCAGGTGTTTCATGTGTGGTTCTCCTCGTTGGGGCATGCGCCGTCCGGCAGGATACCGTGGGCATCGCGTTCGTGGGCCTTCGCTTCTTCAGTGTTTCCACCGGGGGAAGGCACGCCCGGGACAGGGGTTTGCCCCAAGGATGGCCGGGGCGCGCGTCCACATGTAATGAAAAAATCGACGCGCCTCGAATGCAGCAACAACTGCTCACAGGCCGCCGCATTCACGGGGGCTTCGTACACTGTGCCGCATGACCTCTGCGCACAACGACGACCCCCATCTCTGGCTCGAAGACATCGACGGCGAAGCCGCTCTGGACTGGGCTCGCCAGCAGAATGCACATGCCGTTCACACCTATGCGCAGTCGCCGGCCTTCCAGGCGATCGAGCAGGGCCTGCTCGAGGTGCTCGACTCGGACGCGCGCATTCCGATGGTCAGCAAGATCGGTGCGCTGTACTACAACTTCTGGCGCGACAAGGCGCACCCCAAGGGCCTGTGGCGCCGCACCACGCTCGATGAATACCGCACGCCCGAGCCCGCGTGGGAGACCGTGCTCGACCTCGACGCGCTGGCCGCGCAGGACGGCGAGAACTGGGTCTGGCACGGTGCCGACTGCCTGGAGCCCGCGTACGAACGCTGCCTCATCTCGCTGTCACGCGGCGGTGCCGATGCCGACGTGGTGCGCGAGTTCGACCTGGTGAACCTGGCCTTCGTCGAAGGCGGCTTCGCGCTGCCCGAGGCGAAGAACCACGTCACCTGGAAAGACATCGACCACCTGTACGTAGGCACCGATTTCGGCCCCGGCTCCATGACCAGCTCGAGCTACCCGCGCCTGGTGAAGGAGTGGCAACGCGGCACGCCGCTGGCCGAGGCCGTCACCGTGTACGAAGGTGCGCACGAAGACATGTCGGTGAGCGCCTGGAGCGACCACACGCCCGGCTTCGAGCGTGACTTCGTCTCGCGCCAGATCGACTTCTACGACAGCGAGACCTGGCTGCGCGCGCCCGACGGCACGCTCGCCAAGATCGACGTGCCCGACGACGCCAACACCGGCGTCACGCGCGAGTGGCTGCTGATCGAGCCGCGCGAAGACTGGACCGTGGCCGGCCGTACCTACACCGCCGGCTCGCTGCTGGCCGCGCGCTTCGACGACTACATGGCCGGCGCGCGCGAACTCACGCTGCTGTTCGAGCCCGACGACACCACCGCGCTCGACGACTATTCGTGGACGCGCCACCACCTGATCCTCAACGTGATGCACGACGTGGTGAACCGGCTGGAGGTGCTCACGCCGCCGGCGGACGGCCTGGGCGACTGGGCCCGCGACAGCCTGGGCGGCGCGCCCGCACTCTCGTGCGTGGCGGCCGGCGGCATCGACGAGACCGAGAGCGACGACTACTTCCTGACCGTGAGCGGTTTCCTGCAGCCGACCACGCTGTACATCGGCACCCTCGGCCAGGGCGAGCCGCAGCCGCTGAAGCACAGCCCCGGCTTCTTCGACGCCTCGCGCTTTCGCGTGAGCCAGCATTTCGCGACCTCGGCGGACGGCACGCGCGTGCCCTACTTCGAGATCGCCGCGAAAGACCTCGTGGCCGACGGCACCAACCCCACGCTGCAGTACGCCTACGGCGGCTTCGAGATCTCGCTGGAGCCGAGCTACAGCGGCGGCATCGGCCGCGCCTGGCTCGAACGCGGCGGCGTGTACGTGGTGGCGAACATCCGCGGCGGCGGCGAGTACGGCCCGCGCTGGCACCAGGCCGCGCTGCAGGAAAACCGCCTGCGCACCTGCGAGGATTTCGCGGCCGTGTCGCAGGACCTGTTCGCGCGCGGCATCACCTCGCCCGCGCACCTGGGCGCCATGGGCGGCAGCAACGGCGGCCTGCTCATGGGCAACATGCTCACGCTGTACCCGCAGCTGTACGGCGCCATCGTGAGCGAGGTGGCGCTGCTCGACATGAAGCGCTACACGCAGCTGTCGGCCGGCGCCTCGTGGATCGCGGAGTACGGCGACCCGGAACTGCCCGACGAGTGGGAGTTCATCCAGACCTTCTCGCCCTACGAGAACGCACAGGCCGACACGCCCTACCCGCCCGCCCTTTTCACCACCTCCACGCGCGACGACCGCGTGGGGCCGGTGCATGCGCGCAAGATGCATGCGAAGCTGCTCGCGCAGGGGCACGACAGCAGCTTCTACGAGAACATGGAAGGCGGCCACAGCGCCGCCGCGGACAACAAGGCGTCCGCCTTCATGGATGCGCTCGGCTACGCCTACCTCTGGCACCACATCGGGAGACCGGCATGAACAGCAGCAGTACCGCCACCACCCTCGAACTGATCGGCGCGCCGACCGACATCGGCGCCAGCGTGCGCGGCGCGGGCATGGGCCCCGACGCGCTGCGCGTGGCCGGCCTGGCCGAGGCGCTGGCGGGCCAGGGCTTCACGGTGCTCGACCGCGGCAACCTCGCGGGCCCGGCCACGCCGTGGGCGCCGCCGGCCAACGGGCTGCGCCACCTCACCGAGGTGATCGCGTGGAACCGCTCGGTCTACGCCGCCGTCGACACCGCGCTGGGCGCCGGCCACGTGCCGGTGATGCTGGGCGGCGACCACTGCCTGGCGATCGGCTCGATCAGCGCGGTGGCCTGGCACGCACGCAAGCGCGGCAAGAAGCTGCGCGTGCTGTGGCTCGACGCGCATTCCGACGTCAACACCGAGACCACGAGCCCCAGCGGCAACCTGCACGGCATGCCGGTGTCGTGCCTGCTGGGCCACGGGCCGGCGGACCTCACGGGCTGGAGCGGCGAGCCCGCGGCGCTGGCGCACGACGCCATCCGCTTCATCGGCATCCGCAGCGTGGACGCCGACGAGAAGGAAGCGATCCGCACGCTCGGCCTGCATGTGTTCGACATGCGCCACATCGACGAGAACGGCATGCGCACCACCATGACCGAGGCGCTTCAAGATGTGGACGAGGACACCCACCTGCACGTGAGCTTCGACCTCGATTGCCTCGACCCGGCCGACGCGCCCGGCGTGGGCACGGGCGTGCGCGGCGGGCCGACCTACCGCGAGATGCAGCTGTGCATGGAAATGATCGCCGACACCGGCCGGCTCGGCTCGGTCGACGTGGTGGAGCTCAACCCCGCGCTCGACGTGCGCAACCAGACGGCCGAAGTGGCGGTGGAGCTGATCGAGAGCCTGTTCGGCAAGTCGACGCTGGTGCGCTGACTGCCGAGCCTGTTCAGCCGCGGTTGGGCGACGGCGCCACCGGGAAGGTGGCGGCGGCGGGGCGCGTGGCGGGCTTCGGTGCGTCGTCGGCCGGTGCCGCGTCCGCTGGCATGTCGGGGCCGCCTCCCTGCAGGAAGCGTTCGACCAACGTGAAGAAGCGGTCGTAGAAACGTTCGTCGGTGAGCGTCTGGCTCGCCACCTTGACCATCGCCTCGTTGCTGCCGCCGAAGGGCAGCGAGAGCGAGCCGATGGCGCCCACGCCCAGGCTGGCCGAGTTGCTGCCCTTCTTCAGGCCGTAGCGGTCTTGCAATGCGGTCGCGAAGGCCACGGTGCTGCGTCCGGCCGAGGCGCTGCCAGTACCCATTTCTCGCGCGCAGACCACGCGGAACTCGACCTCGACGTGCGTCTCGGCCGCGGGCTGGAAGCTCTTGCGCGCGGTCACCAGGTCGGCGTTGGCAGCCGTGACCATGTAGCCCTGGCTCAGCAGCGCGCGGCGCGCCGCCTCGCAGGTCTGGGCCTCGCTGGCGGCGTAGTTGCGCGTGTGGGTGGTGGTGGAGTCGAAGTCTTCGGGCTCGTAGGCCTGGCCCGTGCCGAAGCTGCCGCAGCCGGCCAGCAACAGGGCCGACAGCAGGCCCGGGAACAGAAACGCCGGCACGCGGGCCGGCGAAGAGAAGAAAGCAGCAGAAGAGGTGGGGGGCATGGCAGGGCGGGAAGGACACCGGATGCTAACCAACCGGTGGCTTCGCTTCGAGCCCCCGGCAGGCCGGGGGTTCCCGAAAGGCCCTGAAAGCCCCAGAGATCGCGTCAGGGGTACAGACCGCGTTCCTGGCGCGCCATCAGGATGCGCTCGCAGGCCACCGCATACGTCGCCGTGCGCAGCGGGATCTTGTGCTTGTCGGCCGTGTCCCAGATCTGGTTGAGCGCGTTCATCATGATGCGATCCAGGCGCACGTTGATCTCGTCCTCGTCCCAGAAGAAGGACGAGAAGTCCTGCACCCATTCGAAGTACGAGACCGTCACGCCGCCGGCGTTGCAGATCACGTCGGGCACGACCAGCACGCCGCGCTCGGCCAGGATGTCGTCCGCTTCGGGCACCGTCGGGCCGTTGGCGCCTTCGAGCACCAGCTTGGCGGTGGTCTTCTTGGCGCGCTCGGCCGTGAGCTGGCCTTCGAGGGCGGCCGGGATCAGGATGTCGCAGGCCACGTCCCAGAAGTCTTCGTTCGGCACGATGTCGCCGCCGGCCTTGAAGCCGACCACGCCGTCGGTGCGCGAGATGGGCACCAGCTGGGTCAGATCGAGGCCATTGGTGTTCACGATGGTGCCGGTGTGGTCCTGCACCGCGACGATCTTGGCGCCTGCTTCGACGAAGAGTTCGGCCGCGACCGAGCCCACGTTGCCGAAGCCCTGCACCGCGATGCGCGCGCCGCGCAGGTCCATGCCCAGGCGGCGGGCCGCTTCACGGCCGGTGACGAACACGCCGCGGCCGGTGGCCTTCACGCGGCCCAGCGATCCGCCCAGGTGCAGCGGCTTGCCGGTGACCACGCCGGTGGCGGTGCCGCCGACGTTCATCGAGTAGGTGTCCATCATCCACGCCATGATCTGCGCGTTGGTGTTCACGTCGGGCGCGGGGATGTCGGTGTGCGGGCCGATGATGATGCCGATCTCGCTGGTGTAGCGGCGCGTGACTTTCTCCAGCTCCTGCAGCGACAGCTTCTTCGGGTCGACGCGGATGCCGCCCTTGGCACCGCCGTACGGCAGGTTGACGGCCGCGGTCTTGATGGTCATCCAGGCCGACAGCGCCATCACTTCTTCCAGCGTGACGTCGGGGTGGAAGCGCACGCCGCCCTTGCCCGGGCCGCGGCTCATGTTGTGCTGCACGCGGTAGCCCTCGAAGTGGGCGATGGTGCCGTTGTCCATCTCGATCGGCACGTCGACGATCAGCGCGCGCTTGGGGCGCTTGAGGGTTTCGACCCAGCGTGCCAGCGGGCCGAGGTACGGCACGACGCGATCGACCTGCGACAGGTAGGTGCCCCAGGGGCTGTTGGCCGTCGGATTGACGAAGGAGAGTTTCTCGTTCATGGAAGATTCCCTTGGTTGGAATGGATGGGCGCAACGATATTCCGACTGAGGGCCGCGCGCCATGGCTTATGCATGCCGCGATGGCGGTTATGCAAGAGAAGTTGGAAGGCCCCTTGCGGTCCCTCTCGGCGCGGCCCGATGCAGGTGGATACGCACATGACAAAACCGTCATCCAGACGTTATCGGTCGCGTGGATGCGCTTCGTACAGTCGTTCTCACCAACCAAGCAACCACCTCAAGGAGTGAACGAACATGAAGCTGTCTGCCACCACCCGCCTTCTGAACACCGCCGCCGTCGCCGCCCTGCTGGGCCTGGCCGCCGCGCCGAGCTTTGCCGGCAACTACGCCGAAGGCGACCCGCGTCCCGCGCCCTTCGCGTCGTCGACGACGCGCGCCGCCGTGACGGCCGATGCCCAGCAGTGGCTGAAGACCGCGCCCACCCAGGGCTACAACGAGAACATGGGCCAGGAGCCGGTCGCGGTCTCGGCCAACAGCCGCGCTGCCGTGGCCGCCGACACGCAGCTGTGGATCCGCTCGGGCCTGGCCGCCCAGCAGTCGGGCGAAGCCGGCGCCGACACGTCGCGCCCCGGCTACCGCGAAGCCCAGGCCGCCTACACCAAGCTGCGCGAAGGCCCGGCCTACGGCGCGCTGGTCGACCAGCTCTCGGGCCGCCAGGCTGCCGCACCCGGATCGACCACGGTGCGTTGAATGCGGTGACCCACGGCTTTCGGTAGTTCAAATGACTGCGAAAGGGTAGTCCAACGGCATTTCCTTGGTTCTATCTCCTATGGCCGTGGCAAATAGGCCGCATTTCTTGCAGTCGATCGATGTGTGCGCCGGATAATCCTCGAATGCTTGATCTGGACCGCATCGATCTGCGCCTGCTGAAGATCCTTCAGGAAGACGGCCGCATCACCAACCTCAAGCTGGCGGAGGCGGTCGCGCTTTCCCCCACCGCCGTGCTGGCGCGCGTGCAGCGCCTCACGCGCGACGGCTTCATCCTGGGCTACGAGGCCCGCCTCGACCCCTACAAGCTGGGTCGCGGCTTCACCGTGTTCGTCGAGGTGCTGCTCGACCGCACCACCGCCAACGTCTTCGACCAGTTCAAGGCCGCCGTGCAGGTGCGCGACGAGATCATGGAATGCCACATGGTCGCCGGCGGCTTCGACTACCTCCTCAAGACCCGCATGGCCGACATGGCCGCCTACCGCGAGTTCGCGGGCACGGTGCTGTGGCAGCTGCCCGGGGTGCGCGAGACGCGCACGTATGCGGTGATGGAAGAGGTCAAGAGCAGCGCGCGCTTGCCGCTGGGGGTCTGACTGTTGCAGCCCGAGGGCTGCAACGTCAGTACCTATTGAAACATTTTTGTTGCTTACCCAGAATGCTCCGCCATATCAACACAACGGAGCGAGGGAATGTTCAAACGCATTGGATCGGCGGTCGTCCTGGTTGCAACCTTGTTGCTGGGCGCCTGCGTGGGCCCGGTACCGAAGATCGACGCGCCGCTCGAACGGTTGGTGGAAATCAAGTCGATTGCCGTGGTCAAGGTGCCGGAGCCCAAGACCTACACGGTGTTCAACATGGGCCATCCCGGCATGGCCTTCGGCCTGATCGGCGGCCTGGTTGCGGCGGCTGACCAGTCCAGCAAGCAGGACACGCTGTCGGCGGCCTACAAGGCACAGGGCACGGCGATCAACACCCTGCTGGTGAAGCAGCTCGCCACGCGCCTCGAGGCACAGGGCTATGCCGTCACCGAACAGGACGCGCCGTGGGTGGAAGCCAATGGCGGCTACACGCTCGCGTTCGACAAGCTCGAAAGCCCCGCGGACGCGATCCTCGTGGTGTCCCCCACGATGGTCGGCTTCGTCTCGCCGCCTCGGGTGGGCGTCTACCTGCCGACGATCACCTCGGTCGTGGTCCTGCTGGGCAAGGACAAGACGAAGCCGATCTACCGCGGCTACCACTCGGCCGGCTGGAAGCCTCTCGCCGAAGGGTGGCGCAACACGGAAGCGAAGACGACCTTTCCCGACTTCGCCGCACTGATGGCGGACACCAAGGCCAGCGCCAGCCGCCTTGAGAAGAGCGCCTCGGACATCGCCGATTCGGTGGCCCAGGATCTGAAGCGCGTCCAGAAGACAGCCGCCGCCCCCTGACCTGCCTATGCGGGCGCCTTCACCCGCCCGCCGAAGATCGCCGTCCCGACCCGCACCATCGTGCTGCCGGCGCTGACCGCCGCCTCGAGGTCCCCGCTCATGCCCAGCGACAGCGTGTCCAGCGCGATGCCCTCTGCACGGATCGCCTCGAACACCGCATGGGCGCGCAGGCACAACGCGCGCTGCGCCGCGAAATCGGGCGCCGGTTCGGGGATCGCCATGAGCCCGCGCAGCGTCAGTTGTGGCAAGACCGCCACAGCGCGCGCGAGCGCCAAGGCCTCTTCCGGCGGCACGCCGGACTTGTTCGCGCCGCCGTCCACGTTGACCTGCAGGCACACCTGCAGCGGCGGCAGGTGGGCCGGGCGCTGGGCCGACAGGCGCTCGGCGATCTTCAGGCGGTCGATGCTGTGGACCCAGTCGAACTGCTCGGCCACGGGCCGCGTCTTGTTGCTCTGCAGAGGGCCGATGCAGTGCCATTCGAGTCCCGCGCGCAGGTCGGCCAGCGCGGCGATCTTGTCCAGGCCCTCCTGCACGTAGTTCTCGCCGAAGGCCGCCTGGCCGGCCGCGTGCGCCTCGCGCACCGCCTCCGGCCCGAAGGTCTTGGACACCGCCAGCAGGCGCACCGCCGCCGGGTCGCGCCCGGCCTGCGCACAGGCCTGGTCGATCCGGGCCCTTACTTGCTGGAGATCGTCGCCAATCATCGTCATAATCTTCCGAATTCGTATCAAAACGTCACTAAAGCCTGCCTGAGGAGCCCCGTGGACATCACCCAACTGCTGGCGTTCAGCGTCAAGAACAAAGCCTCCGACCTGCACCTGTCGGCCGGCCTGCCGCCGATGATCCGCGTGAACGGCGACGTGCGCCGCATCAACGTCGATGCGCTGGACCACAAGGCCGTGCATGCCATGGTGTACGACATCATGAGCGACACGCACCGCAAGCACTACGAAGAGTTCCTGGAGGTCGACTTCTCGTTCGAGATCGACGGCCTCGCGCGCTTCCGCGTGAACGCCTTCAACCAGGCACGCGGCGCGGCCGCGGTGTTCCGGACCATTCCCTCAAAGATCCTCACGCTCGAGCAGCTCAACGCGCCGAAGATTTTCGGCGAACTCGCGCTCAAGCCGCGCGGCCTCGTGCTGGTGACGGGCCCCACGGGCTCGGGCAAGTCGACCACGCTGGCGGCGATGGTGAACTACCTCAACGAGAACGAGTACGGCCACATCCTCACGGTGGAAGACCCGATCGAGTTCGTGCACGAATCGAAGAAGTGCCTGATCAACCAGCGCGAAGTGGGGCCGATGACGCTGTCGTTTGCCAACGCGCTGCGCTCCGCCCTGCGCGAAGACCCGGACGCCATCCTGGTGGGCGAGTTGCGCGACCTCGAAACCATTCGCCTGGCGATGACCGCGGCCGAAACCGGCCACCTGGTGTTCGGCACGCTGCACACCTCGTCAGCCGCCAAGACCATCGACCGGATCATCGACGTGTTCCCGGGCGAAGAAAAAGAAATGATCCGCGCGATGCTGTCGGAGTCTTTGCAGGCCGTGATCTCGCAGACGCTGTGCAAGACCAAGGACGGCCAGGGCCGCGTGGCGGCGCACGAGATCATGCTGGGCACGCCGGCCATCCGCAACCTGATCCGCGAGGCCAAGGTCGCGCAGATGTACTCCACCATCCAGACCGGCCAGGGCTCGGGCATGCAGACGCTCGACCAGAACCTGACGGAGCTGGTGCGCCGCAATACGATCTCTGCCGCCGAAGCGCGCGGCAAAGCGAAGATTCCCGAGAATTTCCCCGGCTGATCCCTACAGTCCTTCGGAGCACAGACATCATGGAACGCGATCAAGCCAGCCAGTTCATCAACGACCTGCTCAAGCTCATGGTGAGCCGCAACGGCAGCGACCTGTTCATCACCGCCGACTTCCCGCCGGCCATCAAGGTCGACGGCAAGGTCACCAAGGTCTCGCAGCAGGCGCTGGGCGCGCAGCACACGCTGGCGCTCACGCGCTCGATCATGAACGACCGCCAGACGGCCGAGTTCGAGCGCACCAAGGAGTGCAACTTCGCGATCTCGCCGACGGGCATCGGGCGCTTTCGCGTCAATGCGTTCGTGCAGCAGGGCAAGGTCGGCATGGTGCTGCGGACCATTCCCGCCAAGCTGCCGACCATCGACGGGCTGGGCATGCCGCAGGTGCTCAAGGACGTGGCGATGACCAAGCGCGGCCTCACCATCCTGGTGGGCGCCACGGGCTCGGGCAAGTCGACCACGCTGGCCGCGATGATCGACTGGCGCAACGAGAACTCCTACGGCCACATCGTCACGGTGGAAGACCCGGTCGAGTTCGTGCATCCGCACAAGAACTGCGTGGTGACGCAGCGCGAAGTGGGCATCGACACCGACAGCTGGGAAGCCGCGCTGAAGAACACGCTGCGCCAGGCGCCCGACGTGATCCTCATGGGCGAAATCCGCGACCGCGAAACCATGGAGCACGCCGTGGCCTTCGCCGAAACCGGCCACCTGTGCATGGCCACGCTGCACGCCAACAGCGCCAACCAGGCCCTGGACCGCATCATCAACTTCTTCCCCGAAGAGCGCCGCGCGCAGCTCCTGATGGACCTGTCGCTGAACCTGCGCTCGCTGGTCTCGCAGCGGCTGGTGCCCACCGAAGACGGCCAGGGCCGCGTGGCCGCCGTCGAGATCCTGCTGAACACGCCGCTGATCTCCGACCTGATCTTCAAGGGCGAGGTGGGCGAGATCAAGGAGATCATGAAGAAGAGCCGCAACCTGGGCATGCAGACCTTCGACCAGGCGCTGTTCGACCTGTTCGAGGGCAACGCGATCAACTTCGAAGAGGCGATCCGCAACGCCGATTCGGCCAACGACCTGCGCCTGCAGATCAAGCTCAACAGCCAGCGCGCGCGCAGCACCGACCTGGCGGCCGGCACCGAGCACTTCGCGATCGTCTGAGGCCGCCCCGCCGGCGCCCCGCGGTGCGCCGGCCTTGTTTCTTTCTTTGGCTTTAAGCTGTCGGCCATGAGCAGCATCAACCCCCGCACCTACGAATCCGTTCCCGCCCAGACGGTGGCCTTTCTCGGCCTCGGCGTCATGGGCGGGCCCATGGCCGGGCACCTGGCCAAGGCCGGCCACACGGTCACGGTCTACAACCGCACGCCCGCCAAGTCGCAGGCCTGGGTCGCCGAGTTCGGCGCCCCCGGCCGCCACGCCCCTACCCCGCGCGAAGCAGCGGCCGGCGCCGACATCGTGTTCTGCTGCGTCGGCAACGACGACGACCTGCGCTCGGTGGTGCTGGGCGACGACGGCGCCCTGGCCGGCATGAAGCCCGGCGCCGTGCTCGTGGACCACACCACGGCCTCGGCCGACGTGGCGCGCGAGCTGTCGAAGGCGGCGCTCGCGCGCGGCCTGCACTTCATCGACGCGCCCGTGTCGGGCGGCCAGGCGGGCGCGCAGAACGGCGCGCTCACCGTGATGTGCGGCGGCGACGCGGCGGTGTTCGAACGCATCAAGCCGGTGGCGATGGCCTTCTCGCGTGCGGTCACCTTGCTGGGCGAGAGCGGCGCGGGCCAGCTCGCGAAGATGGTGAACCAGATCGCCATCGCGGGGCTGGTGCAGGGCCTGTCGGAAGCCATCGCCTTCGGCCAGCGCGCCGGCCTGGACATGGAAGCCGTGCTCGGCGTCATCGGCAAGGGCGCGGCCCAGAGCTGGCAGATGGACAACCGCGGCAAGACCATGATCGAGGGCAAGTTCGACTTCGGCTTTGCCGTCGACTGGATGCGCAAGGACCTGGGCCTGGTGCTCGACGAAGCCAAGCGCAACGGCGCGCGCGTGCCGGTGACGGCGCTGGTCGACCAGTTCTATGCCGACGTGCAGCAGGCCGGCGGCAGGCGCTGGGACACCTCCAGCCTGATCATCAGGCTCAAATGAAAAAAGCCCGCAGAAGCGGGCTTTTTGGTTTCAGCGGACCGGCGAGGTCGTTGCACCGCCGGCCGGCGCGGGCAGCGGCTCCATCGGCGGCAGCGGCACGCGCGAACCCGAGGAGGAAGCACCCGGCGTCGATGGCGTCGCATTGCTCACCGGTGCGGGGCCCGTGCCGCCGCGCTGAGCGGCGGACTGGTTGGCCGCCTGGCTCGCGGCGAGGTCGGCCTCGCTCACCACCTCGACCACGCGCACGACCTTCGCCACGCCCGTCACGCCGCGCGTGATCTCGGTGGCGCGGTCGGTCTCGCGGCGCGTGGCGATGCCCATCAGGTAGACCGTGCTGCGCTCGGTCACGACCTTGAAGGAGTTGGCGAAGATGTCCTTGGCGTCGAGCAGCGAGGCCTTCACCTTGCCGGTGATGTACAGGTCGTTCGAGCGGTCCTGGAAGGTGCTCGGGGCGCCGATGGTGAGTTCGTTCACCACCGAGCGCACGTTGACCACGCGGCTCACCTCGTCCTCGACGCGGCGGCGGTCGGCGTCGTTGCCGACGGCGCCGGTCAGCAGCACCTGGCGGTTGAAGCTGGTGACGCTCACGTACATGTTGTCGTTGGCGATGTCGCGCACGCGGGCCGCGGCGCGCAGCTCGATGCCCTGGTCGTCGAGCTGCGCGCCCGAGCTGCGGCGGTCGGTCGCCACCATGCCCACGCCCACCACCGCGGCGCCGCCCACGACGAGCGGCACGCAGGCGGACAGTCCGGCCACCAGGGCGGCGCCCAGGGTGAGCGCCAGGGCGAAACGTTGGGTCGAGGCCTTGGTCAGGGTCGTCATGGTCATGAGGAAACTTCCTGTTCTCCGAGTAACTGGGCATCCACGCCGTCGCACAGGCAATGCAGCGCGAGCAGGTGGATTTCGTGAATGCGCGCCGCACGCTCGTGCGGCACGCTGATCTGTACATCGGTTTCGCGCAGCGCGCGGCCGATGGCGCCGCCGGTGCCGCCGACGCCGGGCGCCGCGGTGGCCAGCCCCGTGGCGGCGTTGCCGAGCAGCGCCACCACCGTCATGTCGCGCTCATGCGCGGAAAGCACGGCGGCCAGCACCGCGGACGACTGCCCGCTGGCGCTGAGCACCAGCAGCACGTCGCCGGCCTGGCCGAGCGCGCGCACCTGGCGCGCGAAGCGGTCGGCATCGGCGGCCTGCGGGCTGTCGGCCGCCGGGTCGGTGGTGTCGCCGGGCAGCGCGATGGCGCCCAGCTCGGGCCGCTCGCGTTCGAAGCGGCCCACGAAGTTCGATGCGAACTGCGCGGCCAGCAGGCCCGACACGCCGGCCCCGCAGGCCAGCACCTTGCCGCCGCTGGTCACGCAGGCCAGCAGGGCCTGCATCGCTTGAGAGATGGGTTTGCTGAGGACCGGGCCGGTCTGGTATTTGAGGTCGGCACTGTCAATGAAGTGCTGCTGAATCCGTTGCTCGAGCATGGGGCGCGATGATAACTGGGGGTCGTGAAACAAGACGTTTGAGTGGTGGAGCCTTCAGCAAGGCTTCAGTTCCCTGGCGAGTGCGTCAGCCGGCGTCGAAGGCGGCTTTCAGCCAGGTGATTTTCTCCTCGATCAGCACCACATCGAAACGGCAAGGCGGCAGCGACCGCAACCGGCCCAAATAGTGCCGCGCGGCCAGCACGATGCGCCGCTGCTTGCCCGCCGTGATGCTGCCACCCGCGCCGCCGTGCGAGGCCGCGCTGCGCTGGCGCACCTCGACGAACACCAGCGTGCCGTCGCGCGGATCGCGCATGATCAGGTCGACCTCGCCGCCGCCGCGCCCCGGCGTTCGATAATTGCGCGCGACCGGCACGAGGCCGGCCTGGCGCAGGTGGTCGAGCGCGGCGTCTTCCGCCGCATCGCCGCGATGCTTCGTGGTCGTGGTGCTTGTCGTCATGGCTCCCTGCCCTGTTCTTGTTTTCGCTGCCCTACGGAGAAACCTCTTGGCTTCACTCGCCCCTGCTTCCTTCGGCGCGGCCCTGCCGGCCGCGCTCGACGCCGCGGGCGCGCAGCATTATCCGCAGGGCACGCTGTACATCGTCGCCACGCCGATCGGCAACCTGGCCGACATCACGCTGCGCGCGCTGCATGTGCTGCAGCTGGTGGACGCCGTGGCCTGCGAGGACACGCGCCACACGCAAAGCCTGCTGCGCGCCTACGGCATCGACCGCCCCGGCGCGCGGCTGCTCGCGGTGCACCAGCACAACGAGGCCGAGGCCGCGCAAGCGGTGGTCGCGCGGCTCGCGCAGGGCGAGCGCATCGCCTACGTGAGTGACGCCGGCACGCCCGGCGTGAGCGACCCCGGCGCGCGCCTGGCCGCCGCCGTGCGCGCGGCCGGCCAGCGCGTGCTGCCGCTGCCGGGCGCCAGCAGCGTCGTCACGCTGGTGAGCGCGGCCGGGCTCGTGGCCGACGGCGGCGAGAGCAGCCACGCGCACAACAGCAGCGCCTTCGTGTTCGCGGGTTTCCTGCCGAGCAAGGCCGGCGAGCGCGACACCGCCGTGCAGGCCCTCGCGCAGGAGCCGCGCGCCGTGGTGTTGCTCGAAGCGCCGCACCGCATCGAAACCCTGGCCCGCGCCCTTGCCGTGCTGGGCGAGCGCCGCATCACCGTCGGCCGCGAGCTCACCAAGCAGTTCGAAGAGATCGCCACCGTGGCCGCCAGCGCGCTGCCCGACTGGTTCGGCGCCGACCGCGACCGCACGCGTGGCGAGTTCGCGCTGGTACTGCATCCCGTGGCGGTGAGCGGCGACGGCGGCGCGGAAGGCGAGCGCGTGCTGCGCCTGCTGCTGGCGGAACTGCCCGTGAAGACGGCCGTCAAGCTGGCCGCCGAGATCAGCGGTGCGCCGCGCAACACGCTGTACGAGCTGGCGCTGCGCATCCGCAACGAAGCTGGCGACGACTAGCCTCAGCCGTCCAGCTCGGCATAGCGCCGAAAGATCCCGTCCTCGTTGAACGCAATGCGGCGCGGGCTGCGCAGGTAGTCGTGCACGCGCTGGCGTCGCCGGATGTTCGCGTGCAGCTTCACGACCGCGGGCGTGGCGGCGAGCGCTCGCGCGGTGGCCTTCGGAAAAGCGTACTGCAGGCCGTCCACCAACTGGAACAGCGACAGGTCGGCATAGGTCAACACGTCGCCGACCAGGTGCAGGTCGCCGGAAGGGTTGCGCTGCAGCACCTGCTCGAATCAGTTCAGGAATTTCGGAATGCGCGCTTCGCGGAAGGCGCGCGCACGCTGCAGGGCCGCGTCGCGCTGGTCTTCGTAGTAGTCGCCGGTCGAGATCGGGTGATGGGTGTCGTGCGCCTCGGCCACCGCGTCGGCGATGGTGAGTTGCAGCTGATGCGTCCACAGGCCGTCGGATTCGCCGATGCCGGCCAGCCCGAGCTTGGGGCCGAGGTACAGCAGGATCGCGGCGGTCTGGCCGACCACGATGTCGCCGTCGACAAGGAACGGCGGTGCGAACGCGGCGCGCGGGTTGCCGGGGTCGCCGAGCCGGCGGCCCAGCGCGGACTCGCCGCCGCCTTGCGAGGCGGGCAGCCGCGCGACATCGACGTAGTCGGCGCCCGCTGCTTCGAGTGCGAGCCGCACGAACTCGCCACGGCCCTGGATCGTGGGCCAGTAATGAAGTTGGTATGCCATGCGGCCATGGTGTCAGGGCCGACGGGGCGCTGCAACCGATGACCGGCTGCGAGGGATGTCAGATCAGGCAGCGAAGGCGCGCGGCCGGTTCACCAGAACTTCCACCACGGACGCGGTGGCTGGCGCAGGGCGAGGGGGCGGGTGTCCAGGTCGGCGCTCTGGCTCGGCGGAATCGAATCGCCGAAGCGGCGGCGCATCTCGGCCTCCAGGGCATGTGCGATGCCGCGGGCCTGTTTCTCGCCGCGCAGCGCGCGCCGACGCCATTCGGCGGCGTGTGCTGCGAGGCTGGTTTCGTCCAGTTCGGAGAGCTCCATCATGCGGGGAATTTTTACATGCGTGCGTCCGGGTGACAGGGTGCAACGGCGTGTCACGGCCCGGTCGCGCGGATCTCCGGATCGGCCTTGTCTTGCAAGGCCGCGCCGGGTCGGGGAAGAAGTGAAAAAACCGGAAGCCCTTGCGGAATTTCCGGTCTTGAAGGTGGTCCCGCCGCCAGGAATCGAACCTGGATCTCAGCCTTCGGAGGGCCGAATTCTATCCGTTGAAATACAGCGAGAGGGGTGCTCCGGAATGCACCGGAGCCACACATTATGGCCTATCAGGCCGCGGTGGTTTCCGCGTCGTGCGCCGTCGGGACGCCACCGGCCGGCGTGCGCGAGAAACCGAGCCCGGCCAGGTAGACGCGGAAGGTGCGCCGGCCGGTCGACACGAGGTCGAAGGCCGTGGGGTCGAGCAGCCAGTTCTGGATCAGCCCGCCCATCAGGGCGTGCATGCCCTGCGCCGCGACCGCACCCGGCAACGGCAGCCGGATGCGGGCGCGCCGCGCGGCCAGCCGCAGGGCCTTTTCGAAATCGACCACGCAGGCGTTGCGCGCGTCCAGGTGGCGCTGCTGCACCGAGGCCATGTCGTGCGTGTACTCGACCTTGTGGGTCGCGATGTCGAACACGCGCCGCACCTGCGGGTCGACGACCATGAGCGTCAGCGCATGGATCAGGCCTTCCTCGATCTCGACCAGCGGGTCATCGCCGGGGATGTCGCTCTTGGGCGGCGTCTCCAGCGGCAGGATCACGCGCTCCATCATGGCGTTGAACAGATCGGCCTTGTCCTTGAAGTGCCAGTAGATGGCGCCCCGGGTCGCGCCGGCCTGCTGCGCGATCTGCTGCAGCGTGGTCTGCGAAACACCTTGCGCCTGAAACAGCAGTTCCGCGGCATCGAGCAATCGATTCCGCGTCGCCAGTGCTTCTTCCTTCGTACGACGTGCCACCAAGTCTCCTGATTTGTAAAGCGAACGCCCTTTGCGTATCGTGGGGCCATTGCATGGCTGTCACTATACATCCATGAATGTATGTAAACTAGCGCGCTTCTCGGATGGCCCACCTGCCCGTGCTGGTTTACGGATCTCTCCCGCAAACGCGCCATCTCCCGTCTTCGCATCAAAGGAATCACATGCCTCTTCTGCATGTCTCGCGTCAACCGTCCTTGTCGTTTTCGCCGCGTCTCGCGACCGTGGCCCTCGTCTCCCTCCTGTTCCTGGCCGCCTGCGGCAAGGGCGAGGCCCCGGCCGGACCGGGCGGCGGTGGCGGTGGTGCCCGTCCGGCGCCTGAAGTCGGCGTGGTGACGGTCAAGCCCACCGACGTGGGCCTCGTGACCGAGCTGCCCGGCCGCCTCGAAGCCTCGCGCATCGCCCAGGTGCGCGCCCGCACCCCCGGCATCCTGCTCAAGCGCGAGTTCCGCGAAGGCAGCGACGTGAAGGCCGGCCAGCTGCTGTTCCGCATCGACCCGGCACCGCTGGTGGCTGCCACGCAGAACGCCCAGGCCGCCCTGGCCCGCGCCGAAGCCAACGCCGTGCAGGCCAAGGCACTGGCCGACCGCTACAAGCCGCTGGTCGAAGCCAACGCCGTGAGCAAGCAGGAATACGCGACGGCCGTGGCCTCCGCCAAGACGGCCGACGCCGACGTGGCCGCCAACCGCGCGCTGCTGCAGACCGCCAAGATCAACCAGGGCTACGCCGATGTCACCTCGCCCATCGCAGGCCGCATCGGCCGCGCGCTGGTCACCGAAGGCGCACTGGTCGGCCAGGGCGACGCCACCGAGCTGGCCGTGGTGCAGCAGATCAACCCGCTGTACGTGAACTTCACGCAGTCGGCCTCCGACGTGCTCAAGCTGCGCCGCGCCGTGGCCGCCGGCCAGTACAAGCGTGCCAGCGGCGAAGAAGCCGCGAGCATCCGCGTGGTGCTCGAAGACGGCACCGACTACGGGCAAGACGGCAAGCTGCTGTTCTCCGACCTCACGGTCGACCCGACCACGGGCCAGGTCACGCTGCGCGCCGAGATCCCGAACCCCAAGGGCGAGCTGCTGCCCGGCCTGTACGTGCGCGTGAAGCTCGAGCAGGCCCAGGTGACGAACGCGATCACGGTGCCGCAACAGGCCGTCACGCGCACCCAGCAGGGCGACCACGTGACGGTGGTCAGCGCCGACGGCAAGTTGAGCCAGCGCACCGTGAAGATCAGCGCCGCCAAGGACAACCAGTGGGTGGTGCTCGACGGCCTGAAGGCCGGCGAACAGGTGATGGTCGATGGCTTCCAGCGCCTGCAGATGATGCCGCCCGGCACGCCCGTGAAGGCGGTGCCGTGGCAGAAGCCGACGCCGAACGGCGCGGCTGCACCCGCGGCACCGGCAGCGTCTGCTGCCGCAGCGGCACCCGCCGCCAGCCCGGCTTCGGCCCCGGCTGACAAGAAGTAATCAGGAGCGCCTCGCATGGCCAAATTCTTTATCGACCGACCTATCTTCGCGTGGGTGATCGCACTGTTCATCATCGTGGTGGGCGGCGTTGCCATCACGCAGTTGCCGATCTCGCAGTACCCGCCGGTGGCCCCGCCGGCCATCGTGATCAACGTCGCCTACCCCGGTGCGTCCGCGCAGACACTTGAGGACAGCGTGCTGTCCGTGATCGAGCGCGAGATGAACGGCTCGCCCGGCCTGATCTACATGGAATCGGTGGCCCAGGCCGACGGCACCGGCGCCATCACCATCAGCTTCGAGGCCGGCACCAACGAAGACCTCGCGCAGGTGGACGTGCAGAACCGGCTCTCGCGCGCCACGCCGCGGCTGCCTTCGGCCGTGACGCAGCAGGGCGTGCGCGTGGACAAGTCGCGCAACAACTTCCTGCTGTTCGCGATGCTGTCCTCGGACAACCCCGACTTCGACCCGGTGGCGCTCGGTGACTACGCCGCGCGCAACATCGTGCCGGAACTGCAGCGGATCGACGGCGTGGGCCAGGCCCAGTTGTTCGGCTCCGAGAACGCGATGCGCATCTGGATCGACCCGGCGAAGCTGCAAGGCTTCAACCTATCGGCCAACGACGTGAATGCCGCGATCCGCGCGCAGAACGCCCAGGTGGCCTCGGGCACGCTCGGCGACCTGCCGAACATCCCCGGCCAGGCGATCTCCGCCACGGTCACGGTGAACGGCCAGCTCAACAGCGTCGAGCAGTTCCAGAACATCGTGCTGCGCGCCAACACCGACGGCTCGACCGTGCGCCTGAAGGACGTGGCGCGCGTCGAACTCGGCGGCCAGAACTACGCCACCTCCGCGCGCCTGAACGGCGTGCCCGCGGTCGGTATCGGCGTGCAGCCCACGCCCACCGGCAACGCGCTGAAGTCGGCCAAGGCCGTGCGCGCCAAGATGGCCGAGCTGGAGCGCTACTTCCCCAAGGGCGTGAAGTGGGACATTCCTTATGACAGCTCGCGCTTCGTGCAGATCTCGATCTCCGAAGTGGTGAAGACGCTGTTCGAGGCCATCGCGCTGGTGTTCCTGGTGATGTTCCTGTTCCTGCAGAACTGGCGCTACACGATCATCCCGACGATCGTGGTGCCGATCGCGCTGCTGGGCACCTTCGCCACGCTGCTCGCATTGGGCTTCTCGATCAACGTGCTCACCATGTTCGGCATGGTGCTGGTGATCGGTATCGTGGTGGACGACGCCATCGTGGTGGTGGAGAACGTCGAGCGCATCATGAGCGAAGAGGGGCTGTCGCCGCTCGACGCCACGCGCAAGGCGATGCAGCAGATCTCGGGCGCCATCATCGGCGTGACCGTGGTGCTGATCTCGGTGTTCGTGCCGCTGGCCTTCTTCGCGGGTTCGACCGGCAACATCTACCGCCAGTTCTCGGCGGTGATGGTGGCCTCGATCGGCTTCTCGGCCTTCATGGCGCTGTCGCTCACACCGGCGCTGTGCGCCACGCTGCTCAAGCCGGTGGAAGCCGGCCACCACCATGAGAAGCGCGGCTTCTTCGGCTGGTTCAACCGCGGCTTCTCTCGCACGGCCAAGGGCTACGAAGGCGTGGTCGCGCGCATCCTGCGCCGCGCCGCACGCTACCTCGTGATCTACGCCGCGATCATCGGCGCCGTCGCGTACTTCTACACGCACCTGCCGAGCTCGTTCCTGCCCGAAGAAGACCAGGGCAACATCATCGTGAACGTGCAACTGCCCCCGGGCGCGACGCAGGAGCGTTCGCTGTCGGTGATGCAGCAGGTCGAAGGCTTCATCCTGAAGCAGCCTGAAGTGCAGAGCATCGTGAGCGTGATGGGCTTCAGCTTCTCCGGCCAGGGCCAGAACGCGGGCCTCGCCTTCGTGACGCTGAAGGACTGGGAAGAACGCAAGGACCCGGCCAACTCGGCCAGTGCGCTGGCCGGCCGTGCCTTCGGTGCGCTGTCGGGCATCCGCGACGCCTTCATCTACCCGCTGAGCCCGCCGCCGATTCCCGAACTGGGCAACGCCAGCGGCTTCAGCTTCCGCTTGCAAGACCGCGCGGGCGCAGGCCACGAGGCGCTGATCAACGCGCGCAATCAGCTGCTGGGCATGGCCTCGCAGAGCAAGATCCTCGCGCAGGTGCGCCCCGACGGCCTGGAAGACGCGCCGCAACTGGAGATCGACATCGACCGCGACAAGGCCAACGCCCTGGGCGTGAGCTTCGACGCGATCAACAGCGCGCTGTCGACCTCGCTGGGTTCGAGCTACATCAACGACTTCCCGAACCGCGGCCGCCTGCAGCGCGTGGTGGTGCAGGCCGATGCGCCGGCACGGATGCAGCCGGACGACCTGCTGCGCCTGAACGCCGTCAACACCAAGGGCCAACCGGTGCCGCTGTCGGCTTTCGCGACCACCAAGTGGGTCTCGGGCGCCACGCAGACCGTGCGCTACAACGGCTACCCCGCCATCCGCATCAGCGGCGACGCGGCGCCGGGCCAGAGCACGGGCGCGGCCATGGCCGAGATGGAAAAGCTCGCCGGCCAGCTGCCGCAAGGCTTCGGCTTCGAGTGGACCGGCCAGTCGCGTGAAGAGAAGCTCGCCGGCTCGCAGGCCATGATCCTGTACGGCTTCGCGATCCTGGCGGTGTTCCTCTGCCTGGCCGCGCTGTACGAGAGCTGGTCGATCCCGCTGTCGGTGATCCTGGTGGTGCCGCTGGGCGTGCTGGGCGTGCTGGTGGCGACGATGCTGCGCGCCTATTCCAACGACGTGTACTTCCAGGTGGGCCTGATCACCATCATCGGCTTGTCGGCGAAGAACGCGATCCTGATCATCGAGTTCGCGAAAGACCTGCAGGCGCAGGGCCGCGGCGTGGTCGAGGCCGCGCTCGAGGCCGCGCACCTGCGGTTCCGTCCCATCATCATGACCTCGCTGGCCTTCGGCCTGGGCGTGCTGCCGCTGGTCCTTGCTTCGGGCGCAGGCTCGGCGAGCCAGCGCGCCATCGGCACCGGCGTGCTCGGCGGCATGGTGACCGGCACGGTCCTGGCCGTGATCTTCGTGCCGGTGTTCTTCGTGGTGGTGCGCACGCTGTTCAAGGGCAGCGCGCGCCAGCACGAGGCCGACAAGCGGCATGCGGCAGCTGCCGGCATCACGGGAGATACCACACACCATGACTAAGAAACCTCTGATCCCTACCGTGCTGGCAGCAGCGATGCTGCTGGCGGGCTGCTCGCTGATCCCGACCTACGAGCGCCCCGCGGCGCCGGTGCCGACGACCTACCCGGGTGACCCGGCGCAGCCGTCGGGTCCCGCTGCGGCCGCCCTGCCCTGGCAGGACTTCTTCACCGACCCGCGCCTGACGGGCCTGATCCAGACGGCGCTGGCGAACAACCGCGACCTGCGCGTGTCGGTGCTCAACATCGAGCAGGCGCGTGCGCAGTTCCAGATCGAACGCTCGGCGCTGTTCCCGGCACTCGGCCTCACGGGCACGGGCTCGCGCTCGAGCCCCAACGCCTACCAGGCGATCGATCCCAGCCAGGGCAGCGTGGCCTCGCAGTACGCAGTCAACTTCGGCTTCACCGCGTGGGAGCTCGACTTCTTCGGCCGCATCCGCGCGCTGAAGGACCAGGCGCTGTCGCAGTACCTGGCCACCGAAGAGTCGCGCAAGGCCGCGCAGATCAGCCTGATCGCGGCCGTGGCCAGCGGCTGGCTCACGCTGCTGGCCGACGACGAGCTGCTCGAGATCACGCGCCAGACCATGGTCACGCGCGACGAATCGGTGCGCCTGACCAAGCTGCGCTTCGACAACGGCGTGTCGTCCGAGATCGACTTCCAGGCCGCGAACTCGCAGGCCGAGACCGCGCGCGCCGCCTATGCGCAGCAGCAGCGCGCCCGCCTGCAGGACGAGAACGCACTCGCCCTGCTGCTGGGCGCACCGGTGCCGGCCGAGGCCACCGCCGGCGGCACCAAGGGACTCGCGGGCATCCGCCCGATGCCCGACGTGCCGGCCGGCCTGCCCTCCGACCTGCTGACCGAGCGGCCCGACATCCGCGCGGCCGAGCAGCAGCTGATCGCGGCCAACGCCAACATCGGCGCAGCGCGTGCGAACTTCTTCCCGCGCGTGTCGCTCACGAGCTCGATCGGCACCGCGAGCAGCGAGTTCTCGAACCTGTTCGACCGCGGCACCAAGGCCTGGAGCTTCGCGCCCACGGTCACGCTGCCGATCTTCGACGCGGGCCGCAACATCGCGGGACTCAACTCGGCCAAGGCCGGGCGCGAGATCGCGGTGGCGCAGTACGAGAAGTCGGTCCAGACCGCCTTCCGCGAAGTGGCCGACGCGCTCGCGGGCCGCGCCACGCTGGGCGAGCAGGCGCGCGCGCAGACCGCGCAGGCCGACGCCGAGGCGGTGCGCTACAAGCTCTCCGACCTGCGCTATCGCAACGGCATCGCCAGCGCGCTCGACCTGCTCGACGCACAGCGTTCGCTGTTCACGGCGCAGCAATCGGCCGTGGCCACGCGCCTGCTGCAGCTGCAGAACCAGGTCACGCTGTACAAGACGCTGGGTGGCGGCTGGGCCACACGCAACAACGGTTGAGACACCTGCGCGTCCGATATGGAGAGGTCAATTGCCCGCGCGGGCAAAGGGCCTCTCTATAATCGCCGGTTGGTTAGAAAAAGCCCCCGACGAGCCCCCCGTTATTGAGGACGCCATGAGCGCAGACCCGCACAACCAGGCCACAGAAGAAGCCCATACCGGCCCGATCAAGAACCCGAAGCAACTGCTGCTCGCGGTATTTTTCTCTTTCATCATTCCGATCCTGATCATCGTGGGCCTCGTGTCCTATGTGGTCTCGGGCACCAAGCCCGCCGGTACCGCGGAGGGCGACAACATGGCGCTCTACGGCGTGACCAAGGAATCGCGCGACCGTGAAGTGGCCGAACGCCTCAAGAAGGTCGGCTCCATCGAGATCCGTGACGCCAACCGGCCGCTGGCCGCTGGCGATGCCGTGTTCAAGGCCCAGTGCGTGGCCTGCCACGGCGCACCCGGCATCCCCGGCGCCCCGCACCTGAACGACGCCGCAGCCTGGGGCCCGCGCATCGGCCAGGGTTACGCGACGCTGCTCGAGCACGCGCTCAAGGGCAAGGGCGCCATGCCCGCCCAGGGCGGCGGCGACTTCGAAGACATCGAAATCGGCCGTGCCGTGGTGTACCTGGCCAACGCCGGTGGCGCCAAGTTCCCGGTGCCGGACCGTCCGGCAGCGGCCGCCGCGCCGGCCGAAGGGGCATCGGCTGCGGCCAGCGCGCCTGCCAAGTAAGCGATCGACGGCGCCTCGCGCCCATGAAAAAACCGGCTCTCAGGCCGGTTTTTTTACGTCCGGACGATCCGGATTGCTATCTTTTCAGTAGCTATACAGCCACGCCTGCATGGCGTTCTACCGGGCTCAGCACATGGCCGAAGCGCCCCGGCAGGTCGGCCGCGCGCACCGGCTCCGGCGTCCAGACGCCCTGCTCCACGGCCTCGGCGGCGATGCCCACGTCCTGCGTGTGCACCAGCCCGAGCCCCGCCGGGGCCACGAGATAGAGCCGGCCTTCTTCGTCGAGCAGGCAGCCCGACACCTCGGCCGGCACGCCCGTGTGGGCCGTGACTGTGAACGCGTTCGCGCCCTGCTGCGCCACGCGCCACACCAGCGGCGCCGCCTCCAGCTCGACATACACGCGCTGCGGCCCGTTCTGGAAGAACCACTGGCCGTCGGCGTCGTGCTCGTAGTTGCGGTGGATGAAGTCGATCAGCTTGTCGTGCCGCAGCATCGAGCCCTTGGCGCTGCGAAACGGGCCCTGCGCCTGCGTGCGGTCGTCGCGCATGTACCAGTTGCCGCGCGCGTCCAGACCCAGCCAGCCGTAGCAGTGCGGCACGTTCGGCCACTTGGCCAATGCCTGTTTGACGATGTCATCCATGGGCCGTATTTTGCGCCCGCGTCGACGAGAGGTGGTGGGCCAGCCACCCTCCTACGCGCTCGGGCATTCCGCCCACGTGCCCCGGCGGCAGGCCAAGCGGAAAGCCCACGTGGCCGCCACCCGCGGGCTGCCACAGCGTGACGTGCGACCCGACCTCGCTGGGCCCCGGCAGGCTGCGGGCCGGAATGAAGGGGTCGTTGCGCGCGTTCACCACCAGCGCGGGCACGCGGATCGCGCCCAGCAGCGGCTTGGACGAGCCGCGCGCCCAGTAGTCGTCGGTGTTGCGAAAGCCGTGCAGCGGGGCCGTGAACACGTCGTCGAAGTCGTAGAGATCGCGCGCCGCCATCAGCCGGTCGCGGTCGAACAGACCCGGGAACTGCGCCAGCTTGGCCAGCGCCTTGGGCTTCATCGTCGCGAGGAACATGCGCGTGTAGACCAGCCGGTTGAAACCGCGCCCGATCGCCTCGCCGCCCGCCGCCAGGTCGAGCGGTGCGCACACCGACGCCACCGCGTCGACCGAGGCCCGCGCGCTCTCGCCGGCCTCGCAGGCCCAGCGCAGCAGCGCATTGCCGCCCAGCGAGACGCCGGCCGCCAGCACCGGCCCGCCGCCGCCCTGCACCACGTGCTGCGCGTGCATGCGCCGCAGGATCCAGTCGATCTCCTCGTGGTCGCCCGAGTGGTAGGCGCGCGGCGCGAGGTTCAGCTCGCCGCTGCAGCCGCGAAAGTGCGGCACCGCGAAGGCCATGCCACGCGACGCAGCGAAAGCCGCGAAGGCCTCGGCGTAGTGACTGCGCGACGAGCCCTCGAGCCCGTGGAACAGCACCAGCAGCGGCCGGGGGCCGGGCTGCGGCGCATCGACGAAGTCGACGTCGATGAAGTCGCCGTCCGGCGCGGTCCAGCGCTCGCGGCGGTACACCGGCGCGGGCCCGTCGAAGCGGCGCGCGCACAGCGCGGCCCAGATGGTCTGCAGGTTGCCGCCGGGCAGCCAGCGCGGGGCGTCGTAGCCCATCGCATCGTGCGCGGCGGGCGACGCGGAATTCGGTGAGAAAGAGGAAGAAGGAAAGGGAGAGGCCATCGCTCGAAGCAGGACTCAGTGCAGGACCTGCGGCGGATCGTTCGCGTCGTCGGGCTCGCGCGCGCTGCCCGGGCTCGCGTGGTGCGCCACCATGCGCCAGCCCTGCGCGGTCTTGTGATACACGTTGGTGGCCAGCACGAAGGCATGGCGCGGCCCCTCGGCCGTGAGCACCTCGATGCGCTCCAGCACGTTGTGCACGGCGCTCGCCAGCGACTCGATCTTGCGCACGCGCGCCGGCGTCGCATGGATGGCGCCGTTGGCGAACATCTGCTCGAAGGCCGCGCGGATCGCCACCGCGCCCACCAGCCGCGGGCCGCCCGGGTGGACGCAGAACACCTCGTCCTCGTCGGCCCAGCAGGCCATCAGCGCATCGACATCGCCGCGTTGCAGCGCTTCATAGAAGGCGGCCTCGACATCGTCGGCAGTGCCGCCGATGGCCGCGGCGGCGCGGAAAGGGGTCTTGGGCATGGCGGTGAAGGGCGAGAGCGAAGGGGGTAGGCCGGATTTTGCCCTGCCCATGTCACGGCCATGTGGCAGCAGGCGACCCGGCCGTGGGTGCTTCGGGGGTGGACGCCGGAATCAGCCACGCGCGCGCCGCCGCCTCGGTGGCGCCCTGCGCGGCCTGCCACACCATCTCGGGCGCGGCCACGTGCACGCCGGGCGGCGCCACGCGCAGCGCGAGGTCGACCAGCTCGGCCATCTTGGGCGCACGCACCGGCTGCTCGTTGGCCGGCACCATGAACCGCATGATCGACAGCATCCAGGCGGCCAACCGCTCGCCGAGGTTGGCCAGGCGCACGTCGGCCGGCTTGCGCGCCGAGCGCAGCAGGATCACGCGCTCGAAGCCGCAGGCGACCACGGCCTGCTCGTCGAGGCTGGCCAGCCCGCGCTTGAGCGCCTCGGGCAGCCGGCCGCGGTCGTGCGGCTGCACGATGGCCAGCGTGCGCACGCCGCTGGCGCGCAGCCAGCGCGCCAGTTCGGGCAGGTCGGCGGGCTCGGGGTGCCACAGCGCGCGTTCGCGGCCGTGGTACAGGCGCGGCGGGTCGAAGGCGACCACCGCCACGTCGGCCGCGACCGGCGGCCACTGCGCGATCGGCAACGCCGGGCACAGAACCGTCTCGACGCCGGGCAGCCCGTCGTGCATGGGCTCGCGCGCCAGCACACGCGTGCGCTGGAAGCGGTGGCGGCCCGCGAGCCGGTGCAGCAGCTCCTGGCCCAACGCGCCGGTCGCACCCGCGATCAGCAGCGTGCCGGCGGGCGGCGCGGCCGCCGGTGGGACCGCGCGGTTCGCGGCCTGCAGGGCGTGGAGGGGATCGAGGGCCATGACCCCATCTATGCTAACTTCGGCCTCCTTCTGCGGAGGTAATGCAAATGATGATGAAGCGCTGGTTCCTGATTCTCGCGGCCGTCCTGTCCCTCAGCGGATGCGGCTACAACCAGTTCCAGTCCCTCGACGAGGCCAGCAAGTCGGCCTGGAGCGAGGTCCTCAACCAGTACCAGCGGCGTGCCGACCTCGTGCCGAACATCGTCGCCACCGTGAAGGGCGAAGCCAGCTTCGAGCAGGACACGCTCACCAAGGTGATCGAGGCACGCGCCAAGGCCACCTCGATCCAGGTGACGCCCGAGACGCTCAACAACCCCGAGGCCTTCAACAAGTTCCAGCAGGCGCAGGGCGAGCTGTCGTCGGCACTGTCGCGGCTCATGGTGGTGGCCGAGCGCTACCCCGACCTCAAGGCCAACCAGGCCTTCCGCGACCTGCGCGTGACGCTCGAAGGCACCGAGAACCGCATCACCGTGGCACGCAACCGCTACATCGAGAGCGTGCAGGAGTACAACGTGCTCGCGCGCAGCTTCCCGACCAACCTCACGGCCATGGTCTTCAGCTACAAGCCGAAGGCGAATTTCTCGGTGCAGAACGAAGCCCAGATCTCGACGCCGCCCACGGTCGACTTCAGCACCCCCAAGAAGTAAGAAGCGGCGCCGATGGCCGCAGCCCTGATCCGCCGCGCACTGGCAGCGATCTTCATCGCGGCCCTCGCATGGGCCGGCCTGCCCGCGCTGGCGCAGGGCCTGCTGCCGATCCCCACGCTCACGGCGCGCGTGATCGACCAGACCGGCACGCTCGACGCCGCGCAGCGCTCGGGCCTCGAGACCAAGCTCGCGGCCTTCGAGCAGCGCAAGGGCTCGCAGATCGTGGTGCTGATGGTGCCGACCACGGCGCCCGAAGACATCGCGAGCTACGCGCAGCGCGTGGGCGACGCCTGGAAGATCGGCCGCAAGGGCGTGGGCGACGGCCTCCTGGTCATCGTCGCCAAGGACGATCGCAAGATGCGCATCGCCACCGCCAAGACGCTCGAAGGCGCGGTGCCCGACCTCGCAGCGGTGCGCATCATCGACGAGGAGATGAAGCCGCGCTTTCGCAACAACGACTTCGCGGGCGGCCTGAACGCGGCGGTGGACCGGCTCATCGGCCTGGTCGACGGCGAGCCGCTGCCCGAGCCTTCGCGCAGCAATAGCGGAGGCAGCAGCAGCGATGGCTTCGACTGGGAGAACCTCGCAATCTTCCTGTTCGTCGGCGTCTTCGTCGGCGCGCCGATCGCGCGCGCCATCCTGGGCAAGACGATGGGCTCGGTCGCCATGGGCGGCGGCATCGGCGTGGTCGCGTTCTTCCTCACGACCAGCACCGTGATCGCGGTGATCGCCGGGCTGATCGCGCTCATGGTCTCGCTGTTCTCGGGCCTTGCCGGCTTCGGCCCCGGTCGTGGCGGCCGAGGCGGTGGCGGCGGGGGTGGCTGGAGCAGTGGTGGCGGTGGCGGCGGCTGGAGCAGCGGCGGCGGCGGAGGTGGTGGCGGCGGATTCAGCTCCGGCGGCGGTGGCAATTTTGGCGGCGGCGGCGCGTCGGGAGACTGGTGAACCTCATGGCAACTGCAGACCCCACGCTCTTCTCCAAGCTCGGCCGCATCTGGCGGCATCGCTGGACCGACGAAGCCGCCGTGCGCCGCGTGCTGCCGGCCGACGCGATGCAGCGGCTCGCGGGCCGCGTGGCCGCGAGCGAGCGTCGCCACAGCGGCGAGATCCGCATCTGCGTCGAGGCCGGCCTGCCGATGTCCTACCTGTGGCGCCACGCACCGCCCCGGGAGCGCGCCGTGACGCTGTTCGGCAAGCTGCGCGTGTGGGACACGGCGCACAACAACGGCGTGCTGATCTACCTGCTGCTGGCCGAGCACGCGATCGAGATCGTGGCCGACCGCGGCATCGACGCCCATGTGGGCTCCGCCGAATGGGCCGCCATGACGCAGCGCATGGCCGTGGCCTTCCGCGAAGGCCGCTTCGAGGACGGCATCACGCTGGCGCTGGAAGAGGTGTCGGCGCTGCTGATGGCCCACTTCCCGCTGGCCGACGACCAGCCCGACACCAACGAGCTGCCCGACGCGCCCGTGGTGCTCTGAGGCCCGGCGCCCTCGGCGCTGGCGCCTTGCAATCCGCGCACACGGCCCCTATTTTTCGGGCATGACCGAATCCGAATCGCTGCACATCGTCTGCCCGCACTGCCACACGACCAACCGCGTGCGCACGGCGCAACTGGGCAGCGCGCCCGACTGCGGCAGCTGCCACCGCCCGCTGTTCACCGGCCACTCCACCGCACTGCCCGACGTGGCCACCTTCGATCGCCACATCGCGCGCAACGAGATTCCCGTGCTGGTCGATTTCTGGGCGCCCTGGTGCGGCCCCTGCCGCCAGATGGCGCCGGCCTACGAACAGGCGGCGGCCCAGCTCGAACCGCAGGTGCGGCTGGCCAAGGTCGACACCGAGGCGGTGCAGGCGCTGGGCGCGCGCTTCAACATCCGCAGCATCCCGACGCTGGCGCTGTTCAAGGGCGGGCGCGAGGTCGCGCGGCAGGCCGGCGCGATGGGCGCGGCCGACATCGTGCGCTGGGTCAAGGCGAACGGCGCGGGCTGATCCGACCACCGGCCGCGCTCACTTGCGCGGCGGCATCTTCGCCATCGCGTCGAGCATGTTCATCTTCATGCCGTTGCCCATGACCATGTCGCCCGGCTTCTGGCCCGGCTTGCAGGGGCCGACCCACTTGGCGTCGATCACGCTCGTGCCCTCGGTGCGGCCCATCAGTGGCGGGCTGTAGGTCGACTTGCTTTCGACGCGGTAGGCGCTGCTGAAGTCGCCGCTCATCACGGCGCGCGAGGTCGCGGTGGTGGGGCCGATCTTGCAGACCGAGTCGATGACCAGCTTCACGCCTTCGAGGCGCAGGTCCTGCTTGGAACACATGTCCTTGCCCATGCCCTGGCCCATCTCGCGCATCGCCTTGTCGGTGGCCGCGTCGATGCATTGCTGGATCGTCTGGCCCGGCGCCTTGGCCGTGGCCGCGCCGCCCTCGCCGGTCTGGATTTCCCACAGCCCCGGCTTGCGCGCCGGGTAGTCGATGGCCAGCGCGGGGCCGGCGAGAAGACAGGCGGCGGCAGCGAGGGAGAACAGGCGACAGGTCATGGCGGGCTCGGTGGACGGCGATGCCGCTTTGTACCGTCGGCGCCCGCGCGGCGGAATACCGCGATCGGTCTACGCCGCGCGCGCCGCGACCGGGGCCAAAGCCGCCGATGGGCGCTCGCGCAATGCGAAGCCCAGCGCCAGGCCCAGCCCGAGGCCGCCCAACACGTCGATCAGCACATGCTGGCGCACGGCCATCGTCGAGTACACGATGGCCACGGCCCACGCGAGGTTGAGCAGCCGCAACCAGCCCGGCGCACCCGCTTCGCGCAGCTGCCGCCCCAGCACCATGCAGGCGAACACCGAGAACGACACATGCAATGAAGGAAAGGCGTTACCCGCCGCGTCGAAGGTCTTGAGGAAGTGCAGCGACGAGCCCGGCACGGCGTCGATCGTGAAGTTCGGGATCGCCGTGGGCATCCACCAGAACACGGCCAATGCGATCGCCGTCATCACCGCGCAGCCGATGGCGATGGTGTTCAGCTCGCGCCGGTCCTTGGCCAGCAGCACCGGCAGTGCGATATAGGCCCACAGCGTGAGGTACACCGGCAGCATCGCCGGCCAGAACGCGATCAGCCGGTCGACGGCCGTGAGCGGCAGCACCCACGCCGGCCCGGCGTGGTGCATGACCCAGAAGTACAGCGGGAAGAAGCCCAGCGTGGCGACGGTGTTGCCGGCCAGCTTGAGCAGCCACAGCGTCCGGCAGCGCTGCCAGAGGGCGCGCGGCCATGAAGGCTGAGGCGAAGGGGCGTCGAAAGAAGAAGATGAGGAGGAGTGCGTCATGGCGGCCGCTGGTGCCGCGGCCTCGCCTCGTTTCAACGGGGCCCGTGCGCGGCTACCAGGGCGTCCACTTTAATTCGCTTCCAGCCGATGCCACCGTGCGCTCGATGAAGCGCACGCCGCGCGCCCCGTCTTCCACGCGCGGATAGTCCGCCGCCAGCGGATCGGCCGCCTGCCCCGCGAGCCGCGCGCGGATGTCCGCCGCCACGCCCGCATAGACGTTCGCAAACGCCTCGATGAAGCCTTCGGGATGGCCGGCCGGCAGACGGCTCGCGCGCCGCGCCGACTCGCACAGCCAGGGCGCGCCGCGCGTGAGCACGCGCCGGGGCCCGTCGTGCGGCAGGTGCACCAGTTGGCTCGGCTGCTCCTGACGCCATTCGAGCGTGCCCAGCGTGCCGGAGACGCGCAGGCGCAGGTCGTTCTCCAGCCCGGTGTTGATCTGCGAGGCCACCAGCACGCCGCGCGCGCCGCCCTGGAAGCGCAGCAGCAGGCTGCCGTCGTCGTCGAGCAGGCGGCCCGGCACCAGCGCGCCGAGGTCGGCGCACAGGCTCTCGATCTCCAGGCCGGTGACGGTGGCCACGAGGTTCTCGGCGTGCGAGCCGATGTCGCCGATGGCGCCCGCCGCGCCGCTGCGCGCGGGGTCGGTGCGCCAGTCGGCCTGCTTGTTGCCGCCCGCGGCTTCCACATGGCTGGCGAGCCAGCCCTGGTTGTATTCGACGACGACCTTGCGGACCTCGCCGATCTGGCCCGTGCGCACCATCTCGCGCGCTTGCCGCACCATCGGGTAGCCGGTGTAGTTGTAGGTCACGCCGAACACCGTGCCCTGCTTGCCCACGGTGGCGACCAGCGCGTCGGCCTGCGCGCGCGTGTGCACCAGCGGCTTGTCGCACACCACATGAAAGCCCGCCTCCGCGAAGGCTTGCGCCACCGGGTAGTGCACGTGGTTGGGCGTGACGATCGAGACGAAGTCGATGCGCTCATCGGCCGGGCGCTTCAGCTCGTCGGCCAGCAGCGCCTGCCAGTCGCCGTGGTTGCGGTCGTCGGCCAGGCCGAGGTCGCGGCCCGAGGCGCGCGCCTTGTCCGGGCTCGACGACAGCGCGCCGGCGACCAGCGCGATCTGGCCGTCGAGCGCCATGGCCTTGCGGTGCACGGCGCCGATGAAGGCGTCGCGACCGCCGCCGACCATGGCGCAGCGCAGGGGACGTGAAGCGATCTCGGTCACCTTAGAACGGCGAATTGGGATGGTAGAAATCTTTCGCGTTCTCTTTGGTGATCAGCACCGACGGAATGATCGTGGTCGCCGGCAGCTTCTCGCCCTTCAGGCGTGCCTCGGCCGTGAGCTTGATCGCGTCGTAGATGAACTTGGGCGAGTAGCTCACGTCGGCCGTGATGCGCTTGTCCTTGCCGTCCATGATGGTCTTGACCATGTCCTTGGCGCCGGCGCCGCCGAACACGATCTTGATGTCGTCGCGCTTGGCCTGCGAGATGGCCTTGAGCACGCCCACGGCCATGTCGTCGTCGGCGGCCCAGATGGCGTCGATGCTCTTGAAGCGCGTCAGGTAGTCCTGCGTGACCTTGAAGGCGTCGTCGCGGTTCCAGTTGGCGTACTTGGCGTCGAGCAGCTTGATGTCGGGGCTGCCCTTGAGCACGGCGTTGAAGGCGTCCATGCGCTCGTTGTCGAGCGTGGTGGCGATGCCGCGCAGGGCGACCACATTGCCCTTGCCGCCGAGCTGCTTCACGATGTACTCGGCCGGGATCTTGCCGAAGGCCGTGTTGTCGCCGGCCACGTACGCATCCTGCGCACTGGTGTCGGTCAGGCCGCGGTCGACCACGGTGACGTACGCGCCCTTGGCCTTGACCTGCGCGACCGGCTTGGTGAGCGCGGCCGATTCGAACGGGAACACGACGAGTGCGTTGATCTTGGTGACCGTCGACAGGTCCTGCAGCTGGTTGGCCTGCTCGGGCGCGTTGGCGGCGGTCTTGATCGTGATCTTCAGGTCCTTGTGCTGCTTCTCAAGGTCCTTCTTCGCCTGGTTGGCCCAGTAGTTGATGCCGCCCATGAAGCTGTGCGTGGCCGCGGGAATCGACACGCCGAGGTTGACCTTGTCCGCGGCAAGCGCGGGCAGGCTGGCGGCGAACGCTGCGGTGGCAACCGCCGTGAGCGCGAGGCGTCGGGTGAAAGTCGTCATGCTGGATGTCTCCTCTTTGGTGGTGGAACGGAACGAACGGAAAACTAGCGCCGGCCTCTTTGGAGGAACGCGACGACGATGATCACGAAGCCCTGCACCGCAGCGTTCAGGTACACGCTGATGATGCTGGTGAGGTTCAGGATGTTGCTGATGACCGAGAGCAGGATCGCGCCCACCACCGTGCCGGTGATGCTGCCCGCGCCACCCTTCAATGCGGTGCCGCCGACGATCACCGCGGCAATGGCTTCGAGCTCCCACAGCAGGCCCGTGGTCGGCGAGGCCGAGCCCAGGCGCGGCACATACAGCAGCGTGGCAATGCCCACGCACACGCCGAGCAGCACGTAGGTGAGGATCTTCACGCGGTCGACGTCCACGGCCGCGTAGCGCGCCACCTGTTCGTTGGAGCCGATGGCCTGCACGTAGCGCCCGTAGGCCGTGCGATTGAGGATGACGCCGCCGATGATCGCGACGATCACGAACACCCACACCGGCACCGGGATGCCCGCAAGGCTCGCGTAGTACACGGGCGCGTAGAGATCGGACAGCTCGTTGTCGAGCGTGAGCGCGCCGCCGTCGGCAAAGTACGTGAGGTACGCGCGGAAGATGCCGAGCGTGCCCAGCGTCACGATGAAGGGCTCGATGCGCCCCTTGGTGATCAGCAGGCCGTGCGCCAGGCCGAACAGCGCGCCGAGCACCACGGCGAGCACCGCGCCCATCATCACCGCCATCAGCGGCGAGCCCGAGGCGGGGCCGGCCCAGTTGATGAACATGATCACGCTGCCCGCGATGAGCGCGGCCATCGAGCCCACCGACAGGTCGATACCGCCCGAGATGATCACGAAGCACATGCCCACCGCGATGATGCCGATGAAGGCGGTGCGCGTGAGCACGTTCATCGCGTTGTCGACGGTGGCGAAGTCGCCGTTGAGCAGCGTGCCCGCGATGCACAGCAGCACGAGGCCGATGACGGGGCCGAGGCCGTGCAGGCGCTCGGTCCAGCGCGGCTTGCCTTCGCTGCGGTGTGGCTGCTGAGCGGCGTCAGGCTGCGTGGGTGTCTGCGGTTCCGGTGGCATGAGCGATGAGCTCCTCTTCAGTCAGGTGGGTCGCGTCGAGCGTGACAACGAGCCGGCCCGCGCGCATCACCGCGACGCGGTGGCACAGGCCGATCAGTTCCATCAGCTCGGACGAGACGACGATCACCGCGAGGCCTTCGCGGGCGAGTCGCTGGATCAGGAAATAGATGTCGCGCTTGGCGCCGATGTCCACGCCGCGCGTGGGCTCGTCGAGCACCACCACCTTGGGCTGTGGCTGCAGCACCTTGGCGAGCGCGAGCTTCTGCTGGTTGCCGCCCGACAGCGACGAGGCCCGCACGTCGAGCGAGCCGGTGCGGATGCCGTAGTCCTTCACCGCCTCGCCGAGCGCCGCGCGCTCCGCGTCGGGCTTCAGCCAGGGCTGCGCGTAGCGCTCGAGCGCCATCAGCGTGAGGTTCTGGCGCAGGCCGAAGTGCACGTGCAGGCCCTTGCCCTTGCGGTCTTCGCTGAGGTAGGTGAGGCCGTGTTTCGCGGCATCGCGCGGGTTGCGCCAGCCCTTGCCATGCGGCACGGGCTCGCCGCGCATCTCGACGCTGCCGCTGGCGGGGCGCAGCCCGAGCAGGCCTTCGAAGAGTTCAGTGCGGCCCGCGCCGACGAGGCCCGCGAAGCCGAGGATCTCGCCGGGGCGCACCTCGAAGCTCGCGTCCTGCGCCCAGCCGGGCACGCTGAAATTGCGCACGCGCAGGGCAGGCTTGTCGGCGGCCACGACGAGATCGCGCGGCGGGTACAGGTCGGCGAGTTCGCGGCCCACCATGAGGTTGGCCATCTGCTGGCGCGAGACCTCGGGCGTCGGTGCGCGCGCCACGAAGCGGCCGTCGCGCATCACGATCACCTCGTCGGTGACTTGCTCCACCTCGTCGAGCTTGTGCGAGATGTAGACGATGGTCACGCCGTCGGCACGCAGCTGCGCGATGAGCTTGAACAGGCGCTCGGTCTCGCCGGGCGTGAGCGTGGCGGTGGGCTCGTCCATGACGAGCAGGCGCGCGCGGCGGGCGATGGCCTTCGCGATCTCGACGAGCTGCTTCTCGGCGACGATGAGGCGACGTACCTTGGTGCGCGGGTCGATGGCCAGGCCGACGGCGGCGAGCGCGGCGGCAGCATCGCGCTCCATCGCGGCGTCGTCGAGCAGCCAGCCTTTTTTCTTCTCGTGCCCGAGGAAGATGTTCTGCGCCACGCTGAGGTCTTCGGCGAGGTTGAACTCCTGGTGGATCAGCACGATGCCCAGCGCCTCGGCATCGCGCGAGCTCGTGAAGCTTTGCGGCTGGCCGTTGATGCGCAAGGTGCCGCTGGTCAGCGACTCGTAGCCCGACAGGATCTTCATCAGCGTGGACTTGCCCGCGCCGTTCTCGCCCAGCAGCCCGTACACGCGGCCCGGCGCGAGCGCAAAGCTCACGCCGTGCAGCACCTGCACGGGGCCGAAGGCCTTCACCACGCCGTCGAACTCGACGGCCACGCTGCCCTTGGTTGCCACGGCGTTCGTCATGGCGCCACCCCGCGGGCCTTGAGCGTTTCCTGCATCGCCAGCACGCCAGCACCGACGAGGCCGCCCTGCGTGCCCAGCGGCGTGTACTGGATCTCGAGGTGCCGCGTCGACAGCGCCAGCGAGCGCTGGTAGACGCTCTGGCGCACGGCCGCGAGAAACAGCGGCCCGATGCGCGTGATGCCGCCGCCGATGAACACGTGCGACGGGTTGAAGAAGTTGACGACCGACGCGAGCATCTGCCCGATGAGGCTGCCCGCGCGCTGGATGATGGCGTTGGCCGCCGGGTCGCCGCCGCGGCTGGCCTGCCCCACGTCGAAGGCGTCGATGCGCCCGCGCGTGCGCAGGCATTCGGCGAGCGTCGCGCTTTCACCGGCTTCGGCCGCCTGCATCGCCATGCGCGTGATCGCGGGGCCCGCCGCCATCGCCTCGACACAGCCCAGGTTGCCGCAATGGCAGCGCGGGCCTTCCTGGTCGACGCAGATGTGGCCCACGTCGCCGGCCGAGCCGGCCGCGCCGCGGTACACCTCGCCGTGGCAGACGATGCCGCAGCCGATGCCGGTGCCGATCTTGATGACGAGGAAATTGGAGAGCGAGCGCCGCAGCCGCCACAGCTCGCCGAGCGCCATCAGGTTGACGTCGTTGTCGACGAACACCGGCGCCGCATAGTCCTCGCGCAGGTAGTCGCGGATCGAGAAGCTGTCCCACGCCGGCATCAGCGGCGGGTTCACGAGCTGGCCGATCTCGAAGTTGACGGGGCCTGGCACGCCGATGCCGATGCCCAGCACGTTCCGCGGGCCCTGCCCGCAGCGGGCCAGCAGTTCGCGCATGAGCACGCGCACGCGGGCCAGCACCACGGCCGGGCCTTCGCGCACGTCGGCCGCTTCCTCGTGCTGGGCGAGCACCGTGAGGTCGGGGCGCAGCACCGCGACATCGAGGCTGGTGGCGCCGATGTCGATGCCGACGAGCACGCCGAGTTCGGCATTGAGCTGGAGGTTTTCGGCGCGGCGACCGCCCGAGGAGCGCTGCAGGCCGGCCTCGGCCAGCAGGCCCTGGTCGACCAGGCCGGCGATGAGCGCGTTGGCCTTGCTCTTGGAGAAGCCCAGCTGCTCGGCCATGGCATGGCGAGAGCCGCCGGCCGACCAGAAGGTCGATTCCAGCAACCGCATTTCGTCGGTCGTGATGCCGCTCCAGGGTGCCACGCGTGTTGTCTCCGCTCTTCTTGTGGGAAAGGCGCCGGTTAAGAAAGCACCGGTCGCCGGGCGAAGGCGAATACTAGGAGGGCATCTTCAGCCGGGCAAGGCTGAACTTCGACCTATTTCAGATCGAACACATCTTCATCCCGGCTGGGACGGACGAAAAAAAGCCGCCCGGAGGCGGCTTTTTCTTTGCTTCTGCCCGAGGGCAGCGGCTTTGATTTACTTCTTTTGGCGGTACTTGCGCAGCGCAGCGATCTGCGCAGCCATCACGGCCAGTTCCGACTGCGCCATCGCGATGTCGATGTCGCTCTTCGCGTTCTTCAGCGCTTCCTCGGCGGCCGCCTTGGCCTTGTTGGCCTTCTCGTCGTCGAGGTCCTTGCCGCGGATCGCGGTGTCGGACAGCACGGTGACGGCGTCGGGCTGCACTTCGAGGATGCCACCGGCCACGAAGACGAACTCTTCGCCGCCGTCGGCCGTCTCGATGCGCACGGCGCCGGGACGGATGCGCGTGATCAGCGGCGTGTGACGCGGATAGATGCCGAGCTCACCGGCTTCACCGGGCAGCGCGACGAACTTGGCTTCGCCCGAGAAGATCGACTCTTCCGCGCTGACCACGTCGACGTGAATGGTGTTTGCCATCTGAGTTCCCATGCCGCCTTAGGCGACCTTCTTGGCTTTTTCGAACGCTTCGTCGATGGTGCCGACCATGTAGAACGCTTGTTCCGGCAGGTGGTCGGCTTCGCCGTTCACGATCATCTTGAAGCCGCGGATGGTTTCCGACAGCGGCACGTACTTGCCCGGCGAACCCGTGAACACTTCGGCCACGTGGAACGGCTGCGACAGGAAACGCTGGATCTTGCGGGCGCGGGCCACGGCGAGCTTGTCGTCGGGCGCCAGTTCGTCCATGCCCAGAATCGCGATGATGTCGCGCAGTTCCTTGTAGCGCTGCAGCGTGCCTTGCACGGCGCGGGCCACGTTGTAGTGCTCTTCGCCGACCACGTTCGGGTCGAGCTGGCGCGAGGTCGAGTCCAGCGGGTCCACGGCGGGGTAGATACCCAGCGAAGCGATGTCACGCGACAGCACCACGGTCGAGTCCAAGTGGGCGAAGGTGGTGGCGGGCGACGGGTCGGTCAAGTCGTCGGCAGGGACGTACACGGCCTGGATCGAGGTGATCGAGCCGACCTTGGTCGACGTGATCCGCTCTTGCAGACGGCCCATTTCTTCGGCCAGCGTCGGCTGGTAGCCCACGGCGGAAGGCATACGGCCCAGCAGTGCCGACACTTCGGTACCAGCCAGCGTGTAGCGGTAGATGTTGTCCACGAAGAACAGCACGTCGCGGCCTTCGTCGCGGAACGACTCGGCGATGGTCAGGCCGGTCAGGGCCACGCGCAGACGGTTGCCCGGGGGCTCGTTCATCTGGCCGTAGACCATGGCGACCTTGGAGTCTTCGAGCTTCTCGAGGTTCACGACGCCGGAGTCGGCCATCTCGTGATAGAAGTCGTTGCCTTCACGGGTACGTTCACCCACACCGGCGAACACCGACAGACCCGAGTGAGCCTTGGCGATGTTGTTGATGAGTTCCATCATGTTCACGGTCTTGCCCACGCCGGCACCACCGAACAGGCCCACCTTGCCGCCCTTGGCGAACGGGCACACCAGGTCGATCACCTTGATGCCGGTTTCCAGCAGGTCTTGCGAGGGCGACAGTTCGTCGTACGCGGGAGCCTTGCGGTGGATGGAGGCGGTCAGCGTCTGGTCGACCGGACCACGCTCGTCGATGGGCGCGCCCAGCACGTCCATGATGCGGCCCAGCGTCGCCTTGCCCACGGGCACGGTGATGGGGGCTTGCGTGTTGGTCACGATCAGGCCGCGGCGCAGGCCGTCGGAAGAACCCAGCGCAATCGTGCGGACCACGCCGTCGCCGAGCTGCTGCTGGACTTCGAGCGTCAGTGCGCTGCCTTCGAACTTGAGGGCGTCGTAGATCTTGGGCATCTTGTCGCGCGGGAATTCCACGTCGACCACAGCGCCAATACACTGAACGATCTTGCCTTGAACTGCTTCTGCTTGAGCCATGTCTGCTCCGATAAAAATTTAAATCTGTTGAGGTCCGAAGGGCTCAGACACCGGCGGCCGCCGCAGCGCCCGAAACGATTTCCGAGAGCTCCTTGGTGATGCCGGCCTGGCGGGTCTTGTTGTAGACCAGCTTCAGCTCGCTGATCACATTGCCTGCGTTGTCGGTGGCAGCCTTCATGGCCACCATCCGCGCCGAATGCTCGGACGCCATGTTTTCTGCCACGCCCTGGTAGACCAGCGACTCGACATAGCGGACCAGCAGCTCGTCGATCACGCTTTGCGCATCGGGCTCGTAGATGTAGTCCCACGAGTGCTGGCCTTCCTCGACTTGCAGCGAGTCTGCGGCCAGCGGCAGCAACTGCTCGACGAGCGGCTCCTGCTTGATCGTGTTGATGAACTTCGTGTAGCACAGGTACACGGCCGAGAGCTTGCCTTCCGCGTAAGCGTCCAGCAGCGTCTTGACCGGGCCGATGAGCTTGTCCAGATGCGGCGTGTCACCCAGGTGGGTGACGTGCGCCACCACGCGGGCACCGATGCGGTTCAGGAAGCCCAGGCCCTTGCTGCCGATGGCGACCGACTCGATCGCCACGCCGGCCGACTGCGCTTCGCGCAGCTTGGCCGTCACGGCGCGCAGCAGGTTGGTGTTCAAGCCACCGCACAGGCCCTTGTCGCTCGTCACGATGATGAAGCCGATCGCCTTGGCGTCGTTCTTCTTCATGAAGGCGTGCGTGTACTCGGGATTCGCCTTGCCAAGGTTCGCCGCGATGTTGCGGATCTTCTCGCTGTAGGGGCGTGCGGCACGCATGCGCTCTTGCGCCTTGCGCATCTTGGAAACCGAGACCATTTCCATGGCCTTGGTGATCTTCTTGGTGTTCTCCACCGATTTGATCTTGCCGCGGATTTCCTTACCAGCTGCCATATGAGCTCCTTCTTGCGTCGGTCAAAAGGTCGCTCAGGCGAACGACTTCTTGAACGAGGTGGCTGCTGCCAGCAGTTCGGCTTCGGCGTCCTGGCACACCTTCTTGAAGGCCTGCTTTTCCGCGCTGTCGTCCGGCTTGGCCGGCTTGACGTCCCACTTGGCACCATGCTTTTCCATGGTTTCGAGCAGGGCGGCGTGGCTCGTCTTCAGCAGCTGGTGGAAGCCGTGTTCGAACGGGAGCACCTTCTTGACGTCGATGTCGTCCATGAAGCCCTTGTTCACTGCGAACAGCGTGGCATTCATCAGCGAGATCGGCAGCGGGCTGTACTGGGTCTGCTTGAGCAGTTCCGTCACGCGCGCACCGCGGTCGAGTTGCTTGCGGGTCGCTTCGTCGAGGTCGGAAGCGAACTGCGCGAACGCGGCCAGTTCACGGTACTGGGCCAGATCGGTACGGATGCCGCCCGACTGGTTCTTGATCAGGTTGGTCTGCGCCGACGAACCCACGCGCGACACCGAGATACCGGCGTTGATGGCGGGACGGATGCCGGCGTTGAACAGGCTGGTTTCCAGGAAGATCTGGCCGTCGGTGATCGAGATCACGTTGGTCGGAACGAAGGCGGACACGTCGCCGGCTTGCGTTTCGATGATCGGCAGTGCCGTCAGCGAACCGGTCTTGCCCTTGACTTCACCCTTGGTGAAGGCTTCGACGTAGTCGGCATTCACGCGGGCTGCGCGCTCGAGCAGACGGCTGTGGAGATAGAACACGTCGCCGGGGTAGGCTTCGCGGCCTGGCGGGCGGCGCAGCAGCAGCGACACCTGACGGTAGGCCACGGCTTGCTTGGACAGGTCGTCATAGACGATCAGGGCGTCCTGGCCGCGGTCGCGGAAGTATTCGCCCATCGTGCAGCCCGAGTAGGCCGACACGTACTGCATGGCAGCCGATTCGGAAGCCGATGCGGCCACCACGATGGTGTAGTCCATCGCGCCGGCTTGTTCCAGCGAGCGCACCACGTTCTTGATCGACGAAGCCTTCTGGCCGATCGCAACGTAGACGCAGGTCATGTTCTGACCCTTCTGGTTGATGATCGCGTCGATCGCCACGGCCGTCTTGCCGGTCTGGCGGTCACCGATGATCAGCTCGCGCTGGCCACGGCCGACGGGCACCATCGAGTCGATCGACTTCAGGCCGGTCTGCATCGGCTGGTCGACGGACTTCCGTGCGATCACGCCGGGAGCGACCTTTTCGATCACGTCGGTCATCTTGGCGTTGATCGGACCCTTGCCGTCGATCGGCTGGCCCAGTGCGTTCACCACGCGGCCGATGAGCTCGGGGCCCACGGGCACTTCCAGGATGCGGCCCGTGCACTTGACGGTGTCGCCTTCGGAGATGTGCTCGTACTCGCCCAGAATCACGGCGCCGACCGAGTCGCGCTCGAGGTTCAGCGCCAGGCCGAACGACGGCGTGCCGTCAGCCGTGGGCGGGAATTCCAGCATTTCGCCTTGCATCGCGTCCGACAGGCCGTGCACGCGCACGATGCCGTCGGTCACCGAGACCACGGTGCCCTGGTTGCGGATGTCGGCGCTGACGCCAAGGCCTTCGATACGGCTCTTGATCAGTTCGGAAATTTCTGCGGGATTGAGTTGCATGACTCTTTCCTTCTTTCAATAAATAGGGCCAACCGCGGCTCGCCGCCTCAGGCGGTGAGCGCTGCTTTCATTTGTTCGAGACGCGCCTTGACGGAGGTGTCGAGGACTTCGTCCCCCACCACCACACGGATGCCGCCGATCAGCGAAGGATCGGATTCCACACGCGTGTTCAGCGGGCGACCGAAACGGCGCTGCAGTGCCACGGCGACCTCGGCGAGGCTCGCCGCGTCGATCGGGAAGGCGCTGTAGATCACCGCGTCGGCCGTGCCGCCCTTGGCGTTCTTGAGCTCGCGGTACTGGGCCGCGACTTCAGGCAATGCAGCAAGCCGGCCGTTGTCGATCACCGTGCGCAGGAAGTTCTTGCCGGTGTCCGGCAAGGCTTGCGGCAGCAGACCGGAGATCAGATCGAAGATCTGTTCCGGCGACACCTTCGGGTCGGCAGCGAACTGCAGGAGCTGCGGATCGGCAGTGATGGCGGCCAGCTGGCCGATCCATCCGGCCGTGCCTTCGAGGTCGCTCGAAGTAGCCCCGAAGAGCGCGTCCGCGTAGGGGCGGGCAATGGTCGCAAGTTCGGCCATATCGTCCTCAGAGCTCGGTCTTCAGGCGCTGGAGCAGGTCGGCGTGGACACCGGCGTTGACTTCCTTGCGGAGAATCTGCTCGGCACCCTTGACGGCCAGCGCAGCAACCTGCTCACGCAGGGCTTCACGGGCACGCACGGACTGCTGTTCGGCTTCGGCGTGCGCGTCGGCCACGATCTTGTTGGCCTCCACCGTTGCACGGCCCTTGGCCTCTTCGATGATCTGCTGGGCGTGGCGCTCGGCATCGGCCAGGCGGCTGGTGGTCTCGTTGCGAGACTGAACCAGTTCCTGCTCGACGCGCTGGTTGGCGGAAGCGAGTTCAGCCTTGGCCTTCTCGGCGGCCGCCAGGCCCGCAGCGATCTTTTGTGCGCGTTCATCCAAAGCCTTCGCGATGGGCGGCCACACGAATTTCATCGTGAACAGCACCAGCAGCAGGAAGACGATGGCCTGAACGAACAGGGTCGCGTTGATACTCACGGCAACACCTTTCTGGAGTGGCGTTGAACCGGCTTACTTGGGCAGGTTGGCCAGCAGGGTCGCGGCGAACGGGTTGGCGAAGGCGAACAGCAGGGCGATGGCCACGCCGATCAGGAAGGCCGCGTCGATCAGACCAGCCAAGATGAACATCTTGGTCTGCAGGTCGTTCATGAGCTCAGGTTGACGGGCCGACGATTCCAGGAACTTGCCACCCATCAGCGCGATGCCGATGGAAGCACCGATGGCGCCGAGACCGACGATCAGACCACAAGCGAGAGCGACGAGACCGAGAATGTTTTCCATGATGACTCCTTAGAACAGATTTAAAGCAAACGAAAAGAAAAAGGGAAACTCAATGCGCCTCATGCGCCTGGCCCAGATAGATCAGGGTCAGCATCATGAAGATGAAAGCCTGCAGCGTGATCACCAGGATGTGGAAGATCGCCCAGACAGTGCCGGCAATGATGTGCCCGATGGGCAGCAACACACCGGAGAACGAGGCCGCCATGGCACCGCCCATGAGGGCGATGAGCATGAAGACGAGCTCGCCCGCATACATGTTGCCGAACAACCGCATGCCGTGCGAGACCGTCTTGGCCAGGTACTCGATGACCTGCATCAGCAGGTTGACGGGCCACAGCAGAGGGTGGGCACCGAAGGGCGCGGTGATCAGCTCATGGCCCCAGCCGCCCAGGCCCTTGACCTTGACGCTGTAGAAGAGGCACAGGAGCAGCACGGAAGTGGAAAGACCGAGCGTGGTCGAGAGGTCGGCGGTCGGCACGGCGCGCATGTAGGCGTGGTGCGGATCGTGGCCCAGGGCCGAGTAGACCTGGGTCCAGATGGCCGGCAGCAGGTCGACCGGCAGCATGTCCATCGCGTTCAGCAGGAAGATCCAGACGAACACGGTGAGCGCCAGCGGGGCGATGAACTTGCGGCTGGCGGCGTTGTGCACGTTGGCCTTGGCCTGGTTGTCGACCATCTCGACCAGGATCTCGACCGCCGCCTGGAAACGGCCGGGCACGCCGGGCGTTGCCTTGCGGGCAGCCAGCCACAGCACGAAGCAGCCCAATGCGCCGATGATCAGCGCGTAGAGCACCGAGTCGAGGTTGATGACGTTGAAGTCAACAATGGCGGATTGAACGACGGGCTTGAGGCTCCAGTCGACTTGCCAGTGCTGGAGGTGGTGAACGATGTATTCACTCGCGGTCGGGGCGTGTCCTTCGGCGGCCATCTTTCAGCGTCTCTCTTCCAAAACAGTCAAATCCGGTTCAAAAATTTGGGCCGCACCAGCAGTGCCACCCAGTACATCTTCATGGCGACCACCACGCCAGCCACCATGGCCAGCCAGACGAGCCCCCCGATCAGCCACGGCGCCGCGGCCAGCAAGGCAACGGTCAGCGCGATCTTGATCATCTCCCACACAAAAAACCTCAACATGACAGCCTGCGACGGCATGCCCGGTTTGCGCCGGACACCGCGGACAAACAAGGCCGCGGGGATCGCTACTGTCATGGCTCCGTAAAACGCCGAGATTGCAGCCTCGGATCGCGCCGTCCAGATCCACGCCAGGCAAGCTACCACCACGCCTGCAGCCACTTGGGCTGCGATCACCCACCAGGGTGACAGCTCGGGGTTTTGCTCGCGCAACTTCTGGGCCTCTTCGGCCGTGAGTGGCTTGAAATCGGATTCTTCGGCGTCAACCTCAGGGACAGGGGCGTTGGTTGTCATTCGAATGCACCCCGTGTTTGTCCCCGGAGAATTTTACAAAGCCATTGATTATAAGTAAAACCTAGCGGGGTCCCGCCATAACGTGACACTTCGTCGACAGTTCTGCACCGAGTGTGGCGTCCGCCCATAATTTGCGGATGCAAGACATCACCTCGGCACTGCCCGACACGCCGTGCTTTCTCAACGGCGAATTCACCCCTCTGCGCGACGCGAAGATCAGCGTTCTCGACCGCGGCTTCATCTTCGGCGACGGCATCTACGAAGTGATCCCCGTCTACTTCGGGGTGCCCTTCTGCTTCGATGAACACATCGCGCGCCTCGAGCGTTCGCTGGCCGAGTTGCAGATCGACAACCCCTACTCGCGCGACGAATGGCGCGCCATCGCCACGCGGCTTGCCGCGCCGCAGGGCAAGGCACCGCAGGCGATCTACTTCCAGGTCTCGCGCGGCGTGGCACCACGCGACCACGTCATGGTGCGCGGCCTGCGCCCCACGGTGTTCGCGATGGTGAACCCTCTGCCCCCCGTGGCCGATGCGGTGCGCGCCAAGGGCGTGACCTGCGTCACCGCCGACGACTTCCGCTGGCAGAAGGCCCACATCAAGAGCACCAGCCTGCTGGGCGCGGTGCTCGCGCGGCAGATCAGCGTCGAGGCCGGCGCCACCGAGACCGTGATGTTCCGCGGCGAGTGGCTCAGCGAGGCCTCGTCGAGCAACGTGTGGATCGTGAAGGACGGCACGCTCATCGGTCCACCGAAAGACAATCTCGTGCTGACCGGCATCCGCTACGGCCTGCTCGAGCGCCTGTGCCAGGACAGCGGCATTCCCTTCGCGCTGCGGCGCGTGTCGCGCGACGAGGTGTTCGGCGCCGACGAGCTGCTGCTGTCCTCGGCCACCAAGGAAGTGTTGCCCGTTGTCACACTCGATGGCCGGGCCATTGGCAATGGCCATCCCGGCCCCATCTACCAGAGCTTGTATGCCGCCTACCAACAGGCCAAGCAACGCAACGCCGACGCGCCAGGAGCCACCGCATGACCGACACAACGCCCCCTACCGACACCGCATCGATCCCCGATCCGCGCAAGGAATCGCTGATCGAGTACCCCTCGCAGTTCCCCATCAAGGTGATGGGTGCGAAGGTCGACGGCTTCGTGCATGCCATCACGCAGATCGCCGAGCGCTTCGACCCGGCCTTCGACGCCACCACGGTCGAGCTGCGCGACAGCAAGGCCGGCAACTACCTGGGCGTGACCATCACCGTCACCGCCACCAGCCGCGAGCAGCTCGACGACCTCTACCGCGCCCTGTCCGCGCACCCGATGGTGAAAGTCGTTCTTTGACGCCCCTCGAAGCGCAGTGGCTCGGCCGGGCCGACTACCTCGCCACCTATGCGGCGATGCAGCGCTTCACGCAGGAGCGCACGCCCGAGACGCCCGACGCGCTATGGATCTGCGAGCACGACCCCGTGTTCACGCAGGGGCTGGCGGGCAAGACCGACCACATCCTGGCCCCCGGCCCGATCCCGGTCGTGCAGACCGACCGGGGCGGGCAGGTCACCTTCCACGGCCCGGGCCAGGTGGTGGCCTACCCGCTCATCGACCTGCGGCGCGCGGGCTACTACGTCAAGGAATACGTCTACCGCATCGAGGAATCGGTGCTGCGCACGCTCGCCCACTTCGGCGTGACGGGCCACCGCGTGGCGGGCGCGCCGGGCATCTACGTGCGCCTGGACGACCCGTTCTCGCACGCCGCCCTCACCGGCCCGATGCCCGGCGCCGACCCGTTCCGGGGCCTGGGCAAGATCGCCGCGCTGGGCATCAAGGTGAGCCGCCACGCCACTTACCACGGTGTGTCGCTCAATGTCGCGATGGACCTCGAACCCTTCTCGCGCATCAACCCTTGCGGCTACGCGGGGCTGCAAACGGTCGACCTTTCTACAATCGGCGTCCAAACCACATGGGAAGAAGCCGCCAAAGTGCTGAGCCAAAAGCTCGGCGCTTTCCTGGCTCCTTGACACACCAATGAGCACCACCGAAGTCGTCCGCGACGCCCAGAGCGCCGAAACCTACAACCCGCTGGCCAAGCAGAAGGCCGCGGCCAAGCTCTCGCGCATCCCCGTCAAGGTGGTGCAGACCGGCGAAGTGCTCAAGAAACCCGAGTGGATCCGGGTCAAGGCCGGCAGCCCCACCACGCGCTTCTACGAGATCAAGCAGATCCTGCGCGAGAGCAACCTGCACACCGTCTGCGAAGAGGCCTCGTGCCCGAACATCGGCGAATGCTTCGGCAACGGCACGGCCACCTTCATGATCATGGGCGACAAGTGCACGCGCCGCTGCCCGTTCTGCGACGTGGGCCACGGCCGCCCCGATCCGCTGGACAAGGACGAGCCGCTCAACCTGGCCAAGACCATCGCCAAGCTGCGCCTGAAGTACGTGGTGATCACCAGCGTCGACCGCGACGACCTGCGCGACGGCGGCAGCCAGCACTTCGTCGACTGCATCAGCAACATCCGCGAGCTCTCGCCGATGACGCAGATCGAAATCCTGGTGCCCGACTTCCGCGGGCGCGACGACCGCGCGCTGGAAATCCTCAAGGCCGCGCCGCCCGACGTGATGAACCACAACCTGGAAACCGCGCCGCGCCTGTACAAGGAAGCGCGCCCGGGCAGCGACTACCAGTTCAGCCTGAACCTGCTGAAGAAGTTCAAGGCGCTGCACCCCAACGTGCCGACCAAGAGCGGCATCATGGTGGGCCTGGGCGAAACCGACGAAGAGATCCTGCAGGTGATGCGCGACATGCGCGCCCACGACATCGACATGCTGACCATCGGCCAGTACCTGTCGCCGTCGGGCTCGCACCTGCCGGTGCGCCGCTACGTGCACCCCGACACCTTCAAGATGTTCGAGGAAGAGGCCTACAAGATGGGCTTCAGCCACGCCGCCGTGGGCGCGATGGTGCGCTCCAGCTACCACGCCGACCAGCAGGCGCACGCCGCCGGCGTCTGACGGCACCGCCCGATCGCCCGCCATGCGCGGGCGTCGGCGCCCCCTCCCTCCTCTCCCCCCTGACCTCGCACCACGGCCGTTTTCGAACGGCCGCGGCGGTCGTGCGCGCGCGCCGCGCCATCCAAAAAACTGATTAAAACCTCGGGGGTAAATAACCCGGGGTATCAAAAAATTTGCAACCGCATTCGCTTGCGTGCGTCAAATCCATCCCCTACGCTGACCTCCTGATTTCGCCCGACCCGGAATTAAAAACCCGGAGCCGACGCGCTTTCAGGCTCCCTCGGAGGCTTTGACAAGGAAATTGAACCGTCAATTTCCAAGGCATTGTTTCGTCCGAAATTAGCCAGTACCGCATCGCATAAAGAATTCAGTCGCCACGGCCCGCGCGTTTCCATCTCACGGAGAAACCGGAATGCATGCCCTGCTCGAAGCCATCGATTCGCCCCATTCGCTGCGCCAGCTCGGCATTGCGCAATTGCCGGGCCTTGCGGATGAATTGCGATCCTTCATCGTCGACAGCGTGTCCCGCACGGGCGGCCACTTCGCCTCCAACCTGGGCACGGTCGAGCTGACGGTCGCCCTGCACTATGTGTTCGACACCCCGCGCGACCGCATCGTCTGGGATGTCGGCCACCAGAGCTATGCCCACAAGATCCTGACCGGCCGGCGCCAGGCCATGCCCACCTTGCGCCAATTCGGTGGTATTTCCGGATTTCCGAGGCGCGCCGAATCCGAGCACGATCATTTCGGCACCGCGCATTCCAGCACCTCCATTTCCGCCGCCCTGGGATTTGCACAGGCCGCCCGCATTTCCAATTCGACCGACCACGCCATTGCGGTGATCGGCGACGGGGCCTTGAGCGCCGGCATGGCTTTCGAGGCCATGAACAATACGCAGGCCTGCGGCCGCTTATTGGTGATATTGAACGACAACGACATGTCGATTTCACCACCCGTCGGCATGCTACGCCTTTATCTGGGCGGATTGATTTCAGAACGCGCCTATGCCAGCGCCAATGAAGCCAGCCGGCAAAGATTGCGCGCCATGCGCCCGGCGCTGGCCCCCTGCGAGCCCTCGGAGCTCGGCCTGTCGCCCGCCACCCTGTTCGAGCAGTTCGGCTTCCACTACACCGGCCCCATCGACGGCCACGACCTGGGCGCGCTGATCCCGGCCCTGCAGAAGTTGCAGGCGCAGCCGGGTCCGCAGCTGCTGCACATCGTCACGCAGAAGGGCCACGGCTACCGCCCGGCCGAGCAGGACCCGGTCCTGTACCACGGCCCCGGCAAGTTCGACCCCGCCGCCGGCATCAAGACCGCCCCGGCAGCCGCCCCCGCCAAGCCGACCTACGCCCAGGTCTTCAGCGACTGGCTCTGCGACGAGGCCGAGGCCGATGCGCGCGTGGTCGCCATCACGCCGGCCATGCGCGAGGGCTCGGCGCTGATGGACTTCGAGCGGCGCTTTCCCGAGCGCTACTTCGACGTCGGCATCGCCGAGCAGCACGCCGTGACCTTCGCCGCGGGCCTCGCGGCGGCGGGGATGCGGCCGGTGGTCGCCATCTACTCGACCTTCCTGCAGCGCGCCTACGACCAGCTGATCCACGATGTGGCCTTGCAGAATCTGCCGGTCGTGTTCGCGGTCGACCGCGCCGGCATCGTCGGCGCCGACGGCGCGACGCACATGGGCGCCTTCGACGTCGCCTACCTGCGCTGCATTCCGAACATGGTCGTGATGGCCGCGTCCGACGAGGACGAGTGCCGCCAGATGCTGCACACCGCCCTGCGCCACGACGGCCCGGCCGCCGTGCGCTACCCGCGCGGCGGCGGGCCCGGCACGCTGCCCGTGCGTGCGCTGCAACCGCTGCGCATCGGCCGCGGCCAGGTGCGGCGCGAATCGACGCAGCCGATGGGCGCGCGCATCGCCATCCTGGCCTTCGGCACCATGGTCGCGCCCAGCCTGGCCGCCGCCGAACGGCTCGACGCCACGGTCGCCAACATGCGCTTCGTCAAGCCGCTCGACGCCGACCTGGTGCTCTCGCTCGCCGAGACGCACGACGTGCTCGTGACCGTCGAAGAAGGCTGCGTGATGGGCGGCGCCGGCGCGGCCTGCCTCGAATCGCTGGCCGCGCAAGGCGTGCTGATTCCGTCGCTGCAACTCGGCCTGCCCGACCAGTTCGTCGAACACGGCGACTGCGCCCGATTGCTTGCGGCCCATGGCCTGGATGCCGACGGGCTGGTGCAGTCAATCCAGGCGTTCTTCGATGCCAACGCCCCCGCGTTCCGCACGGCTCGCATGAGCCTCGTTTCCTGAAACCCACCGTGACCGCCAGCCACAGGAGAACCCGATGAGCACAGCCACCGCACGCCGCATCGACGCGCCCGCCCCGCCCTCGCTTCAAGTGATCCGGGGTGCCGAGGCCAACCCGTACCACGCCAAGGTCGAGTACACCTACCAGGACGACCCCGAGGACTGGCGCAAGGCCATCGGCGAGGACCTGATGTTCCAGTTCGGCGTCTACGACGACCCACGCTCGGTGCCGCCGATCTCGCTCAACGAATCGGGCCTGCGCTACTTCGACCAGCAGATGGAGATCGCGGGCCTGGACCAGCCTCCGCCCTTCCCCATCCGGCGCATCCTCGACGTGGGCTGCGGCTGGGGCTTCGGCCTGCGCTACCTCGCGGAGCACTTTCCGCAATGCCGCCAGCTCGACGGCATCAACATCAGCGAGACGCAGCTCGCGCACTGCGCCCGGTACCACGCCCAGCAGCACCTGAGCGACCGCGTGAACCTGTACCTGTGCGACGCGCAGGACGTCGCCCTGCTGCCCAACCCCGACACGCCCTACGACCTGGTGACGATCCGCGGCGTCATCTCGCACTTTCCGAACGACCTGTACGAACGCTCGATGAAGCAGGTGGCCGCACGCATGCGCCCGGGCGCCAAGGTCGTCATCTCCGACAACCTCTACAACATCCCGCTGGACAACTACCGCTCGGACATCGAGGACGAGGTCGACCGCCTCGCCTGCAAGCACCGCAAGACGCCGGCCTACTTCCGCCGCGTGCTCGAAGAGAGCGGCTTCGTGGTCGAAGACATGCGCGTGCTCCCGCGCAACATCGACGTGGCGCGCTGGTTCACCGACGTGAAGGAAAACATCGAGAAGAACTTCACGCCGGACACCATCCCGCCGCCGCTGGAAGAGCTGCGCGTGATGGCGGTCAGCCTCTCGGTCGCGCTGATCAAGGACAAGTTCTCGACCTACAGCGTCATCGCGCGACGCCTCTGAATTTCCCCCACCAGGAGCGCCCACACCATGCAAGCATCCGCGCAAGCCGTCGGCATCGACGTCATCCACAGCCGCAGCCTCGACCACTACCAGGACAAGATCGAGCAGGTCTATGCCGACACGCCCGACCAGTGGCGCAAGGCGATCGGCAACGAGCTCTGGTACCAGTACGGCGTGTTCGACGACAAGATGGACCCGCACGACCTCCCGCTCGACGCCTCCGGCCGGCGCCACATGGAGCACCAGTTCGAGCTCGCCGAGCAGGCCGGCGCCGACCTGTCTCCAGCCACCGTGCGCCGCGCGATCGACATCGGCTGCGGCTGGGGCCCGGTGCTGAAGTTCATCGCGCAGCGCTACCCGCAGTGCGCGCGCATCGACGGCGTGAACGTGAGCCGCCCGCAGCTGGAATGCGCGCGCGAACTCATCGCGCACGAGGGCCTGGCCGACCGCGTGCGGCTGTACCAGTGCAACGCCAAGGACATCGGCGAGCTGCCCGATTCGCAGGTGCCCTACGACCTGGCCATCCTGCGCGGCAGCCTGATCCACTTCACGCCCGAGGTGCTGGAGCAGGCCATGGCCTCGCTGTCGGCACGCATGCGCACGGGCGGCACGGTCATCATTTCGGAAAGCCTCTACAAGGTGGACCTGGCGACCTACAAGTCGCACATCCCCGACAAGGTCGACCGCGCCGCGTCGGGCTACCGCAAGACACCCGACGGCGTGAAGCAGGTGCTCGAGCGCCACGGCTTCGCGGTGCTCGACCAGCGCGTGCTGCCGTCGAACGCGGAGGTGATCCGCTGGTACGGGCTGGTCAAGGACAACCTGGACGCGCACCACCCGACCAGCAAGACCGCCACGTTCACCGAGCTGCGCGACATCGCCGTGAGCTTCTCGGACGCGCTGCTCAAGGACAAAGCCTCGTCGTTCAGCTTCATTGCGCGGCGGACCTGAGTCCCGCGCACCGACCCGACCCCACCCCGGGAAGACCTGAGTGAACCAAGAAGCTCCGTGGCAGGACGAGGCACGCGCGGTCCCGCGCACCGGCATCGAACCCGCCGGTGCCTTCGACGCGTGGATGCAGGGCACCACCCGCCGCATCGAAACGGCCCTCGGCCTGCACCTGCCGCCGCCCGACACCCGGCCCACGCGCCTGCACGAGGCATTGCGCTATGCCGCGCTCGGCGGCGGCAAGCGCATCCGCCCCTTGTTGTGCCAGGCGGCGGGCGCCCTCGCCGAAGCGCCGCCCGATGCGCTCGACGCCACGGGCGCCGCCATCGAGATGGTCCACGTCTACTCGCTCGTGCACGACGACCTGCCCGCGATGGACGACGACGACCTGCGCCGCGGCAAGCCCACCGTGCATGTGGCCTACGACGAAGCCACCGCGATCCTCGTGGGCGACGCGCTGCAGGCGCAGGCCTTCTTCACGCTGAGCGAACTGCCGCTGCCGGCCGAGCGTCGCATCGCGCTGATGCGCGAGCTGGCGCAGGCCGCCGGCTCTCGCCACCTTGTGGGCGGCCAGGCCATCGACCTGCAAAGCGCGGGCCGGTCGCTGAGCCAGCCGGCGCTCGAACAGATGCACCGCATGAAGACCGGCGCGCTGATCCGTGCGGCCGTGCGCATGGGCGCGCTGTGCGGCCTGGCCGACACGCCGGTCAACGCCGCGCTGTACCGCGCGCTCGACGACTACAGCAACGCCATCGGCCTGGCCTTTCAGGTGGTCGACGACATCCTCGACGCGACCGCCGACACGGCCACGCTGGGCAAGACCGCCGGCAAGGACGCCGACGACGACAAGCCGACCTGCGTGTCGATGCTCGGCCTGGCGGCCTCGCGCGCGCTGGCCGGCGAACTGCGCGAACGCGCCCACGCCGCGCTTGCACCGCTCGGGCCCGGGGCCCGGCGTCTCGGCCAGCTGGCCGACCTGGTCATCCAGCGCGCGCACTGAGCCGCCCGCGCACAGGTGCGTCCCCCCGCCTTCGAACAAGGAGCCTCGGCCATGACTGAACCCTCGACCCGCCTCATGACCGGCCCCCACGCCGGCGAGCACGCCCCGCGCCTCGTGAGTGCCCGCAAGCCGCTGCTGCACACGCGCAGCGCCTCGGGCGACACGCGCATGCCGCTGCCCTACACCAACGGATGGTTCGCCGTGTGCTTCAGCCACGAAGTCAGGCCGGGCGCATTGATCACCGTCCCGTTCATGGGACAGGACCTGGTCGTCTACCGCACGGCGTCGGGCCTGCTTCGCGTCATCGAGCCGTACTGCCCGCACCTGGGCGCCCACCTCGGGCACGGCGGCACGATCGACGGCGAGCACCTGACCTGCGCGTTCCACGGCCTGGTGTTCGGTCCCGATGGCGCGTGCGTGCGCGCCTGCCCGGGCCAGACCCCGCCGCGCACAGCGCTGACGAGCCGCTACGCCAAGGAAGCGAACGGCGTGGTCATGGTGTGGCGCCACAGCGAGGACATCCCGCCCGAATGGGACTTTCCGAGCCTCGACCTCGACGATCGCATCTACCCGCAGTACGGACAGCGGGAACTCGACGGCTACGGCGACGCCGTGGGAGAGAACAGCGTGGACATGATCCATTTCGGATCGCTTCACGGCCTCACCGAGGCCGCGATGACGCACGAGATGGAGCAGCACACGCTCACCGTCTCGATCAGCGCGCGCTGGAAGGGCAAGCGGCTGAACATGCGCCTGACCAACTTCGGCCTCGGGCACACCCGGGCGGAAAACGAGATGCCGGAGTTCGGCCTGCGGGTCACGACGCTGGTCTATGCCACGCCCATCGCACCGCTGCGCTGGACCTTCCGCTGGATCGACATCCCCAGCGTCGCGCGGTTCGACGGTTGGCCCTCGCCCGCCAGAAAGCTCGCCTACCGCGTGCTCAACCCCATGGCGCATCGCTGGCTGATCTCGTTCTCCAGCGAGGACATGCCGTTCTGGCGCACCCGCGCCTTCCTCAAGCGCCCCGCCCTCATGGCGGGCGACCGCTCCATCGCCGCCTTCCGCCGCTGGTCCGCGCAGTTCTATCCCGCCACCCCGCCCGGCGACGCGGACACCGAGCCGGTCCTGAGAGCGTCGGCGGAACGATGAACCACCCCCACCAGGAGCTCCCACCATGCGCGTCATCCTTGCCCAGCCCCGAGGCTTCTGCGCCGGCGTCGTGCGGGCCATCGACACGGTGGAGCACGCGCTGCGGCGCCACGGCACACCGGTGTACGTGCGCCACGAGATCGTCCACAACAAGCACGTCGTCGACGGCCTGAAGGCGCAGGGCGCGGTGTTCGTCGAAGAACTCGCCGAGGTGCCCACCGACGCGGTCGCGATCTTCAGCGCGCACGGCGTGAGCCGCGCGGTGGAAACAGAAGCCCGCGCGCGCGGCCTGCGCGCGATCGATGCCACCTGCCCGCTGGTCACCAAGGTGCACGAGCAGGGGCGCCGCTATGCCGCCAAGGGCTATGCGCTGATCCTCATCGGCCACGCCGGGCACCCCGAGGTGACCGGCACGCTGGGGCAGATTCCCGCGCCGGTCACGCTGGTGCAGACCGAGGCCGACGTGGACGCGCTGGTGCTCGATGCCGACACGCCGCTGGCCTACATCACGCAGACCACGCTGTCGGTGGACGACACGCGCGGCATCATCGACGCGCTGCAGCGGCGCTTTCCGCAGATCGTCGGGCCCGACACGCGCGACATCTGCTACGCCACGCAGAACCGGCAGACGGCCGTGCGCGAACTGAGCCAGCAGGTCGACGTGGTGCTGGTGGTCGGCGCGCAGAACAGTTCCAACTCGCAGCGCCTGCGCGAGATCGCGGCGCAGGCCGGCGTGCGCAGCTACCTCATCGCGCAGGGCAGCGAGCTCAAGCCCGACTGGGTGCGCGACGCCGGCGCGGTGGGCGTCACCGCCGGCGCCTCGGCGCCCGAGACCATGGTGCAGGACGTGGTCGCCGCGCTGCGCCGGCTGGCCGAGGTGGAACTGCTGACGCTGCCCGGGCGCGAGGAGCACGTGGTGTTCCGGCTGCCGGCCGAACTCGCCGCGGAGGCCGCCGCCGAGGTGGCCACGCCATGACGCCGGGTGCGCGCATCGCCGCGCCCGCGCACGCCCACCGTCAACGGAGAAGATGATGACGAGAACTGCAGCCCTCCCCCAGGCCACGGCCAGCGACGTCGCCCCGCCCGCATCCGGCGGCATGCCATCGAACAGGCGCAGCACCGTGGGTGAAACACGCGCACCGCTGCCCTACCCCGACGGCTGGTTCTCGGTCTGCTTCAGCCGGGACCTCCCACCGGGCACCGTGCGCACCGTGCCCTTCATGGGCCAGGACCTGGTGCTGTACCGGACGGCCGCGGGGCGCGCCTGCGCCATCGACCCCTACTGTCCGCACCTGGGGGCCCACCTCGGCGTGGGAGGCAAGGTGCAGGGCGAGGAACTGGTCTGCCCGTTCCATGGACTGGCGTTCAGCCCCGAGGGCGGCTGCGTGCGCACCGGGCAGGGCACCACGCCTCCCGATGCATCGCTCACGCTGCGCTACACGAAGGAAGTCAACGGCGCGGTGATGGTGTGGGCGGACCACGAGAACCGGCCGCCGAACTGGGAGGTGCCCGAGCGCGACCTGAGCGCGTTCGCATCGCCGCCGCAGCACAGCAGCCACGAGATGCGCGGCTATCCCCAGGACACTGGCGAGAACAGCGTCGACCAGGTGCATTTCGGCTGGCTCCACGGACTGACGGACACCGCCGCGACCTACGAGGTGGGCGACTGCTGGATGGAAACGCTGCTGACCGCGCGCTGGCACGGGCAGCCGATGCGCATGCGCATGCGGCAGTTCGGCATGGGCCATGTGCAGGCGGAAAGCGAGATGTCCCGCATCGGTTTTCGCGTGATCACGATGCTGTACTCCACGCCCACCGCGCCCATGGAATGGACCATGAGCTGGATCGACACCTTTGAGCTCGCGCTCTTCGAACGCCTCCCCCGGCCGCTGCGACGGGCCGCCTATGCGCTGCTGGGTCCGGTGGCCAAGCGCTGGCTGGCCAGCTTTGCCCAGATCGACTTTCCGATCTGGAACGCCCGCGCCTTCCTCGGCCGTCCCAAGTTGCTCCGGGGCGATCGCGGGATTGCGGAGTTCCGGCGCTGGTCTGCCCGGTTCTATCCGCCGTCGTCCACCGACAAGCGCGTCTTTCCCATCCGCCCGGTGCCGCCGGTCTCGTCGGCGGCCTCGGGTGCGGGCGCCGCCGGTGCATCGGCAGAGCCCCTCGCGCCCGTTTCCTGACCCACGGCCCACCCCAAGACCACCGGAACCCCACCATGAACTACCCCGACCGCATCGTCTTTCCCGAAGTGAGCTTCCATATCCCGGAGATGTTCTGCAGCGTGCCCCCGAAGATCCACACCGACTACCCGGTGATCGACGAGCGCAATGCCGCCTGGGGCCGCGAGTTCCTGCCGTTTCCGGACGAAGCGACGCGGCTGAAATTCCTGCGCCTGCACCTTCCGATGTGGGATTGCCTGCTGTTTCCGATCGGCTCGGCCGACCGCATCTTCCTGACCTCGTGCGTGACGGGCCTCATCCTGGCCATCGACGACATGCCGCTGGGCCGGCACGCGGTGTGCGGCGACGGCGACGTCGCGCTGCTGGAAGGCCACCCGCTGGCACGCGCGGCCGCGGACATCTTCGGCCGGCTCAGGCAGTCCATGTCGCCGCAGGTCTACCGCCGCTATTGCCTGGAGTGGAAGGCCTGGTTCGACAGCGTGGAAGTGGAGGCCGGGCTGGTGGCCGAAGGCAAGGTGCTGCCGTACGACGAGTTTCTTGCGCTGCGCCATCCCAACACGGGGCTGCTGCCCTACTTCCCGGTCTCCGAGTTCATCTACGACCTGGACCTGACCGAGCTGCTGGCGCAGGACGCCGACCTGCAGCGCGCCATCCTGGCCACCAACGAGCACGTCGCGCTGGTCAACGACCTGCTCTCCCATCACAAGGAGCATGCCGTGGGCGTGACCCTCAACGCGATGGAAAGCCTGCGCATGGCGCACGGCCACAGCCCGCAGGAGGCCGCGGACATCCTCTGCCAGCGCATCCGCGAGGCCGACCGCACGCGCGTCGACGCCTGCGAGCTGCTGCGCCGCCGCTACGCCCATCGCCCCGACGCCGATCGCTTCGGCCTGTACCTGGACAGCTTCGGCCTGATGTGCGCCGGCAACCTGCGCTGGATCCTGGAGAACGACCGCTACGTGGACAGCCGCGGCAACGGCTGGGACTGGACGCGCTCGCGCCACGTCGTGCTCGACCGCCCGTAGCGCCAGGGTGCCGCCACGATGGACCAAGGAGCCTCGACCATGCCCGGATCATCAACGCGCGTCGGCAAGGCCGCGCCATGAAACCGCCCGTCGCACGCCGCCTCTCGCGGCAGGTGCGCGTCGGTGCGGTGCGCATCGGCGGCGACGCCCCCGTGGCCGTGCAGGCCATGACCAACACCGACACCGCCGACGCGGCCGCCACCGTGGCGCAGGTGGCGGCGCTCGCCCGCGCGGGGGCCGAGCTGGTCCGCCTCACGGTCAACAACGAAGAGGCCGCCGCGCAGGTCGCACCGATCCGCGACGCGCTCGCGCGCCAGCAGGTGCACGTGCCGCTGGTGGGCGACTTCCACTTCAACGGCCACCGCCTGCTCGCGCAGTACCCCGACTGCGCGCAGGCGCTGGCCAAGTACCGCATCAACCCCGGCAACGTGGGCCGGGGCGACAAGCGCGACGCGCAGTTCTGCCAGCTCATCGAGATCGCCTGCCGCCACGGCAAGCCGGTGCGCATCGGCGTGAACTGGGGCAGCCTCGACCCCGCGCTGCTGGCGCGCCTGATGGACGTCAACGCGCAAGCCGCGCAGCCGCAGCCGCAGCCGGCCGACGAGGTGATGCGCCAGGCGCTCATCGTCTCGGCGCTGGAGAACGCCGCGCGCGCCGAAGACGTGGGCCTGCCGCCCGATCGCATCGTGCTGTCGGCCAAGGTGAGCCAGGGGCAGGACCTGATCGCCGTGTACTGCGAGCTCGCAGCGCGCTGCGACTACCCGCTGCACCTGGGCCTGACCGAAGCGGGCATGGGCTCCAAGGGCATCGTGGCCTCGGCCACGGCGATGGGCGTGCTGCTGCAGCAGGGCATCGGCGACACCATCCGCGTGTCGCTCACGCCCGAGCCGAACGGCGACCGCACGCGCGAGGTGCTGGTGGCGCAGCAAATTTTGCAATCGATGGGGCTGCGCGCCTTCACGCCCAGCGTGACGGCCTGCCCCGGCTGCGGGCGCACCACGAGCACCTTCTTCCAGTCGCTGGCCAGCCAGATCGAAGGCTGGCTGCACGCGCAGGCGCCGGCCTGGCGCGTGCGCTTTCCGGGCGTGGAAGACATGCACGTGGCCGTGATGGGCTGCGTGGTCAACGGCCCCGGCGAGAGCCGCCTCGCGCACCTGGGCATCTCGCTGCCGGGCTCGGGTGAGCAGCCCGTGGCCCCCGTCTACATCGACAGCGAACGCGCGCTGACGCTCAAGGGCGAGCACATCGCCGACGACTTCACGCGGCTGGTCGAGACCTACGTGGCCGCGCGCTACGGCGCCGATGCCGAGGCGAGCGAGCGGCTGGGTGCGTGGATGAAGCCGTCGTCGCGCGAGCGCGTCGTGCCGATCGCGGCCGTCTGAAGGCATCGCCATGGCCACGCAACGCCTCACCCTGCTCGGCGCCACCGGGTCGATCGGCGACAGCACGCTCGACCTCGTGGCGCGCCACCCCGACCGCTTCACGGTGCATGCGCTGACGGCGCACCGCAACCTCGACAAGCTGTTCACGCACTGCGTCGCCTTCCGCCCCGAGGTCACGGTGGTCGGCGAGGTGAAAGACGCCATGCAGCTGCAGGCGCGGCTGCGCGCGGCCGGCCTGCGCACCGAGGTCATGCACGGCCCGCAGGCGCTGTGCGAGGTGGCGCAGTCGGCGGGCTGCGACACGGTGGTCGCGGCCATCGTCGGCGCGGCGGGGCTGCTGTCGTCGCTGGCGGCGGCGCGCGCGGGCAAGAAGATCCTGCTGGCGAACAAGGAGGCGCTCGTGATGTCCGGCGCGCTGTTCATGCGCGCGGTGGCCGCGCACGGCGCCACGCTGCTGCCGCTGGACAGCGAGCACAACGCGATCTTCCAGTGCCTGGCGGGCGCGCCCGCCGGCGGCGCGGGCGTGCAGCGGCTGGTGCTCACCGCCTCGGGCGGGCCGTTCCTGCACCGCCCGCTGGAGGCGCTGGACCGGGTGACGCCCGACGAGGCCTGCGCGCATCCCACCTGGCGCATGGGCCGCAAGATCTCGGTCGACTCCGCGACGATGATGAACAAGGGCCTCGAGACCATCGAGGCGCGCTGGCTGTTCGCGATGCCGCCCGAGCGCATCGAGGTGGTGATCCACCCGCAGAGCGTGATCCATTCGATGGTGGCCTATGCCGACCAGTCGGTGCTGGCGCAGCTGGGCCGCCCCGACATGCGCACGCCGATCGCGCACGCGCTGGCCTGGCCCGAGCGCATCGACTCGGGCGTGGCGCCGCTGGACTTCCTGCAGCTCGCCCACCTGAGCTTCGCCGCGCCCGAGCTGAAGCGCTTTCCCTGCTTGCGCCTGGCGCTGGAGGTGCAGCGCGAGGGGTGCGCGGCCAGCGTCACGCTCAATGCGGCGAACGAAGTGGCGGTCGATGCGTTCCTGAACGGGCGCCTGCGCTACACCGACATTGCGCACGTGGTGGAAGACTGCCTGCAACACGCGCCCGCATCTGCGCACGAGAACCTCGACGACATCCTCGCGGCCGATGCGCATGCGCGTGTGCTCGCGGGTCAGGCGATCCAGCGCGCGGCGTTGCGATCTGCATCGCCTGTGGTCTCGCCTTCCGTGTCGACCACCTTGGACGAAGGCGCGGGCGCGCGGCTGTAGCGCGACGGCCAACGCCATCGGCGGCGGGGTCTCACGCACGGCGCGCGACGCGCCATGCGCCTCGTGCGCCGCGCCGCTCACCATGGCAGCGAATAGGTCTTGGTGTTGGTGAAGCTCTTCATGGCCTCGAGCACGCCTTCCTTGTAGCCCAGGCCCGAGTCCTTGATGCCGCCGAAGGGCGTGAGCTCCAGGCGGTAGCCCGGCACCTCGCGCACGTTGACGCTGCCCACGTTCAGCTCGCGGATGAAGCGCGTGATGTAGTCCAGCCGGTTGGTGCAGATCGACGACGACAAACCGTAGGCCGTGCCGTTGGAGATGCGGATCGCCTCGTCGATGTTCCTGAAGCGGATCACCGGCGACACGGGGCCGAAGGTCTCGTGCTTGGCGACGGTCATCTCGGGGTCGACGTGGTCGAGCACGGTGGGCGAGTACAGCGCACCGCGGCGTTCGTTGCCGTACAGGAGCTTGGCGCCGGCGGCGATGGCTTCGTTGACCACGGCCTCGAACTGCTTCGCAGCTGCCTCGTCGATCACGGTGCCCATGTCGGTGTCGGGGTCCATCGGGTCGCCGTACTTCAGCGCGCGGGTCTTCTCGACCAGCAGTTCGACAAAACGATCAGCCACGGCTTCGTGCACCAGCATGCGCTTCACCGCTGTGCAGCGCTGGCCCGAGTTCTTGTACGACCCGTTGGCAGCCAGCGTGGCAGCCTCCTCGATGTCCGCGTCTTCCATCACGATGATCGGGTCATTGCCACCCAGCTCCAGGATCTGGCGCTTGTAGGTGGCCTTGCCCGCGATGTACTTGCCGATGGGCACGCCGCCGGTGAAGGTGACGAGGTCGACGTCGGCATTGGTCAGCAGCTCGTCGGCGATCTCTTTCGGGTCGCCCGTGAGCACCGACAGCATCTGCGGCGGCAGGCCCGCCTCGTACAGGATGTCGGCCAGCAGGAAGGCCGTGAGCGGCGTCTTCTCGCTGGGCTTGAGCACGATGCGGTTGTTGGTCGCGATGGCCGGCGCCACCTTGTGGATCACCTGGTTCAGCGGATGGTTGAACGGCGTGATGGCGGTGATGGCGCCCAGCAGCGGCTCGCGCATCGTGTAGACCTTGCGGCTCTTGCCGTGGTGCGTGAGGTCGCAGGAGAACACCTGGCCGTCGTCCACCAGCGCCTGGTTGGCGGCGAACAGCAGCACGTCGGAGGCGCGGCCCACTTCGTACAGCGAGTCCTTGCGCGACAGGCCCGATTCGAGCGTGATGGTGCGCGACATCTCGTCCAGGCGCGAGGCGATGATCTCGCCGGCGCGCATGAGGATCTTGTAGCGCTCGTAGCGCGTGAGCGTGGGCTTGTAGTCGCGGGCGATGCGCAGGGCGTTGCGCACGTCGTCCAGCGTGGCCTTGGGCACGGTGGCGATCACCTCGCCGGTGTACGGGTAGGTGACCTCGATGGTGCGGTCGCGGTGGACTTTCTCGCCGGCGATGCGCAGGGCCTCGCGGTACACGGTGCCGGTCTTCAGGGCGGCATGGTCGGACTTGCTCATGGAATGCTCCGTCAAATAAGTTCAGGCGGCGGCCACCAGCGGGCCTTGGGCGTGGTTCAGTGCGAGGTCGAGTGCGTCGAAGTTGCGCAGCCGGCGCGTGCTCGCCACGCCTGCGACGGGGCGGTTGCAGATCAAGGGCACCTTCTGCTCCGACACGCCGCCGTGCGAGCGCAGCGGCACTTCGAGCGCCGTGAGGTCGTGGCGCGTGGCCGAGGTTCCGATGACGGTGCTTTGCTCGCTCACCACCACGATGTCGCCGATGCGGTCCGGCGGCAGCTCGAAACGCTGCGCGGCCTCCTTGCGCGAGAGCACGAGCTGCATGCCGGGGATGCGCTGGATGCGGTCGATCCAGCCGGGCACCTCGTCCTCGCTGGGCACATACACGGTGGCAAACGAGCCGAGCGCGCCGTGGTGCACCACGTACGGATCGGTGATCGGCAGGATCACGCGCGCGCGGTCCGGGCCGTACCAGCCGTCGAGCACGTCCTGCAGGTAGATGACGTTGGGCGAACCGTCGGCACCATGCTTGTCGTTCATGCCGTGGTCGGCCGTGAGCACGATGGTGGCGCCCAATGCGTCGAGCTGCGCAAGGTAGCCGTCCATCATTTGATAGAACGCGTTGGCGGCGGGACTGCCCGGTGCGGCCTTGTGCTGCACGTAGTCGGTGGTTGACAGGTACATCAGGTCGGGGCGGCGCGACTCCATCAGCTTCACGCCGGCGGCGAACACGAACTCCGACAGCTCCGCGCTGTAGACCGAGGGCACCGGCATGCCGACCATGTCGAGCACGTTGTCGATGCCGTTCTCTTCCATCGTCACCTGGTCCGACTTCTCGGACGAGAAGCAGATGCCCTTCATCTTGTGGCCCAGCAGCTTGCGCAGCTTGTCTTTCGCCGTGACCACCGCGAGCTTGGCGCCCGCGTCGGCAAAGGCCGCGAGCACGGTGCCGGCGCGCAGGTACTTGGGGTCGTTCATCATCACTTCCTGACCCAGCTCGCGGTCGAAGAAGTAGTTGCCGCAGATGCCGTGCACCGCGGGCGGCGCGCCGGTCACGATCGACAGGTTGTTGGGGTTGGTGAACGAGGGCACGACGCAATCGGCCAGCAGGTCGGCGCCGTCCTTGCGCATGGCCTCGAGGTACGGGGCCACGCCGGCGTCAATGGCCGCGTCGAGGTACGCGGGCTCGCAGCCGTCGACGCAGACGACGACCACCGGGCGGACCATCCAGCGGTAGCTGCGGCCGTTGACTTCGAGTGAGTCGGATTTCATGAAGAGATGCTCCTTGGCAAGTTGGGTGTGTCGGTGCGCGGGCTTCAGCGGCGGATGAACAGCGCGATGAAGGCACTGATGAGGCAGCTGGCCGCGACGATGGGGAACACCACCGAGGTGCTGCCCGAGTGGTCCAGCATCCGGCCGATCAGCGGTTCGCCCAGGCCGGCCAGCAGGTACGAGAAGAAGTTCATGACACCGGTGGCGGTGCCGGCGCGCTTGGCGCCCACGAGGTCGGGGCACAGGGCCCAGAACGACGAGGCCGGGCCGTAGACGAAGAAGCCCGCCAGGAACAGCAGCCCCAGGCCGAGGATGCTGGTGGGCAGCAGGTACATGCCCATCGAGGCGATGGCGCCCAGCAGCATGTACAGCACGATGGCCTTGTAGCGCTTGGAGCCGAACACCTTGTCGGAGATCCAGCCGTTGGTGAGCGCACCGAAGGCCATGCCCACGGGCAGCGCCACCGAGATCCAGGCCGGGTCGATCATGCCGTCGGCGGCCTTGGCCCAGTCCTTGCCCAGGAAGTGAACGGGCACCCAGACGATGAGGCCGTAGCGTGCGGCATTCTGGAAGCCGATGGCCAGCGCGGCGATCATCAGCTTGGGGTTGCTGAGCACGGCCTTGTAGCGCGACCAGGAGCTTTCCTGCGGCTCGCCGTCGGCCACGCCGGCCTTCTCGGCTTCCTGCGGGTTGTTGTTGGCCACGCCGGTATCGGGCGACTTGAAGCCCAGGTCTTCCGGCCGCTCACGGGCGATCAGATAGAAGGCAATGCCGCCCACCAGCATCAGCAGCACGGGGAGCCGGAAGATCCAGCGCCAGTCCAGGTGCAGTACGTTGACGACGATGATCGAGGTCACGAACGACAGCACCGAGGCGCAGCCGGCGGCGAACACATAGAAGCCATAGACCTTGCCGCGTTCGCCAGCGCCCCACCAGTTCGACAGCAGCCGGCTGCCCGGCGCCCAGCCCAGGGCCTGGAAGTAGCCGTTGATGCCCCACGGGATCGCCAGGCTCTTGAAGCCGACCGCGAAGCTCACGACCCAGTTGGCAGCACACGAGAGGATGGCGCCGGCGGTCATCACGCGGCGTCCGCCGAACTTGTCGCCCAGGTTGCCGTTGATGGCCTGCCCGACGGCATAGCACCACAGCAGCGAGGTCGAGGCCCAGCCCAGCATTTCCTTGGAGAGGCCGAACTCCTTCTGGATGCCGGGGATGGCGAAGCCGAAGGTCTGGCGCCCCGTGTAGAAGAAGAAGTAGCAGAACATGGCCGCCAGCAGCATCCGCCACTGCGCCTTGCGGAACGAGTTGTCGAGGGGGCGTGCGTAGGTGCCCGCCTGCAGGATGGGATTGGCCGCTTGCATGGTATGTCTCCTTGTCTTGACGGGCGTGGGGCCCGTGGGGCCGGCTCGATGGCCGGCATGCTGTCTGTCGTGTCTGGCTGTCTCTGTCTTGTCTCGCTGCGCAGTCCCTGCCTGTCAGGCCAACGCCGCCGCGCCGATGAAGTTCTTGCCGCGCGCCCCGTCCATGGCGCGCGCGATCATGGCCGCCGCTTCGCTGTCCGCCACGCCATAGTCGGCAAACTCGGTCTTCACGCCAAGCCCCTGCAGGAAAGCCCGCAGTCGCTGCGTGGCGGTCGCCAGGTCGGTGCCGAACAGCAGCTGCAGCGTCCGGTCGCGGTCGGGCGAGCGGGCCCAGGCTTTCTCCAGCACGAGGGGCAGCGTGAACGAGCAGGCGATGCCGTGGGCCAGGCCGTGGCGCAGCGTCATCTCGTAGGAGATGGAATGCGCCAGCGCCGTCTTGGTGTTGGAAAACGCCATGCCGGCCTTCAGCGCGGCCAGCGCCATGCGCTCGCGCAGCTCGAGGTTGCCCAGGTCTTTGAGCAGCGCCGGCAGGCAGTCGAAGATGTCGCGCACGGCCGAGACGGCGAAGGTGTCGGAGACCGGGTTGGCGTTGACGTTCCAGATGGCTTCGAGCGCGTGCGAGAGCGCATCGAGCCCCGTCGACACCGTGGTGCCCGCCGGCACCGAGAGCATGAGCTCGGGGTCGACGATGGCGGCCTCGGGCCAGGTGGCGTCCAGGTGCAGCGAGTATTTCTTCTGGTTGCCGGCGTCCCAGATGGTGGCCCACGGCGTTACTTCGCTGCCGGTGCCGGCGGTGGTCGGCACGGCGATCAGCGGCTTGACGCTGGCGGGCACGAAGGGCTTGCCGGTGGCCAGCAGCGCAACGAGTTCGTCGAACTGCCCGTTGGCCGTGCCCACCATCAGCGCCTTGGCCGTGTCGATGGCGCTGCCGCCGCCGACCGCCACGATGGCGTCGCAGGGCGCGTCCGACTGCCAGAAGGTGTTGTACAGGTCGCGCAGGTGGGCGACGTCGGGGTTGGGGCGCACGTCGTCGATCACGGTGACGAGCGCGTCGCCCAGCAGCGCCTGCAGGCGATCGACCAGGCCCAGGCCGCGGGCCTCGGGGAAGGTGACGAGGGCGACGCGGCGCCCCGCCAGGAGCGAGGGCAGCCGTGCGAGGCTGCCTCGCCCGGAATGAATGGACACGGGGTTGCGGTAGGCGTGGGGCATGTTTTTTGTCTCCGGTTTCTGTCTGGGCCGCAGTGTCGAAGCGGCGTGCCGGGGCGTCCAATCGCATTTCGCGCGTGCAACCCGTCCAAAACCGATGGATGCCTTCGGGAAAGCCTGCATAGGCGCCGGCGCCGCATCTGAGGGAGGCTCGGCGCACGCCCCTCACGATCGCCCCATGTTTCACCAGTACTACAAGTGGATCCGCTGCTTCCACGCCGTCGCCAAGACCGGCGGCTTCACCACGGCCGCGCGCTACCTGCACATCGGCCAGCCCACCGTGACCGACCAGGTCAAGGCGCTGGAAGAGCGCTTCAACGTCGAGCTGTTCCTGCGCAGCGGGCGCGCCGTGCGGCTCACGGCCGCGGGCGAGCAGCTGTATGCGATCACACAGGGCCTGTTCGGGCAGGAGGAAGAGGCGATGCAGTTCCTGCAGCGCGCCCACAAGCTGCGCACGGGGCTGGTGCGCGTGGGCGCGGTGTCGCCGCCCATCGCGCTGGAGCTGGCGCGCAGCTTCAAGCGCAGCCACGCCGGGCTCGACCTGACGGTGTCGATCGGCTCCGAGGCCTCCACGCTCGGCGGGCTGCAGGACTTCGACATCGACGTGGGCATCCTCGTGGAGCCGCCCGAGATCGAAGGCCTGCACCAGGTGCCGTACCGCGTGGAGCGCATCGTGGCCGTGGTGCCCGCGAAGCACCCGTGGGCCAGGAAACGCACCATCGCCACGCGCGACATCGCAGGCGAGCCGGTGATCCTGCGCGAACCCGGCTCCAAGACGCGCCACCGCGTGGAGCGCGCCTGCGCGCAGCAGGGCGTGCAGATGAATTGCGTGATGGAGATCAACAGCCGCGAGGCCATCCTGCACGCCGTGGCCAACGGCATGGGCGTGGGCTTCGTGACGCAGATCGAGTGCATTCCGCTGCCCGGCCTGAAGATGGTGGAAATCGATGACGACGAGCTGTCGATCAGCTACTCGCTGTGCTGCCTGGCGGTGCGCAAGGACCGGCCGCTGATCCGCGCGCTGTTCGAGGTGGCGCAGCAGGGCGACGACACGGCCGGCTGATCGGGTTTCGTCGCGGGCGGCACACCCCGCGGCGGGCTTCTTCGCTATCCTGCCGTCTGGCCCCAGACGAAGGATCGACCTTGAACTTGCACCCCGCCCTCCAGGACGCCGCCGCGCGCGACTTCGGCACCCTTGCCGACCTGGTCCGCCTCCACGCCCAGCACACCCCCGAGCGCCCCGCGCTGGCCGATGCCCAGCAGACGCTGGACTACCGCGCGCTCGACGCGCTCATGGACCGCATCGCCGCCGCCCTGCAGCGCGACGGCCTGCGCGCCGGCGACGCCATCGCCGTCTGCGCCGCCTCGTCGGTGCCCTACGCCGCCGTGTTCCTCGGCGCGCTGCGCGCGGGCGTGGCGGTGGCCCCGCTGGCCCCCGGCTCGGCGCCCGCCAGCCTGGCGCGCATGATCACCGACGCCGACGCGCGCCTGCTGTTCACCGACGCCTCGGCCGCCGAGGTGGTCGGCGCCGCGCAGGCCACCGGCCTGCCGCACATCGCGCTCGACGGCTCCAACGTCGGCCGCGCGCTCGACGACTGGCTCGCGGCGCCCGGCGCGAAGCCGGAGCCCGTCGAGGTGCAACCCGACTGGGCCTTCAACATCATCTATTCGTCGGGCACCACCGGCGAGCCCAAGGGCATCGTGCAGGGCCACGGCATGCGCTGGTCGCACATCCAGCGCGGCGCCAAGTACGAGTACGGGCCCGAGACGGTCACGCTGCTGTCGACGCCGCTGTACTCCAACACCACGCTGGTGGTGTTCTTCCCCACCCTCGCCTTCGGCGGCTGCGTGGTGCTGATGCCCAAGTTCGACGCGCTGGGCTACCTGCAGCTGGCCGAAAAGCACCGCGTGACGCACACCATGCTCGTGCCGGTGCAGTACCAGCGCCTGATGGCGCACCCGCGCTTCGACGCGCACGACCTCTCGACCTTCCGCCACAAGTTCAGCACCAGCGCGCCCTTCAACGCGGCGCTCAAGGCCGACGTGCTCAAGCGCTGGCCGGGCGGGCTGGTCGAGTTCTACGGCATGACCGAGGGCGGCGGCACCTGCATCCTGGAGGCGCACCTGAACCCGACCAAGCTGCACACCGTGGGCCAGCCCGCGCCGGGCAGCGACATCCGACTGATCGACGAGGAAGGCAACGAGCTGCCGCGCGGCGACACCGAGGTGGCCGGCGAGGTGGTGGGCCATTCGGCCGGCATGATGACCGGCTACCACCGCCAGCCCGCGAAGACGCGCGAGGCCGAGTGGTTCGACGCCACCGGCAAGCGCTTCATCCGCACCGGCGACGTGGGCCGCTTCGACGCCGACGGCTTCCTCACGCTGTTCGACCGCAAGAAGGACATGATCATCAGCGGCGGCTTCAACATCTACCCGAGCGACCTCGAAGGCGTGCTGCGCGGCCATGCGGCGGTGGCCGACGTGGCGGTGGTCGGCATCCCGTCCGAGCAGTGGGGCGAGACGCCCGCGGCCTTCGTGGTACGCCGCGAGGGCGACACCACCACCGAAGAGGCGCTGCTGCAGTGGGCCAACGCCCAGGTCGGCAAGACCCAGCGGCTGGCGCGCCTGCGCTTCATCGACGAGCTGCCGCGCAGCGCGATCGGCAAGGTGCTCAAGCGCGAGCTGCGCGACCTGAGTGCCTGAGTGAGCGCCGCAAGCACCGACACCGCCCCGCCCGAACACGGCGGTGGCAACGGCCTGCTGTGGGTGCTCGTGGCCGTCGCGGTCGTGTTCGCCTTCGTGCGCCCGCGCGCGCCGATGGACTGGCTGCGGCTGGTCGACTGGCAGACCGTGGGCGCGCTGGCGGGCCTGCTCGCCATCACGCAGGGCGTGGAGAAGAGCGGCATGCTGCAGGCCGCCGCGCGGCGCCTGCTGGCCCACACGCACAGCCAGCGCGGGCTGGCGATGGCGCTCACGGCCACGGCCGCGCTGCTGTCGGCGCTGGTGACCAACGACGTGAGCCTGTTCCTGCTGGTGCCGCTCACGCGGGTGCTGGCCGTGCAGGCGCACCTGCCGCTGGCGCGGCTGGTGGTGCTGCAGGCGCTGGCCGTGAACGCGGGCTCGGCGCTCACGCCCATCGGCAACCCGCAGAACCTGTACCTGTGGCACCGCTCGGGCGAGAGCTTCTTCGGCTTCATGGCCATGATGGGCCCGACCGTGGCGATCATGCTGTTCTGGCTCTTCGTGGCCGTGTGGTGGCTGGTGCCGCGCACGCCGATCGCGCTGCGCGAGGAGACCGAGGCCGCGCCCGTGCAGCCGCGCCTGCTGGCGCTCGCCGGCGTGCTCTTCATCGGCTTCGTGGTCGCGCTCGACCGCCACTGGCTGCTGCCGGGCCTGGGCGCGGTGTTCGGCGTGCTGCTGCTCACCTACCCGCGCGTGCTGCGCGGCATCGACTGGGCCTTGCTGGCGATCATCGCCCTGATGTTCGTCGACCTGCGCCAGGCCGCCGAGCTGCCCGCCATCGCGGCGCTGCTGGGCCACTGGCCCATCGGCGAGGGCTGGCGCGCCTACCTGGCGGCCATTGCCGCCTCGCAGGTCATCAGCAACGTGCCGGCGGCGATCCTGCTCGACCGCTACGTGCACGACCTGCCCGCGCTGGCGGCCGGCGTGAGCGTGGGTGGCTTCGGCTGCGTGCTGGGCTCGCTGGCCAACCTGATCGCGCTGCGGCTGGCCAAGCTGCCGCACGGGCCGCGCGAGTTCCACCGCATCAGCATTCCGTTCTTGCTGGTGTGCGCGGCCTCGGCGCTGCTGCTGCGGCTGGGGTGATGACAGGCGGCGGGGCGGCGCGGACAATCGGTTCCTCGTCATGAACACCTCCGCCCCCGTCCTCTCGTTGCGCGACTACACGCAATCTCGCGGCAGCCACGCGCACGACCACTTCCAGGTGCTGCTCGGGCTCGACGGTGTGCTCGAGATCGAAGTCGAAGGCCGCGGTTCGGGCATCGGCACGGGCCAGGCCCAGGTGGTCGCGCCCGGCGACCGCCACGACTTCGAGGCCCGGCGCGGCGGCAGCGTCTGCCTCGTGCTCGACACGCCGCACGCCCCGTGGGCGCGCTGCGTCGAACAGTCGCCGGCCGATGCGCCCCGGCTGCACGCGCTGGCCCGCTACCTTGCGCACTGCCTGCAGCAACCGCAGCACGCGGCGCTCGCCCTGCAGCACGGCCCGGCGCTGCTGCTCGAGGCCTGGGGTGCCGCCCCGTCGGTCGCGGACACGCGCCGCCGCCGCATCGACTGGCCGGCCCTCGCGGCCTGGGCGCAGGCGAACTGGCACCGGCCGCTGGGCGTGGCCGACCTGGCCGAGGTCGCCTGCCTGAGCCCCAGCCAGTTCGCACAGCGCTGCCGCGAGGAACAGGGCCAGAGCGCGATGCTCTGGCTGCGCACGCTGCGGCTGGCCCACGCGCGCGAGCTGCGGCTCGAAGGCCTGAGCGTGGCCGAGACGGCGCGCCGCACGGGCTACCGGTCGCCGTCGGCGCTCACGGCCGCGCTGCGCCGCTGACTCCGTCGTTGCGCGACGACGCACCGTCGGGCCGCGACGAGCGCCGCGCGTAGCCTCGGCGTCCATGCCCGCCACCTTCTACGCCCTGCTCGCCATCGCGCTGTGGGCCACGCTCGCCACCTTCGGCACCGCGCTGTCGCACCTGCCGCCCTTCCTGCTGACCGGGCTGGCGCTGATCGTCGGCAGCGTGCCGAGCTGGCCGCTGGTGCTGCGCGACCGCCGCGCCTGGCGCGTGCCGCCGCGCACGCTGGCGCTCGGGGTGTACGGGCTCTTCGGCTTTCACTTCCTGCTGTTCATCGCGCTGCGGCATGCGCCGCCGGTCGAGGCCAACCTCGTGAACTACCTCTGGCCGCTGCTCATGGTGGTGCTGGCGCCGGTGTTGCTGCCGGGCGTGTCGCTGCGCCCGCTGCATGTGGTGGCGGCGCTGCTGGGCTTCGCGGGCGCGGCCATCGCGATCCTCGGTGCGCGCGGCGGCGGCGCGGCGCTTCCCGGCGCGCCCGCCACGTACTGGGGCTTCCTGCCCGCGGCCGGCTCGGCCTTCATCTGGGCCAGCTATTCGCTGTGGACGCAGCGTGTCACGCCCTTCCCGACCTCGGCCATCGGCCTGTTCGGGCTGGTGTCGGGCGCGCTCTCGCTGGCCTGCCATGCGCTGCTGGAGCCGTCGGTGGCGCTGTCGGCGAAAGACGGGCTGCTGGTCGCGCTGTGCGGCCTGGGCCCGCTGGGCGCGGCCTTCTTCGTGTGGGACATGGCGCTCAAGCGCGGCGACGCGCGGCAGATCGGCATCCTGAGCTACCTCACGCCGCTGGCCTCCACCGCGCTGCTGCTGGCCGTGACCGGCCGGGCGCTCACGGCCAGCATCGCGCTGGCGGCGGCGCTGATCATCTCGGCCGCGGTGATAGGCACGCGTGCGAAATGAGACAAATCAGGGCGATGCCCGACAGAGCTTGTCGTTTTTTGTGGCTAGAGTGGAGGCTCAGGAAAAAGGAGTCACCCCCATGGATCAGAAGAACAACAAGACCGAGGATTTCGAGATCACGCCCAAGCTGGTGTTCGACATGAACCTGGCGCTGTACCTCGACCTGGTGGCCGCGCTGGAGGGCGCGGGCGCCGTCACCTACCGGCAGATGGCGGCGCGGGTCCTGAACATCAGCATGGACGCCCGCACCGACGGCGACACCAACCTGTCGACCGTGCTCGAAGGCATCGCCCAGGGCTTCGCAGGCCACGGCGACGGCCTCTCGATCGAACTGCTGAAGGCCGCGCGCGGCCTGCGAGAGGACGATGCGATGGGCGACATTCCGATGCGGCCCACCGACGATTGAGGTTCGGGGCGCCGCGGCGCCCCTTTGGTTATTCCTCGGCGACCTGCAGCACCAGCTTGCCGAAGTTCTCCCCCGCGAACAGCTTGTTCAGCGACTCGGGGAAGGTGTCGAGGCCCTTCACGACGTCTTCCTTGCTCTTCATGCGGCCGTCCTTCAGGTAGCCGGCCATCTCGGCGATGGCAATGGGGTAACGGTCGGCATAGTCGAACACCACGATGCCTTCCATGCGCGCGCGGTTCACCAGCAGGCTCAGGTAGTTCTTGGGGCCGGCGGCCGGCATGCTGTTGGCGTTGTTGTACTGGCTGATGGCGCCGCAGATGATCACGCGGGCCTTGCGCGCCAGGCGTGCCAGCACCGCGTCCAGAATCTCGCCGCCGACGTTGTCGAAGTAGATGTCCACGCCCTTCGGGCAGTGGGTCTTCAGGCCCTCGCGCACCGCGCCCGCGCCGGCCTTGTAGTCGATGCAGGCGTCGAAGCCCAGCTCTTTCACCACCCAGTCGCACTTGGCGGCGCCGCCGGCGATGCCGACCACGCGGCAGCCCTTGATCTTGGCCAGCTGGCCCACGGTCTGGCCCACGGCGCCGGCCGCACCCGAGACGACGACGGTTTCGCCGGCCTGGGGCATGCCCACGTCCATCAGGCCGAAGTAGCCGGTCATGCCGGGCATGCCCAGCACATTGAGCCACTGGGTGATGGTGCCCACGCGCAGGTCGACCTTCACGAGGCCGTTGCGCTTGATCTGGTCCTGCGGGATCAGCATGTATTCCTGCACGCCGAGCGTGCCGTACACGGTGTCGCCCACGGCGAACTGCGGGTTCTTCGAGGCCACCACGCGGCCGATGCCGCCGGCGCGCATCACCTCGTCGATGGCCACGGGCGGGATGTAGCTCTTGGCGTCGTTGAGCCAGCCGCGCATGGCGGGGTCGAGCGACAGCGACAGTGTCTTGACCAGCACGCCGCCCTCGTCGGGCTGGGCCACGGGCTCGGTGCTGAAGCGCCAGTGCTCGCGCGTGGCCGTGCCCTCGGGGCGCTTGGCAAGACGGACCTGGTGGTTGGTGAGGGCGCTGCTCATGGTGTCTCCTTGATGGGTGAATGTGCCGGGCATCGGCGACGCAGCCGCATCGTAGTCGCGGGCCAAGACCCCGCGCGTAGCGCAGGCGACAGCCCGCGCGCCCCCTCCGGGCGCCCTGCTATGGAAGCAGGAGCAGCCCGTACGCCGCCGCCGTGGCGACGCCCAGCACCGAGGCCACGGCGCCGACGCGCCGCGCCCAGCCGGGCCGGTAGCTCACGAGGCCGACCACCACGAGCGCGGCGGCCGTGAGCGCGCCCAGCCACAGCACCCAGCCCATGGCCAGCCCGCGCAGCCGGAGTGCTGCGACCAGCGAGAGGAGAAGCAGCGCCGCCCCGCCCAGCTGCTGCCAGGGCCGTGACGGGCCCGGCGTGCGGCCGCGCCCGTGGGCGTCTTCGTAGTGCCGGTCCATCGCCAGGCTCAGCGTGACGAAGCCGCCGAGCGCCGACGCGAACAGGGCGCACACCAGCGCGAAGGTGCTCATCGGCAGCACCCCCGCGCCGGAAGCCCCGCCCTCACCGGACGACGAAGCTCAGCGTGGCGACGTGGCGCGTCTGCGTGTAGGGCTTGCCGTCCCAGCTGCCCTTGCCGTCCTTGTCGGTGTGGTTCACCTCGACCACGTACTGGCCGGGCCAGGGCGTCTGCAGCGTGACCTTGCCGGCGTCGTCGGTGGTGAACTTCTTCTCCCACTTGGGCGGGCCGAACACGACCACCTCGGCCTTGGGCAGCGGCTTGCCCGCCAGCAGCAGCGTGAAGCTGTTGCTGTGGGCGGCCTGCGGCACGAGCTCGAGCGTGTGGCGCGCGACGGTTTCGGTGCGGCCGGTGCGCGCCTGGTACAGGCTCGCCACGCCCTTGTCGCTGACGTAGGCACCCACGAGGCGCGCGTCGCCGCTGGCGTCGGCCTTGACCACGAAGTGGTCGGCATGGCGCGTGGCCGGCGTCTGCTTGCCGTCGGCGGCGATGCCGCGCGGCGCGCTGACCAGCTTCAGGTGGCCGGCCTCGGTCTCGCGCAGGTCGTCGGCCCATTCGCCGAAGTAGGCCTTGGCCTCGCCGCCCGCGGCGGGTTCGAGCCAGACGAAGTGGGCGTGCGCGGCGCCCGAGAAAACGAACGCAGCCGCCGCGAGGGTGGCAAGGGAGAACAGGGGTTTCTTCATGGTCGATGCTCCAGGGTTGGTTGAGGATTGAGACGGATTGGAAGGTCGCTTGTTCAGAACTTGGCGCGCAGGGTCAGGCTCACGTTGCGCGGCTCGCCCCAGAACACGCTGTCGTAGAAGCCCACGTTGCGGTAGTACTTCTTGTCGAAGACGTTGCGGATGTTCAGCTGCGCCGTGACGTTCTTGTTGATCTCGTAGCTGGCCATGAGGCTGAACACCGCGTACGCCTTCTGCGAGATGCGCGGCAGCGGGTCCTTCATGCTGAACAGCGGCGGCTGCCCATACCACGACTCGCCGTAGATGCCGCTTTGCGCCGTCATGTCGCCGCCGACCTTCAGGCCACGCCAGGCGCCACTGAAGCGGTAGGCGGTCGACAGGCGCAGCAGGTGCTTGGGCTGGTTGGGCACGGCACGCGCGCCCTTGGCGGTCTTGGCATCGAGGTACGTGTAGCCGGCGGCCACGTTCCAGTCGGGCGTGATCTGGCCCGACACGTCGAACTCCAGGCCGCGCGCCGTCACGCCGTCGCCGCTGGCCACGTAGGCCTGGCCGCCATCGGGCAGCCGAAAGCCCGCGGGCACGCTGCGGTCGAGCTCGGCCAGGTTCTTCTTCTTGACCTGGAACACGGCGGCCGACGCATTGAGCGCGCCGCCGAAGTACTCGCCCTTCAGGCCCAGCTCGGCGCTGGTGCCGGTCTCGGGCGTGAGGTACTGGTCGTTGCGGTCCTTCGAGGTCTGCGGACGGAACAGCGTGGTGTAGCTCGCATACAGCGAGTGGCGTTTGTCCAGGTCGTAGACCACGCCGACATACGGCGTGACCTCGTCCTTCGACTCCGACTTGCCCGTGGTGCGCGTGTACTGCTGCGCCGTGTTGTAGGCGTGGGTGTAGCTGCGGTAGTTGCTCACGCGCGCGCCGACGATCACGCTCAGCGGGTCGGTGAGGCTGAAGCGGCCCGCCACGTAGCCGCCGTTGAGCTGCGTGAAGCCCACGGTCTTCGAGCCGTCGGCCAGGAAGATCGGGCGCGGGATGTTGCCGGTCCACGTGCGGTAGTCGGGAATGGCCTCGGGGTACGGGATCACCGGCGTGCCGCCCTGCGAGGTGTAGGTCTGGTTGCCGCCGTTCCATCCGGCGATGAAGGTGTGGCGCCGCCCGAACAGGCTGAAGGGGCCGGTGGCGTACAGGTCGAAGTTGTCGTTGACGTACTCACCCTCGCCCCACACGCCGCTCCACAGCTTCATGCCCTGGCCGGTGAAGCGGTTGGGGTAGCCCGCGCCGCCGTTGGCCACGGTGGTGTTGTTGGTGCTGGTGGTGCGCGCATAGCCCAGGTGCACCTTCCAGTCGTTGTCGAAGCGGTGCTGCAGCGAGACGAAGGCCGTGTGCTGCTTGTTGGCCCAGGTGCTCCACGGCGCGCTCAGGCTGGTATTGCGCGGCAGGTTGGCGAGCGTGCCGTCGTGGTTCCAGTACGGAATGGCGCCCCAGGTCGCGCCCGTGGGCTTGTTGTCCTGGAAGTCGATGCCGGCGGTGAGCAAGGTGGAGCGCGTGAGGTCGGCCTCGACGATCACCATGCCCACGGTTTTTCGCTCGTGGTACAGGTCCATGTACGAGTCGCGGTCCTGCCAGGCCAGCGCGGTGCGCGCGCGGATGCGGCCGTCGGCGGTGAGCGGCACCGACAGGTCGACCTCGGCGCGCTTGTGGTTCCAGCGCCCGTAGCTGAGCGAGGCGCTGCCCTGGAACTCGCGCGTGGGGCGCTTGCGCACCGAGTTGATGGTGGCCGACGGGTCGCCCGTGCCGCCCATGAGGCCGGTGGCGCCGCGGATGACCTCGATGCGGTCGTACAGCACGGTGTCCGACAGCGGCGCATTCGGGCCGCGCGGCATGCCGTCGATCTGGAAGTTGTTGATCGAGAAGCCGCGCGCCGAGTAGTTCACGCGCTCGCTGTCGGCCTGCCCGACCATGATGCCGGTGGTCTGGCCCAGCACGTCGTCGATGCGGGCGCTGCCCAGGTCATCCATGCGCTCGCGCGTGATCACGGTCACCGACTGCGGCGTCTCGCGGATCGACAGGTCCATGCGCGTCGCAGTGGAGGCCTGCTCGGCGGTGTAGGAGCGGCTGCCCTCGGTGCGGCCGCTGCGGTCGCCCGAGACGGTGACCTCGGACAGCGCCGCGCCGCTGGCGGCGGGCTGTTGTTGCGCGCCGGCTGCGCCGCACAGGAGCAGGGCGACGAGGGCCACGGGAGACCGCCGGAAGCGGGCGCGTGAAAACGAATGCTGGTTCATGGCATGAAGAAAGGGGGCGACCCGACCCGGGAGGTCGGCAACGCCCGTTGGCAAGAGATGGCTAGCGACGCACCCGGCCGCGAAGGGACCGGCAGCGACCTGGCTGCGGAGAAAAAACGCGGTGCGTCAGTAGGTGCCGCGCAAGGTCACGAGCAGGTGGCGCGGGGCGCCGTAGAAGCTGCTGCTGGTGCTGGTGCGGTAGCGCGTGTCGAAGACGTTGTTCAGCGCCACCGACACGGCGAGGTGCTTGTTGATCGGGTAGCGCGCCATGAGGTCGAGCGTGGTGTAGGCCTGCTGCGTGAAGCGCGCATGGCCCGAGGGGCCCAGGCCCGTGCTGTAGGTGTCGCTCTGCCAGTTCAGGCCGCCGCCCACCGTGAGGCCGTTGCCGATGCTGGCGATGCGGTAGCTGGTGAAGAGCTTCAGCAGGTTCTTCGGCACCTGCGTGTTCAGGCGCCGGCCGGCCGCGTCGCGGGCCACGCTGTGCGCAAAGCCGCCGCCGACCTGCCAGCCGGGCAGCAGCTCGCCGGCCACTTCGAACTCGTAGCCGCGCGTGGTCGTGCCCTTGGCGGCGCGGTACGCGGCCGAGCCGTCGGGCGCGAATTCGTTGTCCAGGCGCACGGCGAGGTTGTCCTGCTTCACCTGGAACACGGCGGCGCTGAGGTTGAGGCGGTCGTTGTGGAACGCGCCCTTCACGCCCGCTTCGTAGGCGTGCCCCTCGAGCGGGTCGAGGTAGGTGCCGCTGCGGTCCTTGCCGGCCTGCGGCTTGAAGATGCTGGTGTAGCTGGCGTAGGCCGACCAGTGCTTGTCGAGGTCGAAGACCACGCCCGCGTACGGCGTGACGACGCCCTTCTCGCTGCGCGTGGTGAGGGTGGCGGCGCGCTGCAGGGGGACGGTGCGCGTCACGTCTTTCCAGTCGCTCGCGCGCGCGCCGACGATCACCGAGAGCGCGTCGGTGGGCCGCAGCCGCACCGTGGCATAGGCGCCCGACTGGCGCGTGGCGGTTTCCTGGCGGCCGGTCACGGGCTGGTGCGGCTGGGCGGGCAGGTCGCCGTTCCAGCTGTTGAAGTTCGCGATCCACGGATCGAAGCCCGCCACGTTCCAGCCCGCGTACAACGGCGCGTCGCTGTGCGTGCGCGAGGCGTTGTAGCCCAGCACCAGCTCGTGGCGCCGGCCGAAGAGTTCGAAGGGGCCGCTCGCGTACAGGTCGAATGCGTTCTGCACCGGCACCGCGTTCCAGCGGTTGGTCCACAGGCCGAGCCCCGCACCGGTCGCGCGGTCCATGTAGCCGCGCAGCGCGTAGCCGATGACGTCGTCGTAGGCGCGGCGCGAGCGGTTGAAGGCGGCGTGCACGGCCCAGCCGTTGTCGAAGCGGTGGTCGAGCGCGGCGAAATACTGGCGCTGGTCCTGGTACGAATGGGCCCAGCGCGCGGCGGCGCTGCGCGAGCGGCCGTAGCTGGCCTCGCTGCCGTCGCTGAAAAACAGCGGCAGGCCGGCGCGCGCCACGCCGTCGTTGTCGTGCCGCTGCAGCTCGAAGCCGGCGCTCAGGCGCGTGCTGCGCGCGAGGTCGGCTTCGACGATGCCGTAGAACAGACGCTTCTTTTCGTGATGGCGCTCGATCCACGAGTCGCCGTCCTGCACGGCCGCGACCACGCGCGCGCGCACGCGGCCGTCGGCGGTGACGGGCCCGCCGATGTCGAGCTCGGCGCGCTGCCGATTCCAGGTGCCTGCGCTGAACGAGGCGCTGGCCTGCAGCGCGTTGCCCGGGCGCTTGCGCACGAGGTTGACGGTGGCCGCCGGCGTGCCCACGCCGTTGAGCAGACCGGTGGCGCCGCGCACCACCTCGACGCGGTCGTAGAAGGCCAGGTCACCCGTCTGCAGCAGCCAGGTGCCGGCCTGCGGGATGCCGTCGACCTGGTAGTTCTCGACCTCGAAGCCGCGCGCATAGACGGCGTTGGCGTCGGTGCCGGCGTTGCCGCTCTGCACGAAGCTCAGGCCGGGCGCCTGGCGCAGCACGTCGCTGATCTGGCCCAGGCCCTGGTCGTCGATGCGGTCGCGCGTGAGCACGCTGACCGACTGCGGTGTCTCGCGCAGGCTGAGTTCGAGCCGCGTCGCGGTGCCGATTGCGCCGTCGGTGGTGTAGGAGCCGGTGCCTTCGGTGACGGTGCCGGTGTCGCGCCCGCCGGTGACCGTGACCTCGGTGAGCGCACCGCCGGCAGCGGGCGCTTCGGCCTGCGGCTTCGGACCCGGCGGGCGCTGCGCCGCGACGCGCAGCGCGTAGCCGCCCGAAGCGCCGCGCACCGCTTCGAGGCCGCTGCCTTCGAGCAGCTGCAGCAGCGCCTCGCGCGCCGTGTAGCGGCCCTGCAGCGCAGGCGCGCGCTTGCCGCGCACCACCTCGGCATCGACGCCGAGCAGAAGCCCCGTGCGCACGGCGAGCGCGGTCAGCGCGCTGCTCAGTGGCTGCGCGGGCTGGTGCCACTCGAAGGCCGCATCGGCGGTGGGCGCTTGCGCGGCAGCCGGTATGGCAAGCAGCACCAGGCTCGCGAGCGCGAAGGCACGGCGCAGGCGATGCCAGCGCTGCGCGCCGGCGTGCGCGGTCTCGGTCGGGTCTGCTGCGGGTCCTGTCATGGTGTGGTGAATCTCTTTTCACCACCTATGACAAGCGGGCACGGGAATCGGGTAGCGGCGCGCGCGGAAAAAAGTTCGACCGCCCGGTCACGGCGGCGCCGTGGTCGTCACCCGCACCAGCCACGGCGACAGCGTCGACACGCGCAAGCTCGGCAGTGCGCTGGCAAGCAGCGCGAGCGCGGCGTCGCTCTGCTGGATCGGCAGCACGCCGGTGAAGCGCAGCGCGCCCAGGGCCTCGTCGTCGGCCAGCAGCAGGCCGGGCCGGTGCCGCCCGAGCTGGCGCAGCACCTCGGCCACCGGTGCGTCGTCGAACACCAGCCGGCCCTGCGGCCAAGCCAGGCCGCCGGGCGCGGCGGGCACGGTGTCGGTGGTGACGCCGCGGCGGTCGAAGCGCACCTGCTGCCCCGCCTGCACGTCGACCCAGCGGTCGTCGCCGCCGTCCAGCGGCTGCACGCGCACGCGCGATTCGGTGACGGTGACGAGCGTGTCGTCGGCCTCGCGGCGCACGGCGTAGCGCGTGCCCAGCGCCTGCGCGCTGCCGTCGCGATCGACCACGGCGAAAGGCTTGTCGCCGTGCGCGACCTCGACGAAGACCTCGCCGCGCAGCAGCTGCACGCGGCGCACGCTGCCGGAGAAATCGATGTCGATGGCCGAGTCGCTGTTCAGCGCGACGCGGCTGCCGTCCTCGAGCGTGAGGTGGCGGACCTCGCCGGTGCCGGTGCGTTCATCCGCCAGCCAGGCCTGCCACGGCATCGCGGCGCCCGCCACGAGCAGGCAGGGCAGCAGCACGAGCGCGCCCAGCGCCTGGCGCGACAGGCCGCGGCGTGTGGGCTGCGGCGCGGGGGTGTCGGGTGTGACCGACTCCCACATGCGGCGCATCTCGGCCAGGAGCCGCGCATGGCGCTCGTCGAGCGCGCACCACGCGGCGCAGGCGGCGCGCGTGGCGTCGTCCACGCTGTCGTCGGCGAGGGTCACGGCCCACAGCGCCGCCTCTTCGCGCAGGCGCTCGGCGGCCGCGTCAGGCATGGGCCGGGGCGTCGGCGCTTTCCGCTTCGGGCACGGCCGCCGCCATGCGGCCGTGGCAATGCGCCAGCACCTTCGCGAGGTACTGCTTCACGCGCGTCTCGGACACGCCCAGTTCGGCCGCGATCTCGCGGTACGAGCGGCCTTCGACGCGCGCCATCAGGAAGGCGGTGCGGCTCTTCACGTCGAGCTCGGTCGCCAGCAGCGCGAGCACCTGGCCCAGCAGCTCGCGCGCGCAGGCCTTGTCCTCGGCGCTCGGCGCGCAGGCGTCCTCGGCCATCAGCGCGACGGTGCGCAGCACCTCGGCCTCGACCTGCATGCGGCGAAAGCGGTTGATCATCAAACGACTCGCCACCACCTGCAGGAACGCGCGCGGCTGGCGCAGCACCGGCTGCTGGGGCAGCTCGATGAGGTTGAGAAAGGTGTCGTGCGTGAGGTCGGCCGCGGTGAAGCCGCAGCGCAGGCGGCCCAGCAACCAGCTGCGCAGCCAGCCCTGGTGGTCGACGTACAGCTGCCGGACTTCCGGATGGGACATGGTGTGAAGGGGCATCGCGGGCAGCGACGCAATTGAGAGTTATTCTCATTATAGATTTGTAAAGTTTGTCCTGTCCCCCGAAACGTCTCATTCCGCATGAGGCACCGCGCGGGCTACCCGTTTCGGCGCCTCGCACGTCTTAGCTGCATGACCCTCGCTTTCTTCTGCAGGGACGCCCGGTGACGGCGCCCGCTTCCCGTTCGCGCGCCGGCCGGCGCCTGCGCATCGCCGCCTTCGCGGCCCTGGCCCTGGCCGCCGCCGCGGTGGCCTATGTGGGGGCGAGTCCGCGCGACCCCGGCTGGGACACCGCCGTGCTGCGCCGCGGCGACATCGAAAGCAGCGTGACCGCCATCGGCACGCTGCAGCCGCGCCGTTATGTGGACGTGGGCGCGCAGGTGTCGGGCCAGATCCTGCGGCTGCACGTGCAGCCCGGCGACCCGGTGAAGAAGGGCCAGCTGATGGTGGAGATCGACCCCAGCGTGCAGCAGGCCACGGTGGACGCCGGCCGCGCCTCGCTCGCGGGGCTGCGCGCGCAACTGGCCGACCAGCACGCGCAGCACCGGCTGGCGCGCCAGCAGTTCGCACGCCAGCAGCAGATGGCCGCCGAGGGCGCCACGCGCGCCGAAGACGTGCAGACCGCCGAAGCCACGCTGGCTTCCGCCGCCGCGAAGATCGCGCACCTCGAAGCCCAGATCGCCCAGACCCAGGCCACGCTCAAGGCCGACGAGGCCCGCCTGGGCTACACGCGCATCTACGCGCCGATGGCCGGCAGCGTGGTCTCGGTGCAGGCGCGCGAGGGCCAGACGCTCAACGCCACCTACCAGACGCCCGACATCCTGCGCGTGGCCGACCTGTCGAGCATGACGGTGTGGACCGAGGTCTCGGAAGCCGACGTGCGCCGCGTGAAGCGCGACATGGCCGTGTACTTCACCACGCTCGGCGCCGACCGCCGCCGCTGGGAAGGCACCGTGCGCCAGGTGCTGCCCTCGCCGCCCGTGGCCGCAGGCAAGGGCGGCGGCGACGCGCCGCAGGCCCCGGCCGCCAGCAAGGTCGTGCTCTACACGGTGCTGTTCGACGTGGACAACGCCGACGGCGAGCTCATGCCGCAGATGACCGCGCAGGTGAGCTTCGTCGCCGCCTCGGCGCGCAACGTGGTGGTGGCACCGCTGCCCGCGCTCACGGCCGTGAAGGGCCAGGCCGGGCGTTTCACCGCGCGCGTGCTCGGCCCCGACGGCCAGCCCGCGCCGCGCGAGGTGCGCATCGGCGTGCGCGACCGGCTCTCGGGCGAGGTGCTCGAAGGCCTGGCCGAGGGCGAGCGCCTGATCACCGGCGAACGCGCGGCCGGCGGCGGCACGCGGAAGTTCCAGCTGTGAGTGCAGCGGAGACGAAGACGCCCCCGCTGATCGCGCTGCACGACCTGCGCAAGTCCTACGGCGGCCACGACGGCGCGCCGGCCGTCGAGGTGCTGCGCGGCATCACGCTCGAGCTGCACGCGGGCGAGTTCGTCGCCATCGTCGGCAGTTCGGGCTCGGGCAAGTCGACGCTGATGAACCTGCTCGGCTGCCTCGACCGGCCGACGCAGGGGCGCTACCTGTTCGCCGGCCAGGACGTGGCCGGCATGGACGCCGACGCACTCGCGCGGCTGCGGCGCGAGGCCTTCGGCTTCGTGTTCCAGGGCTACCACCTGATCTCCACTGAGTCGGCGCAGGAGAACGTCGAGATGCCCGCCATCTACGCCGGCGCGGCGCCCGCCGAGCGCGCGTCGCGTGCACGCGGGCTGCTCACTCGCCTGGGCCTGGGCGATCGGCTGGGCCACCGGCCGCACCAGCTGTCGGGCGGCCAGCAGCAGCGCGTGTCGATCGCGCGTGCGCTCATGAACGGCGGGCGCATCGTGCTGGCCGACGAGCCCACCGGCGCGCTCGACTCGCGCAGCGGCGAAGAGGTGATGGCGCTGCTCGACGAGATGGCCGCCGCCGGCCACACCGTGATCCTCATCACGCACGACCGCGAGGTGGCGCAGCGCGCGCGCCGCGTGATCGAGATCCGCGACGGCTGCATCGTGTCGGACAGCGGACGCGCGCCCGTCGAAGCGCCACCAGAGCCACTTCCGCTGCCCTCGCCCACGCACACAGCCGACGCCGCCGACACGCCGCGCGCCCTGCTCTCCGAGCTGCACGAGGCGCTGCGCGCGGCCTGGCGCGTGATGTGGATCCACCGCTTTCGCACCGGCCTCACGCTGCTGGGCATCGTGATCGGCGTGGCCTCGGTCATCGTGATGCTCGCGGTCGGCACCGGCTCGCAGGAGGCGGTGATGAAGCAGATCTCGCTGTTCGGCGCCGACAAGATGTACGTGGCCGCCATTCCCGACAGCGCGCGCGGGCGCGGCGGCAAGCTCACGCTGGCCGATGTCGACACCATTCGCCAGCTGCCCAACGTGCGCGTGGCCATGCCCTACATCGAGGGCTTCGTGGTCGCGCGGCGCGGCAACGTGGACCACCGCACCGAGGGCGGCGGCGCCACCACCGACTTCGAGCAGGCGCTGAAGTGGCCGACCGCGCGCGGCATCTTCTTCGACGAGAGCGACGAGCAGAGCCTGGCCAAGGTCGCGGTGATCGGCGAGCGCGTGCAGGCCGCGCTGTTCGCCGACGGCACCGACCCCGTGGGCCAGCGCATCCTGCTGGACAACGTGCCCTTCGACGTGCTGGGCGTGCTCGCCGCCAAGGGCGCGGGCGGCGGCCAGGCCAGCGAGGACGAGCGCGTGATCGTGCCCTTCTCCACCGCCGCCGCGCGGCTGTACGGCAGCAACCACCCGACCTGGGTGGCCGTGGCCGTGCACGACGTCGACAAAGCCTCGGAGACGGCGGCCGAGATCGTCGAGGTGCTGGCCGCGCAGCGCCATGTGCGCGACGTGCAGGTGTTCAACCAGACCGAGTCGATCAAGGCGCGCGCGCAGACCCAGCGCACCATGACCGTGATGCTCGGGCTGATCGCGGCGGTGTCGCTGGTGGTCGGCGGCATCGGCGTGATGAACGTGATGCTCATGACCGTGCGCGAGCGCACGCGCGAGATCGGCATCCGCATGGCCACCGGCGCACGGCAGCGCGACATCCTGCGGCAGTTCCTCGTCGAGGCGGTGCTGGTCACCGTGACCGGCGGCGTCGCGGGCGTGGTGGGCGGTCTGCTCGTGGGCGCCGCGCTCATCGTGTGGAGCGTGCCGGTGATCTTTTCCCTCACGGCCATCGCGGGCGCCTTCGGCTGCGCCGTGCTCACCGGCCTGGTGTTCGGCTTCATGCCGGCCCGCAAGGCCGCCGCGCTCGACCCGGTCGCGGCCCTGTCTTCCGAATGACGACTGCCATGACGCGCCTTTTCTTCTCTCCCGCCACGCTGGCCCTGGCGGCGCTGCTGCTCGCGGGCTGCGCGACGCCATCGGCCGATGCGCCTGCCACCGCCACCCCCGTCGCAGACCCGTGGTGGGGCGGTTTCGGCAGCACCGAGCTGCCGGCCTTCGTCGCCGCGGTCGATGCCGGCAACCCCGACGGCGACGCTGCCGAAGCGCGTCTGCGCCAGGCCGAGGCGCAGGAGCGCATCACCGGCGCCTCGGCCTGGCCTGAACTTTCAGCCACCGCCGATGTGCAGCGCCAGGGCCGGCTCGGCGGCGATGCGAACGTGAGCGGCAACCGGCGCGCGCTCGGGCTCGATGCGCGCTACGAGGTCGACCTGTGGGGCCGCCTGCGCGCACAGCGCGACAGCGCCGGCGCCTCGCGACGCGCCAGTGCCTTCGACCGCGATGCGGTGCGGCTCGCGCTGCGCGCGGGCGCGGGTGCGGCGTGGCTCGACGCGCTGGGCCTGCGCGAGCGCACGGCCATCGCGCGGCGCAGCCTGGACGACGCCGAACGGCTGCTGCAGCTGGTCGAGGCCCGTGCGCGCGCGGGCGCGGCCTCGCCGCTCGAGCTTGCGCAGCAGCGCGGCATCGTCGCGTCGCAGCGGCGCACGGCCGCCACGCTGCACCAGCAGTCGCGCGCGGCGGACATCCGCATGGCGCGCTGGCTCGGCCAGGCCGGCAGCGAGGTGCGGATCACAGCCACCAGCCTGCAGCAGCTCGCGCTGCCCGCGGTCGATGCGGGCTTGCCGGCCGACCTGCTCGCGCGCCGGCCCGACATCGCACGCGCCGAAGCCGCGCTGGCCGCGGCCGACGCGGACGTGGCGGCGGCGCGCGCGGCGATGTTCCCGACACTCACGCTGAGTGCCGGCCTCGCGGCCGCGGGCCCGCGCTTCGGCACGCTGTTCGACCACCCGGTGTACAGCCTGGCCGCTGCGCTCGCGGCGCCGGTCTTCGACGGCGGCCGGCGCGCGGCGGCGCGCGACCTGTCGACCGCACGGCGCGAAGAGCTGCTCGCGACCTACCGCGCCGCCACCGTGGCCGCCTTCACCGACGCGCTGACCGCGCTCGACGCCGTGGCCGCGCTCGACACGCAGCGCGCCGCACAGGACGAGGAACTGGCACAGGCCGAGCGCGCGCGCACGCTCGCCGAGTCGCGCTACCGCGCGGGTGCCGAGACGCTGCTCACGCTGCTCGATGCGCAGCGCACGCTGTTCGCCGCGCAGGATGCACGCGCGCAGTTGCTGCAGGCGCGGTTGCAGGCCAGCGTGGCGCTGTACCAAGCGCTCGGCGGCGGCTGGTCTGCCGAAGCGACCACGCGCCTCAGCCGAAACGCACGCTGATCTGCAGGCCGGGGTGCGCGTTGCGCACCGTGAGCCGACCACCGTGGGCTTCGGCGATGAGCCGGCACAGGTACATGCCCAGGCCGACACCACCGGTGGCGCGCGCCCGCGCGCCGTCGGTGCGATAGAAGGGCTCGGTCAGGCGTTCGAGCTGCGCGTCGTCCACGCCGGGACCGAAGTCGCGCACCTCGAGTTCGGCACCGCCGTCGGCCGGCGCGCGCAAGCTCACGGTCGGTGGCTGCGGTGCGCCGGCGCTGTAGCGCAGCGCGTTGTCCAGCAAGTTGCGCACCATCAGGCGCACGCGCATGCGGTCCACGGCCTGCGGCGGCAAGCCCTCAGCCAGGTCGAGTTGCACCGCTTGGGCGCCGGGCATCTCGGCCACGATCTCGCGCACCAGCGCAGCCAGGTCGACCGGCTCGCGCTGCAACGCGGCATGCGGGCTCGCGAGGCGTTCGCTTTCGAGCAGGTCGCTGATCAGGTCGCGCATCTCGTTGAGGTCGCGCAGCAGTGCCTCGCGCTCGGCCTCGCCTTCGGGCGTGGCGGGCAGCAGCTCGGCGTTGAGCCGGGCCCGCGTGAGCGGCGAGCGCAGCTCGTGGCTCAGCGCCAGCAGCAGGCCGCGCTTGGCATCGAGCATGGCCTGGATGTCGCTGGCCATGGTGTTGACGCGCTGCGCGAGGTCGCCCAGGTCGTCGTTGCGGCGGATCGGAATGGGTTGCGCGAACTCGCCGCGGCCGAAGCGCTGCGCGCCCTCGCGGATGTCGATGAGCGGACGCAGCAGCCGGCTCACCAGTGCGTAGGCCACCACCACGAGCAGCAGCAGCACGCACAGCGTGGTCCAGCCCGCCGCGCGCGGCGCGAGCTGCCACAGCCGGGGCGCCCAACCGAAGATGACCTTGTGCCCGTCGGCCGTGGGGCGCACGAACCAGCGCTCGGTGGAGAACATCGACTCCTCGCGGTCGCGGTCGTAGAACCAGCCGCCGCGCGCGTGCATGTCGTTGCCGGGGTTCGACTCCCAGTTCACGCTGGGCCCGGTGATGCGGATCGTGATCGGGAGCCGGTCGACCAGCGCCTGCGCGCGCACCGTGTCGGGCGGCGTGCCGAGTTCGGCAACGAGGCGGTCGGCGTAGTCCATCAGCATCGGCTGCGCGGCCTCGGCCCAGGTGCTGGAGAACGACCGCTTCATGCCGCCCACGAACACCGCCGCCATCACGAGCGCGAGCACCACGAACATCATCACGATCCGCACGCGTACCGAGCTGCGCCAGCGCTGCTGCATGTGCGCGTGCATGCGCGCATGCCAGTGCCGGCGGCGCTCCTTGCCGGGGCACAGGCCTTCGTTGTCGGCGGGCACGGCGCCTGCGCGCCTGCGGGGAAATCTCATGAAGAAGGCTCGCCCGGCGCCACGGCCAGCGCGTAGCCGGCGTTGCGCAGCGTCTTGATGCAGTCGAGCGGCTCGAGCTTCTTGCGCAGCCGGCTCACCACGATGTCGACCGCGCGCGTGAAGAGCTCGGCCTCGTGGCCGCGCAGCCGGTTCAGGATGTCGTCGCGGCTGAACACCTTGCCGGGCTCGCCGGCCAGCAGCGCGAGCAGGTCGAACTCGGTGCCGGTGAGCTCCACGCGCTCGCCGTGGCGCAGCACCTGGCGCCGGTCGAGGTCGATCGAGAGGCCGTCGAACACGCGCAATTGCGCGTTGGTAGCGGCGGCCGCCGGCGCGCTGCGCTGGCGGCGCAGGATGGTCTGCACGCGCGCCACCAGTTCGCGCGGCTCGAAGGGCTTGGGCACGTAGTCGTCGGCGCCAAGTTCGAGGCCGACCACGCGGTCCATGACCTCGCCGCGCGCGGTGAGCATCACGATGGGGATGTCGCTTTCCTTGCGGATCTCGCGGCACAGTTCAAAGCCGTCCATCTCGGGCAGCATGACGTCGAGGATGGCCGCGTCGTAGTGCCCCGCACGCAGCTTGGCGATGCCTTCGCTCGGGCGCTTGGCGCTGTCGAGCGTGCAGCCGAAACGTGCGAAGTAGGTGGTCAGCGGCGCGGCGAGGTGTTCGTCGTCGTCGATCAGCAGGATGCGCGGCATGGCGGGATTGTGCCTCCTGGCAAAGAGAGCGCGAATGGCAAGGCTTGCAATCAATCCGGCCGGCATCGCACCGTCCAGACCAGGCCGGCGGTGAGGCCGGCGAGCAAAAGCACGTGGTAGACCACGTCGGGCACCGTGCGCGGGCCGATGCCCGCGACGATGGTGCCCAGGCCGACCAGCGTGCCCAGCAGGGCAAAGCCCTGTCCGGCGATCGCCGCCGTGCGGGCATGCGCGGGGCGGCGCCAGGTTTCGAGCGCCGCGAGCACCAGCACGGTGGCGATCACGGCCTCGGCGGTGCGCGCCTGCGGATGCGCGTGGCCGGCCCCGAGCCAGCCACCGTGCACCGCCGACGCGGCGGCGAGCGTGAACGCCTCGCCCAGCATCACGGTGCGCGCGAGCGCGGGGCGCATCGAAGGACGCGAACGGGCCACGGCACTCACCACGGATCGGCGCGGCCGATGCGGCCGAGGTGGGTGGACGCAAAACCGGTCGCGTACTTCAGGCCGAAGCCCAGCGCATGGTCGAGCCCGACGCGGGCCAGCCAGACCAGGCCGCCGGCCACCGCCCACGGCTGCGCCGCGAACACGCCCAGCGCCAGCAGCAGCACCGGCCCGATCAGCGCATGCGCGGCGTTGTACAGCGCCGCGCCGACACGCGGCCCCGCGAGGTAGCCGAGCAGCGAAAGGTCGGGCGCGAACAGCCAGAGCGCGAACACGCCCCAGCCCATGCCGAACTGGGCATAGCCGACCAGCGCAACAGCGAGCACCACCGCGCCCTCGAAACGCAGCACGGTGCGCACGCCGTCCATGGCCGGCACGGCGGGGTCGCGGGACACCGCGAAACCCACGCGCTGCTGCGGCTCCTGCAGTGCGGGTCGATGCAGCGACACGAAGCGCGCCCAGCCCGGGGGCGAGCCCATTTCAGCCATGGCGGGACCAGCGGCGGCCGCCGCGCTCCATGAAGTCACGCACCTTCTGTTGCTGGGCGGGATTCAGGTGGTCGAAGAAGTCGGCCGCGGCGGCGATCACCTCGGGGCTGCCGGTGCGCACCACGGCGGTCTTCTCTTCGACCAGGCGCGCGGCGCCGGCCTGGTCGAGCGTGTTGCCCGCGAACAGCGCCTTGAACTGCGAGCGCGGATCGCCCGAGCCGCCCGCACCGCGCATCGCCTGGCGCTGTGCCTGCAGCTTCTCGGCCAGCACGGTGAGCTTCTGCTTCTGCGCGGCGTCGAGCTCGAGCTTGCTGCCGACGCGCTCGACCATCTTGGCGCGGAACTCGGCGCTGTCGCCGCCCCAGCCGTGGCGATGGCCGGCACAGCCGGCGATGCTGCCGGCGACGACGGCCAGGCCGGCGAATCCGAACAGGGTTCGTTTGATCCAGTGCTTCATGGGGGTGCTCCTTCATGCGCCCCTGCGCGGGGCTGCTTCAGTGATGAACGTGGCGACGGCGGCGCCGCCCGGGGCGCCGCATCGTCGGCTCAGAGGCGGTTGCCGCTGTCGCGCGCGGCGGCGGCACGCGCGTCGACGGGGTTCTGCATCGTCGAGATGACCTTGCTGTTCACGCGCGAGCCGGAGGTCACGTTCTGGTCGGGGGCGGCGGCGGTGCGCACGGCTTCGGCAATGACGCGGGCGCGGTCGGTCGACACGGCCACGGTCTCGGGGCCGCGCGAACCGCGCACGACGTTCTGGTCGGGGGCGGCGGCGGCACGCACGGCTTCGGCGTTGACATCGGCGCGGCTCATGGCCGACACGGGCGCGTGCACGCCCTCGTAGCTTTCAGCCTTGGCGCCGGCGGCGGCGAGCATGGCGAAGGAACCGACAGCAACGAGCTGCGCGAGGGAGAAGGACGACTTGACGATCATGATGCAGGCCTTTCTTTCAGGGGTTGGAAGAGGAGACCTGATGGTGCGCGTCGATGCCCCGAGAGTCCTTTCACCCCCGTATCGCCGTATTTCGGTTTGTTTCACCAGGATTGGCTCGGCCCCAGGCTGCGCGCACTTCGTGTCGCTTCGCCAACCCCCTACCGGGGGCAACACCGACGGCCCGGCAAAGCCGGTTCCGTGGTGTTCCTGGTGCTTGCGTCCCACCGCGAAGGGCGGGGTTACGGGCTCAGCCCGCGAGTGCGGCCGCGGGATCGTCCGCGTCGAGCACGCCCTGCGCCCAGGGTTCGAGCTTGCCGGTGTCGGCGCGCAGCACTTCCTGCTTCACGGCGAGGATGCGCGAGGGGTGCATCGAGAAGCTGCGCAGGCCCAGGCCCAGCAGCAGGCGCGTGAAGGCGACATCGCCCGCCATCTCGCCGCACACCGACACGCCCTTGCCCTGGCGGCGGCACTCGGTGATGGTGTCGGCCACGAGCTTGAGCACCGCGGGGTGCGCGGGGTCGTACAGGTGGGCGACGGCCTCGTCGGCGCGGTCGATGGCCAGCGTGTACTGGATCAGGTCGTTGGTGCCGATCGACAGGAAGTCGAAGTGCTTCAGGAAGGTCTTGAGCGTGAGCGCGGCGGCCGGGATCTCGATCATGGCGCCGAGCTTGACCGGGCCGTACACCGCGCCGCGGTTGTCGAGTTCGGCGCGCGCGAAGTCGATCAGCGACAGCGTCTGGCGGATCTCGCTGGCGTGCGCGAGCATCGGAATGAGCAGGTGGATCTCGCCGTGCGCCGCCGCGCGCAGGATGGCGCGCAGCTGCGTGAGGAACATCGCCGGATCGGCCAGGCTCCAGCGGATGGCGCGCAGGCCGAGCGCGGGGTTCAGGTGTTCCTGCTTGCTGCCCGACTTGCCGTCCAGCGGCTTGTCGGCGCCCACGTCGATGGTGCGGATGGTGACGGGCATGCCCTGCATGCCCTCGACCGCGCGCTTGTAGGCCTGGTACTGCTCTTCCTCGTCGGGCAGGCGCGTCTGGCGCGCCGAGTTCTCGCGGCCCATGAAGAGGAATTCGCTGCGAAAGAGGCCCACGCCCACGGCGCCGGCCTTGACGGCGCCGGCCGTGTCCTCGGGCATCTCGATGTTGGCCAGCAGGTCGACGCGCTGGCCGTCGAGCGTGACGGCGGGCTTGTGGCGCAGCCGCGCGAGCCGCCCGCGCTCGAGGTCGCCCTGGCGCTGCTTGAAGCCGTACTCGGCCAGGATGATCGGCGACGGGTCGACGATCATCACGCCGGCTTCGCCGTCGATGATGACCCAGTCGTCCTGGCGCACCAGCTGGCTCGCGGAGCGCGCGCCGACGATGGCCGGGATGTCCATGCTGCGCGCGACGATGGCGGTGTGCGAGGTGCGCCCGCCCACGTCGGTCACGAAGCCCGCGAACACGCTCTTCTTGAACTGCAGCATGTCGGCCGGCGAGAGGTCGTGCGCGATGAGCACCAGCGGCACGTCGAAGCCGTCGCCCGCGGTGGGGTCGTCGTCTTCGTCGTCGTGGTCGTGATGGGCGGCGGCGCGCTTGCGTCGCGGCGGGCTCGGCGCGAGCACGGCGGCCGTGCCCTTCATGCGATGCAGCATGCGCTCGACCACCTGTTCGAGGTCGGCCTTGCGCTCGCGCAGGTACGGGTCCTCCATCTCGTCGAACTGGCGCGCGATGATCTCGAGCTGCGTGGTCAGCGCCCATTCGGCGTTGTACAGCCGCTCGCTGATCCAGTGCTTCACCCCGCCGCTGAGCACGTCGTCCTGCAGCAGCATCTGGTGCACCTCGAGCAACGCCGCGAGTTCGTGCGGCGCGTCGTTCGGGCCCATCTGCGCCACGCTGGCCTGCAGCTTGGTGAGCTCGTCGGCCACCGCGTTGCGCGCGGTGCGCACACGGTCGATCTCGGTCTCGATCTCTTCGGGCTTGATGAAGTAGTGCGCCACGTCGATGCGGCTGGACACCACCAGCACCGCGCGGCCGATGGCAATGCCACGGGCGACCGGGAGACCGTGGACTGCGAAGGTCATGCGCGGGTCCTTATTCGCCTTCGCCGAACTTGTCGTCCATCAGTTGGACGATGGCGTTCATGGCTTCATCTTCCTGCGGGCCGTTGGTCTCGAGCTCGACGGTCACGCCGAGGCCGGCGGCCAGCATCATGACGCCCATGATGCTCTTGGCGTTGATGCGGCGGTCGCCGCGCGACAGCCACACCTCGCAGGGGAAGCTGCCGGCGAGCTTGGTCAGCTTGGCCGACGCGCGTGCGTGCAGGCCCAGCTTATTGCTGATGGTCACGGATTTCTTGATCACTGTGCTTTCTTTTCGCCTGGTTCTGGGGAGCCGCCACCGCCACCTGCATCACGCCGGCGGTGCCGCCCGCGAGGGCCCGCTGCACCAGGGTGTCGAGCGGTTCGTGGCGGTAGGTGACGGCGCGCAGCAGCATCGGCAGGTTGACACCGGCCACGAGCCGCGAGCGCACGCCGTCCACCAGCTTCTGCGCCACGTTGCAGGGCGTGGCGCCGAACACGTCGGCCAGCACCAGCACCTGCGAGCGCGGAGCATGCAACTGCTGCGCGAGCGTGATGCGCGCGGCGGCCAGCGTTTCCTCGGGCGACACGTTGGGCAGCACGTCGAGGGCCACGACCGCCTGTTCGCAGTCGGGGAACACATGCAGCGCGCACTGCCGCAGCGCCTGTGCGAACGGAGAGTGGGCAATGATGAGGATGCTGTTCATGCGGCTCGGAGGACGACGCGTCGATTATGCGGGGGCGCCCAAAGGAAGTAGAGACATCGAGGACACAACGCGGCAGCCGGGGAAGGCGGCCAATTCGGGCGTGTGGCCGGGGTGTCGATTCGCGCGGCGGCAACAGCTATGAAAACGATAGCTGGCCCGCGCATCGCGGCCCGCCGGCCGGCCCCTGCTCATGGCAGGCGCAGGCCCTCGAAGAAGGTCTTCGTCGCCTCGGGCGAGGACGGACGGCCGAGCACGGTGGCCTGGTAGAGCGACACGCTGCCGTCTTTCTGCGACTGCGCAAACCAGAGCACCTGGACCGGCGCCACGCCCTGCTGCGCCGATTGCCCGTCGAGCCGCCACGGTGCGGGAACGGCCGTGGCGCGCGGCAAGGTGGCCGGCCCCTGGATCACCTGCGCGACGCCCAGCTGGCCGTGCGTGGCCGTGCGCCAGGCCGTGAGCCAGGCCTCGGCCTGCGCCGGGCTGGTCGCGGCGGCATGGGCCACGGCGAAGGTCGCGCCGCCGGCTTCGCAGCCGGTCATGTCGACCTGCACCGACTCGGCGCCCAGCGGCACCGCGCGCTGGGCGCGGTCGGCCTTGCAGGGCAGCAGCGCGACCAGGCCGGCGTCGGCGATCGGCACTTCGCGCCAGTTGAAGGTGGGGCTGCAGGCGGCCAGCACGGCGGCCAGGGCCAGCACGGGCCAGGAGGGGGAAGGAAGCGAGGGCATCGGAGGACGATTATCGAGCGGCCTTCGGGGAATGAAGCGGGTGTGCCGGCGCGTTCCGGCGCGCGGAACTAAAATCGCGCCGCCTCTCTCCTTCAGGTGCCCATGAAAAAATACCTCGCTGCCGCCGCCGTCGTGATCGCCCTGGCCGCCGGCGTGGGCGTGTACCTCGGTTCGGGCAGCACCGCCGCCCCGGCCTCGACCTTCGTGCTGCTCGATGGCACCACCAAGAGCACGGCCGACCTGAAGGGCAAGGTCACGCTGGTCAACTTCTGGGCCACCAGCTGCGTGACCTGTGTGGCCGAGATGCCCAAGGTGATCTCGACCTACGACAAGTACAAGGCCAAGGGCTACGACACGCTGGCGGTGGCCATGAGCTACGACCCGCCGAGCTACGTCGTCAACTTCGCCGAAACCCGCAAGCTGCCGTTCAAGGTGGCGATCGACAACACCGGCAGCGTGGCGCAGGCCTGGGGCGACGTGAAGCTCACGCCGACCACCTTCATCGTCAACAAGAAGGGCGAGATCGTGAAGCGCTACGTGGGCGAGCCCGATTTCGCCGAGCTGCACAAGCTGATCGAAAAGCTGCTGGCCGAGGCCTGACCTTCGGCCCCAGAAAAGCAAAAGGCGCTCCGAGGAGCGCCTTTTTCGTGGCGAAAGCCCGCGGCTTACTGGTTGCGGAAGCTGTCGTGGCAGGCCTTGCAGCTGGCGCCGGTCGGGCCGAACTGGGCCTTGAGGGCGTCGATGTTGCCGGCCTTGGCGGCGACGACGAGCTTGCCGGTCTCGGCGATCACCTTGTCCTGGTGCTCCTTGAACTTCGCGGCTTCCTTCCAGACTTCGGGCTTGGCCTTGCCGCCCTCGGTGCCGGCGCCGAAGCCGGCCCAGGGCAGCTTGGCCATGTCGGCGACGATCTCGGCGTTGGCGGCCGCGGCGGCGGCGTCGTAGGGCGCCCGGCCGTTGGCCATGGCGCCGAGGCGGCCGAAGTGCTGGGCCATCACGAACAGCGCGCTCTGGCGGTACTTGATGGCATCTTCGGGCTTGGCAAACTGTGCCGCGGCGGGCAGGGACATCGCAGCGCAGGCGGCTGCAAGGGCGAACGAAGCAAAACGGGTCATCGTGGGTCCTTGTGTGGGGGTTTGGGCACCGTCGAACGCGGTGCTGCAGGCAGTGTAGGGGCTGCCCGTGTCGGGCGCATAGCAACAACCCGGTGGAACGACCGGCCCGGACTTTGCTAATCTGCGCCTTCCGCAGCCTCGCGCCCCGGCGCCTTTTTCGATGACCGACACCCTCTCGGTGGCCCGCACACGCGTCTGGGACCTGCCGACCCGCCTCTTTCACTGGGCGCTCGCCTTCGCCGTGATCGGCCTGATCGTGACGGGCCTGAACGGCATCATGGAATGGCATTTCCGCCTCGGCTACACCGTGCTGGCGCTGCTGCTGTTCCGGCTGATCTGGGGGGTCGTGGGCGGGCGCTGGTCGCGCTTCGCGGCCTTCATCTATGCGCCGGGCTCGGTCATCGCCTACCTGCGCGGCAAGTCGCACCCCGACCACCTGATCGGCCACACGCCGCTGGGCGCGCTGTCGGTGTTCGCGGTGCTGGCGCTGTTGATCCTGCAGGTCGCCACCGGGCTGATGGCCGACGACGAGATTTCCGCCTCCGGGCCGCTGACCCGCTTCGTGTCGGGCGCCATGGTGAGCCTGGCGACGGGCTGGCACAAGGCGCAGGGCAAGTGGATCGTGATCGCCCTGGTGAGCCTGCATGTGCTGGCGGTGCTGTTCTATGTGCTGGTCAAGCGGCACCGGCTCGTCGGGCCAATGCTGTCGGGTGACAAGCTGGTGGTCGCCGGTGCGGCCTCCAACGGGAATGGCAATGGCAACGGCGTGGCTCCGAGCCGCGACGATGCGGTGTCGCGCACGCTGGCGCTGGTGCTGTTCGCGCTGTGCGCGGGCGTGGCGTTCTGGGTGGCTTCGTTGCGCGTATGAGCGGCTTTTCCGTCTCCCGCCCGCTGCCGCTGTCGGACACGCCGGCGGTGGTGCTGCTCACGCCCGACGAACCGCATGAAGTCAACGCCGTGCGCGCCATCTTCCGCGACTACGCGGGCTCGCTGGCCATCGACCTCGGCTTCCAGGATTTCGACGGCGAGCTGGCCGGACTCCCCGGCGAGTACGCCGAGCCGCGCGGCACCTTGCTGCTGGCGCTGGTCGATCCCGCCCATGTGAACGAAGACGCCGGCCGCGCCGCACCCACGCTGAAGCGCGCCGACGGCACGCTCGCCCACGTGGCGGGCTGCTGCGCGCTGCGCCCGATCGACAGCACGGACTACGCGAACGCGGCGGAAATGAAACGGTTGTATGTGCGCCCCGGGTTCCGGGGGCTCGGGCTCGGCCGGCAGCTGGCCGAGGCCATCCTCGATGCGGCCCGCAGCGCAGGCTATGCCTGCGTGCTGCTCGACACCCTCGACGACATGGAGTCGGCGCGCGCCCTCTACGAAGACCTGGGCTTCGCGGAGGTGCCGCCCTACTATCACAACCCCGTCGCCGGGGCTCACTACCTCAAGGTAGAGCTGTAGGCCGGGCTCAGCCGCGGGCTTGCGCCAGCAGCGTGTCGGCGTCGCTCACTTCGAACTTGCCCGGGCCTTCGACGTTCAGCGTCGCGACCTTGCCGTCCTTCACGAGCATCGAGTAGCGGTTGCTGCGCAGGCCCATGCCGCGGCCGGTCAGGTCCAGCGTGAGGCCGGTGGCTTTTGCGAAGTCCGCACTGCCGTCGGCCAGCATGCGCACCTTGGCGCCGGTCTTCTGGTCGCGCGCCCAGGCGCCCATCACGAACGCGTCGTTCACGCTCACGCACCAGATCTCGTCCACGCCGGCGGCCTTGAAGTCCTCGAAGTGCTGCACGTAGCCCGGCACATGCTTGGCCGAGCAGGTGGGCGTGAAGGCGCCCGGCAGTGCGAACAGCGCGATGGTCTTGCCCGCCGTGGCCTTGGTCACGTCGACCGGGTTCGGGCCGATGCTGCAGCCCTCGCCCTCCACTTCGGAATATTCCTGCAGGGTGGCCGAAGGAAGGGTGTCGCCGACTTTGATCATGTGAATTGCTCCTGAAAAAGAAAAACGGCCCACATTGTGGGCCGTTTCCGGATGGGTTGCCTCAAGGGCGACCGAGTGCCTGATCAGACCAGGACGGCCTTCTCGACCAGACGGGTCACGACCCAGTTCTTGGTCTTCGAGATCGGACGGCTTTCCGTGATCTCGATGGTGTCGCCGAGGTGGTACTCGCCCTTTTCGTCATGGGCGTGGTACTTGCTCGTCTTGGCCACGATCTTGCCGTAGAGCTCGTGCTTCACACGGCGCTCGACCAGCACGGTCACGGTCTTGGCACGCTTGTCGCTGACCACCTTGCCGATCAAGGTGCGCTTGAGGGATTTTTTAGCTTCCGTCATGTTCACTCCTTACTTGGCGGCTTGGGTCTCTTGCTCTTTCTGAGCAAGAATGGTCTTGGCGCGAGCGATGTCGCGACGCGTCACGCGCAGCGTCGTGGTGTTCGACAGCTGTTGCGTGGCCTTCTGCATGCGCAGGCCGAAATGGGCCTTCTGCAGATCCTTGATTTCGGCTTGCAGGCCTGCGACGTCCTTCGTGCGCAGGGTTGCGGCCTTCGTCACCTTGGCCGAAGCCGCGGTTTCTTTCTTCTTACGTGTTGCCATGGATGTTCTCCTCTCAGGCGCCGAGCTGGCGAGCGACGAACGTCGTGCGCAGCGGAAGCTTGGCGGCGGCCAGGCGGAACGCTTCGCGGGCGAGTTCTTCGGGCACGCCGACGATCTCGAACACGATCTTGCCAGGCTGGATTTCAGCGACGTAGTACTCGGGGTTGCCCTTACCGTTACCCATCCGCACTTCAGCGGGCTTGGTAGAGATCGGCTTGTCCGGGAACACGCGGATCCAGATACGGCCACCGCGCTTCACGTGACGCGAAATCGCGCGACGAGCGGCTTCGATCTGGCGCGCCGTGAGGCGACCGCGGTCGGTGCATTTGAGACCGAAGTCACCGAACGCAACCGAGTTACCCGTGGTTGCGATGCCGGTGTTGCGGCCCTTTTGTTCCTTGCGGAACTTTCTGCGTGCAGGTTGCAGCATGTTTTGTTACTCCGTGAGGGCCCCAGGCACTTGCGTGCCCGGGAGCGACCGATTACTCGGTCTTGGCACCGTCCGCTGCTGCAGCGGGCGCGGCTTTGCGGACGCGCTTAACGGCGGGTTTCGAGTCTGCACCGGCACCGCCGGTTGCTTCTGCGGGCTTGTCGCTGCCATCGGCCGGAGCGGTGTTGCCACCGATCGGACCACGGGCACCGGCACGGGGGCCGGGACCACGACGGTCGCCACCCGGACGGTCGCCAGGGCGACCATCACGGCGGGGACCACGCGGGCGGCGCTCTTCGTCCGGACGCGGCGTTTCGACGGCCGGCAGGTCGTTGCGACCCAGCGTGTCGCCCTTGTAGACCCAGACCTTGACGCCGATGACGCCGTAGGTGGTCTTGGCTTCCGAGGTGCCGTAGTCGATGTCGGCGCGCAGGGTGTGAAGCGGCACGCGGCCTTCGCGGTACCACTCGGTACGTGCGATTTCGATGCCGTTCAGGCGGCCAGCCGACATGATCTTGATGCCCAGGGCACCCAGACGCATGGCGTTCTGCATGGCGCGCTTCATGGCGCGGCGGAACATGATCCGCTTTTCGAGCTGCTGCGTGATGCTGTCGGCGATCAGCTGCGCATCGATTTCGGGCTTGCGCACTTCTTCGATGTTGACCGCAACCGGCACGCCGAGCTGCTTGCCCAGTTCGCGCTTGAGGTTCTCGATGTCTTCGCCCTTCTTGCCGATCACGACGCCCGGACGAGCCGAGTAGATCGTGATGCGTGCGTTCTTGGCGGGACGCTCGATCATGACGCGCGACACCGAAGCGTTCTTCAGCTTCTTCTTCAGGTATTCGCGAACCTTGATGTCTTCGGCCAGCATGCCCGCGAAATCGCGGTCGCTTGCGTACCAACGGCTGGACCAGTTACGGGTGACCGCAAGGCGGAACCCGGTTGGGTGGATTTTCTGTCCCATATTTCTTCCAGGCCTTCTTAGTTGCCAACCGTCACGTACACATGGCACGTGGGCTTGCTGATGCGATTGCCGCGACCCTTGGCGCGCGCCGTGAAGCGCTTGAGCGTTGCACCTTGCTCGACGTAGATGGTCTTGACCTTCAGCTCGTCGATGTCGGCACCGTCGTTGTGCTCGGCGTTGGCAATCGCCGACTCGAGCACCTTCTTGATGATCACAGCGGCCTTCTTCTGCGTGAATTGCAGAACGTTGAGCGCTTGATCGACCTTCTTGCCGCGGATCAGGTCCGCGACCAGACGGCCCTTGTCGACCGACAGGCGGACACCGCGGAGGACTGCACGTGTTTCAGACATGGTCGTTCCTTACTTCTTCTGGACTTTTTTGTCCGCGGGGTGCCCCTTGAACGTGCGCGTGAGCGCAAATTCGCCGAGCTTGTGGCCGACCATCTGGTCGGTGATGTACACGGGCACGTGTTGCTTGCCGTTGTGCACAGCGATGGTCAGACCGATGAACTCGGGCAGAACCATCGAGCGGCGCGACCAGGTCTTGATCGGCTTCTTGTCCTTGTTCGTCACGGCCTTGTCGGCCTTGGCCACGAGGTGGTGGTCGACGAAAGGACCCTTTTTGAGAGAGCGAGTCATTGGCTATCCCTTACTTCTTGCGACGCGACACGATGAAGACCTGCGTGCGCTTGTTGTTACGGGTGCGATAGCCCTTGGTCAGATTGCCCCACGGGTCGACAGGATGGCGGCCTTCGCCAGTCTTGCCTTCGCCACCACCGTGCGGGTGGTCGACCGGGTTCATCACCACGCCGCGAACGGTCGGGCGGATACCCATGTGACGCTTCACACCGGCCTTGCCGAGCTGGCGCAGGCTGTGTTCTTCGTTGGCCACTTCACCGATGGTCGCGCGGCATTCGATGTGAATGCGGCGGACTTCGCCCGAACGCATGCGGACCTGGGCGTACACGCCTTCACGGGCCAGCAGCGTGGCCGAGGTACCGGCCGAACGTGCGATCTGCGCGCCCTTGCCGGGTTGCAGTTCGATGCAGTGGATCGTCGAACCCACGGGGATGTTGCGGATCGGCAGGGTGTTGCCGGCGCGGATCGGGGCTTCGGCGCCCGACATCAGGGTTGCACCGGCTTCCAGACCGCGCGGGGCGATGATGTAGCGGCGCTCGCCGTCGGCGTAGCAGACCAGAGCGATGTGGGCGGTGCGGTTCGGGTCGTACTCGATGCGTTCGACCTTGGCCGGGATGCCGTCCTTGTTGCGCACGAAGTCGACAATGCGGTAGTGGTGCTTGGCACCACCGCCACGATGGCGGATCGTGATGTGACCGTTGTTGTTACGGCCGGCCTTCTGGAACTGGGGTTCCAGCAGGGCTGCGTGAGGCGCACCCTTGTGCAGGTGGTCACGCGAAATCTTCACCGCGCCGCGTTGGCCCGGCGAAGTGGGTTTCATCTTGATGACGGCCATGATTAAGCGCCTTCCCCGACGAGGTTGAGCTCTTGACCGGCCTTCAGCGTCACATAAGCCTTGCGCACGTTGTCGCGGCGGCCGATGGACTTGCCAAAGCGCTTGGTCTTGCCCTTGGTGTTGAGCACCGACACGCCCTGGACTTCGACCTTGAACATCAGTTCAACAGCGGCCTTGATCTCGGGCTTGGTGGCGTCTTGCAGCACCTTGAAAGTGACAGCGTTCGACTTCTCGCCGACCATCGTGGCCTTTTCGGACACGATCGGTGCGACCAGCACGTTCATGAGACGGCCTTCGTCGAACTTACGTTGTGCAGGGGTGGGGTTCACGCGGCTCATGCGAACATCTCCTTGAGCTTGTCGACGGCACCCTTGGTGACCAGCACCTTCTTGTAGTGAACCAGCGACACCGGATCGGCGTAACGGGGTTCGACCACGAGGATGTTGACCAGATTGCGCGAGGCAAGGTACAGGTTTTCGTCGACTTCTTCGGCGATCACGAGCACGGACTCGAGATTCATTGCCTTGAAACGGGCTGCCAGCGGCTTCGTCTTGGGCGAATCCACGGTCAGCGAATCGACCACGGCCAGACGGCCTTCGCGAGCGAGCTGCGAGAAGATGGAGGCCATGCCGGCGCGGTACATCTTCTTGTTGATCTTCTGCGAGAAGTTTTCGTCAGGCATGTTCGGGAAGATCCGGCCGCCTCCGCGCCACAGGGGCGAGGACGTCATACCGGCGCGGGCGCGGCCCGTTCCCTTTTGCTTGAAAGGCTTCTTGGTCGAGTGCTTGACCTGTTCGCGGTCCTTCTGGGCGCGCGTGCCTTGACGGGCGTTGGCCTGGAATGCAACGACGATCTGGTGGACCAGGTCTTCGTTGTAGTCACGGCCGAACACGGTCTCGGGGGCGTCGTACTTCGACGCGGCCTGGCCTTGTTCGTTCAGGAGTTCGAGTTGCATTACTTCGCTCCTTCAGCCGCTTGCGGCTTGGCCTTGATGGCGGGACGCACGGTGACGAAGCCACCCTTCGAACCCGGGATCGCGCCCTTGATGAGCAGCAGCTGACGTGCTTCGTCGATGCGGAACACGTCGAGGTTTTGCGTCGTGCGGGTGACGTCGCCGAGGTGGCCCGTCATGCGCTTGCCGGGGAACACGCGACCGGGGTCTTGTGCCATGCCGATCGAGCCGGGCACGTTGTGCGAACGGCTGTTACCGTGCGACGCGCGCTGCGAGCTCATGTTGTGACGTTTGATCGTGCCGGCGTAGCCCTTGCCGATGGTCGTGCCTTGCACGTCCACCTTCTGGCCCACGGAGAACACGCTGCTTGCCGCGATCACGCCGCCAGCCTTGTGCTGACCTGCGGTATCGGCGGTGACGCGGAATTCCTGGATGATTTCACCAGCTTCGACACCTGCCTTGGCAAGGTGGCCGGCTTGGGGCTTGGTCACGCGCGATGCTTTGCGCGAACCGAACGTCACCTGCAGGGCGACGTAGCCATCGGTCTCTTGGGACTTGATCTGGGTCACACGGTTGTTGGACACATCCACCACCGTGACAGGAACTGCGTCCCCGTCATCGGTGAAGAGACGCATCATCCCCACCTTGCGGCCCAGCAACCCGAGGGAGTTGCTCAGACTCATTTGTTTTCTCCAAAAATGGAAGACTTCCTTCGCCGCTGCCACTTCAATTGGCGACAGCGTTTGGCTGGTTTCCCGGCCTGCGAGAGAAGGTTGATAAATCTCCGCCGAAAGCGGCGACCGAACGGGCGCAACAAGGGCAGAGCCAGAGATTATAGCCCGCAGTCGAACCGGGGCGCAAGTGACCCTTTTCGGGCCGGATTCAGGGGGTTCCGGCCCCGTTTCGGGTGGCTTTCGGGCCTATTTCGCGGGCAGCGAGATGATGTTGTCGCCGCCTGGCAGCGACTTGATCTCGCCATTGGCCTTCATGGCGGGCGCCGCCGCGCCGGTCTGGATCGGGATGGAAATGGCACTGGTCCGACCAGCCTGCTTGATGAACACGTTCAGGTAGGCCAGACCGTCACCCTGGCTGACCACCGTGACGGAAGCGTCGGAGCGCTGCCCCGGCGGCAGGCTCAGCGACGCGCTGCCGGACAGCGTCAGGCCCGCATCGACCGTCAGCGTCACGCTGGCGCCCGCGGGGTCGCTGACGCCGTCGAACTGAAGAACGACGACCGTCGGCTTGCCGGCCTGAGGCGCGCCGTCCAGCCGGTACTGCAGCTTGACGCCGGAGTCATTGGGTTTTCTCGATGCGGTCACCCAGGGGGTGGCGGAGCCCTTCAGGCCTGCAGGCGACAACTTCGCGGTGGTGCGCGTCGGCGGCATCCCGTCAGCCAGGGCGCAGGCCGAGAGCGCGGACAGTGCAAGTCCCGCCGTCAGTGCGGCAGCCAGAGAGAGGCGAGTGTTCAGGATCATCGCGAGCCTTCCCTTCCTTATTGAACGAGCACGGTGAGGCACACCGGCGTAGCAGAGGAGCTCGTCATTGCGGCATCCCGCACCGCCAGAACGTACTCACCCGCGCTCAGGCTGACCCGGTTGCCCGACCGGGCGATCTCTCCGCCTCGGAAGACGTCGAAGTCCGGCAGCGTGGCGCCCCCGACCGTGACTTGGTAGTCCCGGTTCGCCGGCGCGGTGAAGCGCAGGTAGGCAATGTTGCCGAGCTTGTTGCCCGTGCCCGCCACGCTGGAGACACAGACGTTGTTGACCACCGCACCAACAGCCAAGGCCCGGTACATCGGCAGCACGCCGGGCACGCTGGGCAACCCGCCGTCGTTCGATTCGCCCGCGCCGAATGCATCGCTGGAGGTGATGTTCTGCGCGCTCAGCAGGCTGTTCAGCGCCGAGGCGTTGCCAGGCGACGTCGCATTGAACGCGGCGGCGAAGGCGTGGATCGACGTGACCGGCGCGCCGCTTCGGAACTGGAAGCCGGTTAAGGCGTCGTGGATGGGCTTGAAGCCGGCCTGCCGGTTGAGGTTCCACAGGATGGCCTGGACAGATGACTCGCGGGACCAGCCGGGATTGCTTGCAGGACCACGCGAGAGATCCAACGGGCTGCCCCCCCTTTGCTGCGGCAGCTTTGAGTCGACATAGTTGCTTCGTTCCAGGGCAATGCCTGACCACGCATTACCCCAACCCTCGGAGAAAGCAAGTCGCCGATCGAGACGATCGTCCATCGAATGCCCGCCTCCGATCGAGTCATCCCGACTGAAGGCCGATTGGTAGTAGTGCCCCCATTCGTGCGCGATCACTGGTGCATCGAACTCGTCGGCGTCCACATCCTCCTTGCCCAGCACGTAGATCTGCCGACCGTTGCTTCCGCTGTTGAAGAAGAAGGTCGTGCCAATCTGCCCCGCCGAAAGATTGATTCCGTCCGACGGCGCGTTGTTGACGCTCCAGAAAACCTTCAACGAAGGAAACGCCGAAGCCGGCGCCACCGACAGCACCTTCTGCATGGAGGTGTAGATCGTGTCGAGCACGGCGAACGGCGCTGCGACGCGCGTCCCGCTGTAGCCAGAACCTCCCCAGCCGCTGTCCGCACGCAGGTCGCGCGTCAATGCCACGCTTCCCGAAGAAAAGCTCGCCGACTGCATCGAGTACAGCGCATCGCTGCGCGTGTTGTCGCGCACCGTGACATCCCAGGTCGCGCCCGGACCGGTCCGGGTCAGCTGGGCCCGGACGCGCACGGTGATGTTCGTGTTCGCCGGCACCGAGACCGCGTAATTGCCACCGTCATCCGTGGTGGTCAACGCGAGCTGCGCCGATGTGGTGGCATCGAGCACCTCTACCGTGGCGCCGCGCACGGGCTTGGCCGTGGTGTTCGCGTACAGGAGGGGCCCGCTGTTGTTCGGCACCGAGTCGTAAGTGGCTTTCCCGCTCAGGGTGACCGGGTTCAGCACGATCGGCAGGCCGATGGGAAACCCACCGCCGCCTCCGCCACCACCGCCTCCCCCACCGCAACCTGCCAGCAATGCTGCCGCGATGCACGCCGCACCGAATGCAAAAGAGAACTTCTGGCTCATCACGTGTGCTGCCCTCATTTCAGCCCCGGCGCACTGCGTCCCGCAGGCCGGTGCGCGAGGATGCCACACTTGAGAAACAAACGTGAAGCACAAAAAAGCCCGCCTGCATTTCTGCAGGCGGGCTGTGCTCGGAATGCGACGCGAGGTCGAATTACTGCAGCTTGATCTCGACGTCGACGCCGGCCGGCAGGTCGAGCTTCATCAGCGCGTCCACGGTCTTGTCGGTGGGATCGACGATGTCCATCAGGCGCTGGTGCGTGCGGATTTCCAGCTGGTCGCGCGACGTCTTGTTGACGTGCGGTGAACGCAGGATGTCGAAACGCTTCATGCGGGTCGGCAGGGGCACGGGGCCCTTGACGATCGCGCCGGTGCGCTTGGCGGTGTCCACGATTTCAGCGGCCGACTGGTCGATCAGCTTGTAGTCGAATGCCTTCAGGCGGATGCGGATCTTTTGCTTGGTAGCCATGGTGATTCCTTTGCGTCCGGCTTAGATGTCGAGGATCTTGGCCACGACGCCCGAACCCACGGTACGGCCGCCTTCACGGATGGCGAAGCGCAGGCCTTCTTCCATCGCGATCGGGTTGATCAGCTTCACGGTGATGCTGACGTTGTCGCCAGGCATGACCATTTCCTTGTCCGCGGGCAGCTCGATCGCGCCGGTCACGTCCGTCGTGCGGAAGTAGAACTGCGGACGGTAGTTGTTGAAGAACGGCGTGTGACGGCCGCCTTCGTCCTTGGACAGGACATACACCTCGGCGGTGAAGTGCACGTGCGGCTTGATCGAGCCGGGCTTGCACAGCACTTGGCCGCGTTCGACTTCTTCGCGCTTCGTGCCGCGCAGCAGCACGCCGACGTTGTCGCCAGCCTGACCTTGGTCCAGCAGCTTGCGGAACATTTCCACGCCGGTGCAGGTGGTCTTGACGGTGGGGCGGATACCGACGATTTCGATTTCTTCGCCGACCTTGATCACGCCGCGCTCGACAGCGCCGGTCACCACGGTGCCGCGACCCGAGATCGAGAACACGTCTTCCACGGGCATCAGGAACGTGCCGTCCACAGCGCGCTCAGGCGTGGGGATGTACGTGTCCAGGGCTTCTGCCAGCTTCATGATGGCGCCTTCGCCCAGGTCGCCCTTGTCGCCTTCCAGGGCGAGCTTGGCCGAGCCGTGGATGATGGGGGTGTCGTCGCCGGGGAATTCGTACTTGTCGAGGAGTTCGCGAACTTCCATTTCGACCAGCTCGAGCAGCTCCTTGTCGTCGACCATGTCGCACTTGTTCAGGAACACGATGATGTAGCCCACGCCCACCTGGCGAGCCAGCAGGATGTGTTCACGGGTCTGGGGCATCGGGCCGTCAGCGGCCGAGCACACCAGGATGGCGCCGTCCATCTGGGCAGCGCCGGTGATCATGTTCTTCACGTAGTCGGCGTGGCCGGGGCAGTCGACGTGTGCGTAGTGGCGGTTGGCCGTTTCGTACTCGACGTGCGCGGTGTTGATCGTGATGCCGCGGGCCTTTTCTTCAGGCGCTGCGTCGATCTGGTCGTAAGCCTTGGCTTCGCCGCCGAACTTGGCCGACAGCACGGTGGCGATCGCAGCCGTCAGCGTGGTCTTGCCGTGGTCAACGTGACCGATCGTGCCCACGTTCACGTGCGGCTTGGTGCGGGTGAATTTACCTTTTGCCATTTTTCAATCCTTGAAAGAGCATGTCCCGTGTGTTGGTTTTATGTCTGCATCCGATTGCTGGTTCGCCCCGCACGGGAACAGGGCGGCACCGGATCGCAGACAAGAAGGGCCGCGCACTGCGCGGCCCCACATTCTTGAAACTTACTTCGAGCGAGCGGCCACGATGGCTTCGGCGACGTTACGGGGAGCTTCAGCGTAGTGCTTGAACTCCATCGTGTACGTGGCGCGGCCTTGCGTGGCCGAGCGCAGCGTCGTCGAGTAGCCGAACATTTCCGACAGCGGGACTTCAGCCTTGATGAGCTTGCCGCCACCGATCATGTCGTCCATGCCCTGCACCATGCCGCGACGGCTGGACAGGTCGCCCATCACGTTGCCGGCGTAGTCTTCAGGCGTTTCGACTTCCACGGCCATCATCGGCTCGAGGATGACCGGGCTGGCCTTGCGGGCGCCTTCCTTGAAGCCGAAGATCGCGGCCATCTTGAACGCCATTTCGTTCGAGTCCACGTCGTGGTACGAACCGAAGTGCAGCGTGACCTTGACGTCGACGACGGGGTAGCCCGCCAGCACGCCTTGCGTCAGTGCTTCCACAACGCCCTTTTCCACGGCGGGGATGTATTCGCGAGGAACCACACCGCCCTTGATGGCGTCGACGAACTCGAAGCCCTTGCCGGCTTCCTGCGGCTCGATCTTCAGGATGACGTGACCGTACTGGCCCTTACCACCCGACTGGCGAACGAACTTGCCTTCGGCTTCTTCGACGGTCTTGCGGATCGTTTCGCGGTAAGCCACTTGCGGCTTGCCCACGTTGGCTTCCACGCCGAATTCGCGCTTCATGCGGTCCACGATGATTTCGAGGTGCAGTTCGCCCATGCCGGAGATGATGGTCTGGCCGGATTCTTCGTCGGTGCGCACGCGGAACGACGGATCTTCCGAAGCCAGGCGCTGCAGGGCGATGCCCATCTTTTCCTGGTCGGCCTTGGTCTTGGGCTCGACGGCCTGCGAGATCACGGGCTCGGGGAATTCCATGCGCTCCAGCGTGATCATGGCATTCGGGTCGCACAGGGTTTCGCCCGTGGTGACGTCCTTCAGGCCCACGCAAGCGGCGATGTCGCCGGCACGGATTTCTTCGATTTCGAGGCGTTCGTTGGCGTGCATCTGCACGATACGGCCGATACGCTCTTTCTTACCCTTGACCGGGTTGTAGACGGTGTCGCCCTTGCTCAGAACGCCCGAGTACACGCGCACGAAGGTCAGCTGGCCAACGTACGGGTCGGTCATGAGCTTGAATGCCAGCGCCGAGAACTTCTCGCCGTCGTCGGCCTTGCGGGTCACGTCTTGCTCGTCGTCGTCCGTGCCGTGCACCGGAGGAATGTCCAGCGGCGAAGGCATCAGTTCGATCACGGCGTCGAGCATGCGCTGCACGCCCTTGTTCTTGAACGCGCTGCCGCACAGCATCGGCTGGATTTCGCCGGCGATCGTGCGCGTGCGCAGACCGTGGGTGATTTCCTCGAGCGTCAGGTCACCTTCTTCAAGGTACTTGTTCATCAGCTCTTCCGAAGCTTCGGCCGCGCTTTCGACCATCTTCTCGCGCCATTCCTTGGCCAGCTCGACCAGCTCGGCGGGGATCTCGCGCGTTTCGAACTTCATGCCTTGCGAGGCTTCGTCCCAGAAGATCGCCTTCATCAGACGCAGGTCGACCACGCCCTGGAACTTGTCTTCGGCACCGATCGGAATCACGATCGGCACGGGGTTGGCCTTCAGGCGGTCGACCATCATCTGGCGAACGCGGAAGAAGTTGGCGCCGATGCGGTCCATCTTGTTGACGAACGCCAGACGCGGCACCTTGTACTTGTTGGCCTGACGCCAGACGGTTTCCGATTGGGGCTGCACGCCGCCGACCGAGTCGTACACCATGACGGCGCCGTCCAGCACGCGCATCGAGCGCTCGACTTCAATGGTGAAGTCCACGTGGCCGGGGGTGTCGATGATGTTGATGCGGTGCTCGGGCAGCGAGTGGTCCATGCCCTTCCAGAAGCAGGTCACGGCAGCCGAGGTGATCGTGATGCCACGCTCTTGTTCCTGCTCCATCCAGTCGGTCGTTGCCGCGCCATCGTGCACTTCGCCGAGCTTGTGGGTCACGCCCGTGTAGAACAGGATACGTTCGGTGGTGGTGGTCTTGCCGGCGTCGATGTGCGCGGAGATACCGATGTTGCGGTAGCGCTCGATGGGGGTCTTGCGGGACATGATGTACTTTCGGGTTTAAATGCGTTGAGCGCTGGGCGTCGAGCACGGGCGATTTCGCCCGGCACTCAACCCCCAACGCTCAAGAGACGTGTGTTTTTTAGAAGCGGAAGTGGCTGAAGGCGCGGTTGGCTTCTGCCATGCGGTGCACTTCGTCGCGCTTCTTCATGGCACCGCCACGGCCTTCCGTGGCTTCCATCAGTTCGTTGGCCAGACGCAGGGCCATCGACTTCTCACCGCGCTTGCGGGCAGCTTCCTTGATCCAGCGCATCGACAGGGCGAGGCGACGGACAGGGCGGACTTCGACCGGCACCTGGTAGTTCGCACCACCGACGCGGCGCGACTTCACTTCGACCATCGGCTTCACGTTGTTGATGGCAACGGTGAACGCTTCGAGGGGGTCCTTGTCCGGGTTCTTCTTCTCGATGAAGTCGAGGGCACCGTAAATGATGCGCTCGGCAACAGCCTTCTTGCCGCCTTCCATGATCACGTTCATGAATTTGGACAGCTCGACATTGCCGTACTTGGGATCCGGCAGGATTTCACGTTTGGGGACTTCGCGACGACGTGGCATTTTTCTAACCTCTTTGCTTCAGTTGGCATCGTTTCCGATACCGCGAGAGCCAGTCAGGACTCTCACTTACTCGACCCGACATTGGGTCACTTCGTTCGACAAGCCCGCCAAGGCCATCGAACACCGCTTGTTTTCTGACAGGAAGGCTTAAGCCTTCTTGGGGCGCTTCGCGCCGTACTTGGAACGCGACTGCTTGCGGTCTTTCACGCCTTGCAGGTCGAGCGAACCGCGCACGATGTGGTAACGCACACCGGGCAAGTCCTTGACACGACCGCCGCGAACCAGCACGACGCTGTGTTCTTGCAGGTTGTGGCCTTCGCCGCCGATGTAGGAGATGACTTCGAAGCCATTGGTCAGACGGACCTTGGCAACTTTACGAAGCGCCGAGTTGGGCTTCTTGGGCGTCGTGGTGTAGACGCGGGTGCAGACACCGCGACGTTGCGGCGAGTTCTGCATGGCAGGGCTCTTCGAATTGATCTTTTCGACCGTTCGACCCTGACGCACCAGTTGATTGATGGTTGGCATGAATGAATTAGTCCCAAAACAACCCGACTTTGGTAGTGAAACCGCCCTTGGTCGTGACTCAAGGAAGCCGGGAATAACGAAAACGTGAAACCCTTCGGAAAATTCCGAAAAGCCCACGAGTATAGCAGGCAGGTCTGAAATGGCAATGTCAGGCGCCTGGAGCGCCCGCCACCGCCTGTTTCAAGGCCGTTTTTTCCTGTCTCTTACTTGATCCAGAGACGCACGGCGTCCCAGGCGCGGCCGAAGACGCCGGCCTGCTCGACCGGCTCCAGGGCGACCAGCGGCACGTCCGCCAGGGGCTGGTCGTCCAGCGTGACCTTGAGCGAGCCGACGGCCTGGTACTTGGTGAACGGCGCGACCAGCGGGTCGGGGCGCGACACCTGCGTCTTGATCTTGCTGGCGGAACCGGTCGGCACGGCGACCACGATGGCCTCGGGACGGCCCAGCTTCAGCACGTTGGCCTTGCCCTTCCAGACGGCGGGCGTGGCGGCCGGCTGGCCGGCGTCGAACAGGCGCACGGCGTCGTAGGCCGTGTAGCCCCAGTTCAGCAGCTTCTGCGACTCGTTGGCGCGCACGGCTTCGCTGCTGGCGCCCAGCACGATCGACAGCAGGCGGCGGCCGCCGGTCAGGTTCGGGAAGTCGCGCTTGGCGGTGGCGATCATGCAGTAGCCGGCGGCGTCGGTGTGGCCGGTCTTCAGGCCGTCGACGGTCGGGTCGCGGAACAGCAGCAGGTTGCGGTTGGTGTCGTTGGTCGATGGGGTGCCCGGGTAGCGGTACTTCTTGATGGCGTAGTACTTGGCTTCCTCGGGGAAGTCGCGCACCAGACGCGTGGCCAGGATGCTCAGGTCGCGCGCCGTGGTCGTGTGGCCGGGCGCCGTCAGGCCTTCGGGGTTCTTGTAGGTGGTGTTCTTCATGCCCAGCACCTTGGCCTGGGCGTTCATCATCTCGACGAAATGCTCCACCGTGCCGCCCACGCCTTCGGCCAGCGCGACCGTGGCGTCGTTGCCCGACTGCACGATCACGCCCTTGATCAGGTCTTCCACCGGCACCTGCATCTTGGGATCGATGAACATGCGCGAACCGGGCATCTTCCAGGCGCGCGGGCTCACCGGCAGGGTCTGGGTCAGCGTGATCTTCTTGGCGCGCAGCGCGTCGAACGCGACGTACGCGGTCATCAGCTTGGTGAGCGAGGCCGGCTCGACGGGGCTGTCGATGTCCTTCTGCGCCAGGATCTGGTTCGCGGTCACGTCCAGCAGCAGGTAGCTGCGCGCGGCGATTTCAGGCGGGGCCGGCATCTGGGCGGCGGCGATCACGCCAACCGAGGCAGCAGCGGTCAGCACCAGTGCGCGAAGCGCAGTGAAAAAACGATTCATGGAGAGTGTGGGAAGAGGCGAAAACAAGCCTGAAAGGCTTTCATTCGGTGCCCGCGCGCAGATGGCGGGCGACCAGGCTTTTGAGCAGCGGCAATTGTCCGTGAAAGAAATGGCCGCCCCCCGGAATAACCGTGACAGGGAGTGACTGGGGGCGCGCCCAGTCCATCACGGCGGCGAGAGGCACGGTGTCGTCGGCTTCGCCATGGACCACCAGCGCGCGCTCGTGCGCTTCGGCCGGCAGCGTGGCCACCGAGAAGCGCGAGGCGGCCGTGCCGACCAGCACCAGCTGCCGCACGTCGCGTGCGGCCCAGAGCTTCTCGGCCGCGCAGCTGGCCACGAAGGCACCGAAGGAAAAGCCGGCGATGGCCAATTGGCCTTCGGGCGCGAGCTGGCCGACGACATGCAGCATGTCCTCGAGCTCGCCGCGCCCTTCATCGTGAGCGCCTTCGCTGGCACCCACGCCGCGGAAGTTGAAGCGCACGGCCGTCCAGCCGCAGGACACGAAGGCGCGGGCCAGGGTCTGCACGACCTTGTTGTCCATCGTGCCGCCGAACAGCGGGTGCGGATGGGCGATCACCGCGATGCCGCGCGCGTCGCCGGACGGCAGGTCGCGCTGCACCTCGATCACGCCCGCGGCGCCCTGGAGGCTGATTTTTTCGGTCTGGGAGTTCATGGCGCTGGGGTTGGCTGGGCCGGCGATGCCGGCAACGTGCACGGTACGAGCACGGGGTCCGCGGGAAAGTTCAGCGGCCGACGTCGGGCGGTAGCAGCAGCCGCTCGACGACCTGGCCGTTCTTCAGGTGCGACTCGACGATCTCGTCGATGTCCTCGGCGTCCACGAAGGTGTACCAGACCGCCTCGGGGTAGACCACCGCCACGGGCCCGCCCGCGCAGCGGTCGAGGCAGCCGGCCTTGTTGACGCGCACCTTGCCGGGCCCGGCAAGCCCCTGCTCCTTCACCTTGGCCTTGCAGCGGTCGAAGCCTTCCTGCGCGTTGTGCAGGGCGCAGGAGTCTTCGCCGTTCTTGCGTTCGTTCAGGCAGAAGAAGATGTGGCGGCCGTAGTAGCCGGACGGCGCGGCGGGAGTGGTGCTGGGCATCGACCGATTTTATGAGCGTGCGTGCTCAGGCCGAGGGCGGCGCCGCGACAGCGCGGCCACCACGTAGACCAGCACCGCGAAGGGCCAGCCCCAGCCCAGCCACTGGGCCAGGCCGTGGAAGCGGATGAAGCGGCCCTGCTCCCAGGTGGCCAGGGTCTGCGCGAAGTAGGCGCTCTCGGGCGCCTGGTTCAGCAGGCTCAGCTGGAGCACGAGCCCCATGAGCAGCAGTGCGCCGCACAGCCGGCGCGGCGCAAAGAGCAGCAGCACGCCCGCGAACACCGCCGCGGCCAGCCCGACCTGCACCGGCAGATCGAGCCACGCCCACGCGTGCTCGGGGCCATAGCTCATGGCCGCCGACAGTGCCGAGGCCGCGACGCCCGCGAGCAGGATGAGCGGCAGCAGCACCGCGCGCTGCACCACGTTGCGCGCCACCAGGTAGCCCAGCAGGCACGGCACCAGCGCGCCGAGCATCACGCACAGCAGCTCCACGGCCGGCACCAGCGGTTCCAGCTCGAACTGGCGCACCGGCAGCCAGTCGATGAAGGGCGTGTCGAGCAGCCACTCGGAGATCGTCGTCTCCAGCCGTTCGAACACCTGGCCGAGGCCGAAGGTGACGGCGGCGGGGAACAGCAGCGCAAAGGGCCAGAGCGCGAGCAGCACGAGGCCGCCGCGCGCGTCTTCGACGAACCATTGCGAGCGCACGCGGCTCCAGTGCGCGATCGCACCCAGCCGCTCCAGCGCCGCGGCCAGCACAGCGCCGAGCACGGTTCCGGCGGTGTTCAGCCCCAGGTCGACATTGGAAGGAATGCGCGCTGGCAAATAGCTCTGCAGCGTCTCCATGGCAAAGGCGATCGCCGCGCCCGCCACCGTGGCGCGCAACAGCGCACGCCACACACTGTGACTGCTGCCCGTGCGCAGCACGCTCAGCGCGCACAGAAAACCGAAGGGCACGTAGCCCGCCACGTTCACCCCGAAATCGAACCCCGTCCAGTACTTGGGCCAGGGCGCCGACAGGTAGGCCCAGGGCGCGATCCCCTGGTCACGCCAGTCGGCGAAGGGGTACAGGCTGGCATAGACGATCAGCGCCGCATAGGCCAGCGCCAGGGGGAGCGCGGCAGACTTGTGCGGCATGTCCACCGTCGACACGGGCTCAGAAGGGCTTCACCACCACCAGGATCACGATGCCCAGCAGCAGCAGCACGGGCAACTCGTTGAACCAGCGGTACCAGCGGTCGCTGCGGCGGTTGCCGCCCGCCGCAAAACGGCGCAGCAGCACGCCGCAGCCATGGTGGTAGCCGATGGCCACCAGCACCAGGGCCAGCTTGGCGTGCATCCAGCCGTTGCCCGGGCCGCGCCCGATGCCGTAGCCCAGCCAGAGCCAGGCGCCGAACACCAGCGCCGGCACGGCCAGGAAGGTGGTGAAGCGCAGCAGCTTGCGCGCCATCAGCAGCAGGCGCTCACGCTCCGCGACCGACTCGGGGGGCACCATCGCCAGGTTGACGAAGATGCGCGGCAGATAGAACAGCCCGGCAAACCAGCTGGCAATGAAAACAATGTGAAGAGATTTGACCCAGAGCATGGCGGCAGTTTAGTGGTGGCTGCACACTGACCCCTCTTCGGGGCCCTTTGCCAAGGTTTCGGGCAAAAAAAAGCCCGACGTCTTCACGTCGGGCTGGGAAGCCCTTTTGCTGTCACACATCAAGGCACCCGCTCAGGGAGGAAAAGCGGGGAGCGGCAAGCCGCCCGCTTCAGAATTTAACAAAGACGAAACAAGGTTTCAAGCGATTGAGGCAGTTTCTTTGACTTTTACAACAAAAATCTAGAACTTAAGTTCTATTAATTTCCGTAGTTGTCAGACAACTTGCCTCCAGCAGCGCTGGGCTGCGATTTCGCGCTTCAGGCACAATTTTAGATATATGACGTCACCATTTTCCCCGCTCGCGATGTTCCCCGCCGGCCGCCCGCGACGGCTGCGCCGCGATGCCTTCACCCGCAACCTCGTGCGCGAGCATGCGCTGACGACGAACGACCTGATCTACCCGGTGTTCGTGCAGGAAGGCGAGAAGCGCCGCGACGCCGTGCCCTCGATGCCCGGCGTGGACCGCCTGAGCCTGGACCTGCTGCTGCCCGTGGCCGAGCAGTGCGTGCAGGCCGGCATCCCGGTGATGGCGCTGTTCCCGGTGATCGACGCCAGCCTCAAGACGCCCGCGGGCGACGAGGCCTTCAACCCCGACGGCCTGATTCCCCGCGTGGTGGCCGCGCTCAAGGCGCGCTTCCCCGAACTGGGCGTGATGACCGACGTGGCACTCGACCCCTACACCAGCCACGGCCAGGACGGCCTGCTCGACGACACCGGCTACATCCTCAACGACGCCACCGTTGAAGTTTTGGTGAAGCAGGCACTCACACAATCGCAAGCCGGCGTCGATATTGTGGCGCCGAGCGACATGATGGACGGCCGCATCGGCGCGATCCGCACCGCGCTCGAAGCCCGCGGCGACATCCACACGCGCATCATGGCCTACAGCGCCAAGTACGCCAGCGCCTTCTACGGCCCCTTCCGTGACGCCGTCGGCTCGGCCGCGACGCTCGGCAAGAGCAACAAGAAGGTCTACCAGATGGACCCCGGCAACAGCGACGAAGCCCTGCGCGAGGTCGCCATCGACATCGCCGAAGGCGCCGACATGGTCATGGTGAAGCCCGGCATGCCCTACCTGGACATCGTGCGCCGCGTGAAGGACGAGTTCCGCGTGCCGACCTTCGCCTACCAGGTGAGCGGCGAGTACGCCATGCTGAAGGCCGCGGCCCAGAACGGCTGGCTCGACCACGACGCCGTGGTGCTCGAAAGCCTGCTGGCCTTCAAGCGCGCCGGCGCCGACGGCGTGCTGACCTACTTCGCGCTTGACGCCGCCCGGTTGCTACAAAAATAATAGCTACTGCGGCACGCCTGCCGCACCTCCACGGCACTTCTGGCGTGGAAGAAGAACCACCGGGGGCGAGTGTCCATGCGCATCTTCGAAATCAGCCGCTCGCAGGTCAGCGAGCACGCCTCGCTGGCGCCGCTGGCCGTGCCGGGCGCCTGCGCCGCCGCCAGCTACCTCTGGATTTCGCTGACGCGCGACGAATTCCGCGCCGCCCAGCCCGAGGTGCAGCAGATCCTGCAGACGCTGTGCCAGACCCAGCTGGTCGACCTGCACGTGGCCGACCTGCTCAACGACCAGTTGCCCTCGCACTACGACTACACCTCGCTGTACGACGTGCTGGTGTTCCGCCGCCTGGCCACGGGCAACGGCGCTGAAACCGGCAACACCGGCGAGCCTTCGCTGCCGCAACGCCCGTCGCGCGGCGGCCCGCCGGTGCTGCGCCGCATCGACACCCGCCCCGTCGGCTTCGCGGTGTTCGACCGCGTGCTGCTGTCGGTGCACCCCGAGGACGGCACGGTGCGCGACGCCTTCGCCGCCCGGCTGCTGGCGGCCGCCTCGTCCGACGACCGCGGCACGCCCGCGCTCGACGTGCGCGCCACCTCGGCCCGCCTGCCGGCGAGCCCCGCCGACCTGATGCTGCGCATCGTCAACCTGATCGTCGACGGCTACCTCGACATGCGGCGCGAGCTCACGAAGCAGCTCGACCACTGGCAGACCGAGCTCATCGACCCGCGCAGCCGCTTCACCAACTGGAGCGCGCTGATGGAGGCGCGCCAGTCGCTGCACCGGCTGGACGAGATCTGCGAAGACCAGCGCGCCGCCATGCAGGACTGGATCGATTCGCTCGAAACCCTGCCCGTGCCGCAGGGCGAGACCGCGCAGCGCGAGCGCGACCTGATCATGGTGCGCAGCCGCGACGTGCTGGAGCACATCCAGCGCGTGGTGCACCACGTGCACCGGCTCGAGCAGAACGCCGAGACGGCCGTGCAGATGCACTTCAGCGTCCAGGGCCACCGGGCCAACGACATCATGCGGGTGCTGACCGTGCTCACCGCCATCTTCCTGCCGCTCAACCTCATCGCCGGCATCTTCGGCATGAACTTCGAGTTCATCCCGCTGGTGCACAAGGCGGACGGCTTCTGGATCGCGATGTCGGCCATGCTGGTCATCGCGGTGCTGCTGGTCCTGATCTTCTGGCGCAAGCGCTACCTCGCCCGCACGCGCTGAACGCCCTCCCCACTTCCGAGCGCCCATGAAAAAAGCCACGCAGATGCGTGGCTTTTCTTGTCAGCTCGGGCCGCCCCGGAAGGCGGCTGGCTTCGCGGCCAATTACTTGGCGACGGCGCCCGAACCTTGCTGGGCTTGAACGCGTGCGTCCATCGGGTTCACCATGGTCGAGATGACCTTGCTGTTGACGCGCGAACCCGAGGTCACGTTCTGGTCGGGAGCGTAGGCGGTGCGGATGGCTTCGGCTTCGACGATCGAACGGTCCTTCGACACGGCCACGGTTTCCGCGCCGCGCGAACCACGCACGACGTTCTGGTTCGGGGCTGCGGCGGTGCGCTGGGCTTCGGCGTTGACTTCGTCGCGGCTCTTGGACGAGATCACTTGGGTCACGCCTTGGTACGTCTCGGCTTGGGCGCCGGTGGCGGCCAGGAGGGTCAGGGCGGCGGCTGCGAAAATGTGCGAGGTCTTCATGTCTGTTCCTTGTGTTCGGCTAGATGGGATGTCCACCAGGCTTGCACGTTGGCTCGCCTGTGCGGCGAGTGTCAGCCGGAATTCCTTCGGGAAAACACTCGGTTCAGAGACACGGTGTTTCCTGTAGCGAAACAATCAGTCAACAAAGTCGTGCACGCAAAAAAAACGGGCACACACCGCCTGACTGCTTCCGGCTTACACCAGAACCCCGCGCCGGTCCTATCCGGCAAAACCCCCGAGAATCGGCACACCGCGCTCCCTCGCGAAAAACAACGGGCTTCACTGACATGGACAGTCTCGATCTGATCAAAACCTTCCGGGAAGTCGCTTCGCACGGCAGCTTCTCCCAGGCCGCCAAGCGGCTCGACATGTCGAAGGCCACGGTCAGCAAGTACGTCGCCGAACTCGAGACCCGCTTCGGCGTGCGCCTGCTCAACCGCTCCACGCGTTCCGTCAGCCTCACCGACGCCGGCCAGCTGCTGCTCGAGCGCAGCACGCCGATGCTCGAGATGGTCGAGCTCACGCAGGCTGAACTGCAGGAGCGCGCCAGCCAGCCCGGCGGCCGGCTGCGCATCTCGGCGCCGCACGGCATGGGCAACGGCGAGTTCCCCGACCTGCTGGCCGACTTCATGCGCCACTACCCCGACGTGAGCATCAGCCTGCAGCTGACCAACCGCACCGTCGACCTCGCCGAGGAAGGCATCGACGTCGACATCCGCAGCGGCCCGGTGGAAGACGCCAACCTCATCGTGCGCAAGCTGCGGCTCATCCACATGGTGGTCTGCGCCTCGCCGGTCTACTGGAAGAAGCACGGCAAGCCCGCGCACCCGCAGGAGCTCGCCCACCACGAGGCGCTGACCCATTCGCTGCTGGGCACGCAGCCCGCGTGGCGCTTCGATGACAACGGCCAGCCGCTGGACGTGCAGGTCAAGAGCCGCATGGACTGCACCGAAGGCGCGCCGCTGATCCGCGTCGCGATGCGCGGCTTCGGCGTGATCTACCTGCCCTCGCTGCTCGTGCAGTCGCACATCGACAGCGGCGAGCTGGTGCCGGTGCTCGAAGGCTATGCGCGCAAGGACATGTGGCTGTCGGCCGCCTACCTGCAGCGGCGCCACAACAGCGCGGCGCTGCGCGCGCTGCTCGATTTCCTGCAGACGCGGGTCGGCGCCAAGAAGTAACCCATGAAAAAAGCCCGGCACTGCCGGGCTTTTTGATTGAAGCGTGCCGGATCAGCCGACGTGCTTGGCAAAGAAGGCCAGCACACGCTCACGCGCCGGCTTCGCCGCCTCGGCGTTGTACGAGCCGCGCTGGTCGCAGTTGAAGCCGTGGTCGGCTTCGTAGACATGCACTTCCACCTCGGGGTGCGCCTTCTTGAAGGCCTCGATGGTGTCCAGCGGAATCCAGTGGTCGCGGTTGCCGAACTGCGCGAGCACCGGCACCTTCGGCTGGCGTGCGCTTTCTTCCGGCGTCGTCATGCCGCCACCGTAATAGGGCGCGGCTGCGGCCAGGCCCGGCAGCAGGGCCGCGGCGCGCCAGACCAGCAGGCCACCCCAGCAGTAACCGACGATGCCGACCTTGCCCGCCTTCGAGGCGTAGGCGATCGCGGCTTCGAGGTCCTGCAGCACGCCGGGCGCGGGCAGCGCCTCGACCGCGGTCTTGTAGCCGAAGCCGGTCTTCATGTCGTCGTCGCTGTAGCCCAGCTCGACGCCGGGCTTGACGCGGTGGAAGGTCGACGGCGCCACGACCAGGTAGCCGTCGGCCGCGTAGCCGTCGGCCACCGAGCGGATGTGCGAGTTCACGCCGAAGATTTCCGGCACCACCACCACGGCACCGCGCGGCGTGCCCGCGGGCTCGGCCACGTAGGCGGGAAAGGTGAAGCCATCCTTGGCGGTGAGGTCGATGAATTGGCCCATGGGGTTCTCCTGAAACGATGGAATGAAAAAAGAAAAAGCGGGTCGGCTTGCGCGCCGTCAAGCGCGCAGCGCCCGCTCGACGAAATCGAGCCGGTCCTGGCCCCAGAAGATCTCGCCGTCGATCACGTAGCTCGGCGCGCCGAACACCTGGATGTCGATCGCCTCCTGCGTGTAAGCCTCGTAACGTTCCTGCACCGCCTGGCTCTGCGATTGTTCGGCGCGCTTGGCCGGCAGGCCGCATTCCGCGACCAGGGCTTCGAGCAGGTTCGGGTCGCCGATGTTCCGCTCCTGCACCCACACGGCCGCGAACACCGCCGCGCTGATGCGCATCGCGGCCTCGGTGCCGTCGTGCAGGTCGACCGCGATGATCAGCCGCGCCGCATCGTCGCCGGCCACCGGAAAGAACTTCGGCTTCGGGTTCAGCGGCAGGCCCAGGTGTTTCGAGAAGCGCGCCAGCTCGAGCAGCCGGTAGGCCTGGCGCTGCGGCGCGCGCTTGCCCAGCGGCAGCCCGCCCGACACGGGGAACACGCTGCCCATGTCGATGGGCCGCACGCGCACGGTGGCGCCGGCGGCCGCGGCGATGGCGGCAAAGCGGGTATGCCCCAGATAGGTCCACGGGCTCTGTGGCGCAAAGTAATAGTCGATGGTCTTGTGCATTCAGTAACCTCCGTGCTGCGCACTGCGGTGCGAGCTGGCTTGGGGCGGCGCGGCGCTGTGCTCATGCGCCAGCCCTCGGTGATGTAATCCAGGCCGTCGGTTTTAACTGACGCACAGTTTCTCTGCAGGAGGTGGGATTTGGACCAGGTGCTCTTGATCACCGGCGGTGGGCGCGGCATTGGTGCCGCCACGGCCTTGCTCGCCGCGAAGCGCGGCTATGCCGTGGCCGTGAACTACGCCAGCAACTCGCTGGCCGCCGACGAGGTGGTGCGCACCATCCGCGCGGGCGGCGGCACCGCCATGGCGGTGCAGGCCGACGTGGGCGACGAGGCCCAGGTGCTCGCGATGTTCGCGAAGGTCGACGCCAAGCTCGGGCGCCTCACCGCGCTCGTGAACAACGCCGGCGTGGTCGACGTGCAGGCGCGCGTCGACGAGATGAGCGTGGCGCGGCTGGAGCGCATGTTCCGCATCAACGTGATCGGCAGCTTCGTCTGCGCGCGCGAGGCGGTGAAGCGCATGAGCACGAAGCACGGCGGCGAAGGCGGCGCCATCGTCAACATCTCCAGCGGCGCCGCGCGCATCGGCTCGCCCGGCCAGTACGTCGACTACGCGGCCAGCAAGGCAGCCATCGACACCTTCACCATCGGCCTGGCCAAGGAAGTGGCCGACGAAGGCATCCGCGTGAACGCGGTGCGCCCCGGCGTGATCGACACCGATATCCACGCCTCCGGAGGCCAGCCTGGCCGCGCCGCCGAGATGGGCCCAGGCGTGCCGATGAAGCGCAGCGGCACCGCCGAAGAAATTGCCGGTGCCGTCCTGTGGCTGCTCTCGCCCGAGGCCAGCTACACCACCATGGCCCTGCTCGACGTGACCGGAGGACGATAACGATGAGCACCTCCATGGACCTCATCAAGCCGCTGGTCACGCTGGTGGCCATCGTCAACCCGCTGGCCATCGTGCCCTTCTTCATCCACTACACGCAGGACTACTCCGACGCCCAGCGCAAGCGCACGGTGCGCATGTCGGCCTTCAGCGCCTTCGTGGTCATTGCCGTGAGCGCGCTCATCGGGCTGCAGCTGCTGTCCTTCTTCGGCATCTCGATCGCGAGCTTCCAGGTCGGCGGCGGGCTGCTGCTGCTCATGAGCTCGATCTCGATGCTCAACGCGCAACCGGCCGAGAGCAAGACCAACGTCGACGAGCTGCGCGCGGTGGAAGTGAAGGCGTCGATGGGCGCCTCCATCGCGGTGGTGCCGCTCACCATTCCGCTGCTCACCGGGCCGGCCGCGATCTCCACGGTGGTGATCTACGCCGACAAGACGCAGCACCTGTGGGAGCTGGGGCTGCTGGTCGGCTATGGCGTGGTCGTAGCGCTGGCGACCGCACTGGCCTTTTCGCTCGCGCAGCCGATCGCGCGGGTGCTCGGCAAGACCGGCATCAACATCATGACGCGGCTGATGGGCCTGATCCTCGCCGCGCTCGCGGTCGAAGTGATGGCCGACGGGCTCGGCAAGCTGTTCCCGATCCTGTCGAAAGTCGCCTGAACAGGTTCAGGCCAGCATCTTCTCGATGACCTTCCAGTGCGCCGGCTCCACCGGCGTGATCGACAGCCGGTTGCCCTTGCGCAGCACGACCAGGTCGGCCAACTCGGGCCTGGCGCGCAGCTCGGGCAGCGACAGCAGCCGCGTCTTGCGCAGCGCCTGCACGTCGACCAGCAGCCAGCGCGGGTCTTCCTTCTTCGCGCCGGCGTCGTAGTACGGCGACTTCGGGTCGAACTGCGTCGGGTCGGGTTGGATGCCCGAGGCCACGCGCGCGATGCCGGCAATGCCGGGCTCGGGGCAGCTCGAGTGATAGAACAGCACGCCGTCGCCGACCTTCATGCCGTCGCGCATGAAGTTGCGCGCCTGGTAGTTGCGCACGCCGGTCCACGCCACGGTGGCACCGGGCGCGGCGAGGGCATCGTCGATCGAGACCTCGTCGGGCTCGGATTTCATCAACCAGTACTGGGGCATGGCGGCGGTCTCGCGAAGGGGATTTCGCGGAATATAGCCGCTCGCCCCGGCACGGTACCGGGGCGGCGCTGGCTTACGGCGTCACGTAGTCAGAGACCACCACCCACTTGCCGTCCTTGATCTGCGACAGCCGCGACTGGTCGTTGCCCAGGCGCTTGGTGGCGGTGTAGGTGCTCTTCGGGCTGCCGAACATGTCGGGCTCGAAGGTGATGCTGTCCATCGCCTTGATGAAGCTGTCGGTCGTCAGGTTCGGGCCGGCCTTGGTGGCGGCCTTGATGAACGAGTCGATGATCACGTAGCCGTACACCGAGAACACGGTCGGGTCTTCGTTGAACTTGGTCTTGTACTTGTTGGCCCAGAAGCGCAGCGGCTGCGACTGCTCGTCGGTGTAGGGGTTCTGCACCGTCATGGTGGCGTACACGCCGTCCATGGCCTTGCCGCCCAGCTTGTGAATCAGGTCGGTGTAGGCCGCGCTCGAACCCAGGAAGGTCGGGTTGAAGCCGGTCTTGCGCGATTCGCCCACGGTGCCGATGGTCTCGCGGATGATGGTGCCCAGCACCACGAGGTCGCAGTTGGCGGCCTTCATCTTCGCGACCTGCGAGCTGAAGTCGGTGGCACCGCGCTTGAACGAGGTCTTCTCGGCCAGCTCCATGCCCGCGGCCTTCAGGCCGGCCTCAGCGCCACGCTGCACTTCGAGGCCGAACTCGTCGTCCTGGTAGATCGTGCAGACCTTCTTGGCGCCCTTGTCCTTGATCATCTTGGGCAGTGCCAGGCGGATCTGGTCGTAGTAGGTGGCCGCGAACGAATACTTCAGCCGGTTCAGCGGCTCGTACATTTCGCGCGCCGCGGTGATCGGCATGTAGTTGACGACGTTCTTGTCGAACTGCACCGGCATCGCCGCCATGTTCTGCGCCGTGCCGATGTGGCCGGCCATGATGAAGATCTTTTCCTGGTTGACCAGCTTCTGCGCCGCCAGCACCGCCTTCTTCGGGTCGTAGCCCGAGTCTTCGACGAAGAGCTTGAGCTTGCGGCCGTTGAGCGTGCCCTGTTCGTTGAGTTCGTCCACGCGCAGCTGCATGCCGTTGCGCGCCTGCTTGCCGAAGCCCGCCAGCGGACCCGAAAGGTCCTGGATCGTGCCGATGCGGATCTCGTCCTTGCTCACGCCCTGCTGCTGCGCGGACGCGAGCGTCGCGATCAAGCCCAGCACGGCCAGCGTCGTCAATGTCTTGAGCTTCGTCATAGCGTTGTCTCCTCGGGTTGGCAAAAAAGAGGTCAGCGGTACATGGCGTCGATGCGCTGCGCGTACTTGGTCTGCACCAGCTTGCGCTTGAGCTTCATCGTGGGCGTGAGCTCCTCGTCCTCGGCGCTGAGCTGCGTCTCGAGCAGGAAGAACTTCTTGATCTGCTCGACGCGCGCGAACTTGGCGTTGACGCGATCGATCTCGCCCTGGATCAGGTCCTGCACTTCCTGCGTGCGTGTCAGGCTCTCGTAGTTGCTGAACGGCACGTCGTGGTCCTGCGCGAATTTCTCGACGTTCTCCTGGTCGATCATGACGATCACCGTGAGGTAGGGCCTCTTGTCGCCGATCACCACGGCATCGGTGATGTAGAGGCTGAACTTGAGCTCGTTCTCCAGCTCGCTCGGGGTCACGTTCTTGCCGCCTGCCGTGATGATGATGTCTTTCATCCGGTCGGTGATGCGGAAATACCCGTCCTCGTCCATCACGCCCACGTCGCCCGTGTGCAGCCAGCCGTCGGCGTCGATGGTCTCGGCGGTCTTCTCCGGCAGATTCAAATAGCCCATGAAGACGTTGGGGCCGCGCACCAGGATCTCGCTGGTGGCCGGATCGATGCGCACCTCGTTGTAGCCGGTGGCCGGACCGATGGAGCCGGGCTTGATGCGGGTGACGGGCACGGCGGTGGAGGCGCCGCACGACTCCGTCATGCCCCACACCTCGAGCATGGGCACGCCCAGCGCGAGGTACCACTTGACCAGCTCGGGCGAAATGGGCGCCGCGCCGGTCACGAGAAAGCGCGCGCGGTGGATGCCGATGAGCTTGCGCGCGTTGTCCAGCGCCAGCAGCCGCGCCAGCCGGAACTTCAGGCGCAGCCCCGTGCCGATCTCCTGCCCCGCGAGCACCTTGTTGGCGATGGTCTCGCCCACGCCGATGCTCCAGTGGTAGGCCGCCTGCTGCAGCGGGCTGGCCTCCTTCAGCGCGATCATCACGCCCGAATAGAACTTCTCCCACACGCGCGGCACGCCGGTGAACACCGTCGGCGCGATCTCGCGCACGTTCTCGGGCACCGTCTCGGGGTTCTCGACGAAGTTGAGGATAGAGCCCGTGTACATCGCGAAGTACTCGCCGCCCATGCGCTCGGCGATGTGGCACAGCGGCAGGAAGCACATGCGCTCGTCTTTCTCGTCCTGCGCGATGAGCGTGTTGTAGCCGCGCGCGGTGTACACCAGCCCCGCGTGGCTGTGCATGGCGCCCTTGGGCTTGCCAGTGGTGCCCGAGGTGTAGACAAGAATGGCCAGGTCTTCGGGCCGGCAGGCCGCCACGCTGCGCTCCACCGCCTGCGGATCTCCCGCCAGGTGCGTACGGCCGAGGGCGCGCAGCGCATCCAGGCTCATCACGCCCGGGTCGTCGAGTTCGCGCAGGCCTTCCATGTCGAACACGACCACGCGGCGCAGGCCGGGCAGGCTGGCGCGCACCTCGAGCGCCTTGTCGAGCTGCTCGTCGTCTTCCACGAAGAGCACCGTGGTGCGCGAGTCTTCGCACAGGTACTGCACCTGCGAAGCAGCGTCGGTCGGGTAGATGCCGTTGGAGACGCCGCCGCAGCTGAGCACGGCCAGGTCGGCCAGCACCCATTCGATGACGGTGTTCGAAAGAATGGACGCGCATTCGCCGCGCGTGAAGCCGATGGCCTGCAGGCCAGCCGCGATCTCGCGCACGGCCTCGGCCGTCTGGCGCCAGCTCCAGCTGCGCCAGATGCCCAGCTCCTTCTGCCGCATCCAGATGTTGTCGCCGCGCTGGCGCACGGCGTTCCAGAACATGGCCGACAGCGTCTCGCCGGGCACGAGGATGTCGTGGCCGGGTTCGATGGTTCGCAGATCCCAGAGTCCTTGCATGGCGACGGCTACCTCCAGGTCTTCTTCTTTTTCCAGCGCCGCTCACCGCGCACGCCGTCGTCCTTGACACCCAGGTAGAACTCCTTGATGTCGTCCTTCTCGCGCAGGCGTTCGCACGAGTCTTCCATCACGATGCGGCCGTTCTCCAGCACGTAGCCGTGGTCGGCGGCGTTGAGCGCCATGTTCGCGTTCTGCTCCACCAGCAGGATGGTGGTTCCGCGCTCGCGGTTGATGCGCACCACGATCTCGAAGATCTCCTTGGTGAGCTTGGGACTCAGGCCCAGGCTGGGTTCGTCCAGAAGAATGAGGTGCGGCGCCGCCATGATGGCGCGCGAGATGGCCAGCATCTGCTGCTGCCCGCCCGAGAGCAGCCCGGCGTCCTGCGTGGCGCGCTCGCGCAGGATCGGGAAATAGGTGAAGACGGTCTCGATGTCCCGCGCCACGCCGTCGCGGTCCTTGCGCGTGTAGGCGCCCATCAGCAGGTTGTCCTTCACCGACAGCAGCGGAAACACCTCGCGCCCTTCCGGCACGTGGCTCAGCCCCTGCTGCACGATGAAGGCCGGGTCTTTCGCCGTGATGTCCTGCCCCTGGAACTCGATGCTGCCCTTGCGCGGATCGATGATGCCGGAGATGGTCTTGAGGATCGTCGTCTTGCCCGCGCCGTTGGAGCCGAGCACCGTCGCGATCTCGCCCTTGCGCACCTTCAGGCTCACGCCGCGGATGGCCTTGATCGGGCCGTAGGCGCTTTCGACGTTGAGCAGTTGAAGCACGACGTCGCTCATGCCACTGCTCCCTGCTTCAAGGCGGAACATGCAGAGCCATCACGCCACCACGAAGCCCGGTGCGCGGTGCGGCGCGGGCGCCCCCTCTGTGCCGCCGAGGAGCGCAGCGTTTCGCGGATCAGGGCTCGCAGCTGTTTGAGCGAAGCGAGTTCTGCGAGACCCCGCGAAACGCGAGCACCGCAGGGAAGCCGCGAAGCGGCCGGCGCAGTGGGGGCGACCGCGCCGTGCCGCGCACCGGGCGTCTCCAAAGAGGTAACGAAGAAGCAAGTCACGCCACCACCCTCCGCAAACTGCTCACGTCATCCACAGTCCCAAGGTAAGCCTCGATGACACGCGAATCCGCTTGCACCTCGCGAGGCGACCCCGTAGCCAGCACCTCGCCCTGATTCATGGCAAGCACGCGATCCGACACCTTGGAAACAAGCGACATGTCGTGCTCGACCATCAACACCGACACCCCCAGCTCATGCTGGATGTCCTGAATCCAGAACGCCATGTCCGCCGTCTCCTCGACATTGAGCCCCGAAGAAGGCTCGTCGAGCAGCAGCAGCTTGGGTTCGGTGCACAGCGCGCGCGCCAGCTCCACCACCTTGCGCACGCCGTAGGGCAGCCCCGCCACCATCGAGTCGCGGTAGTGCTGCAGGTCGAGCAGGTCGATCACCTGTTCCGCCTTCTCGCGCGCCGCGATCTCGGCGCGGCGCGTGGCCGGCGTGAAGAACACCTCGCTCCAGAAGCCGGTCTGCCGGTGCGTGTGACGCCCGATCAGCAGGTTGTGCAGCACCGTCGCATGCTCGAACAGTTCGATGTTCTGGAAGGTGCGCGCAATGCCCAGCGCGGCAATCGCGTGCGGCGCCTGCTGCGTGAGCGCGATCGCCCCACCCGCCTCGCCATGCCAGGTGATCTCGCCCGTGGTCGGCGTGTAGATGCGGCTGATTAGGTTGAACACCGTTGTCTTGCCCGCGCCGTTCGGGCCGATGAGCGTGAACACCTCGCCGCGCCGCACGTCGAAACTCACCTTGTTGACCGCGAGCACGCCGCCGAAGCGAACGCTCAGGTCCTTGGCCGACAAAAGAATGTCGTTGCTCATCTCAGCCGATCCGATTTGGTGAACGACTTCTGCCGCTTGAACAAACCCTTGCGGTAGAACGGAAAGAGCTGCAGCCAGGTGCGGATCTTGAGCCAGCGCCCGTACAGCCCCAGCGGCTCGAACAACACGAAGGCGATCAGCACCAGCCCGTACACCAGCCCCTGCAGGCCGGGCGCCTGCCCGACCACCGCCGGCAACCAGTCCTTGCCCATCGAGATCAGCTGCGGCATCGCGATGAGAAAGATGGCGCCGAGGAACGCGCCGTGCACCGAGCCCAGCCCGCCGATCACCACCATCAGCAGCAGGTCGATCGACTGCAGGATGTTGAACTGGTCCGGCGAGATGAAGCTCAGCTTGTGCGCATACAGAGCCCCGCCCAGACCCGCGAGCGCGGCCGAGATCGCGAACGACATCGTCTTGTAGCGCGCCAGGTGGATGCCCATGCTCTGCGCCGAAATCTCCGAATCGCGGATCGCCACGAAGGCACGCCCCGTCGGCGAGCGCAGCAGGTTCAGGATGCCCAGCGTGGACACCACCGCAACCACCAGGCACAGAAAGTAGAAGCCCTCGCCCGAGCCCAGCGACCAGCCGAACAGCTGCGGCGACTTCACATGCAGGCCCGCATTGCCGCCCGTCACGCTTTCCCAGCGCGCGAACACCTCCTCGACGATGAAGCCGAAGGACAGCGTCGCGATGCCCAGGTAGATGCCCTTCACGCGCAGCGCCGGCATCGCCACCACCACGCCCACCGCCGCCGACAGCGCGGCCGACGCCAGCAGCGCGAGCGGAAACGGCACGCCCATGTTCGTCAGCACGCCCTGCGTGTACGCGCCCGTTCCGAGGAACGCCGCATGCCCGATGGAGAACTGCCCCGTGAAGCCCGCCAGCAGCATCAGCCCCAGGCCGACGATGCCGTAGATCAGCACGAAGGTCAGCTGCGCGAGCCAGTACTCGTCGATGACCCACGGTGCGACGAGCAGGAAGGCCACGAGCAGGCTGTACCAGAGCACGTGGCCGCCGTGCCGCGCGAGGCGGATGTCCTGGTCGTAGCTGGTCTTGAAGATGAAGCGCATATGAGACTTACACCTTCTTGCGCAGCTTCTCGCCGAACAGACCGTTCGGCTTGATCATGAGCATCAGCAGCACCACGATGTACGGCGCCGTGTCCTTGAAACCGTCGGGCAGATAGAAGCCCGCGAACGACTCGACGATGCCGATCACCAGCCCGCCGACGATTGCGCCCGGCAGGCTGCCGAAGCCACCGACCACCGCGGCAGGAAAGGCCTTGAGCCCGATGAAGCCCATGTTGGCGTGCACGAAGGTGATGGGCGCCAGCAGCATGCCGGCAATGGCCGCCACGGCGGCGGCGAGCCCCCACACCAGCCCGTTGAGCCGCTTCACCGGAATGCCCATGTAGTAGGCCGCGAGCTGGTTCTGCGACGAGGCCTGCATCGCGATGCCCAGCTTGCTGTAGCGGAACATGGCGTACAGCAGGCCGCACAGGATCGCGGTAGCGATGATGATCACGAACTGCTCGAGGTTCACCACCAGCTCGCCGAGCTTCCAGATCTGGTCCTTGTAGGGCACCGCCAGCGTGTGGGTGTCGGTGCCGATGCCCGGCACCATGGTGATGAGGCCGCGCGCCACGTAGGCGATGCCGATGGTCAGCATCACGATCGAGAACTGCGGCTGCCCGAGGATCGGGCGGATCACCACCAGCTCGAGCAGCACGCCGAAGGCCGCCATGGCCACCACGGCCAGGAGCGCCGCAAGCCAGAACGGCATGCCAAAGAGCGACATGCCCGCGAAGGCACCGAACGCGCCGAGCATCATCAGGTCGCCCTGCGCGAAGCTCACCGTTTCGGTGGCCTTGTAGATCAGCACGAAGCCCAGTGCGATGAGCCCGTAGATGCACCCTTGTGCGATGCCCGACAGCAGGAGTTGGAGGATCTGCATGCGATGCCGTCCCGCCTGCGCTTACTGCCGGAACCCGCCGGCCGCGTCGTGCAGCGCGAGGCGGCGCGAGCCCGCCACGATGTCGCTGGGCTTGAGCCCGTAGACCTGGCGGATCGAATGGCTGAAGTGCGTGGAATCGGGGTAGCCGGTGTCCAGCGCGATGTCGGTCAGCGTGCCGCTCTGGTGCACGTAGCGCAGCAGGCTGCGCGCCCGCTTCCAGGCCCGGAAGCCGCGAAAGGCCATGCCCGTCTCCTGCTTGAACAGGTGCAAAAAGCGCGAGAACGACAGGTGCACCGAGGCCGCGCAGTCTTCCGCCGAGGCGGGCGCGGCCGGGTCGGCCACGAGCATGTCGACCACCTTGCGGATGCGCGCGTCGAGCGGGCGCGGCGTGAGCGGGCCGTCGAAGAACAGCGCGTCGAAATCGAAGCCGTCGAAGTCGATGCCGCGCGCCGAGGCCGCCAGCAGGTGGGCATGGACCTCGCGCATGCGCTGCACGAAGGCCGGCGCATCGACCGGGCCGCAGTGCTGCAAGAAGGCCGGCATGCGCGCGGGATCGACCGACTCCGATTCGATCAGCAGGTTGAAGATCAGCGGGCAGGCGCTCTCGACCTGGTGCGGCACGTGCGGCGGCACCACGATGAACTCGCCGCTTTGCCAGGCCCCGCCGCCGATGCGGATGCGGTTGGGCGGCGCACCGGCGGGCGACACGTACACGCCGTGCCCGCCCATGGCGCGCTCGGCCGCGGCGCCGAGCAGCCCGGCGTAGAAGACGCGCTGCGGCGTGAGCCACATGAGGCGTTCGCCCTGCCGTGCATCGCCGCCCGAAGGCGTCGACGTCCTGGTTCGCTGCATGGTGTCTGTCTCCTGCATCGGTCGACGACGTCCGACCGGGGGGTGGCGTCGTGTTCGCTGGATCGTAGCGGCGGGGGCCTTGCGCGCGGCATCCATTTGCGCGGGGACTTTCCCTAGGCCGACGCGAACGCGCGGCGCAGTTCCGCCGCGCACAACGCGACGGCGGTGTGGGCCTCGTCGAGCACCTTGCCCATGGTGATGAAGCCATGGATCTGGCGCTCGAAGCACACGTAGTTCGCACGGTTGCCGGCGGCCGTGAGCGCCTCGGCATACGCCGCGCCTTCGTCGCGCAGCGGGTCGTAGCCGGCCGTGAGCACGAGCGCCGGCGGCAGGCCCGACAGGTTGGTGTGCAGCAGCGGCGAGGCGCGCCAGTCGAGGTCGTGCTTCGCGTCGGTGATGTAGTGGTCGTGGAAGTAGGTCATCGTGTCGCGCGTGAGCAGGTAGCCCTGCCCGTTCGCCTGGTGCGACGGATGGCCGCGGCGCATGTCGGTGGCCGGGTAGATCAGGAGCTGGAACACGATCGGCAGGTCGCCCGCATCGCGCGCGGCGATCGACGCCACGGCCGCGAGGTTGCCGCCCGCGCTGTCGCCGCCCACCGCGAGGCGGCTCGCATCGAGCCCCAGCGCGGCGGCCTCGCGGCGCACCCAGCGGGTGGCGGCGAGCACGTCGTCCACGGCGGTGGGAAAGCGGTGCTCCGGCCCCATGCGGTAGTCGACCGCGACCACCGCGCAGCCCGCGCCGTTGGCCAGCTCGCGGCACAGCACGTCGTGCGTGTCGAGGTCGCCGATGACCCAGCCGCCGCCGTGGTAGTACACGAGCACCGGCAGCGGGCCCGGGCCTGCGCCGAGCGGCTTGTACAGCCGCACCGCAATGGTGCCGTGCGGCCCGTCGGCGGCGAGGTCGCGCACCTCGGCGACCTCGGGCGGCAGCGGCTGCGTGGCGGTGCGGCGCTCGCGGTAGTAGGCCCGCGCGTCGGCGGGCGACAGGGTGTGGGTCGGCGGAATGCCGCGCGCTTCGATGAAATCCAGCAAGGCGCGCGCCTGGGGATGCAGCATGGTGTCTCCGGTGAATCGAACGGAGCGCTCAGTGTGGAGGGCGGGGCGCCTGCGGGGTATCCGCATGCACCCGCACCCGACCGGCGTCCTGGCGACAAGACCCGCACCATGCCCGCACCGCTGCGGGGTCGCTTGCGAAAACTGGCTACCGGGGCCCGGCTCGCGGGTTCACCCGGAGGGTTCGGTCGCTCAGGCCGTGCGCGGCTTCACGCGCGAAGCGGCTTCCTTGGCCAGCTGGCGCGCCGTGTCGGTGTCGGCCGCATGCACCAGCGCCACGCCCATGCGGCGCTTGACGAAGCTCTCGGGCTTGCCGAACAGGCGGATGTCGCTGCCCGGCACCTGCAGCGCCTCGGCCACGCCGTCGAAGGCGATGCCGGTGGCGTCCACGCCGCCATAGATCACGGCGCTGGCGCCCGGGCTCTTGAGCGAGGTGTCGACCGGCAGGCCGAGGATGGCGCGCGCATGCAGCTCGAACTCGTTCTGCCACTGCGTGGCCATGGTGACCATGCCGGTGTCATGCGGGCGCGGGCTGACTTCGCTGAACCAGACCTCGTCGCCCTTCACGAACAGCTCCACGCCGAAGAGGCCCTGGCCGCCGAGGTCGGCCGTGACGGCCTGTGCGATCTGCTGCGCCTTCTGCAGCGCGGCCGGCGCCATGGGGTGCGGCTGCCAGCTTTCCACATAGTCGCCGCTCACCTGCACGTGGCCGATGGGGTCGCAGAACTTCGTTTCGACGGCGCCCGCCGCGTCTTTCGCGCGCACGGTCAGCAGCGTGATCTCGTAGTCGAAGTCGATGAAGCCCTCGACGATCACGCGGCCATGGCTCACGCGGCCGCCGGCCATGGCGTAGTCCCAGGCCTTCTGCACGTCGGCGGGGCCGTCGATCTTGCTCTGGCCCTTGCCGGAGCTGCTCATCACGGGCTTGACGATGCAGGGGTAGCCGATGCCGCCGTCGATGGCGGCCTGCAGCTCGGCCAGCGAATCGCAGAACTTGTAGGGGCTGGTGGGCACGCCCAGCGTCTCGGCGGCCAGGCGGCGGATGCCTTCGCGGTCCATCGTGAGGCGGGCGGCGCGGGCCGTGGGAATCACGCGCACCACGCCCGCGTCTTCCAGCTGCTGCAGCATGGGCGTGGCGATGGCCTCGATCTCGGGCACCACCAGCGTGGGCTTCTCGGCCTCGATGAGCGCCTTGAGCTGGTCGGGGTCGCTCATGGTGATGGTGCGCGCGTGGTGCGCCACCTGCTGGCCGGGGGCGTTCTCGTAGCGGTCGACCGCGATGGTCTCGACACCCAGGCGCTGCAGGGCGATCAGCACCTCCTTGCCGAGCTCGCCGGAGCCGAGCAGCATCACGCGGGTGGCGGAAGGGGACAGGGGAGTGCCGAGGGTGGTCATGCGAGGGCTCGAAAAAATGGGGTTGAAAACAATCGCAGCACTGTAAGCCACCCCGGGCCGGTGTCGCCCAAGGGAACGGCGGGCCCATCGGGCTGCTTCACAATTACCGCCATTGCGTGACGGCGGCCCCGCGGCCGCCCTCGCCTCCGATTTTCTTTTTTTGTTTCAAGGAGCATTTTTCATGACGATTCAGACTGTGGGCATCATCGGCGCCGGCACCATGGGCAACGGCATCGCCCAGGCCTGCGCGGTGTCGGGCGTCAACGTGGTGATGATCGACGTGGCCCAGGCCGCCGTCGACAAGGGCATCGCCACCATCTCGGGCAGCCTCGACCGCCTCATCAAGAAGGAAAAGCTCACGGCCGAGCAGAAGGCCGCCGCGCTGGCGCTGATCAAGGGCTCGACCGACTACAACGACCTCAAGGGCGCGCAGCTCGTCATCGAGGCCGCCACCGAGAACCACGCGCTCAAGCTCAAGATCCTCAAGCAGGTGGACGAGCTGGTGGGCCCCGAGGTGATCATTGCGTCGAACACCTCGTCGATCTCGATCACGCAGCTGGCCGCCGCCACCTCGCGCGCCGACCGCTTCATCGGCATGCACTTCTTCAACCCGGTGCCGATGATGGCGCTGGTGGAGCTGATCCGCGGCTACCTCACGAGCGACGCCACGCACGACGCCGTGAAGGCGCTGGCCGAGAAGCTGGGCAAGTCGCCCATCACGGTGAAGAACGCGCCGGGCTTCGTGGTCAACCGCATCCTGGTGCCGATGATCAACGAAGCCTTCTTCGTGCTGGCCGAGGGCCTGGCCACCGCCGAGGACATCGACGCCGGCATGAAGCTGGGCTGCAACCAGCCCATCGGCCCGCTGGCCCTGGCCGACATGATCGGCCTGGACGTGTGCCTGGCCGTGATGGAGGTCTACCTCGAGCAGTTCGGCGATTCCAAGTACCGCCCCTGCCCGCTGCTGAAGGAAATGGTCGCCGCCGGCCAGTTGGGCCGCAAGACCGGCCGCGGCGTCTACACGTACTGATCCGCAGCGCCACGACGACAACAACAAGGAGACAAGACCGATGACTGCGACCCCCACCACCCCGCCCGCCGAAGGCTGCATCGACACGCAGGTGCTCGACCACGTGCTGCTGATCGGCATCAACCGCCCCGCCAAGCGCAACGGCTGGACGCCGCCGATGTTCAAGCAGCTGGCCGAGGCCTACACGCGGCTGGACGACGACCCGAGCCTGCGCGTGGGCGTGCTGCATGCCTTCGGCGACCACTTCACGGCGGGCCTGGACCTGCCGGCGGTCACCGAGTACATGAAGCGCGGCGAGAAGGCGATTCCGGCCGGGCTGGTGGAGCCGCACGACTTCGGCCTGGAGGGCTACCGCCGCCGCACCAAGCCGATGGTGGCGGCCGTGAAGGGCATCTGCTTCACGGTGGGCATCGAACTCATGCTGGGCGCGGACATCGTGGTGGCGGCCGACAACTGCCGCTTCTCGCAGATGGAAGTGCAGCGCGGCATCATGGCCACGGGCGGCGCCACGCTGCGCATGGCCGAGCGCGCGGGGCTGGGCAACGCGATGCTGCACCTGCTCACCGCCGACGAGTTCGGCAGCGCCGAGGCCTATCGCCTGAACTTCGTGCAGAAAGTGGTGCCGGCCGGCCAGGAGCTGGACGAAGCGCTGCAGATCGCGCAGCGCATCGCGGCCCAGGCGCCGCTGGCCGTGCAGGCCACGCGGCTCAACGTGCTCAAGGCGATCGAACATGGGCCGCTGGCGGCCGTGGCGGAATTCATCGAGACGCAGAAACGCCTGTCGAACAGCGAGGACGCGGCCGAAGGCGTGCGCTCCTTCATCGAGCGCCGGCCTGCGCGTTTCAGCGGCCGTTGAGGCCATTGAAGCTGTTGCTTCCCGTTCCCCTTCCGTCGTCCACTGGAGCCCGTTGCATGCATGCTGTCCGTTCCCTCGTGCCCTTCTTCTTTCAACGCACGGCGCTGGCCGCCGCCTTCACCCTTCTTGCCGTGAACACCAGCCTCGCCCAGACCCCGCCGGCGCCCGCGCTGCCCGATCCCGCCGCCACCTCGGTCGAGGCGCTGGGCTGGATGCAGGGCTTTCCGCCGCCGCCCGACAAGCAGATCACCTTCGACAACCCGGTCGGCGGCGTGTACCCGCGCATCCGCTGGAGCTTCTCGCACGTGCGCGAGACGGTGCCCACGGCCAACGTGTGGCGCGGCCCCGGCGCCGCCAGCCCGCTGCCGGCGGCCACGCCGCGCATCGACATCGAGGCCGTGCGCTTCCAGCCCATGGGCGGCGGCGAGGCGCAGACCTTCGGCCAGATGATCGCGCGCACCTACACCGACGGCATCCTGGTGCTGCACCGCGGCCAGGTGGTCTACGAGAAATACTTCGGCGCGCTCACGCCCGAACGGCCGCACCTGGCGATGTCGGTCACCAAGTCGTTCGTGGGCACACTGGCGGCCATCCTCGCGCAGGAAGGCACGCTCGACCCGTCGGCGCCGGTCACCAAGTACCTGCCCGAGCTCAAGGACACGGCCTACGGCGACGCCACCGTGCGCCAGGTGATGGACATGACCATCGGCGTGCGCTACTCCGAGAACTACGCCGACCCGAAGGCCGAGGTCTGGGACTATGCGCGCGCCGGCGGCATGCTCACGCAGGGCGCCAACTACACGGGCCCGAAGTCGTTCTACGAATTCCTCGCCACGCTCAAGAAGGAAGGCACGCACGGCGATGCCTTTGCCTACAAGACGGTCAACGCCGAGGTGCTGGCCTGGATCGTGCGCCGTGCGTCCAACCGCTCGCTGGCCGACCTGCTGAGCGAGAAGATCTGGCGCCGCATCGGCGCCGAGCAGGACGCGTACTTCATGGTCGACCGCATCGGCACCGAGTCGGGCGGCGGCGGCCTGAACACCGTGCTGCGCGACATCGCGCGCTTCGGCGAAACACTGCGCAACGGCGGTCGCGCGCCCAACGGGCAGCAGGCGATCGCCAAGGCCGTGGTCGACGACATCCAGCGCGGCGCCGACCCGGCCAAGTTCGCGAAGGCGGGCTATGCGCTGCTGCCGGGCTGGAGCTACCGGAACATGTGGTGGGTCTCGCACAACCCGCACGGTGCGTACATGGCGCGCGGCATCCACGGCCAGAGCATCTATGTCGATCCGAAGGCCGAGATGGTGATCGTGCGCTACGCCGCGCACCCGATCGCCGCCAACGCGGGCAACGACCCGCTCACCCTGCCCGCCTTCCAGGCCATGGGCGAGGCGCTGATGAAGCCCGAGCCGTAATGAGGCGGTGAGAAGAAGGAAGACGGGTCAGCCGGCCGCCGCCGGGGCCCGCGCCTTCGCGATGACGAGCAGGCCGTCCATGATCAGGCTCTCGACCAGTTCGAAGTCCCCGTTCATGGCGGGCGCCATCTTCCAGCCCGCGCCGCCGGTCATGAAGCAGGCCGGCTCGGCGCCGCAGTGCGAGCGCACGTGCTGCACCATGCGCTCGACCGCGCCCGCGATGGCGTAGGTGCCGCCGCTGGTCAGCGCGTCGCTGGTGTTGGTGGGAAATTCACGCACCTCGCCGGTGGGCACGTGCAGGCCCGCCGTGCCCGACTCGAGCGCGCGCAGCATGATGCCGTGGCCCGGCAGGATCAGGCCGCCCAGGAACTTGCCGCTGGCATCGATCGCCTCCACGGTGACGGCCGTGCCGATCAGCACCACCACCATCGGCCGCTCGGGCCCCTGCGACAGCATGCGGTGGCGCGCGCCGATCATGGCCACGAAGCGGTCGGCGCCCAGCCGCGTCGGATGGTCGTAGCCGTTGACGATGCCGGCCTCGCCCGCGCTCGACACCACCCAGCGCGGGGCGCAGTCGAAGCGCTCGGTGATCTGCTCTTCGGCGCGCCGCCGCAAGGTGTCGCCGGCCACGACGCAGCCCAGCATGGAACCGGGCGCCGGCAGGTCGGCCCAGGGGCCATCGGCCAAGCGTTCGATGTGGTCGAGAAACTCGGCACCATGGGCCTGCAGTGCCGCACCGGGGAAGGCCCCCTCGTAAAGCGCCCACTTGAGCCGGGTGTTGCCGATGTCGATGGCGAGGAAGGGGGAAGACATGCGCGCGATTATTGCGACTTTGTTGTTATTCCTGCTGGCGCCTCTTTGACAGTCGCGGCGCGGGCCTACGCGGAGGGTCCCGGTTCCACCGCTACATTCGCCTTTTCCATCCACCACGGCACAAGGAGAAAACCATGGGATTGCTCAGCTTCATCAAGGAAGCCGGTGAAAAACTGTTCGGCGGTTCGTCGGCCCAGGCGGCCACGCCCGATGCGAACACGGCAGCTGCCGCGGCCATCAAGACCTACATCGAGACCCAGAACCTCGGCCTCACCGGACTGGAAGTGACCTACACCGCCAGCAGCGGCGTCGTCACCCTCGCGGGCCAGGCGCCCTCGCAGGAAGCCAGCGAGAAAGCCGCGCTCGCCGCGGGCAACGTGGCCAACGTGACGAGCGTGGACAACAACCTCGTCGCCCCGGCCGCGCCGCCCGCCCAGTACCACGACGTGGTGCGCGGCGACACGCTCTCGGCCATCTCGAAGAAGTACTACGGCGACGCCAACAAGTACAACGCGATCTTCGAGGCGAACAAGCCGATGCTGTCGCACCCCGACAAGATCTATCCGGGGCAGAAGCTGCGCATTCCGGCGCTCTGATCACCGCAACGGCGCCTCGCTAGGCGCCGTTGTGCCGCCAGGCCCCTGGCGACACGCCGTACTCGCGCTTGAACGCGCGGTTGAAAGCGGCTTCCGATTCGTAGCCCACGCCTTCGGCGATGCGCGCCAGGTTGCCCTGGTCCTTGCGCAGCATGCCGGCGGCCAGGACCATGCGCCAGCGCGCCAGGTAATGCATGGGCGGCGCGCCCACCAGTTCGGTGAAGCGGTCCGCCAGCACGCTGCGCGACACGTGGATTTCCTGCGCCAGTGCGTCGACCGTCCAGTTGCGCGCGGGCTCGGCGTGCATCAGCGCCAGGCAGCGGCTCACGTGGGGGTCGCGCAGGCCCGCCAGCCAGCCCGGGTTGTTGGCGGGCATGGATTCGATGTAGCCGCGCAGCACTTCGGTGAACAGCACTTCCGCCACCTTGGCGGCCACCATCTCCGAACCGGGCGCGTGCGAAGCCGCATCCCCCAGGACGAAGTTGACCGACTGCTCGATCCACGGGCCTGCCGGCCTGCTGCGCAAGGGCGTGGTGAACAGGCGCGGGATGTTCGCCATGACGGGGTTGGGCGCGTCGCCTTCGTACGCGAACCAGCTGCACACCAGCAAGGTGCGATCGCCCTGGCCGCCGTAGCGCACGCGCTCCAGCTCGGGCGCCCGCGGACTCACCACATGCGACATGTCGATGGCCGCATGGTGCAGGCCACTGCCCAGTGCATGCGAGTCGCCATGCGGCACGGCGATCACGTCGCCGGCGCACGCACGGACCGGCGCCTCACCGTCGACCTGGGCCCAGCATTCGCCTTGCAGCACGAGGTGGCAGATGGCCAGGCGCTGTGCGCCGGGCTTGAGCACCTGCGCGATGTCCGCGCCTCTGGGTACCTTGAAGCACCAGGGTGCATACATGTCCCCGTTCAGGAACAGCGCGCCCTCCAGGCGGATGGTCCGCAGCACGTCCGACAAGACATCCATGGTCACCTCCCGGCTAGCGAGGGCGGGGTTCCGGACAACAAGTCCGGCGAGACGGGCAATACAGGACGGCTTCGCGTCGGCACCATAGGTCCTGGTCGCCTTCGACCGATTCTAGACAGGAGTACCGCCATGCCCAAGTTCGTCATCGAGCGAGAGATCCCCGGCGCCGGCCAGTTCACTGCGGCGGACCTGAAAGCCATCTCGCAAAAATCCTGCGGCGTGCTCAGCAGCATGGGCACCGACATCCAGTGGATCCACAGCTACGTGGCCGACGACCGGATCTACTGCGTCTACCAGGCCACCGACGAGGCCCTGGTGCGCCGGCACGCGGAGCTCGGTGGCTTCCCGGCCAACCGCGTGGACCGGGTGTACAGCGTGATCGACCCGGCCACGGCCGAGTGAGGCGGGCGGCGCGCTCTAGTTCTGGCGCCAGGGCAGCCCGCGCCGGCGCCAGCCACCGGTCAACCCGCGGTGCCCGTTCTCGTCCGGGTTGCCCTCGAAGCCTTCGAGGATGTTGTAGGCCTGCGCGCCCAGCTCGGTCGCCCGCTTCGCCGCCGCGATCGAGCGCACGCCGCTGCGGCACAGCAGCACCAGCTTCTTGCCGCCCTCCGCGGCGGCGCGCACGCCGTCGTCGAACGCCGGGTTGATCGCCATGCCCGGCCACTGCTTCCAGGCCAGCGGCACGGCGCCGGGCACGTAGCCGACCCACTCGCGCTCGGCATCGGTGCGCACGTCCACCAGCACGGCCTCGCCGCTCGCCATCCACTGCGCCGCCTGCTCGGGCGTCACGTCGCCGGCGTAGCCTTTTTCTCCAACGGGTTCACTCATGGTTGCTTTCTCTCTCGAATCTCTAGGGTAAGCCCGGAGCCTTTGGCGGCTGGGGGCGATCGATCTGCACGCCGGATGATGGAATTTTTCACCGGTTCGTGAAAACCCTGTTTGTCACAAGGTGTGGCGCGCCAAAGATGGTGGTCGCGGCCAGTCGAAACCATAACGTGAAGACGACGGCCTGGGTGTTCCGGTCAGAGAACTATATGGAGAGACACATGACAGACAGCAAATCGCCCCGCCGTCGCAGCCTTCTTAAGGGCGCGGCGGTGGCCGCAGGCGCGATGTCCGCGCCGATGGTCAGCATGGCCCAAACCACGTCGCTGCGTTTCCAGAGCACCTGGCCGGCGAAGGACATCTTCCACGAGTACGCCAACGACTTCGCCAAGAAGGTGAACGACATGGCGGGCGGGCGCCTGAAGATCGAGGTGCTGCCCTCGGGCGCCGTCGTGCCCGCCTTCCAGCTGCTCGAAGCGGTGAACAAGGGCACGCTCGACGGCGGCCACGGCGTGGTGGCCTACCACTACGGCAAGAACTCGGCGCTGGCGCTGTGGGGTTCGGGCCCCGGCTTCGGCATGGACGCCAACACCGTGCTGGCCTGGCACAACTACGGCGGCGGCAAGGCGCTGCTCGACGAGATCTACAAGAGCCTGAACATGGAAGTGGTGTCGTACCTGTACGGCCCCATGCCCACGCAGCCGCTGGGCTGGTTCAAGAAGCCGGTGGCCAAGGTCGAGGACATGAAGGGCCTGAAGTTCCGCACCGTGGGCCTGGCCGTGGACATGTTCACCGAGATGGGCACGGCGGTGAACCCGCTGCCCGGCGGCGAGATCGTGCCCGCGCTGGACCGCGGCCTGATCGACGCAGCCGAGTTCAACAACGCCTCGAGCGACCGCGTGCTGGGCTTTCCCGACGTGGTGAAGAACTGCATGCTGCAGAGCTTTCACCAGTCGGGCGAGCAGTTCGAGGTGCTGTTCAACAAGGGCAAGTACGCCGCGATGCCGCAGGAGCTGCGCTCCATCATCGACTACGCCGTGCAGGCGGCCAGCGCCGACATGAGCTGGAAGGCGGTGCAGCGCAACTCGCAGGACTACGCCGACATGAAGAAGGCCGGCATCAAGTTCTACAAGACGCCCGACGCCGTGCTGCGCGCCCAGCTCGCGGCTTGGGACAAGACGGTGGAAAAGAAGGCCAGCGAGAACCCGCTCTTCAAGAAGGTGCTGGAGTCGCAGCGCGTGTTCGCCGAGCGTGCGCTGCAGTGGCAGAACGACTATGGCGTCGACTTCAAGATGGCCTACAACCACTACTTCGGGAAAAAGAAGAGCTGATGCTTCCCGTCGGCGCGCACGTCGTTCCTGCGCGCGCCTTCCCCCCGCACAGGGGGCAACACCGGTGGCCCGGCATCGCCGGCGCCACGGTGTTCCATGAACGGGCCTCGCCCATGCTGCTGCCGCCATGACCATCCAACGCTTCCTCCACGCCGTCGACCGGTTCAGCATGCTGGTGGGCAAGACCTTCTCGTGGCTCATCGTCGCGCTGATGCTGCTGGTGTGCGGCGAGGTGTTCAAGCGCTATGCGCTGAACGCGCCCACGGCCTGGATCTTCGATGCCAACAACATGCTGTACGGCACGCTCTTCATGATGGGCGGCGCCTACACGCTCTCGCAGGCCGGCCATGTGCGCGGCGACTTCTTCTACGGCAGCATGAAGCCGCGCACGCAGGCCGCGCTCGACCTCGTGCTGTTCGCGGTTTTCTTCCTGCCCGGCGTGGTGGCGCTCACCTGGTCGGGCTGGACCTACTTCGGTGAATCGCTCGCGATGCGCGAACAGACCTTCAACGCCGACCCGATTCCGGTGTACCCCTTCAAGTTCGTGATTCCCGTGGCCGGCGCGGTGCTGCTGGTGCAGGGCCTCGCCGAGATGGTGCGCTGCGTGCTGTGCCTGAAGACCGGCGTGTGGACGCCGCGCCTGAAGGACGCGGAAGAAATGGACGTGGTCGGCGACCAGCTCGCCGGCAGCAGCTACGTGAACGAGGCCGACAAGCGCGAGGTGATCGAGAAGGCCCACGCCATCGAACAGGCTGCGCAGCAACGCAAGAGCGACACGACGGGAGGCGCAGCATGAGCGAACCCGCACTCGGCCTGCTGATGCTGGGCCTGATCGTCTTCGTGATCATGCTCGGCTTCCCCACGGCGTTCACGCTGATGGGGCTGGGCATGTTCTTCGGCTTCATCGCCTTCTACGACCCCGCCTCGCCCTGGCTCGACAACAAGGTTTTCGACCTGATGGTGCAGCGCGCCTTCGGGGCCATGACCAACGAGACGCTGCTGTCCATTCCGCTCTTCGTGCTCATGGGCTACGTGATGGAGCGCGGCGCGCTGGTCGACAAGATGTTCCACAGCGTGCAGCTCGCGTTCCGCCGCGTGCCGGGCTCGCTGGCGGTGACCACGCTCATCGTGTGCACCTTCTGGGGCATTGCGAGCGGCCTGGTGGGCGCGGTGGTGGTGCTGATGGGTGTGATCGCGATGCGCCCCATGCTCAACGCGGGCTACGACACGCGCCTGGCGGCCGGCGTGATCACGGCCGGCGGCACGCTGGGCATTCTCATTCCGCCCTCGGTGATGATCATCGTGTACGCGGCCGTGGCCGGGCAGTCGGTGGTCAAGCTCTATGCGGCGGCGATGTTCCCGGGCTTCTTCCTCGCCCTGCTGTACCTGATCTACGTGATCGGGTGGGCCGTGCTGCAACCGAAGGTGGCGCCCAAGATGCCGATCGACCAGCAGCGCGCACCGATCACGCCGTGGGTGGCCCACCTCGCGGCCAGTTACTCCCCGCGCATGCTGCCCGCGCTCGCCGCGGCCGTGGTGGCGCCGGGTCGCGCCTTGCGCGGCGCGGTCGAGGGCGTGCGCCTGAGCTGGTGGATGCTGCTGCGCGGCCTGCTGAGCGCGCTGGTGCCGCTGGCGCTGGCCGCGGTCACGCTGGGTTCGGTGTGGTGGTACGTGACCATCTACTCGCAGAAGGACAACAACGCGGCCGCCCCGGTGGCCACGCAGCAGGCGACGCAGAAGACCGGCGAGCCCGCCGCCGCCGCGCCGGCCGTCGCCGAGCCGTCCGGCACCGGTCTGGCCGAGCCGCCGAGCACCGACGAACCCGCGAACACCACCGAAAGCAGCGGCCTGCAGGAGCCGCCCGGCGGCGTCGAGGAGCCTCCGGGCAGCGAGCCCGCCGCCGCCCCTGCCAGTGAAGGTGGCCTGCAGCAGCTGGGCGACGCGGTCGAGGCGCCCAAGACCGCCGCGGTGCCCGATGCCTTCTACTCCGGCTTCTGGGTGGCCTGCCTCTTCACGCTGGCGCTGCTGGGCTGGTACTACTGGCGCATGGACGCGGAGCAGTTCGAGATCCTGCGCATGCTGGTGTCATCGGTGATGCCGCTGGCCACGCTCACGCTGGTGGTGCTGGGCGTGATCCTGTTCGGCATCACGACCGCCACCGAGTCGGCGGCGGTCGGCGCGGCCGGCGCCTTCCTGATGGCGTGGCAGGCCGGCACGCTGAACTTCAAGAAGATCAAGGAGGCGGTGTTCCTCACGCTCAAGACCACCTCGATGGTCTGCTGGCTGTTCGTGGGCTCGGCGCTGTTCTCGGCGGTGTTCGCGCTGCTGGGCGGCCAGCGCATCGTCGAGGAGTGGGTGCTGAGCATGAACCTGTCGCCGCTGCAGTTCCTGCTGCTGTCGCAGGCGATCATCTTCGTGCTGGGCTGGCCGCTGGAGTGGACCGAGATCATCGTGATCTTCGTGCCCATCTTCCTGCCGCTGCTGGCGCACTTCCAGATCGATCCGCTGCTGTTCGGCGTGCTGGTGTTCGTGAACCTGCAGGCGGCGTTCCTGTCGCCGCCGGTGGCGATGTCGGCCTTCTATCTGAAGGGGGTGTCGCCGCCGCACGTGACGATCAACCAGATCTTCGCGGGGATGATGCCGTACATGCTGATCGTCATCCTGTGCATGGTGTTCATGTACATCTGGCCGGGGCTGACGCTGTGGCTGCCGCAGTACCTGTACGGCTGAACGCGCGCGCCTTCTCAGGCTGAGGCCGGGCGCCGTGCGAAGCGGCGGCGCTCGAGCAGCTCGAACAGGCCCATGCCCAGCAGCATGGCGCCCACGAAGACCAGCGCCTTGACCTCGCCCGTGCCGAGCGAGACCAGCGCGGGCCCGGGGCAGAAGCCCGCGATGCCCCAGCCGACGCCGAACAGCAGGCTGCCGCCGACCAGGCGGCGGTCGATGTGGCGCAGGCTGGGCAGCGTGAGCGGCCCTCCGAGCAGCGACTCCTTGCGACGGCCCGCGAGCAGGAAGCCGGCGGTGCTCACCGCCACCGCGCCGGCCATCACGAAGGCGAGCGACGGGTCCCAGGCCCCGCCCACGTCAAGAAAGCCCAGGATCTTGGCCGGGTTGGCCATGCCGGAGACGATGAGGCCGAGCCCGAAGACAAGGCCGGCGAGCAAGGAAGCAATGGCGGTCCACATGGCAGGTCTCCCGATTCAGAGGTTCAACAGGTGGCGCACCACGAACACCGTGGCGAACCCCGCGGCCATGAACGCCAGCGTGGCGACCAGCGAACGCGGCGAGCGCCGCGCCAGCCCGCACACGCCGTGGCCGCTGGTGCAGCCCGCGCCATAGCGCGTGCCCACGCCCACCAGCAGGCCGGCCAGCGCGAGCGTGCCGTAGCCCGCGTCGATCTGCGCCGCGGGCAGCACGGCGAACAGCCCGTAGACGAGCGGTGCGCCGACCAGCCCGAGCACGAAGGCCGCGCGCCAGGCCATGTCGCCCTTCATGGGGCGCAGCAAGCCGCCCAGCACGCCGCTGACGCCGGCGATGCGCCCGTTGAGCAGCACGAACATCGCGGCGGAAAGTCCGATGAGCACGCCGCCGGCCAGTGCGGCCCAGGGCGTGAAATGAGGCCAGTCGATGGTGGGCATCTTCAGTTCTCCTTCGGGCAGTAGAGGCGGTACAGCACCGCCAGGATCTCGAGCAGGGCCGGGTCGGCCACGCGGTAGTAGATGTTCTTGCCCTCGCGGCGGGTGTCCACCACGCCTTCGGTGCGCAGCACCGACAGCTGCTGCGACAGGGTCGGCTGGCGGATGCCCAGCGTGCTTTCGAGGTCGCTCACGCACATCTCGCCCTGCGAGAGCTGGCACAGCAGCAGCAGCCGGGCCTCGTGGGCCAGCAGCTTGAGCACGGCGACGGCCTGGCCGGCGGCGCTGCGCAGCAGTTGGGGGTCGATGGCGTGGGTCGGGGTCTTCATGGGGAATTACAGTTCGCGAAATAACATTATATGAATTCATATAATATTTGTCGCTTGATTGATTGAATGAGTGCCTGGCTTCCAGGCACCGCAGAAGGAGCGCCGATGACCCCGACCCCCATGCCCCCACGCGCCACCACCCAGGCCTTCTTCGATCCCGCGACGGGCACGGTGTCCTACGTGATCTGGGACCGTGCGACGAAGCGCGCCGCCGTCATCGACCCGGTGCTCGACTACGACTTCCGCTCCGGCCACACCGACACCGCCTCGGCCGACCGCCTGCTGGCGTACGTGCGCGCGCAGGCGCTGCAGGTCGACTGGGTCCTGGAGACTCACGCGCACGCCGACCACCTCTCGGGCGCGCGCCATGTGCAGTCACAGGCCGGCGGGCGCATCGCCATCGGCGAGCACATCCGCACGGTGCAGGCCACCTTCCGCAGCCTCTACAACCTGGAACGCGACTTCCTGCCCGACGGCAGCCAGTTCGACCACCTGTTCCAGGACGGCGAGCGCTTTCACATCGGTGAGATCGAGGCGCAGGCGCTGCGCGTGCCCGGCCACACGCCGGCCGACATGGCGTACCTCGTCGACGACGCGGTCTTCGTCGGCGACACGCTGTTCATGCCCGACCTGGGCAGCGCGCGCGCCGACTTTCCGGGCGGCGACGCGCGCGAGCTCTACCGCTCGATGCGCCGGCTGCTCGCGCTGCCGCCCGAGACCACGCTGTACGTCTGCCACGACTACCCGCCCGCCACGCGCGAGCCGCGCTGGCAGAGCACGGTGGCGCAGCAGCGTGCCCACAACATCCACGTGCGCGACGGCATCGGCGAAGACGCGTTCGTGCGCATGCGCACCGCGCGCGACGCCACGCTCGAAGTGCCGACGCTGATCCTGCCGTCGATGCAGGTCAACGTGCGCGGCGGCCGCCTGCCGCCGCCTGAAGACAACGGCGTGGCCTACCTGCGCATTCCGCTGAACACGCTGCCGGGCCACCGCCCACGTGCCACGCCGGGCTGAGGCCTCCGTGAACTAGCGTCGCCGCTCCACATATGGCCGCGCCTGCAGCAGCACGATCTTGTCGCCCACCGTCGCCCATTCGATGTCCTGGTCGACCGCATTGAAGGTGCGCTTCACCGCCGCGCCCACGTTGGCAAGCCGCACCACCAGCTCGTCGGTCAGCACGTGGCGGCCGACTTCCACGGGCACTTCCTTCACGCCGCCGTCCTTGTCCAGCTGCAGCGCCGTCTCCTCGGCCGAACGGCTGAGCACCTGGATGGCTTTCGACCAGCTCGAGTACATCACCTGCTCCGCCACGCGCTTGCCCTCGACCACGCGGATGCCGATGCCGCGCTTGGCCGAGATGTAGGTGACGTGCGGGTGCCCCGCGTCGAAGGGGTCGCGCGTGATCATCACGCCGGCGTTGGTCGAGTCGATGGCGGTCTGCACGAACACGCCCATCAGCACCGACTCGGCGCCAAAGCCTGCGGCGCTGCGCGCCTCCCAGGCCTCGGGGTTGAACACCGAGGCCCAGACCTTCTTCACCGCGAGCTCGAGCGCGTCGCCGGTCTTCACGTTGGGCACCGTGGTGTAGAGCCCCGCGCCGCTGAAGCCCGGCAGGTCTTCCGAGTTGGACGAGCTGCGCACGAACACGCCGCCCCCGCCCAGCTGCGCCTGCCACGCCGCGCGCCAGGCCGCCGCGGTGGCGGGCTCGACGGGCCATTGCACGATCTCGTCGCGCAGCTGCGCCAGCGCCTTCAGCCGCACCTGCGGGTCGCCCGCGAAGCCGGGCTGCTGCTGCATGCGCGCGATGCGCTCGGCCAGCCCGTTCGATCGCATGAAGCGGTCGTAGTGCGCGAACGGAATGCAGAAGCCGTCGGGCACGGTCGTCGAGGGAATGCGCGCGGCCAGCACCGCGCCGAGGTTGGCCGCCTTCGAGCCGCATTGCACGCTGTGCCGCGCGCGCAGCGAGGCCAGCGGCAGCAGGCGCGCCTCGCGCAGGTCCGGCTTCGCGGCCTTGCTGCCGGGCAGCGCGCCGGTGGCAGCCGCACGCACGGCGCGCGGCGGCAGCGCGGCGATTTCTTCCGGCGTGAGGCGGCGCAGCTGGTAACCCGAGGCCGCCACCTTCAGCGCCACCCACTGGCCCGCATGCGCCTTCAGCACCGTGGCTGCATCGCGCACGTAGGCGTTCGGAATGCCCCAGCCCTTGGCCAGCAGGTTGACGTGCGACAGCGCCGTGGACGGCCGCTCGGTGAGCACGCCGGCCACCGGCGGCAGGTTGATCGGCACCTCGCGCAGCACGGCGATGTCGTCGGGCAACAGCGCGTTCAGGCCCGAGGCGTCGTTCACGATGCGCACGCGGCCGGTGGCGGTGCCCAGATTCATCGGCAGGTAGGGCTGCTCGCGGATCAGCGCCTCCTGGCTCACGAAGTCGATGCCGGCCTCCTTCGCGATGCGCTCGTGCAGCGTGGAGTTGGTCTTGAACTTCACCGGCGCGAAGAAGCTGGCCTTCACCTGTGCCTCGGCCTCGCGCAGCAGCGGCACGGTGAGCCGGTCGCCTTCCCAGAACTCGTAGGTGAAGGTGCCGATGTTCTGCTGCCAGCTCAGCGTGCCGAACAGGAAGCGGCGGTCCGGCACGAGGTAGTTGCGGTCGATCTCGCGCTTGACCGTGTTCGGCGTGAGCCGCGTGTCGCGCAGGAAGCGCACATGCAGCTGGAAGCGCGGCGTGTCGATGTAGTGCATGCGCGCCGGCTTCGCCTGCCGGTCGATCGCGAACAGCACATGGGCCAGCTGCATCGGCGTGCCGGCGTCGTAGACGCGCGCCAGCATGTCGAAATCGCCCTGGCTGCGCAGCGCCGGCAACGAGGCGGGCACCGCGGGGCGCAGCACCAGTTGCGCGGCGGGCCCTTCGGGCTGCGGCTGGTTCTGCTGCTGGTAGTACGACGGCTTGCGCGCGAGCTGCGCACCGGCCGGCGCGACGGCCATCGTGCACAGCGCCAGGGCCGGCAGCCACGCCAGTGCAGCACCGTTCTTCTTCTGCCTGTTGGAATCGTTCTTCATGGGGCTCCTCCTTCATTGCCGACAAGCGCGGATTCTCGCTGGCGGCCCGCCCCATTTTTCGCGTGTCGGCCGCGCTACGTCGCCTGCGTCGACTGCCCGCATTGCGCGCAGAACTTCGCGCCGGGCGCCATCGCCGTGCCGCACTGCCGGCAGGCCGCGGGCAGCATCGACGTGCCGCATTGCTGGCAGAAGCGTGCACCGGCCGTGTTCACCGCGCGGCAAGCGGGGCAGGCGCTGCCGCCGGGTGGCGGTGGCGGTGCGTCGCGGCCGTACCCATAGCCACCTTGCGAACCGTGGTGCCCGCCGCCACCGCCGTGGCGCGCGCCGCCATGTCCACCGAAGAGTCGTTCCAGCATGCCCATGTGTTTCTCCCTTGCGTCGTGCAACAGGGCCGGTGGCAACGTCGCCGATGGCGATGAATTCCCGCGGGCCTGCAGACAGTGGATTCCCTGAAGCCGCTTCAGGGTCAAGCGCCCCCGGCAAAGACCCTCGCAGGCCGCGGTGCTTCACGGCCATGCCCATGCCGAAAGCGCCGCCGCCGCCCCGCCGCTACAGTCGGCCGCAAGGAGCGTCTTTCTCATGCAACCATTCGATTTCGACCTCTTCGTCATTGGCGGCGGCAGCGGCGGTGTGCGCGCCGCGCGCATGGCGGCGCAGACCGGCGCACGCGTCGCGCTGGCCGAGGCCGCCGAGCTCGGCGGCACCTGCGTCAACGTGGGCTGCATCCCGAAGAAGCTCTACAGCTATGCGGCCGGCTATGCCGAGTCGTTCGAGGAAGCCGAAGGCTACGGCTGGAAGCTCCCGTCGGCGCCGCAGTTCGACTGGGCGCACCTCAAAGCCCAGCGCGCCAAGGAGATCAGCCGGCTCAACGGCATCTACGGCTCGCTGCTGAAGAACTCGGGCGTCACGCTCGTCACCGGCTGGGCGCAGCTGGTCGATGCGCACACGGTGGAAATCGAAGGCAAGCGCCACACCGCGCGCCACCTGTTGGTGGCCACCGGCGGCACGCCCTTCGTGCCCGAGATTCCGGGCCGCGAGCACATCGTGACCTCCGACGCGATGTTCGACCTCGACCCGTTCCCCAAGCGCCTGCTGGTGGTGGGCGGTGGCTACATCGCCTGCGAGTTCGCGTCGATCTTCAACGGCCTGGGGTCCAAGGTGACGCAGCTGCACCGCCGCGCCCACCTGCTCACCGGCTTCGACGACGACGTGCGCCAATTTCTTGCCAACGAGATGGGCAAGGCCGGCGTCGACGTGCGCCTGAACTGCGAGGCGTCGTCCATCGCGCGCGGCCCCGACGGCCTCGTGGTCACGCTCGCGCGCGGCCAGCAGATCGAGGCCGACACCGTGCTCTTCGCCACCGGCCGCGTGCCCAACACGCAGGGCCTCGGCCTCGAGGCCGCGGGCGTGAAGCTCGACGCCAAGGGCGCCATCGCGGTCGATGCGCACTACCGCACCTCGGTGCCGTCGATCTACGCGGTGGGCGACGTGTCGACCCGCGTGCAGCTCACGCCCGTGGCGCTGGCCGAGGCGATGGTGGTGGTCGATGCGCTGTTCGGCAAAGGCAAGCGCGGCATGGACTACGAGTTCATTCCCACCGCGGTGTTCACCCACCCCAACATCGGCACCTGCGGCTACAGCGAGATCGACGCCCGCGCGAAGTTCGGCGAGGTCACCGTGTTCTCCAGCGAGTTCAAGTCGCTGCGCCACACCCTCTCGGGCCGCAGCGAGCGCACCTTCATGAAGCTCGTGGTCGACAAGAAGAGCGATCGCGTGGTGGGCCTGCACATGGTGGGCGCGGACGCGGGTGAAGTCGTGCAGGGCTTCGCGGTGGCGATGCGCGCGGGTGCGACGAAGGCGCTGTTCGACAGCACCATCGGCATCCACCCCACCGCTGCCGAAGAGTTCGTGACGATGCGCGAACCGATGCCGGGCTGAGCAGTCAGAGAAGCTCGGAGCCTCCGGACTCCTGGGGGACCCGAGTCAGGCGGTCTCGTTGTCAGGATGGCCAGCAAAGACTGACCGACATCCGACGCACGCTGGAGAACTCAGCGCGACTTGCGCTTGTAGAAGACCTGTGACTTCAGGTTCTGTGCAATCGGCTCGACTTCGGCCTGCCAGGCATTCATGAAGTCTGCCGTGCACACACCGTCCGGCGTCTTGTCGAACAGTTCACGCACCACACGCACGCCGTTCTTCGTGCGCTTGTAGCTGCTCGCAAATTCGAGATATCGGCCGCGCTTCGTCAACGATTCCGGGAGTTGGGCAAAGCTCACGCCGGGCGCCAGTTCGATGTCGTAGCTCTCATCGATCTTGAAGCCTTCGCAGTAGTGGCGCCTCGTGACGGGGGCCTGCTCCCCCTTGAATGCAAAGCCGGCAACGGACAGCGGCAGGTTCACGACGGGCGCCAACCGGAAGGCTCCGGAAGTGCCGGCTTGCAGGTAGTTGTCGATCTCGAAGGTAAAGCCGAACGCGTACTCGTCCGACAGGGCCTTGGCCTCGGACAGATCGCCGCGATCCAGTTCGCCCTTGGCCTTGAAGCCGGAGCCCGACAGCGTGCGTCGAACGAAGTCGCGAACGGTGGCCGCTTTCAGGTCACGCATGTAGGTGCGCATTTGCGCGGCCCGTGTTCCCTTGAGGCTGATCTGGATATCGCCCGTCGCGCTGCCATCGGCGCCGATGCGAAGCCGGGTCCGCACATGCTGCTGCGTGCGATCGGGGGCCGAAGGCGGGATGGTCGCCAATGTCGTGGCCGCTCCGACATGAAGAACCGGCTTGCCATACGAGCCATCCGGCAGGTAGCCGAAGGGAATCTCCTTGGCCGTCGCGTCCAGGTAGATCTTCCAGTCGGGCAGATAGTTGATGACGTGATTGACCATGGACACGACAGGCGTGGCTGGCAGGTCGAGTTGGTTGCCGGCATTGATCAGCACCTGCTCGCCCCGGATACCGGCCGCGCGCCACAGCGCCTGCAGCAGCGTCGCGTGGTCCTTGCAGTCGCCCATCTTGTTGTCGAGCACCGTGTCGGTGTCTCGTGGCACGACCGCTCCCACGCCGATGCAATTGCCACCATAGGTGATGTTGCGGGACACCCATTCGTACAGCAGCCGGGCGCGTGTGAGCGGATCGGTCTGGTCACCCACGATGGACTTCGCCAGCGTCGTCACACGGGTCGTGGGCTCGGCCTTGGGCAAGGCACGGTCGCCATAGGCCTTGGCGATCGATTCGTAGCTCGGAAAGGTGCTCACCATCAGCACCGGAAATTCCTCCAGGCGCCAGATTCCTTCGTCCGCCTCGTCATAGGTCCGCGGCACAGGATTGCGGTAGCGCCACTCACGCACCTGAAGGCCGTTGTCCTCGCGGGCGGCTTCTTCCTGCAGGTTGTGGCTTTCGAACTTCAGGGCGAGTGGCTTGGCGAAACGAACCGTGATGCGAGCATCTTCATAGACGGTCGCGGGCGAGAACGACTGCACAACCGAGAAAGCACCCGGAAAGATGGGCTCCTTGTCTGCCACCCGGTACTTCACCCCGACCGTATCTCCCACGGCCACGTCCGGAAACACCACCGAGAGTCGCGTGTAGTCCGAGAAAAGCGGCTTCGCACCGTCACGCCCGTTGTTGACCTCGGTCTGGTAGTTGGTCGAAGGCACCGCAATGCGCCGTCCATCGGCCTTCAACGTGTAGGCCTCCAGGATCTCGCCCTTCTGGATGCTCGTGCTGTACGAGAAGGACAAGGACTTCGCGTCTTCCAGCGCGCTCGCGTGCAGCACCTGGTTCGCCGATGCATAGGTCATCGTGGACCGGCCGTCCGACGCGACTTCGTAGTCCGCGTGCCACTGCTTTGAAATGACATGGGCCTGCTGAGGTTCCGCGGTCTGCGCCACCGCAGCACTCGCCAGAACGGCCGTCAGGCAAAACACCCCCCAAGGCCGCACGATGGCCTGTTGCATCCGTCCGAACATGATTTCCTCCAGCGCTTCTTGTGTGGGAACGGAGTGCAGACCCCGTCGTGTCGCGCCGTGCGAGGCGCGTTTCAAAATGATACAGAAGTCGCGCCAACCGTCGAGGCTAGAGGCGAGCCCCATGCTGCTTGCCTTCCAGCAGCTTCACCATCACGAACAGCACCCGGTTCGCCGGCGTCGGCACGCCCAGCGCCTCGCCGCGCCGCACGACCAGCCCGTTGAGGTGGTCGATCTCGCTGCGCTTGCCGCGTGCGAGATCTTGCGCGGTCGACGAGTACTGCGAGGGCATCGACTGCGCGATGCCGCGCACCGCCGCGTCGACATCGCCCGGAATCACCACGCCCTCGGCCTTCGCCACCGCGAGGCATTCGGCGACCACGTCACGGATCACGTCGGTCACGCCCGTGCCCTGCACGAGCTCGCCGTAGGGCAGCTGCGACACGGCCGACAGCGCGTTGTAGGCGCAGTTGAGCACCAGCTTGGCCCACAGCGCGCCGCGCACGTTGTCGGAAATCTGCGTGGGCACGCCGGCGGCGATCAGCGCCTGTGCGACCTCGTCGCTGCGGCGCGAGGGCGCGATCACCAGCTCGCCGCGGCCGTGGTGCTTCACATGGCCCGGCCCCGCCATCTCGGTCGCCACGTAGACCACGGCGGCGGCCACGTCGTGCGACGGCAGTGCCGCGCGCACGCGCGCGTCGTTGTCGACGCCGTTCTGCAGCGTGAGCACCAGCGCGCCGGGCGCGAGGTGCGGCTGGATCTGCGCGGCGGCCGATTCGGTGTCGGTGGACTTCACGCAGAACAGCACCAGGTCGGCGCCCTGCACGGCGCCCGCTTCGGTGCTGGCCTCGAGGCGCACCTGTTCATCGAAGGCCTTGGTCTCCAGCCGCAGCCCGTTCGCACGCACCGCCTCCACATGCGAAGGCCGGCCGATCAGCACGACTTCGTGACCCGCGCGCGCCAGCATGGCGCCGTAGTAACAGCCGACCGCGCCGGCACCCATGACTGCGACTTTCATCGATTCGATTCCTTGGTTGTTCCGTGGGCAGAGCGTAGCGAAGACGGCCGCTTCATGCCTCGGTCTCCACGCCGCGCGACTTCTGCCCTTCGTCCATGATCCATTCGCGAAACGCCGCGAAGGCCGGCAGGTCGAGGCGGTCGGGCCGGTAGCACAGGTAGTGGCCCTGGTCCACGCGCACCGGCGTGCCGCAGGGGCTCAGCAGCGCGCCTTCGGCCAGCTCTTCCTGCACCAGCAGTTTCGGCACGAGCCCGATGCCCAGCCCGTTGAGCGCCGCCTGGATCAGCGCCGAGTACTGCGCGAAACGCGGACCGGCCACGGTCTGCACCTCGGGCACGCCGTGCTGCGCGGCCCACTGACGCCAGGCGGTGGGCGCGCCCTCGTGATGCAGCAAGGTGTGGCCGACGATGTCGATGGGCTGCACGATGCGGTGGCGCCCCTCGACCAGCGCGCGCGCCACGATCAGCACGAACTCGCGCCCCGCGATGTATTCGGACACCACGCCGGGCCAGCCATCAGGGCCGTAGCGGATGGCGGCATCGACGCCGGCCGGGATGCCGTCGCTGGGCTCCAGGTGGCGGCTGAAGCTCAGCATCACGTGGCGGCTCTTCTGGCTGAAGGCCGGCAGGCGCGGAATGAGCCATTTGGTGAGGAAGGTGGGCACGCTGGCCAGCGTGAGCAGGCCGGCGCCGGCATCGCCCGAGCGCGCCTCGAAGGTCGCGGTCTCGATGGCGCGCAGGCCGCCCGAGATCTTCTGCCAGTACACGCGCCCCTGCGGCGTGAGCTGCACGCCGCGGCCGTTCTTCTGCAGCAGCTCGCGGCCCAGGAAAGCCTCGAGCCCCGCAATCTGCTTGCTCACGGCGCTCACGGTGATGCACAGCGCACCGGCCGCGAGCGTGATGCTCTGCTGGCGCGCCACGGCGTCGAAGGCCAGCAGTTCCTGGATGGTGGGGCAGTCGCGTTTCATGCCTGGCTCCGGTTGATGAAAGTCGTGTGAAAAACACTTGCCGATTGCTCAAGTGTCGTCATCCAACTTTCACCCATAAGTGTGCATCTGCTTCCTAGAATTCGCTGGAACGCGGCAATCCGCCGTGGGCAAAAAGTAGAGCATCCGGAAAGTATGCCGGGTGCGCAAGACCTTCGGAGACACCCCCTTGATTCGCGGCATCTCGCTCGTCTACGGCCTGTACCTGCTGCTGCCCATCGCCCTGCTGGCGATCGGCAGCTTCGGCGGCAACTGGACCAACACGCTGCTGCCCACGGGCGTCACCGGGCAGTGGTATGTCGACCTGTGGCTGGACACCTCGTTCCGCAAGGCCTTCGTGAGCAGCCTCGTGGTGGCGATGGCGGCCTGCGCGATCAACACGGTGCTGGCGCTGCCGCTGGCCTATGCGCTGTACCACGGCGCGCGGCGCGGCAGCAGCATCGCGGCGCGCATCGTGAGCGCCACGCCGGTGGCGGTGCCGACCATCACGCTGGCCTTCGGCTACATGATCGTGTTCAACACCGACCTCGCGCCCTGGCTGGGCTCGATGCCGCTGCTGATCGCGGCGCACGCGATCCTCACGCTGCCCTACCTCACCAACACGCTGCTCACCGACCTGCGCCACCTGGACCTCGGGCGGCTCGAGCAGGCGGCCGCCACGCTCGGCGCCTCGGGCTGGCAGCAGTTCACCGGCATCGTGCTGCCCAGCCTGCGCCAGAGCCTGATCAGCGGGCTGGTGATGGTGGCGGCCATTTCGGTGGGCGAGTTCGGGTTGTCGAACCTGCTCACGAGCTTCCAGAACCGCACCTACCCGGTGGTGCTGCTGCAGGCCTTCTACGGCGCGACGGGCTTCGCCTGCGCAGCGACCGTCATCCTTCTCGTGCTGGCGAGCGCGTCGGCCCTTCTTTCTTCCTCCCTTGTGAAGCAGCGCGCGTAATCCTTATGAGCCTCCTCCTGGACAACGTCAGCTACAACTACCCCGGCAGCGCGCACGGCCTGCACGACGTGTCGCTCGACGTGCGTACGGGCGAGCTCGTCGCGGTGATCGGGCCCAGCGGCTCGGGCAAGTCGACGCTGCTCAAGCTGGTGGCGGGGCTGGAGACCGGCCACACGGGCCGCATCGTGCTCGGCGGCGACGACATGTCGCGCACGCCGGTGCACCAGCGCCACATCGGCATGGTGTTCCAGAGCTATGCGCTGTTTCCGCACCTGAGCGTGCTGGACAACGTGGCCTACGGGCTCAAGCTGCGCAAGGTGGACACGGCCCCGCGCCGCCAGCGCGCGCAGGAGCTGCTCGACATCGTCGGGCTGGGCGACCACGCGCAGCGCGCCGTGGCGCAGCTCTCGGGCGGCCAGCAGCAGCGCGTGGCCCTGGCCCGCGCGCTCGCGATCGACCCGCGGGCGCTGCTGCTCGACGAACCGCTGTCGGCCCTCGACGCCAGCGTGCGCGGCCATCTGCGCGACCAGATCCGCTCGATCCAGCAGCGCTTCAACGCGACCACGCTGCTGGTCACGCACGACCAGGAAGAAGCGCTGGTGATGGCAGACCGCGTGGCAATGCTGAAAGACGGCCGCCTGCTGCAGATCGCCACGCCGCGCGAGATCTACGAGCACCCCGCGAGCCGCGCGGTGGCCGAGTTCGTCGGGCTCTCGACGATCCTGCCCGCCAAGGTGGCGTCGCCGGGCCGGCTCGACATGGGCTTTGCCGAGCTCTTCGCCGAGACCGGCAACCGCCCCTTCGGCACGCCCGTGTACGTGCTGGTGCGGCCCGAACACATCCGGCCCGACCCGGCGCCCGACAGCGTGAACCGCCTGGCCGGCCGCATCGGCGCGCAGCGCTACCTGGGCGCGCTCACGCGCTACGACTTCGACGTGGCGGGCGCGGGCAAGCCCTTCCTCGCCGAGTCGGCCGCGCCGGCGGCCGAAGCGATCGCCATCGCCCCCGAACACCTTCGCCTGCTCGACCACTGACCTTTTCCTTCCAAGGAGCCTCCATGCAACGCAGACATCTGATCCAGGCCGCCGGCGCACTGCCCGTGCTGGCGCTCGCGCGCACCGCCTTCGCTTTCGACGGCCCCGAGCTCTACGCGGGCGAGAAGGCGCTGTACGCCGAAGCGCAGAAGGAAGGCCTGTGCGTCTCCTTCGACACCGGCCCCGAGTGGGCCAACTGGAAGTCGCTGTTCCGCGACTTCAAGAAGCGCTACCCCGAGATCGAGCTGACCTACAACGACATCGGCTCGGCCGCCACCGTGGTCGCGCTCGAGAAGACCAAGCGCCGCCCGCAGGCCGACACCGCCTATTACTTCGCCGCCTCGGCCGTCGATGCCGCGAAGAAGGACGTGGTCGCGCCCTTCAAGCCCGTCAACTTCGACAAGCTGCCGCCGGTGTTCCGCGAGGCCGAGGGCCGCTGGTTCACCATCCACACGCTCAACATCGCTTTCCTCGTGAACAAGAAGCTGGTGAAGAACGTGCCCACCGGCTGGGCCGACCTGCTCAAGCCCGAGTTCAAGAGCACGGTCGTCTACCTCGACCCGCGCTCCACCGGCATCGGCCAGGTGCTGACCTTCGCCGCGGCCTACGCCAACGGCGGCAGCGTCGACAACGTGCAGCCCGGCACCGACTACCTGGGCAAGCTGCATGCGGCCGGCAACGTGCTGCGCGTGGAAGGCACCACGCCCTACGCCAAGTTCCTCAAGGGCGAGATCCCGGTGTGGATCAGCTACGAGAACGACGGCCTCAAGGCCAAGCATGTCGATGGCATGGGCGATGCGGTGGAAGTCGTGATCCCGAAGGAAGCCAGCGTGGCCGCGCCCTACGCCATCAGCCTGGTGAAGAACGGCCCGAACCCGAACGCCGGCAAGCTGTGGCTCAACTTCATCATGAGCGAGGCCGGCCAGTCGCTGTTCGCGCAGGGCTTCGTGCGCCCGGCCGTGCCGGGCACGCCGCTCTCGGCCGATGTCGCGGCCAAGATGCCGGCCGCGCCGCAGATCAAGCCCCTCGACGTGGTGAAGGCCTCGGAGCGCAAGGCCGAGGTCGACAAGCTTTGGGCGCAGGCCGCGCTGGGCAAGTAAGAGGCCGTGATGCGACGCTTTGGCGCCTGGCCCGCATGGGCCTTCATGGCGCTCTTCTTCGCGGTGCCGCTCGCAGCGCTGCTGCCCGAGGCCTTCGGCGAGGGCGGCAGTGCCTTCGGGCGGCTGTTCGGCAACCCGCTGTTCCTGGGCGCGCTGCGCAACACGCTGGGCCTGGGCCTGGCGGCGGGCGCGATCTCGGCGCTGGTGGGCACCTGCATCGCCATCGAACTGGCGCGCCAGCCCGAGGGCCGGCGCCAATGGATGATGACCCTGCTGGGCCTGCCGCTCGCCTTCTCGGGGCTGGTGATCGCCTACGGCTTCATCCTGGCCTTCGGCCGCGCGGGCTTCGTGACGCAGCTGCTCGCGGGCCTGGGCGCCGACCCGGCCGTGATCGGCAGCTGGATCTACAGCGTGTCGGGCCTGGGGCTGGCGTATGCCTACTACCTGATCCCGCGCGTGGCGCTGTCGCTGTACCCCGTGTTCGCCAACCTCGACCTGCGCCCGGCGCAGGCGGCGCGCACGCTGGGCGCCTCGAAGGCGCGCGCCTTCCGGGACACGGTGCTGCCCGAGGTGCTGCCCTCGGTGCTGTCGAACGCCTGCATGGTGGCCGCGATTGCCATGGGCACCTACGGCACGGCGCTGGCGCTGGTGGGCACGCAGCTGAACATCCTGCCGCTGATGCTGCTCGCGCAGGTGGGCGACGGCGGGTCCGATTTCGCGGTGGCGGCGGCCCTGTCGCTGGTGCTGATGGTGGTGTGTGTGGTCGTGATGGGAGTGGGCGATGTCTTTACACGAAGGCGCGAGCGCGGTGCTGTCGGCGCCGGTCACTGAGGCGCTGACGCGCCTGGCGCAACGGCAGTGGGGGCCGCAGCGCCACCGCCAGCCGGTGGCGATGCTCGGCCCCGGCGACGGCGGCCCGGCCGAATGCGAGGCCGCCTACGCGGTGGCGCATGCGCTGGCCGGCGCGGGCATGGCGGTGGTCTGCGGCGGGCGCGGCGGCGTGATGGCCGCGGCCTCGCGCGGCGCGGTGGAAGCCGGCGGCATCGCCGTGGGCATCCTGCCCGAGGACGACGACCGCCACGCCAACGAATGGCTCAGCGTGGCCATTCCCACCGGCATGGGCGAGATGCGCAACGGCATCATCGCGCGCAGCGGCGTGTGCCTGGTCGCCATCGGCGGCAACATGGGCACGCTGTCGGAGATGGCGATGGGGCTGAAATGGGGCAAGCCGGTGTTCGTGATGCACGGCGACGTCGCCCTGCCCGGCGCGGTGCAGGCCACGGACGTGGACGACATGCTGGCCAAGGTGCTGGCCTGCCTGCTGGACTGAGGCCTGCTCACCCTGTTTCCGGCCTCCCCATCGACACGGGCGCATTGCACAATGACGGCATGCCCTACATGCCCACCTTCGTCGCTCCCGCCCGCTTCACCGACGCCGCCGAGGCGCTCGACCAGGTCAAAGCCATCTACCAGGGCGGCCTGGCCCACCTGCGCGAATCGATGCTGCGCTTCGTCGCCGGCGAGGCGCTGCCGGGCCGGGTGCGGGCCTGCTACCCGTTCGTGCGGGTGCACACGCACACCGTCTCGCGCCACACGCCGCCGGCCAACGCCGGCCTGAGCTACGGCTTCGTGGCCGGCCCCGGCCGCTACGAGACCACGCTGACGCGGCCCGACCTGTTCTCGCGCTACTACCTCGACCAGTTCCGCCTGCTGCTGGAAAACCACCAGGTCGAGATCGAGGTGGGCACCAGCACGCAGCCCATTCCGATCCACTTCTCGTTCGCCGAGAACGACCACATCGAAGGCACGATGAGCGCCGAGCGCCGCGCCCTCATGCGCGACGTGTTCGACCTGCCCGACCTGGGCGCCATGGACGACGGCATCGCCAACGGCACCTTCGAGGCGCTGCCCGGCGAGCCGCAGCCGCTGTCGCTGTTCACGGCGGCGCGGGTCGACTACTCGCTGCACCGCCTGCGCCACTACACGGGCACGGCGCCCGAGTGGTTCCAGAACTTCGTGCTGTTCACCAACTACCAGTTCTACATCGACGAGTTCGTGCGCCTGGGCCACGAGGCCATGGCCGACGAGAACAGCGAGTACATCGCCTTCATCGAGCCCGGCAACGTGATCACGCGCCGGCGCGGGCTGGCCGCGGGCCACAGCGACACCTTCGCCCACCTGCTGGACGGCAGCCAGGGCACCGCGCCGCCGCGCCTGCCGCAGATGCCGGCCTACCACCTGGTGCGCGAGGACTACAGCGGCATCACCATGACCAACATCGGCGTCGGCCCGGCCAACGCCAAGACCATCACCGACCACATCGCCGTGCTGCGCCCGCACGCCTGGATGATGCTGGGCCACTGCGCGGGCCTGCGCAACACGCAGCAGCTGGGCGACTACGTGCTGGCCCACGCCTACGTGCGCGAGGACCACGTGCTCGACGAGGAGCTGCCGCTGTGGGTGCCGATCCCGGCGCTGTCGGAGATCCAGCTGGCGCTCGAGCAGGCGGTGGCCGACGTCACGAAGTGCGAGGGCCCCGACCTGAAGACGATCATGCGCACCGGCACCGTGGCCAGCACCGACAACCGCAACTGGGAGTTGCTGCCCGGCAACCAGCCGCAGCGCCGCTTCAGCCAGAGCCGCGCCGTGGCGCTGGACATGGAAAGCGCGACCATCGCGGCCAACGGCTTCCGCTTCCGGGTGCCCTACGGCACGCTGCTGTGCGTGAGCGACAAGCCGCTGCACGGCGAGATCAAGCTGCCCGGCATGGCCAACCACTTCTACCGCGAGCGCGTGGAACAGCACCTGCGCATCGGCATGCGCGCCATCGAGATCCTGCGCCAGGAAGGCACGACCCGGCTGCACAGCCGCAAGCTGCGAAGCTTCGCGGAAGTGGCTTTCCAGTAGGCTCCGACGCCTTTCCCCCCTCTTTCCCCCTCAGGGTTTCTCCCTGTGCGGGCGAGGGCGTGTTTGCCTTGTTTCGCGGACATCATTGGCTGTCACGTACACAACTGGAAACACGATGCGCCCGTCTTCGCCGCCTGCTGCCGCCGCCCTTCCCCTGTCCCGCCGCCGCTTCGGCACCTGGCTGGCAGCCTCGGCCGCTGCCGCCGGTGCGGGCCAGGCCGCGCTGTGGGCCGGCAACGCCCGCGCGGCCGACGCGCCGCTGAGCAGCAAGCTGCGCATCGTCATTCCCGCCAACGAAGGCGGCGGCTGGGACCAGACCGGCCGCGCCCTCGGCGCCGCCCTGCTGGCCTCGGGCGCCGTGGGCACCGTCAGCTACGAGAACATCGGCGGCAAGGGCGGCACCATCGGGCTGGCCAAGTACGTCGAGAAGTACGACGCCGACCCCGAGGCGCTGCTGGTCAGCGGCATGGTGATGGTCGGCGCGGTGGCGCTGCAAAAGCCCGCCGTCACGCTGGCGCATGTGTCGCCCGTGGCGCGCCTGACCAGCGACTACGAGGTGGTCGCCGTCAAGGCCGACTCACCCATCAAGACCCCCAAGGACCTCGTCGCCCAGCTGCGCGCCGATGCCGCCAACACCGTCATCGCGGGCGGCTCGGCCGGCGGCGTGGACCACATGTTCGCCGGCATGCTGGCACGCGTGGCCGGCGCCTCGGCGTCGCTGAACTACCAGCCGCACCCGGGCGGCGCGCAGGTAGTCGAAGCCCTCGAGACGGGCAAGGCGGCGGTCGGCATCTCGGGCTACAGCGAGTTCGCCGAGAACATCGCCAACGGCAAGCTGCGCGCCATCGGCGTGTCGTCCAAGCACCCGTTCCAGGGGATCGCCTCGGTGCGCCAGCAGGGCGTGGACGCCGACCTTGCCAACTGGCGCGGCGTGATGACGGGCAAGAAGGTGCCGCCCTACCGCCGCGGCCAGCTGCTCGAGGCCGTGCAACGCGCCACCACGCATGACCTCTGGCAGAAGACCATCAAGCGCAACAACTGGGACCCGTACTGGATGGCGGGGAAAGACTTCGAGAGCTTTCTCGAACTCGACACGGCGATGGCCGGTCCACTCATCTATCTGCTCAAGCTGAAGGCCTGAGCGCCTTCGCCCTCAGGCGAAGAGCTCCGGCATCTCGCGCTGCGCCTTCGGCGTGAGCGTGAGCGCGCGCCCGTCGAGTTCCTGCCGCACCCAGCCGCGCCGCAGCGACAGCTGCAGCCACGCGGCCCCGAGCGCGCCGCCCAGGTGCGGGCGGCGTTCGCTCCAGTCGAGGCAGGCGCAGGCGAAGCGGCGGCGCGAGCGGCGCACGGCGTCGACCTCGACGCCCAGGCTCTCCAGCGCGATGGCGCCGTCGGGCGTGAGTTCGTACGAGCCGCTCGCCAGGCCGCTGAGCCAGCCCTGCGCATGCAGCCGGTCGTGCAGCGCGACACCCGCGGTGCCGGCCATGTGGTCGTAGCAGGTGCGGGCGCTGCGCAGGCGGCTCGGCGTGTTGGGCTGGAAGGCGGTGGCCGCGGGGCGCGGCGCGCCGGCCACCACCATGAGGCTTTCGAGCGCGGCGGCCACGTCGTCGCTGGCCAGGCGGAAGTAGCGATGCTTGCCCTGCACGAGCACCTCGACCAGCCGCTCCTCCTTCAGGCGCGCAAGGTGCGCGCTCGCGGTCGAGGCCGCCACCTCGGCCACCGTGGCGAGCTCGGTCGCCGTGCGGGCGTGGCCGTCCATCAGGCAGTTCAGCATGCGGGCGCGCGCCGGCTCGGCGATGGCGCCGGCGAGGCGGGCGAGCTGGAAATCGGAAGCGGTGGTGTCGTCCATGCGGGCATCCTAAGGCGATGCCGCATCCCACACTTCGTTCGCGACCGAAGTGTGCCGGCGGCGGCGAACGCACACTGCGCGCCATGACTACCGCCACGCTCACTCATCCCGCCGACCCGGTCGCCGCCGCCACGCATGCCGACCCCTACCCGTACTACGCCACGCTGCGCGACGGCCCGCCGCTCGCGTGGCACGAGGGCCTGCGCGTGTGGGTCGCGAGCCGCGCCGATGTCGTCATGCAGGTGCTGCAGGCCCACGGCGCGCTGCGCGTGCGCCCCGCCGCCGAGCCCGTGCCGCGCGCGATCGTGGGCAGCCCCGCCGGCGAGGTGTTCGGCCACCTCGTGCGCATGAACGACGGCCCCGCGCACCAGGCGCACCGGCCGGCACTGCAGCGTGCGCTGGCCGGGCTCGACCTGCAGGCGGCGCACGCCGCCGCGCTCGACGTGGCGCAGCAGCTGCCTGCGCAGGCGCCGCTGTCCGAGGCGCTGTTCTCGCTGCCCGTGCGGGCGATGGCGCACCTGCTCGGCTTCGACGGTGCATCACTGCCGCAGGTAGACCGCTGGATGCGCGATTTCGTCGCCTGCCTTTCGCCGCTGTCGAACGCCGACCAGCTGCAGGCGGCAAGCGTGGCGGCCGGCGCGCTGATGAACCGTTTCGAAACCCTGAGCGCGAACGCTTCGCCGCGTGACGGCACGCTGCTGGCAGCGGTGCTGGCCGAAAGCGCGGCCAGCGCGCCGCTCTCGCGCGCGCTGCTGGCGAACCTCGTGGGCCTGCTCTCGCAGACCTGCGACGCCACGGCGGGCCTGCTGGGCAACAGCCTGATCGCACTGGCGCGCGAGCCTGCGCTGCGCCCGCTGGCACGCACGCGCGACGGGCTGCTCGCCATCGTCGAGGAGACGTCGCGCCACGACCCGTCGGTGCAGAACACGCGCCGCTTCGCGATCGAGCCCGTCGAGATCGCCGGCACCTCGCTGGCGGCGGGCGATGCGGTGCTGGTGCTGCTGGCCTCGGCGCAGCGCGATCCGGCGTTCAACCCCGAGCCCGACCGCTTCATGCCCGTGCGTGCGCGGCGCCGCGTGCTTGGCTTCGGTCATGGCCTGCATGCGTGTCCGGGGCAGGCGCTGGCCTGCACGCTGGCTGCGGCGGGCCTCGAAGCGCTGCTGCGCCAACGAAGCGCACCCGATCTCGATGCGCTCAGTTGGCACTACCGCCCGTCAGTCAACGGGCGCATTCCCGTCTTCGACTGAGTCAGTGCGCGGCCCAGCGGCCGGTGCCTGCCAGGTGCGGCGACAACGCAGCCTCGCCCCAGCGCAGCGGCAGTGCGGCCGGACGGCGCAGCGCGCGCGTGACGTGAAAGCGCATCAGCCGCTCCGCGCCTTCGAACGCCGCCACTTCAGGCCCGTCCGTGACGATCTCCGCCGTGGCGCTCAGGTGCAGCAGCTCGCCGGTGTCGAAATCGACGAACAGCAGGCCCGCGCGCGGGTGCGCCTGCAGGTTGCCGAGCGTGTTGAAGAAGCGGTTGCCGTTGAAGTCGGGCACCGTGAGCACGCCGCCCGCATCGACGCGCACGAAGCCCGGCCGACCGCCGCGGTGCGACACGTCGACGCCGTGCGAGCGCGCATCGGCCGCGTCGCCCACCGCCACCGCGTCGGGGTACGCCGTGGCGATGAACAGCGTGTCGGCGGCGCCGATGAGCCGTTCGGCCGCGAGGTCGAGCGTGTCGAGCCACTGCACGGCGGGCTCGTTGGCAGGCGGCGCGGCGAACACCGGCTCGCGCGCCTGGATGTAGCGCGGGCAGTTGCCGAAGCTCTGCTGCACCTCGACCATGAAGCCCGCCGCATCGAGCGCCTCGACCGTGCCGTTCATGCGGTTGCGCCGCCGCGTGTGCGGCTGGATGCCCAGCAGCCCCAGCGTGGCACCGGGCGCGAGCTGGCCGGTGAGCGGATCGCCGGCGCCCGGCAGTGCATCGATGCGCAGGTGCGTCGCGTCGGGCGAGTGCGCAAAGCCGGCGGGCGCGGCGAGCATGCTGGCCCACGGCTGCAGGTCGGCGTCGAGGCTGCCGACCACGAGGAACGGCAGCAGCGCGAAGAACTCGCGGTGCTGGTCGGGCATGTAGTCGCGGATCACGCGCGGGCCCATCGCCTCCATCTGCTCGCGCGCGCCCACGAGCGATTGCAGCGCGCGCTCGCCGGCGTGGAAGGGTGCGGCGATCATGACGCCACCGCCAGGCCGACCGGCGAACGCACCATCGGCACGAACCCGGGCAAGGCTTCCACGCGCGCCAGCCAGGCGCGCAGCTGCGGGTAGGCGTCGAGCGACACGCTGCCTTCGGGCGCATGGGCCACGTAGGCGTAGTTCGCGATGTCGGCCAGCGTGGCCGACGGCCCCGCGAGGAAGGGCTGCTCGGACAGGCAGGTCTCCATCACCGCGAGCAGCGCGTGCGAGCGCTTGACGGTCTCGGTGCGGTCGGCGTCCACGCCGAACAGCACCATGATGCGCGCCGCCGCCGGGCCGTAGGCCAGCGGGCCGGCCGCCACCGAGAACCAGCGCTGCACGCGCGCCGCGCCCACCGGGTCGCGCGGCATCCAGCGCGCCGGATCGGGGGCGTAGCGTTCGTTGAGGTACACGAGGATGGCGTTGGAGTCGGCCAGCGTGACCTCGCCGTCCTCGATCACCGGCACCTGGCCGAAGGGGTTGCGCGCCAGGAACTCCGGCGTGCGGTGCTCGCGCTGGCGCAGGTTGAGCTCGACGATCTCGAAGGGCAGGCCCAGCACCGAGAGGAAGAAGCGCACGCGGTGCACGTGGCCCGAGATGGCGCTGCCGAAGAGCTGGATGGGCTGGGCGGGCTGACGGGCGGTGGTGCTGTTCTCGGTCATGAAGAGTCCTTCGGGTGGGTATGGCCTCGATTCTTCTCTCTTCCACCAAATGAATGAATAGCCTTTACCGGATTTGACTGCTGCGTTTTCCGGTTTAATCGCGCCATGGATCGTTTCAAGGCCATGCAGACCTTCGTGCAGATTGCCGACCAGGGCAGCCTGACCCGCGCCGCCGAGGCGCTCGGCAGTTCGCTGCCCGCCGTGGTGCGCGCGCTCGCCGCGCTCGAGGCGCACCTGGGCGTGCGCCTGTTTCACCGCACGACGCGGCGCCTGTCGCTCACCGAGGAGGGTCGCCACTACCTGCCGAGCGCGCGCGAGGTGCTGCTCGCGGCCGACGCCGCCGACCAGGCGCTGAAGGCCGAGGCGCGCGAGCCCGCCGGGCAGCTGGTCATCACCGCGCCGGTGCTGTTCGGCCACATGTACGTGGCGCCCGCCATCGTGCGCTTCATGCAGCGCCACGAGAAGGTGCGCTGCAGCGTGCGGCTGCACGACCGCACGGTGAATTTGCTCGAAGAAGGCATCGACGTCGGCATCCGCATCAGCCCGCTCGAAGACTCGTCGCTGGTGGCGCAGACGCTGGGCACCATCCGCCGCGTGGTGGTGGCCAGCCCCGCCTTCCTGGCGCAGCACGGCGTGCCGCGTCATCCGCGCGACCTGGCGGGCGCACCCTGCGTGCGCGGGCGCATCGATGCACCGTCGCAATGGGCGTTCCGCGACGGCGGCAAGACCGTGCACGTGACGCCCGACAACCGCCTGGAGTTCAACCACCTCGCGCCCGCCATCGAGGCCTGCGCCGCGGGCATGGGCTTCGGCACCTTCTTCTCTTACCAGGTGCTGCCGCACGTGGCACAGGGCCGGTTGCAGCTGGTGCTCGAAGACTACGAGCCCGCGCCCCGGCCCGTGAGCGTGATCTACCCGAATGCGCGGCTGCTGCCGGCGCGCACGCGGGCCTTCATCGAGTGGATGAAAAGCGAGTTCAGCGGGCTGCGCATGTAGCCGTGCGCCAATCGGCCGGCTGCGTCAGAATGGCCGCGTGCCATCCCACACCACCCCCTCCTCGCCTTCCTCTTCGTCCTCTTCCCCGTTGTTCCAGGTCCGTGGGCTGCGCAAGCGCTACGGCGAGACCACGGTCGTCGACGACCTCTCGTTCGAGATCGCGCCCGGCGAGTGCCTGGGCGTGATCGGGCCGAACGGCGCGGGCAAGACCACCACCATCCGCATGTGCCTGGGCCTCACCGCGCCCGACGGCGGCAGCATCGAGGCGCTGGGCCTGCAGATGCCGCGCGACGCGCTGGCCATCAAGGCGCAACTGGGCGTGGTGTCGCAGTTCGACACCCTCGATCCCGACTTCAGCTGCGCCGAGAACCTCGTGGTGTACGGCCGCTACTTCGGCTTCAGCAAGGCGCATGTGCGCGCGCGCGTGCCGCAGCTGCTGGAGTTCGCGGCGCTCTCGCACAAGGCCGACGCCAAGCCCGGCGAGCTGTCGGGCGGCATGCGCCGGCGCCTGTCGCTGGCGCGCGCGCTGGTGAACGACCCCAAGTTGCTGCTGCTCGACGAACCCACGACCGGCCTCGACCCGCAGGCGCGGCACCTGATGTGGGAACGGTTGCAGGTGCTGTTGCAGCAGGGCAAGTCGATCCTGTTGACCACGCACTTCATGGACGAGGCCGAGCGCCTGTGTTCGCGTCTGCTGGTGCTCGACCATGGCCGCAAGATCGCCGAAGGTCGTCCGCGTGACCTGATCGCCGAGCACCTGGAGCCCGATGTGGTCGAGGTGTATGGCAACGGGGCGCTGTCGCTGGCCGGGTCGGCCGAGCTGCAGGCGCTGGCTGCGCGCGTGGAGGTGAGTGGCGAGACCGTGTTCTTCTATACGCAGGATGCGCGGCGTCTGCTCGATGCGTTGACGCAGCACGGCGGGCTGCGCACCTTTCATCGGCCGGCCAATCTGGAAGATCTTTTCCTCAAGCTCACCGGTCGGCAGATTCGCCAGGATGGCTAGGCCTTCTTTCTATGAACACAACCACTGCTTCTTCTGCCGTTTCTCCCGAGACGCCTGTGCCGCCTTCACCCTCTGTGTGGCGCGCGCCTGAGCTGTCGATGCGATGGTGGCCGGTGTTTTTGCGCAACCTGCTGGTGTGGCGCAAGCTTGCCTTGCCGAGCCTGATCGGGAACATCGCGGAGCCGCTGATCTGGCTGGTGGCGTTTGGCTACGGGATGGGCGCTCTCGTCGGGCAGGTGACGGTGGATGGCACGCAGGTGCCGTACATCCTGTTCCTGGCGAGTGGGTCGATCTGCATGAGTGCGATGAATGCGGCGAGCTTCGAGGCGCTGTATTCGGCGTTTTCTCGGATGCATGTGCAGAAGACGTGGGACGGGATCATGAATGCGCCGGTGGGGCTGGATGACATCGTGCTCGCTGAGATGTTGTGGGCGGCGTTCAAGTCGATTTTTACTGTGACTGCGATCTTGTTTGTGATGCTTGGGCTTGGGATCAGTCACAGCCCTAAGTTGATCGTGGCCTGGATGGTGTTGATTGGGTGTGGGATCACGTTCTCTTCTGTGGCGTTGATCTTCAATGCGTTGGCGAAGGGGTATGACTTTTTTACCTATTACTTCACGCTGTTCATGACGCCGATGATGTTTTTGAGTGGGGTGTTTTTTCCGCTGGAGCAGCTGCCTTCTGTTGTGCGTGCTGTGGCTGCTTGGTTGCCTTTGACGAATGCTGTTGCTTTGGTGCGGCCGCTGTTTATGGATCGGTGGCCTGAGGGGTGGTGGGTGCATGCGGGTGTTTTGGTTGTGTATGCGGTTGTTGCTTTCTGGATTGCACTGGCTTTGACTCGGAAGCGGTTTCGGGGGTAGTTCGTTGAGGTGTTGGCTTGGTTTGCTTCCCGAGGCCGGGTCTCGGCCCGGCGGCCGACCTACTTTTCTTTGCTTCGCCAAAGAAACGTAGGCAAAAGAAAGGCGACCCTACTGTCTGCGTCCCTCCGCTTCGCTACGGGCAACCTGCGGTGCTCACGTTCCGCGGGGTCTCGCCCAAACTCGCTTCGCTCAAACAAGGGCGAGCCCTGATCCGCGAAACGCTGCGCTCCTCGGCGCATACAGAAGGGATTGGGGAACCCCTCGGGCCATCGCTTCGCTCGGCCAGTGGGCCGCAGCAGGCGCTTCGCGCCTGCTGCGGCGGGGATTGGTTGTGACGTTGGTCGCTGCATGAGCCGCTGGCGTGTGCGCTCACGCAGATGCAGATGGGCCTGCGAGCACGAGCACGAGCACGAGCACGAGCACGAGCACGAGCACGAGCACGAGCAAAGCCGTGGCATCCGGCTATTGGAAGTTCCCGGGCCGAGCGAAGCGACGGCCCGCCCGGTATCAAAGCCCCTCTGGCTGCGCCGAGGAGCGCAGCGTTTCGCGGATCAGGGCTCGCAGCTGTTTGAGCGAAGCGAGTTCTGCGAGACCCCGCGAAACGCGAGCACCGCAGGTTGCCCGTAGCGAAGCGAAGGGTCGCAGACAGTGGGGTCGCCTTTCTTTGCTTACTTTCTTTGGCGAAGCAAAGAAAGTGAGTCGCCCGCCGGGGCGAGTCCCGGCCTCGGGAAGCAAAACGACCACCACCCCAAGTCACCCAAAACAACTACATTGCACACAATTGAATTGCGAACTACAATTCCCCCCATGCCAACGAAACCCAACACAGACGACCTGCTCAAGCTAGACAACCAGCTCTGCTTCGCCGTCTACTCCGCCTCCTTGGCAATGACCCGTCTCTACAAGCCGTTGCTAGAAAAGCTCCAGCTCACCTACCCCCAATACCTCGTGATGCTCGCCCTCTGGGAGCAAGACGGCCCCACCGTCTCCGCCCTCGGCGAGCGTCTCTCTTTGGATTCCGGCACCCTCACCCCGCTCCTCAAGCGCCTCGAAGCCAACGGCTACGTAGCCCGAGTCCGCGACGTCGCAGACGAGCGCCGCGTCCACATCACGCTCACCACCGCAGGCCGCAAGCTCAAGTCCCGTGCTGCCAACGTCCCCGAGTGCCTCATGGCCGCCGCCGAATGCTCCGTCCCCGAGCTGATCGCCCTCACGCAGCAAATACAAACCCTGCGCGACCGCATCCGCAAAGCCGCCTGACACACAAACAACCCATCCAGAGTTCTCCCCGGCTTCGTGAGAAGAAGCCCTTTCATCACCACTCCCCTGACCAAAGGAAATCACCATGACCACCAAGCTCGACAAAGTTCTCTACACCGCAGAAGCCCACACCGTCGGCGGCCGTGACGGCGCCGGCAAGTCCAGCGATGGCGCCATCGACGTCAAGCTGAGCTCGCCCGGCTCGGGCAAGCCCGGCACCAACCCCGAGCAGCTGTTCGCGGTCGGCTACGCAGCCTGCTTCATCGGCGCCATGAAGGCCGTCGGCCCGAAGATCAGCGTCAAGGTGCCGGAAGAAGTCGCCATCGACTCGAAGGTCTCCCTCGGCCCGACGAACGGCGGCGCGGCCTACGGCATCTCGGTGCAGTTGGCGATCTCGCTGCCCGGCCTCGACGACGCACAGAAGAAGCTGCTGGTCGACACGGCTCACCAGGTCTGCCCGTACTCGAACGCCACCCGCGGCAACATCGACGTGGAACTGACCATCGTCTGATTCCGCTCTGACGGTTTCACGAAAAAAGCGCCCCGGCCACAAGCCCGGGCGCTTTTTTCATGTCTGTCTCACGGGTGACGCCGAAACGCACGCCGAGATAGCGCCTTTCACCAAGCTTGGCTAATGTGGCCGCACGTCTCGCCCGTCCCGCCACCCGTCTTCAACACACACCCGTGGAGATCGACCCCATGAGCACCACCCACCTCCTGATCCGCAAAGACCAGCTGGCCACCGCGCGCCTGCACACCGACACCTCCGACCGGCCGCTGGCCGACGGCCAGGTGCGCGTGCGCATCGACAGCTTTGCGCTCACCTCCAACAACATCACCTACGCCGCCTTCGGCGATGCGATGAGCTACTGGCAGTTCTTTCCCTCCGAGGAAGAAGGCTGGGGCAGCATCCCGGTGTGGGGCTTTGCCAGCGTGGTGCAGTCGCAGCACCCGGGCGTGGCCGTGGGCGAACGGATCTACGGCTACTGGCCGATGTCCACGAGCGCGGTGCTCAGCCCCGACCGGCTCTCGCCCTCGCGCTTCACCGATGCGGCGGCGCACCGCGCCGAGCTGCCCGCGGTCTACAACCAGTACTTCCGCTGCAACGCCGACCCGCTGTACACCACCGACACCGAAGACCTGCAGGCGCTGCTGCGCCCGCTGTTCATCACCTCGTGGCTGATCGACGACTTCATGGCCGACAACGACTTCTTCGGAGCCACCACCATGCTGCTGTCGAGTGCGTCGAGCAAGACGGCCTACGGCACGGCCTTCCAGCTGCACCAGCGCGACGGCATCGAGGTGGTCGGCCTCACCTCACCCGCCAACGTGGCCTTCTGCCAGAGCCTGGGCTGCTACGACCGCGTGGTGACCTACGACGCGCTGGACACCATCGCGGCCGACACGCCCTGCGTGTACATCGACTTCGCCGGCAACGGCGAGCTGCGCACCGCGATCCACGAGCGCTTCACCAACCTCAAGTACAGCAGCTCGATCGGCGGCACGCACGTGGAGCAGCTCGCCGCCAAGGGCGCGGGCAAGAGCCTGACCGGCCCGCGCGCCACGCTGTTCTTCGCGCCGGCGCAGATCAAGAAGCGCACCACCGAATGGGGCGCCGACGAGTTCGGCCGGCGCATGGTGGCCGCGTGGCACCGCTTCCTGGCCACGGTGACCAACGCCAGCAACCCCTGGCTGCACACCGAGCACCACCACGGCGGCGAGGCGGTGCAGGCCGCCTACGCGCAGGTGCTGGCGGGCAAGGGCGACCCGCGCACCGGCCATATCCTTTCGCTTTACAAACAAGCGGGCGCTCGCTGACCCGCACGGGGCCCATGTGGCGACAATCGCCGCATGACCCCTTCTTCTGTCGCGCCCGCGAACACCCATCCTTACGAGAGCCTCACGCCTGACGTGGTGCTCGACGCGCTCGCGACACTCGGCCTGCACGGCGACGGCCGCCTCACCGGCCTGAACTCCTATGAAAACCGGGTCTACCAGGTCTACCTGGAAGACCCGAACCCGCACCCGGCCGTGGTGCTCAAGTTCTACCGCCCCGGCCGCTGGAGCGAGGCCGAGATCCTCGAAGAGCACGCCTTCTCGCTCGAACTGGCCGCCGGCGAAGTGCCGGCCGTGCCGCCGCTGGCCTTCGACGGCAAGACGCTGCACCACCACGCCGGCTTTGCCTTCAGCGTGAGCCCCTACCGCGGCGGGCGCGCGCCCGAGCTGGACAACTTCGAGGTGCTCGAATGGGTGGGCCGCTTCCTGGCGCGCATCCATACGGTGGGCAGCGCCAAGCCTTTCGAGGCCCGCCCCGCGCTCGACCTGCAGACCTTCGGCCTCGATTCGCGCGACTGGCTGCTCGAGAACGACAAGATCCCGCTCGACATGCAGCGCGACTGGGAAAAGATCTGCAACGAGGCGCTGGACATGGTTCGCGCCACCGCCCTGGCGCTGCAGCCGCCGGCCTCCGACTTCAAGCCCCGCAAGCTGCGCCTGCACGGCGACGTGCACCCCGGCAACATCCTGTGGACGCCCACCGACCGCCCCGGCGGCGGCCCGCACTTCGTCGACCTGGACGACGCGCGCACGGGCTTCGCGGTGCAAGACCTGTGGATGCTGCTGTCGGGCGACCGCGCGCAGCGCACGGCGCAGCTGTCGGGCCTGCTCGACGGCTACGAGCAGTTCCGCGAATTCGACCGCCGCGAGCTGGCGCTCATCGAGCCGCTGCGCACGCTGCGGCTCATCCACTACAGCGCCTGGCTGGCACGGCGCTGGGAAGACCCGATCTTCCCGATCAACTTCCCGTGGTTCGGCTCCAGCGACTACTGGAAGGGCCAGATCCTCGTGCTGGAAGACCAGTGCGAGCAGATGGCCGAGGAACCGCTCTACGCGTGATCACTGAGCGGCGTTCGCGGCCAGGCTCTGCGCCACGCCTTCGAGCAGCCGCTCGACCAGCACATTGACCGGCCCGGTGCGCCACACGCCGTAGGCCTCCGACTGCGCCACCGCGCGGTCGAGCGGGCGGAACACCGCGCCGCGCAGCGCCGAGTGCCGCATCGCCTGCGGCACCAGCGCCACGCCCATGCCCTGCGACACCAGCGACACCACGGCCAGCCAGTGCCGCACCTCGTGACGCACCTCGGGCAAGAAGCCCGCCTCGGCACAGATCGACAGGATGCGCTCGTGGTAATCGGGTGAGGCCTCGCGCGAGAACAGCACGAAGGGCTGATCGCGCAAGTCGGTCGGCGCCAGCACGCGCTTGCGCGCCAGCGCATGGCCCGCGGGCAGGCAGGCCACGAAGGGCTCCGACAGCAGCAGCCGGTGCTGCAGCTCGGCCGGCATGCGGCTGGTGTGGACAAAGCCCAGGTCGAGCCGGTCGTGCAGCAGCTCGGCGATCTGCACGCCCGAGTTGAGTTCGCTCAGCGTGATGCGCACCGCCGGATGCCGCGCCTGGAACGCGCGCAGCGCGGGCGGCAGGCCGCGGTAGAGCATGGCGCCCACGAAGCCGATGCGCAGCCGGCCCGCCGAGCCGGTGGCCACGTCGCGCGCCTCCAGCGCGGCCTCTTCGGCCTGCAGCAGCACGCGCCGCGCCGACACGCGCAGCGCCTCGCCCGCCGGCGTGAGCCGCACTTCCTTGCTGTTGCGCTCGAACAGGCGCGCGCCCACCGAGTCTTCGAGCTGACGGATCGCCACCGACAGCGGTGGCTGCGAAATGGCCAGCCGCCGCGCGGCGCGCCCGAAGTGCAGCTCTTCGGCGAGCACGGAGAAGTAGCGCAGGTGCCGCAGTTCCATGAATAGTTAGATCAAATCGTACAAGACCAAATCAATATTAGACACGGATCGTTGCCAACTCAACAATGCGGCGAACCAGGAGACGCCCGCATGCCCACACCCGCTGCTTCCGCTGCCACAGCCGCCGCGCACCCGATCCCCGATCGCCACGGCCAGAACCTCTTCACCACCGACACCGAGCTGCACACGCTGCTCGCGCTGTACCTGCCCGAAGCCCTGCGCACCCACATGCGCCCGCACTTCGAGCGCCTGGGCGGCCTGGCGGGCGGCCTGCTGGACGACCTGGCCGGCACCGCCGACCGCAACCCGCCCACGCTGAAGCAGCGCACGCGCACCGGCATCGACGAGCAGAAGGTCATCAAGCACCCGGCCTATGTCGAGATGGAGCGCCTGGCGCTCAGCGAATTCGGCCTGGCCGCCATCTCGCACCGCGACGAGACGCTGGGCTGGGCCGGCAAGATGCCGCCGCTGGTCAAGTACGTGCTGACCTACCTCTTCGTGCAGGCCGAGTTCGGCCTGTGCTGCCCGGTCTCGATGACCGACTCGCTCACGCGCACGCTGAAGAAGTTCGGCGCGCCCGAGCTGGTCGCCAAGTACCTGCCGCGCCTGACCTCGCTCGACTTCGACGAGCTCGCGCAGGGCGCGATGTTCATGACCGAGCAGGCCGCCGGCTCCGACATCGCCGCCACCGCCACCACCGCGCAGCGCCAGGCCGACGGCAGCTGGCGCCTGGCCGGCGACAAGTGGTTCTGCTCCAACCCCGACGCCGGCTTTGCGATGGTGCTGGCGCGCGCCGACGACGCGCCTGCGGGCATGAAGGGCGTGTCGCTGTTCCTGCTGCCGCGCGAGCTCGACGACGGCAGCCTCAACCACTACCGCATCATCCGGCTGAAGGACAAGCTGGGCACGCGCTCGATGGCCAGCGGCGAGATCCGCCTCGAAGGCGCCGTGGCCTACCTCGTGGGCGAGGAAGGTCGCGGCTTCCAGCAGATGGCCGACATGGTCAACAACTCGCGCCTGTCCAACGGCGTGCGCTCCGCCGGCCTGATGCGCCGCGCGGTGGCCGAGGCCGAGTACATCGCCTCCGAACGCCGCGCCTTCGGCCGCGCGCTCGAGCAGATGCCGCTGATGCAGCGCCAGCTCGACAAGCTGCGCGTGCCGTCCGAGCAGGCCCGCACCATGGTCTGCCAGACCGCGCAGGCGCTCGCACGCTCCGACGCCGGCGAGCCCGATGCGTACGCACTGCTGCGCATCCTCACGCCGCTCATCAAGTTCCGCGCCTGCCGCGACGCGCGCCAGGTCACGGGCGATGCGATGGAAGTGCGCGGCGGCTGCGGCTACATCGAGGAGTGGAGCGACCCGCGCCTCGTGCGCGACGCGCACCTGGGCTCGATCTGGGAAGGCACCAGCAACATCGTGGCGCTGGACGTGATCCGCGCCGTGAAGCGCGAAGGCTCGCTGCCCGTGCTGCGCGCGCACGTCGAAAAGCTGATCGCCGACGCCACCGGACTCACGCCGGCCTTTGCCGCCGCGCTGCGCGACACCATGGCCCGCGCCTGCGCCCTGGCCGAGACCGCCGCGCGCGAAGGCGGCGACGTGCTCGCGCGCCAGGCCGCATCGGCGCTGTACCACTGCACCAGCGCCGCCGCGATGGCCTGGGAGGCCTCGGCCGGCGGCTCCGCCGCGCGCCTGCGCTGGGCCCAGCTGGTGCTGCTGCACCGCGTACTGCCGCGCGATCCGCTGGCACCCGACGCACTGCCCGCCGACTGGCACGCCGCGCTCGTGCGCACGGCCGCCTGAGCCTCTTTTTTGAGAACAACGGAGACAACCACCCATGCGACAACGACTCAGCCTCCTCCTCGGCACCGCCTGCGCCGCGCTGCTGCTGGCAGCCACGCCCGCCGCGCAGGCCCAGCCCGGCGCCTTCCCGACCAAGCCCATGACGCTGGTCGTGCCCTTCCCACCCGGCGGCCCGACCGACGCGATGGCGCGCACGCTCGCCGCCGAGCTGCGCGACAAGCTCGGCCAGCCCATGATCGTGGAGAACCGCGCGGGCGCGGGCGGCAACATCGGTGCCGACTACGTGGCGCGCGCCGAGGCCGACGGCCACACGTTGCTGTTCGGCACCTCGGGCCCGCTGGCCATCAACGTGAGCCTGTACCGCAAGATCAGCTACGACCCGACGAAGAGCTTCGCGCCCGTGATCCAGGTCGGCTACCTGCCGAACATCCTGGTGGTGAACCCGGCCCTGCCGGTGAAGAACGTGGCCGAGCTGGTCGCCTACGCCAAGGCCAACCCGGGCAAGCTCAGCTATGCCTCGTCGGGCAACGGCGCCTCGTCGCACCTGGCGGGCGTGCTGTTCAACTCGGTGGCCGGCACCGACCTGCTGCACGTGCCCTACAAGGGCACGGGCCCGGCGCTCAACGACCTGCTGGGCAACCAGGTCAGCATGACCTTCACCGACATCCTCACCGCGCTGCCCTACGTCAAGGCCGGCAAGCTGCGCGCACTCGGCGTGGCCACCTCGGCGCGCTCGCAGGCGCTGCCCGAGGTGCCGACCATCACCGAGCAGCTGCACAAGCCCTACGACGTGAGCGTGTTCTTCGGCATCGTCGCGCCGGCCGGCACGCCGGCCGACCGCGTGACCAAGCTCAACCACGCGTTCGCCGAGGTGCTCAACTCGCCGAAGGTCAAGCAGATGTTCGCCGCGCAGGGCCTGGAAGCCACGGTGGACACCTCGCCGCAGAAGCTCGCGCAGTTCATCGGCAGCGAAACGGTCAAGTGGAAGGACGTGGTGAAGAAGTCCGGCGCGCAGCTCGACTGACCGCCACGACGCACAAGAAAAACAAGGAGACAAGAAGATGAAAACGCAACGGCTGTCACGCCTGCTCGCCCTCGCCGCGCTGTTCACCGCCGCCGGCGCCGCCACCGCGGAGACCTACCCGCAACGCCCCGTCACGCTGATCGTTCCGTACGCCGCGGGCGGCCCCACCGACCAGCACCTGCGCGCCGTGGCAGAAGAAGCCGGCAAGGCCCTGGGCCAGCCCGTGGTGCTCGACAACCGCCCCGGCGCGAGCGGCACCAACGGCGCCGCCGCGCTCGTGCGCGCCGCGCCCGACGGCTACACGCTGGCCGTGCTGCCGGCCTCGGTGTACCGCGAGCCCTTCATCAACAAGGTGGCCTTCGACCCCGCGCGCAGCTTCTCGTACGTGGTGATGCTGTCCGACTACACCTTCGGCCTCGCGGTGAAGGCCGACGCGCCGTGGAAGACCTGGCAGGACTTCGCGACCGACGCTGCGCGCCGCCCGGGCAAGCTCAACGTGGGCGCCACCGGCGCGGTGGGCACGCCGCGCATCGTGATGGACGAGGCCGCCGAGATGGCGAAGGTCCAGCTCAACATGGTGCCCTTCAAGGGCGACGCCGAAGTGACCAACGCCATCCTCGGCGGCCACATCGACGCCGCGCCGCTGTCGGGCGTGGCCGTGCCGCACATCGACGCCGGCAAGATGCGCTACCTCGTGATGCTCACGCCGCAGCGCGTCAAGCGCTACCCGCAGGTGCCGACGCTGCGCGAGCAGGGCGTGGACGCGGTCATCGACTCGCCCTACGGCATCGCCGGCCCCGCGGGCATGGACCCGGCGCGTGTGAAGACCGTGCACGACGCCTTCCGCAAGGCGTTGGCGTCGCCCGCCGGCCTGCGCGTGCTGGAGCAGCTGAACCAGCAGGCCAACGCGATGGACCCCGAACAGTACCGCCGCTACGCGCTGGCCACGACCGCGCGCGAGAAGGAACGCGTGGCGCGCCTGCGCCAGCGCGGCCTGCTCGACTGACCCCCAGACGCACACCATGTCGAACACCGCTTTCGTCGACGAACCACCGGGCGTGCTGTTCGGCCTGCCCATGCCGATGGCGCGTGCCTTCGCGCTGCACGGCGAGGCCATCGGCGACGAGCGCGCACGCGTGCGCATGCCCTACAGCGCCGACCACACCAACAGCCGCGGCGACGTGCACGGCGGCGCGATCGCCGTGCTGTTCGACTGCGCACTCTCCAGCGCCGTGCGTTCGCACGCGCCCACGGCCTTCGGCGTGGTCACCGTCGACATCACGGTGCACTACACCGCGCCCTGCGCCGGCGACGTGATCGCCACCGCCGTGTGCGAGCGGCGCGGCCGTGCGATGTGCTTCGCGCGCGGCGAGGCGCGCAACGCCGACGGCGAGCTGCTCGCGCTGGCCACCGGCACCTTCAAGCTGGTGCCGCGCACCGCTCCCTCTTCTTCCGAGTCCACCCCATGACCACCGCCCCTTCTTCGACCGGCGCCCTCGCGGGCATCCGCGTGCTCGACATCTCGCGCATCCTCGGCGGCCCCTACTGCGGCCAGATCCTCGGCGACCACGGCGCCGACGTGCTCAAGGTCGAGCCGCCGCAGGGCGACGACACGCGCACCTGGGGCCCGCCCTTCAAGGAAGGCGTGGCCTCGTACTACCACGGCCTGAACCGCAACAAGCGCGTGCAGCACCTGGACTTCTCGACCGAGGAAGGCCGCGAGGCGCTGCTGGCGCTGGTGGCCGAGGCCGACGTGCTGATCGAGAACTTCAAGACCGGCACGATGGAACGCTGGGGCATCGGTTACGAGGCGCTGTCGCAGCGCTTTCCGCGCCTCGTGTGGTGCCGCGTGTCGGGCTTCGGCGCCGACGGCCCGCTGGGCGCGCTGCCGGGCTACGACGCCGCCGTGCAGGCCATGACCGGCATCATGAGCATCAACGGCGAGGCCGACGGCGGCCCGCTGCGCGTGGGCCTGCCGGTGGTCGACATGGTGACGGGGCTGAACGCGGTGATCGGCGTGCTGCTCGCGCTGCAAGAGCGCAACCGCAGCGGACGCGGCCAGTTCGTGGAGGCGGCGCTGTACGACAGCGGTCTCTCGCTGCTGCACCCGCACGCGGCCAACTGGTTCATGGACGGCACGGCGCCGCGCCGCACGGGCAACGCGCACCCCAACATCTACCCCTACGACGCGCTGGCCACGGGCACCGACCCGATCTTCGTGGCCGTGGGCAACGACCGCCAGTTCGCGAGCTTCTGCCGCTGCATCGGCCTGCCCGCGCTGGCCGACGACCCGCTGTACCGCACCGCTGGCGCGCGCTCGGTGAACCGCGACGGCCTCAAGCAGCAGCTCGAAGCCGCACTCGCCGCCTTCGACGGCCGCACGCTGGTCGACCAGCTGATGGCCGCCGGCGTGCCCGCCGCGCCCGTGCTGCCGGTGGCGGCCGCGCTGCAGCACCCGCACACGCTGCACCGCGAGATGGTGGTGGAGATGGAAGGCGGCTACCGCGGCATCGGCGCGCCCGTGAAGCTCAGCCGCACGCCGGCCAGCTACCGCCATGCGCCGCTGACGCCGGGCGATTCCTTCCTGCCGAGCGACGACAGCGCAGCGCGCTGACCTGTTCAATCCAGCGAGAGCTTGAGCGCGCGGATCAGCGGATGCCAGCGCGCCGACTCGCGCGCCAGCAGGGTCTCGAACTCGGCCGGCGTGCCGCCCACCGGCTCGACGCCGGCCTCGGCGAGGCGGCGCTGCACCACCGGGTTGTGCAGCGCGCTGGCCACCGCGCGCTGCAGCCGCGCCACCACCTCGGGCGGCGTGCCCGCCGGCGCCACGAGGCCGTGGAAGATCGCGGCCTCGACCTTCGGCAGGCCCAGTTCCGCGAAGGTCGGCACGCCCGGCCATTGCGCCAGGCGCACGGAGTTCGCCACCGCGAGCACGCGCAGCCGGCCGCCCTGGATGAAGCGGCGCGCCGTCGCCAGCTCGCCCATCGCGAACGGCAACTGCCCGCCCGCCACCTCGACCAGCGCCGGCCCGGCGCTGCGGTACGGCACATGCACCATCTCCAGCCCCGCCTCGCGCGCCAGCAGCGCCATCGCGAGGTGCTGCGCGCTGCCGTTGCCGGCCGAGGCAAAACTGAAGCGACCCGGAAAGGCGCGCGCATCCTCGATGAAGGCACGCGCATCGCGCACGCCGCTGGCCGGGCCGACCAGCAGCACCATCGGCAGCCGCACCAGCTGCGTGACGGGTGTGAAATCGCGCGACGGGCTGTAGCTCAGGCTGCGGTACAGCGCGGGGTTGAACACCCACATGCCGTTGTCGGCCGACAGCACGGTGTGGCCGTCGGCCGGTGCGCGCGCAGCTTCGAGGGCGGCGAGCGCGGTGTTGCCGCCGGGGCGGTTCTCGATCTGCACCGGCTGGCCCGTGTCGATGGTGAGCTGGGCGCCGATGGCGCGCGCGACGACGTCGGCGATCGCGCCCGTGGGGAACGGCACGATCCAGCGGATCGGCCGCGCGGTGTCGTCGGAGGGCTGCGCCCAGGCCGTGCCCGCCACCAGACCCAGCAGCGCGGCCAGCCGCCGTCGCTTCAGGTCGGGCAGGCGGCGCTGCGTCACGGGGCGGCCCGGCTGGTCTTCAGGCCCTGCCCGGCGGCCCAGGTCGACACGTCCTCGCGCTTGATGGCCGCGGCCATGAGGCCGGGGAACGCATCGGGCGTGCAGGCGAACGAGGGCACGCCCAGGGCAGCGAGCTTGGCGGCCAGGTCGCGGTCGTACGAGGGCGCGCCCTCGTCGCTGAGCGCCAGCAGCGCGATGAACTGCACGCCGGCCTCCACCAGCTGGTGGGCGCGGCGCAGCAGGCCGTCTTCCACGCCGCCTTCGTACAGGTCGGAGATGAGGATCAGGATGGTGTTGCGCGGCTCGCGCACCAGCGTCTGGCAGTAGCCCACGGCGCCGTTGATGTCGGTGCCGCCGCCCAGCTGCACGCCGAACAGCAGGTCGACCGGGTCCTGCAGCTGCTCGGTCATGTCGACCACGGCGGTGTCGAACACCACCAGCTTGGTCGACACCGCCGGCAGGCTCGCCATCACCGCGCCGAAGATGCTCGAATAGACCACCGACGCGGCCATGGAGCCGCTCTGGTCGATGCACAGGATCACTTCGCGCTGCGGCTGGCGCGCCTTGCGTCCGTAGCCCACCAGCGTCTGCGGCACCACCGTGCGGTATTCGGGCTGCCAGTGGCGCAGGTTGGCGCGGATGGTGCGGTGCCAGTCGATCTCCGAATGGCGCGGGCGGCGGTTGCGCTGGCTGCGGTTGAGCGCGCCGCTCACGGCGCTGCGCATCGGCTCCTCGAGCTTCTTCATGAGCTCGTCGACCACCTTGCGCACCACGGCGCGCGCCGTGTCCTTGGTGCCGGCCGGGATCACGCTCGCCAGCGCCACGAGGTTGGCCACCAGGTGCACGTCGGGCTGCGCGTTCTCCAGCATCTCGGGCTGCAGCAGCATCTGGCGCAGGTTCAGGCGCTCCATCGCGTCGCGCTGCATCACCTGCACCACCTGGCTGGGGAAGTACTTGCGGATGTCGCCGAGCCAGCGCGCCACGCTGGGCGCCGAATCGCCCCGGCCGCCGCGCTGCCCGCCCTGGCCCAGGCCGCGCCGGCCGTCGGCTTCGTAGAGCGCGGCCAGCGCCTGGTCGATCTCGCGCACGCGGCCTTCGATGGCGCCGCAGCTGGCGTTGGCTTCGCTGCCGAGCACGAGGCGCCAGCGCTGCAGGCGGTCGGTGGGCGGCAAGGTGTCTTCTTCCATCGGATTCGCGCTCATGCCTTCACTCCCAGCAGTTCCCGCAGCAGCGGCAGCGCGAGCACCGCGCGTGATTCGTCCCAGTCGGTGGCGGCCACGGCGGACGGCAAGGTGCTGCCGACCGCGCCGCGTTTCGCGCGTTCGCCGAGCGCGCGCCGGTCGGCGCCCGAGAAGTCCGCGAAGCTGCGCCGCACCAGCGGCAGCACCTGCACGAAGTGCTCTTCGCCGAGCCCCGCGAGCCAGCCGTCGACCAGCGACCACACGGCATCGTCGTGCAGCAGCACCATCGCGTTGCGGTTGAGAAAACCTTCGAGCCAGGCCGCCGCATCGGTGGGCGGCGCGCCGGCCGAGAGGTTGCGCGCGAGTTGCTGCGAAGCGCCGTCGCTGTCGATCTGCGCATCGTCGAGCAGCAGCCGGCAGCTCACGCCGCGCAGCAGCGGCGCGCCGGTTTCGCCGAAGGCGATGGCGCGCAGCGCGTTGCGCCAGGCGGTGGTCGTTTCTTCGCCGTCGCGCAGGCGCACCGCGTCGTGCGCGCCGATGAGACGGGTGCGCAGCGACTCGGCGGCTTCGGCGTCGAGCGCGCCGCAGGCGATCGGCAGGCCGATGGCGCCGCGCACGATGAGGCTGTCGAGCACGTGCGAGAGCAGCGCGCTGTCGGTCTGGCGCACGCTGCCGTAGCGGAACACGTTGGCCAGCGGCGGCACGGCGCCGATGAGCTGCACGGCGTCGCCGGTGAGCGCGGCGCGGTCCTCGAGCGCGCGGGTCACGGCCTGCACGGCCACGGGCAGGTCGGCCAGCAGCACGGTGTCGACCTGCTCGGCCAGTGCGGTGAGCGAGGTCTCGGCCGCGAGCCCTTCCATCACGCGCGCGCTGGCGGCATGCGCCACGGTGGCGCCGAAGCGGCTGGCCTCGATGACGCGCAGCGCGAACTCGGGCTGCCACTGCAGCTGCCACACCTCGTGGAAGGTGCCGCGGCTCGCACGCTGGCCGGCCGTGACCTCGCCCCACGGCAGGCCGAGCAGGCGCAGGCGGTGCAGCAGGTGGCTGCGCGCCAGGTCGTTGGGCTGGCGCAGGTCGAGGTCGAGCGTCTTCGCGGTGGCCTCGGGCTTGAGGCGCAGGCTTTTCTGCGCCTGTTCGAGGTCGCGCTGCAGCGGCACGGTGGGCACGTCGGCCGGCACCTGGCCCATGCGGTCGCCGACCGTGAGGCGTTCGCGGATGAGCGTGAGCGGCGCCTGCTCGCCCATGCAGATCACGCTGCGCACGGCCTCGTCGAGCTCGGGCAGGCCGGGCGCGGGGCGCTCGCGCAATGCGGCCAGCGTGTCGGCCAGGCGCGTGGCCTCGATCAGGTGGGCGGACGAACAGTCGAGGTCGTGCTCGCGCAGCAGCCGCGCGACGCGGGCGAGCCAGCCGGTGCTGCGCCCCGCCACCTCGTGCCCCTGCTGCCACAGGTGCTCGTACCAGCCCGGCGAATCGATGCCCGCGCCGTAGCCGCTGGCGCTCGTGAGGTGCCGGTAGGTCCACGGCACCCAGGTCGCGAGCACCTTGAGCTTGGGCAGGCCCTTGAGCAGCGCGGCATCGGCCTTGGCGGTGGCCGCGCCCTGCAGCGCGGGCACGTGCCAGGCGCCGCACACGACGGCGATGCGCTGGTGGCCGGCCTTGACGGCCTCGCGGATCGATTGCCGCATGAAGGCTTCGCGCCGCTGCTCGCGTTCCATCGCGCGCACGCCGCGCCGGTCTTCGGGCGTTTCGGCGCGCACGGCCGTCATGGCTTCGGCGATGGCACCGAACAGGTCTTCGCCGTCGCCGCGCTCCTCGACCATGTGGTTCCACCAGCTCTCGCCGTCGGCATAGCCGGCGGCATGGGCGAGCCAGTCGAAGGGGTCGTCGGGCAGCGTGTGCGCGGCCTGTTCTTCCTCGGGTTCGTCGACGGTTTCGGCGACGGGCACCGTGTCGGTCTCGTCATCGCCGAGTGGTGTGTCTTCAGGCTCTGCGGCCTTGGCTTCGTCGGCCACACGCGCAGCCTGCTCGATCGCCATGCGGTGCGCCTGCGGCAGGTCGATGAAGCGCGTGGGCACGCCGCGCGCCGCGCCCCACTGCAGCGCCTGCCACTCGGGCGAGAAGGTGGCGAAGGGATAGAACGCGGCCAGGCCGGTGTCCTCGCTCGCGTGGATCAGCACCGCGACCGGCGGTTGCAGGTCGGCATGCGCCAGGAAGGACAGCAGCGGCTCGGCCTCGGGCGGGCCCTCGACGAGGATGCAGTCGGGCTGCAGCGATTCGAAGGCGCGCAGCAGGCTGCGCGCACAGCCGGGGCCGTGGTGGCGGATGCCGAAATAGTGCAGCGGCGAAGGCGCCGCGCTCGTGCTCATGCGCCGGCTCGCGTCAGAGTTGTTCGCGGCAGGCGCGGTACAGGTCCTTCCAGTCGGCCCGTTCCTTCACCACGGTCTCCAGGTATTCCTTCCACACCACCTGGTCCTGCACCGGGTCCTTGATGACCGCGCCGATCAGGCCCGAGGCCACGTCGGCCGAGCGCAGCACGCCGTCGCCGAAGTGGCCGGCCAGCGCCATGCCGCTGTTGATGACCGAGATGGCCTCGGCGGTCGAGAGCGTGGAGGTGGGCGACTTGATGCGCGTCTTGCCGTCTTCGGTCTGGCCGTTGCGCAGCTCGCGGAAGATCTGCACCACGCGGCGCACTTCCTGCAGCGCGGGCGGCTCGGCCGGCAGCGCGAGCGCGCGGCCCAGTTCGCCGACGCGCTTGACGACGATCTGCACTTCCTCGGCCTCGCTCGACGGCACCGGCAGCACCACGGTGTTGAAGCGGCGCTTGAGCGCGCTCGACAGTTCGTTCACGCCCTTGTCGCGGTTGTTGGCGGTGGCAATCACCGAGAAGCCGCGCGTGGCCTGCACCTCGGTGCCCAGCTCGGGCACGGGCAGCGTCTTTTCGGACAGCACGGTGATCAGCGAATCCTGCACGTCGGCCGGGATGCGCGTGAGTTCTTCGACGCGCGCGATCTTGCCCAGGCGCATGGCGTGCACCAGCGGGCTCGGCACCAGCGCTTTTTCCGAAGGGCCATGGGCCAGCAGCTCGGCGTAGTTCCAGCCGTAGCGCAGCTGTTCTTCGCTGGTGCCGGCGGTGCCCTGGATCAGCATGGTGGAGTCGCCGCTCACGGCGGCGGCCAGGTGCTCCGACACCCACGACTTGGCCGTGCCCGGCACGCCGTACAGCAGCAGCGCGCGGTCGGTGGCGAGCGTGGACACGGCGATTTCCATCAGGCGCGAATTGCCGATGTACTTGGGGCTGACCTCGAAGCCGTTGGCCAGCTTGCCGCCCATCAGGTAGGTGAGCACGGCCCAGGGCGAGAGCTTCCAGTTGGCCGGGCGCTGGCGGTCGTCGACCTTCTGGAGCGCTTCAAGTTCTTCGGCGAATTGCTGTTCGGCATGCTGGCGCAGGACATTGCTCATGGACGGCCTTGGGAAGAGGTTGAAAGTGAAGAAGAAGAGGAAGGAAGCGTGGCGACCAGCCGGCGCGCGCGCACGATGCGCGCGGTGTCGGCCAGTGCGTTGGCGAGGCCGGGGCTTTCCTCGGCCGCGCGCGGCAGGTCGGCCAGCAGCGGCAGTGCATCGAGGTGCAGCAGCGCGGCGGCGGTGCCGAGCACCTGGCGCAGCACGTAGTCGTTGACGAGGTCGCCGCGCTCGACGCGCATGCGCAGCGCCTGGGCGATGCGCAGCGACAGCGCGGCCGAGGGCGTGTCGCCGGGCGCGCAGGCCTGGTCGGCGAACGCGACGACGTCCTGCACGCCCTGCCCGGCATCGCCGAGCTGCGTCGCCCAGTGGCGTTCGCGGCGCTCGCGCGGCAGCAGCGCCAGCAGCGGGCCCACGCCGCCGCGGTGGGCGCGCGGGCGATCGAGCAGCGCGTCGCACCAGTCGAAATCGGGCGCGGCCAGCACGGCCTCGTTCCAGCCGCGCAGCAGCGCGTCGTGCCAGTCGCCCTTGGCGGCCCAGTCGAGCAATGCAGCGGGCGTCATGCCGGTGCGCGTGGTCCACCACGCGAGCGGCATCTGGCGCACGAGCTGGTAGAGCCACCAGGCGCGCTCGCCGAGGCTGTCGTGCGTGGGGCGCGCGGCGTCGATGGCGTCGTCCTTCCAGCGCGGGTCGGCGGCTTCGGGGGCGTTCAGTTGCCACGTCGCGCCTTGCGATGAGAGCAAGGGCGCGAGGAAGGCTTCGACGCGCCGCACATGCGCGCTGGCCGGCAGGCGCTGCAGCAGCTCGACCACGGTCTGGCGCACGTCGCGCGCGCGGTCTTTCAGCTGGGCTTCGAGCAGCGCTTCGTCGTCGGGGCCGAGGTTCTCGGCCAGCGCGCCGAGCAGCACGGCGCGCTCCTTGGCGGGCAACTGCGGCAGTTCGGCGGCGAGGCGCTCGCGCGCGCCGGCCGGGTCGTCGCGGCGTTGCTCGGCCAGCACGGCGCGGCGCTGGTCGATGCTGCCTTCGTCCCAGCGGGTCTGCGTGTCGGCCTGCGCGCTGGCGCCGACGGCGTAGCGCCAGTCGTCGTTGCGCGCGGCCAGCCAGCGCCCACGCTCGCCGAGTGCGAGCACCACGGCGGGCCGCAATGCGGTGTCGCGGCGGCCGGCATCGAGCGCGGCGGGCAGCAGGCTCGGTGGCAGGCGCCAGCCGGCAGTGGCGAGCACGGTCAGCACTTCGTGCTGCAGGCGCTGCGGGCCGGCGGCGAGTGCATCGGCGATCACGGCAAGCAAGGCGGGGTCGCCGAGCGCGGGACAAGTGTCGTTGGCGGCGGGCGGTGCGTCGTCGGCCGGCAGGCCCGGCGCGACGAAGCCCGCACGGCGGCCCACGGCCACGGCGCCCGCGACGCGCAGCAGTTGGCCCTGCGCGGTGTCGGTGGGTTGTTGCAGCGCTTGAAGCAGCGCGCCGAAATCGCCGGCCATGCCGTCGGCGGCCGGCACGGGTTGGCGTGCAGTGCCGACAAGCGCGGTCTGCAGCAAGGTGTTCCAGTGGCTCATGCGCGCGCTCCGCTCAAGGTCCAGACGGGTGTTCCACCCTCAGCCGCCCACGCGGTGAGTGGCGCGAAGTGTTCGCCGTCCCATTCGCCGAAGACGCGCAGCGGCGCGCCGCCCGAATGCGCCAGCAGCTGCCAGGCTTCGGCCGCGGCCAGCTGCATCGGCAGGGCCTGCGACGCGGCGCCCAGGCGCAGCCACCACTGGTCGCCGTGCCGCGCGGGCACGGCATCGGCCCACACCAGGGGCAGCAGCGGTTGCCACGGGTTGGCCGCGATCTGCTGCGCCATGCGTTGCCATTCACCGGCTTCGTCATTGGCTGCGACAGGCGCTGCGGTCGACGCGGCCTCGGCCGGCAACTCGGCCACCACCGCGCGCTGCGAGGCGTGGCCGGGATAGAAGCACAGCACGGCCGCGCGTTCGCTGCCGCTGACCCAGCCGGTCTCGAAGCCGCGCCCGCCGTGCGAGTAGTCGAGCAGCAGCGCGCGGCGTCCGCTCGCGCGGCCCTGCAGCCACACATGGCGCTCGACCAGCTTGGTGTCGCGCTCGTCCAGGCACTGGCCCAGCACGAGCCAGTGGTCGCTCACGCGTTCGCCGTCGGCCAGCAGCGCCTCGCGGTCCTGCGGCCAGCCGAGCGCAGCGCGCAGGTCGGCGCGCGTGGCGGGCGAGAGGCTGTCGCGGCGCGGCACCGCATCGACGATCAGTTGCAGCCGGCCCAGCCGGTCGAGCAGCCGCGCGGGCCAGCCTTCGCCGGCGCCGATCAGCTCGGCCGCCTGCGTGATGCGCTGGCCGAGCCCCGGCGCCTGCGCATCGACCATGCGCGCGGCCATGGCGGCCCAGCCTTCGGCCTGCTCGCTGCCGAGCGCGGCCAGGCCGCGCTGGGTCTGGTCGTCGAGCCAGCGCGCGAGCTCCTGCACGCCGGCCTCGATGCGCTTCCAGCGCTGCGCGTCGCGCTTGGCGGCGGCAGCGGGATCGGGCGCGGCGGCCGGCTCGGCGGCGCGCGCTTCTTTCTTCTCGGCCTTCTCGCGGCGCGAGGCGAGCCAGTCGGCCACCCACGGCGGCGGCGCGCCGGCGGTGAAGCTGGCTTCGCTTTGCGCGCGCAGCAGCAAGAGCGCCAGGCCGTGCTTGCAAGGGAACTTGCGGCTCGGGCAGGAGCAGCGGAACACCGGGCCCGACAGGTCGACCTGCGTCTGGTACGGCTTGCTGCCGCTGCCCTGGCATTCGCCCCAGACAGCGTCGTCGGAATGCCCGAGCGTGGGCCACTTGGCGGGCGCGAGCAGGCCTTTGGCGGCCTTCGCGGAGGCGTCGTCCGGCGCGAGCGCGAGGACGGCTTCGGTACTGAGACTCATGGAAAGGGCAGCCTCGCGCCGGGCCGCGGCGCGGTCAGGGGTGGGAGGGGCGCGACCATCAGGGCGCGATGGGGTTGCCGGGCGTGCCTGCTTCGCCGGCCACGACCGCTGTTTTCGCAGCGGGGGGGCGGTAGGACACGCGGGCCGCCGGCACGGGTGCGGCGGCGATCGGTGGCGACGGCTGCGGCGACGGCGACGAAGCCATGGGCCGCGTGACGCCGGCCTTGGTGACGGTGACGGGCGTGCCGGCAGGCACCACCACGGCCGGCGTCGCCTGCCCGGGCGCTGGCGCCGTCTCGTACGGGTTGTGCAGCACCACGCTCTTGCCGACGCCCACGCCGGTGCCGATCGGCCCGACGCCGACCCCCACGCCGACGCTGGCCGAGCCGGTCACGGCGCCGTTGTCATGCAGCGCCACGCCCGCGCCGAGCGGGCCCCAGCCGGTGTTCAGGCCGACGGAGAAATTGCCGTCCTTCGTGGCACCGAGCCCGAGCGAGAGCCCGGGCACGATCGGAATGCCGATGTGATAGTGCGAACAGCCGCCCACCAGAAGCAACAGCAGCAGCGCCGAGGTGGCAGCCGCTGCGCGACGAACGATGCGCGGCCGGGCGTTCACACCAGCAGCGCGTTGACGCGCCTCACGTAGGCCGCGGGGTCGGCCGGCAGGCCACCTTCGGCCAGCAGCGCCTGGTCGAACAGGATGTTCGCGAGGTCGTCGAAATGCGCGGAGCCTTCGAGCTTCTTCACCAGCGGGTGCTCGGCGTTGACTTCGAGCACGGGCTTGAGGTCGGGCGCGGGCTGGCCGGCCTGCTTGAGCATGCGCGCGAGCTGCGTGCTCATGCCGCCGTCTTCCACCACGAGGCAGGCGGGCGAGTCGACCAGGCGCGTGGTCACGCGCACGTCTTCGGCCTTGTCCTTGAGCGCTTCCTTCAGCTTCTCGAGCAGCGGCTTGAACGACTCGGCGGCTTCCTCGGCGGCCTTCTTCTCGGCCTCGTCCTGCAGCTTGCCCAGGTCGACCGCGCCCTTGGCCACGCTCTGCAGCGGCGTGCCGTCGAACTCGTTCAGGTAGTTCAGCGCCCACTCGTCGACACGGTCGGTCATGAGCAGCACCTCGATGCCCTTCTTCTTGAAGACTTCGAGCTGCGGGCTGTTCTTGGCGGCGGCGAGGTTGTCGGCCGTGATGTAGTAGATCGCGTCCTGGCCTTCCTTCATGCGCGCCTTGTAGTCGGCGAAGCTCACGCTCGCGACGTCGCTCGTGGTGGAGGCAAAGCGCAGCAGCTTGGCGATGCGGTCGCGGTTGCCCATGTCCTCGCCCAGGCCTTCCTTCAGCACCGCGCCGAACTCGGCGTAGAACTTGGCGAACTTGCCCGATTCGTCGGCGTACTCGGCGGCGGCTTCGGCGGCGGGGGTGGTGTTCTTGTCGACCACGTCGGTCACGCCTTCGGTCGGCTCGGGGGCGGGCACCGATTCGCCCGAGCCCACGTCGACCTTGCCTTCACCGCTCTCGGGCGCGGTCTTCTGCTTCTTGGCCAGGTCTTCGAGCATCGACAGCACGCGCTTGGTGCTGCCTTCGCGGATGGCCTTCACGTCGCGGCTTTCCTGCAGCAGCTCGCGGCTCACGTTCAGCGGCAGGTCGGCCGAGTCGATCACGCCCTTCACGAAGCGCAGGTAGTTGGGCAGCAGCGCCTCGGCGTCGTCCATGATGAAGACGCGCTTGACGTACAGCTTGACGCCCGCGCTCTTGTCGCGGTTCCACAGGTCGAACGGGGCCTTGGACGGGATGTACAGCAGCTGCGTGTACTCGGTGCTGCCTTCGACGCGGTTGTGGCTCCAGGCCAGCGGCGCCTCGAAGTCGTGGCTGATGCTCTTGTAGAACTCTTCGTACTGCTCGGCGGTGATGTCCTTCTTGGGACGGCTCCACAGGGCGTTGGCCTTGTTCACCGTTTCCCACTCGCCGGTCTTCACCATGTCGCCGGGCTGGTCGTTCTCGCCGTCTTTCCACTCTTCCTTTTCCATCAGGATGGGCAGGGAGATGTGGTCGGAGTACTTGCCGACGATCTGCTTGAGCTTCCAGGCGTTGAGGTATTCGTCGGCGTCGTCGCGCAGGTGCAGCGTGATGCTGGTGCCGCGCGCGGCGCGCGTGATGTCGGCCACCTCGAAGTCGCCGGCGCCGCCGCTCACCCAGCGCACGCCCTGGTCGGCGGGCAGGCCCGCGCGGCGCGACTCGACCGTGATCTTGTCGGCCACGATGAAGCCCGAGTAGAAGCCCACGCCGAACTGGCCGATGAGCTGGGCGTCAGCCTTCTGGTCGCCGCTGAGGCGGCTCATGAAGTCTTTGGTACCACTCTTGGCGATGGTGCCCAGGTTGTCGATGGCTTCCTGGCGCGACAGGCCGATGCCCTTGTCGGTGATGGTGAGGGTGCGCGCGGCCTTGTCGAACGACAGGCGCACGTCCAGGTCGGGCTGGTCTTCGTACAGCGCGGGGTGGTCGAGCGCCTCGAAGCGCAGCTTGTCGCACGCGTCGGACGCGTTCGAGATCAGCTCGCGCAGGAAGATTTCCTTGTTGGAGTACAGCGCATGCGTGACGAGGTGCAGCAGTTGCGCGACTTCAGCCTGGAACGGGAGTTTGGTATTGGGGGAATCAGCCATGGGAAAGAAAGGGATCGAAGCCAAAAAATTCTAAGGCGAGCCGCCCGCGGCGGGCGGCGGCCTTGCCAACTTTATGAACTGGGGTTGTCGCGCCAAAAAACAACGAGCGCAAGGCCGCGCGAACTTTGTCACACGGCTGTCGGCTACGCGCCGCGCTTTCAGCGCGGTTGCGATTCCACCTCGCGCGTCCAGCGGTCGATGAGCCGCTTGCGCTCGGCCGCCTTGCCGTACTTCTCGAAGTCGTACTTGATGAGCTTCACGCTCTCCATCGAGGGAATGCGCGGATCGGGCTTGAAGGTCTTGTTGGCCGGCGACTGCAGGCTGCCGGCCTTGGCGCCGATGGACTGGCCCGCGGGGCTCATGAGCCAGTCGTAGTAGCGCTTGGCGTTCTCCTTGTTGCGCGCGCCCTTCACGAGCGCGATGCCGCCGATCTCGAAGCCCGTGCCTTCGCAGGGCGCGGCGGTCTTCACCGGAAATTTGTCGTGCCGCCAGCGCTCGAAGCCGAAGATGAAGCTCACGCCGATCGCCACCTCGCCCTTGGCCACGTTGGGCGCCTGGGCCTGGCCGCTGCGCGTGTAGCTGGTGACGTTCTTGTGCAGCTTCTTCAGGTAGTCGAACGCGGGCTCCTCGCCCATCTGCTGCACCAGGCCCGCGATGACGGTGTAGGCCGTGCCGCTGGTGGCGGGGTGCGAAATTTCGATCTCGCCCTTGTACTCAGGCTTGATGAGGTCGGCCCAGCACTTCGGCTCGGCGAGCTTCTTTTTCTTCAGCAGCTCGGTGTTGAAGCCGAAGCCCATCGCGCTCGTGTAGAAGCCGCCCACCATGTTCTGCGACATGGCGTACTGGCGCACCGACCAGTCGTGCAGGTCGTTGATGTAGGCCGGGCGGTAGGGCTCGAGCAGGCCCTGCTCGGCGGCCTGCAGGAACGGGTCGCCGGTGCCGCCCCACCAGAGGTCGGTCTTGGGGTTGGCGGCTTCGGCGCGCAGCTGCGCACCGATCTCGCCGGTGCCCTTGTGGGCCTGCTGCACCTTGATGCCGGTCTCGCGCGTGAAGGCCGTGGCGGCCGCCTCGCACCAGCCCGCGTCGGTGCTGCACAGCGCGTTGACGGTGCCCTGCGCGGCGGCCTGCGACGCCCCGAGCAGGAGCGCCGTGCCCAGGCAGGCGGTGGCAAGGGCACGCACGGTGTGCCGGGGGGCGAATGAAGGCATGGGCGGGTCTCCTCGTTGTTCGACGTTGTATGAAGGCGCAGGATAGCGCCGGCGTGGGTGCTTGAGGTCAGCGCGCCGCCAGCAGCGGCGGCAGATGCGCCACCAGCCAGTCGATCACCACGCGCGTCTTCAGCGGCAGGTAGCGGCTCGGCGTGCGGATCACGTGCAGCGGAAAACCGAAAGGCTCGGGCTCCTCGAACACGCGCACCAGCGTGCCGGCCGCGAGCGCGTCGGCCGCCAGCCAGGCCGGCAGCCGCGCCAGGCCCATGCCGCCGATGGCGGCCTCCAGCAGCACCTCGGCGCTGTCGCAGCGCAGCCGCGACGGCAGCGCGGCCTCCACCTCCGCGTCGCCCTCGCGAAAGCGCCAGGGCGAGACCTGCCCGTCGCGGGCGTAGTACACGGCCTCGTGCGGCGCGACCAGTGCCGCAAGGTCGCGCGGATGGCCGCGCTCGGCCAGGTACGCGGGCGCGGCGCACAGCAGCATCCACTGCACGCCGACCGGCCGCGCCACGAGCCCCGCGCTGTCGTCGAGCTCGCCGCTGCGGATGGCCAGGTCGAGCCCCTCTTCCACGAGGTCGACGCGCCGGTCGTTGAAGGCCAGCTCCAGCGACAGCTGCGGATGCTGGCGCGCCAATGCCAGCAGCAGCGGCCCGACCTTGAGCCGCCCCAGCATCGCCGGCATGCTCAGGCGCACGAGGCCGGCGGCCGTGTGGCGCGCGGCATCGGTGAGCGCCTCGGCCGCCTCCAGCTCGGCCAGCGCGCGGCGGCAGCGCTCGTAGTAGCCGTGCCCTTCCTCGGTGAGGCTCTGGCTGCGCGTGGTGCGCAGGAACAGGCGCGTGTCCAGCCGCGCCTCGAGCCGCGCGATGCTCTTGGCAACCGCCGAACGGGTGACGTGCAGGCGCTGCGCGGCGAGCGCGAAGCTGCCCGCCTCCACCGCCGCGACGAACTCCTCGATGCCTTGCAGGCGTTGGCTCATTGGATACTTTCAAGCACCATTCTTCGGAAAATTATCCACCACCGGATCGTTTTCATCGTCAATAGCATCGAGGCCGATCTTTTCCGATGGAGCCTTTTCCGATGCAAGAACCCGATGTGCTGCGCCGCTGGCAGCTTCCCCGACTGGGCCGCGCCCACCTGGAACACACCGAGGCGCCGATGTCCTCGCCAGGCCCGGGCCAGATCCTCGTGCGCGTGGGCGCGGTGGCGCTCAACTACCGCGACCTGCTCATGGTGCGCGACGGCATGGGCATGGCGCTCGACCTGCCCTTCACGCCCGGCTCGGACATGGCGGGCACGGTGGTGGCCGTGAGCCCCGGCGTGCGCCGCTTTGCCGTGGGCGACCGCGTGATCAACACCTTCTGGGGCGGCTGGACCGACAGCCACTGGCACGCCGACACCACGCTGCTCGGCGGCCCCGGGCCGGGCATGCTGGCCTCGCACGTGTGCATCGACGCGAACTGGGCCGTGGCCGCGCCGGCCACGTTGAGCCTCGAGGAAGCGAGCACGCTGCCCTGCGCCGGCCTCACGGCGTGGTTCGCGCTGGTGGAAACCGGCGCCCTGCGCGCGGGCGAGACCGTGCTGGTCCACGGCACCGGCGGCGTCGCGCTGTTCGGCCTGCAGCTTGCGCGGCTGCACGGCGCGCAGGCCATCGTGGTGACGGGCAGCGCCGACAAGCAGGCCGCGGCACGCGCGCTCGGCGCCACGCACGTGCTCGCGCGCGACAGCGACTGGCCCGCCGAAGTGCGCCGGCTCACGCACGGGCGCGGCGCCGATCACGTGCTCGAACTCTCCAGCGGCCCCGACCTCGACCGCTCGCTGCAGGCCGTGAAGCAGGGCGGGCGCGTGTCGATCATCGGCATGCTCGGCGGCGACACGCTGAGCGCGTCGTTCTACGCGATGGTGCTCGGCCGCGTGACGGTGCAGGGCATCGGCGTCGGCCATCGCCGTGCGCTCGAAGAGCTGGTGCGCGCGGTCGATGCGAATGCGCTCAAGCCGGTGATCGCGGCGCGCTACGGCTTCGACGCGCTGCCTGCCGCACTCGACCATCTGGAGCGCGGCGCGTTCGGCAAAGTGGTCGTGACGATGTGATGTCGATGCCGTGTCGATGTGCGGTGGCGCGCCCTTGCCCCACTCATTTGCAAATGACGCACTGCACAAATCCACAGCAATCGTGAACAGTTGCCGCTAAGCGCGCCCGTTTGCTCGACGCCTCCATTTCCCGTTCCTAGAATGCGGCCCGCGTTCGGCTCCCGCCGTGCGTGCTTTCTCAACTTCAGGATGGAGCGTTATGGAACACAGTACCTACAAAAAGTGGTCTGCAGAATTCATTGGTACTTTCTGGCTCACGCTCGGAGGCTGCGGAAGCGCAGTTCTGGCGGCGGCCTTTCCGGGCGTCGGCATCGGCCTGCTCGGCGTCTCGCTGGCCTTCGGCCTGACGGTGGTCACGGGCGCCTATGCGCTCGGTCCGATCTCGGGCGGCCACTTCAATCCGGCCGTGTCGATCGGCCTGGCCGCCGCGGGCCGCTTCAAGGCCGGGCAGCTGCCGGGCTACATCGTGTCGCAGGTGCTGGGCGCCATCGCAGCGGCCGGCGTGCTGTACCTGATCGCCACCGGCAAGCCGGGCGCGGACATCGGCGGCTTTGCCACCAACGGCTACGGCGAGCACTCGCCCGGCAAGTACGGCATGACGGCCGCACTCATCAGCGAAGTGGTGATGACCGCCGTGTTCCTGATCGTGATCCTGGGTGCCACCGCCAAGCGCGCGGCGGCCGGCTTCGCGGGCATGGCCATCGGCCTGTGCCTGACGCTGATCCACCTGGTGTCGATCCCCGTGACCAACACCTCGGTGAACCCGGCGCGCAGCACCGGCCCGGCCCTGTTCGGCCCGTCGTACGCGGTGTCGGAGCTGTGGCTGTTCTGGGTCGCCCCGATCGTGGGCGCGATCATCGGCGCGGTGATCTACCGCGCACTGCTCAGCAGCAACGACGACTGAGCTTCCTGCAGCGGAAGCTAGAGGCTCAGCTTCCGCTGCCCGACTTCACCATCGGCAGTGAAGTCGATTGCCCGATGGGCTCGGTGCCGGTCGGATGCGACGCCGCATAGGCACCGGCCTGGATGTCGGACACCGGGGTCATCCCATTGATCGCCGGCGCCGACGTCGACTGCCCGATGGGCTCCGTGCCGCTCGGACGTGCCGCCGCCATCGCGCCGGCCTGCACTTCCGGGTTCTCCGGCGAATTCATCTGCAGCGGGTGGAAGTCCGAACCGTCGGTGGTTTCGGCGGAGGCGTTGACCGTGCCCAGCGCCGCGAACGCGGCGAAGGAAGCAACGGCGAGAAGCTTGAACGAAGTGCGCATGGTGTGTTCTCCTGAGGGCAGGTTGTCTCCGGTCCGGTGCCGTCGCGCGGACCGCGCGCAGCAGGACCTGCAGCCACTCTAGGCAGCCAGACTGAGGCCAGCGTGAGCGAAGAATGAGCCGGGAGTGAGCACCGCAACGGCTACGGCGGCTGCATCGGCAGCAGCACCCGCGCCCTCAGCCCCGGCCCGTCGTCCCTGTTGCGCAACTCGATGCGCAGGCCATGCCGCTCGGCCGCCGTGCGCGCAATCGCCAGGCCCAGCCCGCTGCCGCCCGCCGCCGCGCCGGGCACGCGGAAGAAGCGGTCGAACACGCGCTCCAGTTCGGCCGGCGGAATGCCCGGCCCGTTGTCGAGCACGTCGACCACCGCCTGCCCGTCGACCCGATGCAACCGCACATCGACCACGCCGCCTTCGGGCGCGTAGCGCAGTGCGTTGTCGATGAGGTTGTCGAACACGCTGCGCAGTTCGGACGCGGGTGCGGTCACCACCGCAGCGGTCAGACCTTCGAAGCCCACGTCGATGCGCCGCGCATCGGCCAACACCATGCGCTGGCCCAGGCTCTCGCGCAGCAGCGCCTCGATGTCGACCCGCTCGCCCGGCGCATCCGACGGCGGCGCGTCCTGCCGCGACAGCTGCAGCAGCTGCTCGATGAGATGCTGCGCGCGCGTCACGCCGGCCTCGAGCTGGTTGAAGCGTTCGGTGGCTTCGCCGGCCGGCACGTGCGCGCGCAGGTTCTCGATCTGCAGGCCGATGGCGGCCATCGGCGTGCGCAGCTCGTGCGCCGCGTCCTGCACGAAGCGGCGCTGCGTGGCGAAGGCGCTGCGCACGCGCGACAGCAGGTGGTTGAAGGCGCCCACCAGCGGCGTGATCTCGTCGGGCACGCGCGCCAGTGACAGCTCGGTGGGGCGGCGCTCGTCCTGCGAGGCCACGTCGCGCGCCACGCCGCGCAGCGAGCGCGAGGCGGCCGACACGATGAGCCACAGCACCAGCAGCGCCGCCGGCAGCAGCAGCGCGATCGGCAGGCCCTCGAGCAGGGCGCGGCGCAGCGCGCGGCGATGGCGGTAGTCCTCGTTCTGCAGCACCTGCACGCGCGGCGCGTCGGCATGCGGCGCGGGCTCGGCCGTGAACACGCGCCAGCGCGAATGCGCGGGCCCTTCGGCGTGCACGTCACTGAAGCCGTTGCCGGGCTGCAGCGGCACCGACAGCGCGAGCCACGAACTCGCGCGCAAGGTGGCGCCGTCGGCGCTCCAGATCTGCACCACGAAGGCGCCGCGCGAGAAGGCCGCCTCGCCGTCCATCGCGCGCGGGGTCTTGGGCGGGTCGTTGCCCGCGTAGGACTCGGCCACCAGCCGCATCTGGTCGTCCAGCGCGTTGTGCACGAGGTTGCCGTAGGCCAGGAAAGAGAACCACGCCGTGAGCACCGCCGCCACCACATGCAGCGTGACCAGCCACAGCAGCAGCTGGGTGCGCAGCGAACGCGGGCGCCACCAGCGGCGGGCGGCATCGGTCATGCCGCCACTCGCCAGCCCAGCCCGCGCACGTTGCGGATCGCGTCGGCGCCGAGCTTGCGGCGCATGCCGTGGATCAGCACGTCGATGGCGTTGCTGGTCACTTCGTCGCCCCAGCCGTAGATGCGGTTTTCGAGCTGCTCGCGCGAGAGGATGGCGCCGGGCCGCTCCAGCAGTGCGTGCAGCAGCGCGAACTCGCGCGCGGTGAGCGCCTCGCGCACGCCGTTCACGGCCACTTCGCGCGTCGTGAGGTCCAGCTGCAGCGCGGCGGTGCCGATCAGCGAATGCGCGGCGCCGTCGCGGCGGCGCACCACGGCGCGCATGCGCGCGAGCAGCTCGCGGAACTCGAAGGGCTTGAGCAGGTAGTCATCGGCGCCCAGGTCCAGGCTGTGGATGCGGTCGTCCAGGCCATCGCGCGCGGTGAGCACCAGCACGGGCGTGGCGTCGCCGCGTTCGCGCGCGCGGCGCAGCACCTCGGTGCCGTCCTGGCGGGGCAGGCCCAGGTCGAGCAGCACGCAGGTGTAGCCGCCGTCGCCGAGCGCGCTGTGCGCCAGCTCGCCGTCGCGCACCCAGTCGGCCGACCAGCCCGCGCCCTCGAGCGCCTGCTTCAGGCTGCGCCCGATCATTTCGTCGTCTTCCACCAGCAGCACGCGCATCGCGGCGACTCCTTTGCGCGCAAGGTAGCACGCGACCGGGATGATCGTCAGGGGCCCTGCGCCTCGGCGCAGCGTAGGCGCGAAGACTTAGGCGGGGCTTAGGGCCGCAGGACGCGGACGGCGTGCCGCTCGTCCTCAGCGTCCGCGGCGAAGGCCAGCAGGCGCAGCGCCTCTTCTTCCACGCCGCGCCGGTCGGCCGCCGACCAGCGCGTGAAGGGCTCCAGCACCACGGTGGCCGTGCGCGTCGCGCGCTCGATCTTCCAGGTGCCCGCCACGAAGCCGTCGAGCAGCACCGTGCCGCGCACGATGCCGTTGATGGTGAAGACGCGCGCGCGGTGCGCCTCGTCGAGCACGCGGCGGCGGTCGGCGTGCGAGAGCAGCAGGTTGTCCCATTCGGCGACCAGGCGCGGCGGCGCGGGCGTGTCGGGGTCGGGGCGCGGCGCGCGCGGCAGGTCGAAAAGCTCCTGCCCCTCGTCGCCGGTGAACACGCGCAGCTGCGGCCTCAATCGATCGGCCACGGCCTTCCAGCCCGTGAGGCCCGACCACGCGCCGGCATCGGCCAGCGTCGCGGGGCCGAAGGCGGCGAGGTAGCGCAGCAGCAGGTCGTCCTGCGTGGCGGTGGCGATCCCGGCGGTGGCATCGCCCAACCAGTCACCGAGCGGCTGCAGCAGCGCGTTCCGGTGCGAGTTCCAGCTGCCCGCGGGCGGCAGGTGGACCAGCGGCACGCTGTTGCGGATGAGCGCGGCGAGCGAGGCCGGCGCGTGGTCTGTCCAGCGCGCCGCGAGCGCCTGGCCGAGGGCGGTGCCGGTGAGCGGCCCGTCGTCGAGCAACGCACGGCCCGCCTTCACCACGGCCGCGCGGTCGACGCCTTCGAGGGCCCGCGCATGCAGGCCCGACAGGCCGCGCTGGTGCACGGGCTCGAGCAGCGGCCGCCAGGCCCACGCGTCGGCGGCGGTCATCAGGTGCAGGGTGGCGCGCAGCGTCGACATGCGCACGATGCGGCGGTTCTTCAGCGCGTCGGTCAGCTGCGCGCGGTGAAAGCCTTCGAGCCGGCTCCACAGGCCGATGTAGGGCGGGTTGGGCGCCTGCGCCTGCAGCCCGGCCAGCTTGTCGATGGCCTGCGCGACGCTCGCCTTGCGCCGCGCCAGCAGCATCTGCCGCGCCAGCGTGGCTCGGTTCAGCGCGCGCCGGCTCAGCACCGCGGCCATGGGCAGATCGTCAGAATTTTTCGTGCGGCGCCAGGTAGCGCCACTGGCCCACCGGCAGGTTGCCGAGCATCACCTTGCCGATGCGCACGCGCTTCAGGCCCACCACCTTGAGGCCGACCAGTTCGCACATGCGGCGGATCTGGCGCTTCTTGCCTTCGGTGAGCACGAAGCGCAGCTGCTCGGGGTTCTGCCACTCCACACGCGCCGGCTTGAGCGCCTGGCCGTCCAGGCTCAGGCCGTGCCGCAGCCGGGCCAGCATGGCGGGCGGAAACACCGCCTGCACGTTGGTGGTGACCGGGTCGTCGTCGTCCAGGCGCACCAGCTGGCCGGTGGGCGCGGGCTGGTCCAGGCCGTGGTAGGCCACGCGCACGAGGTATTCCTTGTCCATCGTCGAGTCTTCGCCGATGAGCTGGCGCGCGATGCGGCCGTCCTGCGTCATCACGAGCAGGCCGGTGGAGTCGATGTCCAGCCGCCCGCACGGCGCCAGGCCGCGCAGCTGCTGCGGGCCGAAGAAGAAGCGCGCGTTGTCTTCCGACCAGCGGTTCTGCGGCGTGAACAGCGTGACCGCCGGCTCGTGGCCGTCTTCGGCCTGCCCGCTCACGTAGCCGATGGGTTTGTTGATGAGGATCGTGACCTGGTTCGCCTGCTGCCCCTTGGCGGCCTTGTCGACCTCGATGCGGTCGTTGGGCGTGACCTTCACGCCCATCTCGGCGGGCTTGCCGTTGACGCGCACCCAGCCCTGCGCGATCCAGTCGTCGGCCTCGCGGCGCGAGCACAGGCCGAGTTCGGCCATGCGTTTGTTGAGGCGCACGGGCGCGTGGGGGGAGGTGGAGGGCTCGGTCATGGGGGGGCAAATCCTAGCAAATGCGCCCTGCGAGTATCTGGCCGTTTGCCATCGGCCGCCTGCCCCGTGGGGCCAGGAACACTTGATCGATGCGTCGCACCGGTGCTATCCTGAATCCAGGCGCAAGTTGATTGCGCCCTTTTTGGGGGATTCCCAAGTGAGCATGCCAAACACACGCAAGTTTCAGTACGCCATCGTCATCGGGCGTTTCCAGCCCGTTCATTTCGGTCACCAGCGACTCATCGAAGAAGGCCTTCGCGCCGCCGATCGGGTCATCGTGGTGGTCGGCTCCGACCGCAAGCCCCGCAGCGTCAAGGACCCCTTCACCTTCGATGAACGCGAGCGCATGGTGCGCGCGTGCCTGCGCGGCAGCGAGCAGATGCGCGTGAGCGTCGTCGGCGTCGGCGACTCGCCCTACAACGACCAGATCTGGATCGCGTCGATCCAGTCTGCCGTCGAGCGGCTGATCCAGCAGGATGGCCATGTGCCCGCGGCGCAGGCCAAGGTCGCGCTGGTGGGGCACCTGAAGGACAGCTCCAGCTACTACCTCAAGCTCTTCCCGCACTGGGAGTTCGTGGGCCAGCACAGCGTGGAAAGCCTCAACGCCACCGACGTGCGCAACCTCTATTTCGACCCCGAGAACCGAGGCCAGCTCGCACGCGCCGACCTGCCCGACGGCACCGCCGCCTTCCTCGACAAGTTCACCGGCACCGCCGACTATGCCGAGCTCTGCAACGAGCGCGCCTTCCTCGTCGACTACCGCGACAAGTACCGCTACGCAGGCAGCGACTTTCCGCCGATCTACACCACGGTCGATGCCATCGTGGTCGAGGCCGGCCACATCCTCCTGGTGCAGCGCAAGTTCCACCCTGGCAAGGGCACATGGGCGCTGCCCGGCGGCTTCGTCGGCCAGCACGAGCGGCTGCAGGACGCGGCCATTCGCGAGCTGAAGGAAGAAACCCGCCTCAAGGTGCCCGTGCCCGTGCTCAACGGCAGCATGAAGGCCAGCCATGTGTTCGATGCGCCCGACCGCTCGCAGCGCGGCCGCACGATCACGCACGGCTTCTTCTTCGAGCTGGCCCACAACCAGTGGACGGGCCTGTCGGATGTGCGTGCCGACGACGACGCGGCCGCCGTGCGGTGGGTGCCGATTGCCGAGTTCCTCGGGATGCCGGACCGCATCTACGAAGACCACTACTTCATCGCAAACCATTTTTTGGGTGGCCTGGGCAAGAACTGAACGACCAGGCTTTGTCAGCAAGAACGGGCTCCGGTTGACGGGGCCCACGTGAAAGGAGCTTTCACATGAACCGCAACCTCACCTCCTCGCCCCTGGGCAACAACCTGTTGCTGCGCACCGACTCCTACAAGGTGTCGCACTGGATGCAGTACCCGCCCGGTACGCAGACCGTGCACAGCTACATCGAATCGCGCGGCGGGCTCTTCAGCCATTCGCTGTTCTTCGGCCTGCAGGCGTACCTGCGCGAGTACCTGCAGACGCCGGTGACGCGCAGCGACGTCGAGGAGGCCGCTGCGATGATGGCCGTGCACGGCGAACCCTTCAACCGCGAAGGGTGGCTGCGGCTGATCGAGAAGCACGACGGACTGATGCCCGTGCGCATCCGTGCGGTGCCCGAGGGCAGCGTGCTGCCGGTGCACAACGTGCTCGCGACCATCGAGAACACCGACCCCGAGTTCTTCTGGGTCACGAGCTTTCTCGAAACCGAATTGCTGCGCGCCATCTGGTATCCGACCACGGTGGCCACGCTCTCGGCCGCCGCGCGCACCACGCTGCTGCGCTACCTCGAAGCGACCTGCGACGACCCGCAAGGCCAGATCGCGTTCAGGCTGCACGACTTCGGCGCGCGCGGGGTGTCGAGCCTGGAGTCGGCGGCACTCGGCGGCATGGCCCACCTGGTCAACTTCATGGGCACCGACACGCTGGCGGCCTTGGTGGCGGCGCGTCGTTACTACGACTGCGACGTGGCGGGCTTCTCGATCCCCGCGGCCGAGCACAGCACCATCACGGGCTGGGGCCGCGACCACGAGTCCGACGCGTACAGCAACATGGTCGACCAGTTCGCCAAGCCCGGCACGACCTTCGCCGTGGTGAGCGACAGCTACGACATATTCAATGCCTGCGCGCGCATCTGGGGCGACGAGCTCAAGGCGAAGGTGGTGGCCTCGGGCGCGACGCTGGTGGTGCGGCCCGACTCGGGCGACCCGGCCGAAACCACGCTCAAGGTGGCGCAGATCCTGGCCGAGCGATTCGGCACCACGACGAATGCCAAGGGGTTCCGCGTGCTGAACAACGTGCGCATCATCCAGGGCGACGGCGTGAACCTCGACTCGCTGCGGCTGTGCCTCTCGAACTTCTTCCACAACGGCTTCTCGACCGAGAACATCTCCTTCGGCATGGGCGGCGGCCTGCTGCAGCAGGTCAACCGCGACACGATGCAATGGGCGATGAAGTGCTCGGCGATGCAGGTGAACGGCGAGTGGCGCGATGTCTACAAGTCGCCGGTGGGCGATGTGAACAAGGCCTCGAAGAAGGGGCGGCTCGCGCTGGTGCGCAACGCGCGCGGCGAAGTGCAGACCTTGCGCGAAGAAGCGCTGGCGAGCGGCCAGGTCGATCTGCTGCAAACGGTGTTCGAGAACGGACGCATCGTCGCGAACACCACCTTCGAGGCGATTCGCGAGCGGGCGGCCGCTGGCGTGAATCAGCTCGTCACGTCGCGGGCGCCGCTCTGAGGCGCTGATCCTTCCAGCACGGCGCGTGTGCACCGGCCGTGCCACATGGCATGTCCATAATCCGGCGACCAGCCCGCCGAATCCATGACCAAACTCCTGATCCTCAGTGTGAGCGCCGGCAACGGCCATGTGCGCGCCGCCCAGGCGCTTGAAGCCACCCTCGCCCAGTCGTTCGCGCCGCATACCGCGGTGCATGTCGACGCCATGGCCCATGTGCCGGCGGGCTTTCGCAAGGTGTACACCGACTGGTACCTGCAGCTGGTGAACCGCGCGCCCGAGCTGTGGTCGTACCTGCACCAGCGCACCGACGTCACGCCGCACCACGCGCCCTCGCAGCGGCTGCGCCGCGGCATCGAGCGCCTGAGCACCGGGGCGCTGGTGCGCGAGATCCGCCGCGCCAAGCCCGACGCCGTGATCTGCACCCACTTCCTGCCGGCCGAGCTGCTGATGCGCGAGCGCAACCGGGGCCGCATCGAGTGCCCCGTGTGGCTGCAGATCACCGACTACGACCTGCACAACATGTGGCTGGTGCCGGGCATGACGGGCTACCTCGCGGCGACGGAAGAAGTCGCCTTCCGGCTGCGCGCGCGCGGCATTCCGCCCGAGCGCGTGCATGTCACGGGCATTCCGGTGATGCCGGCCTTTTCGGAGCCCGATGCGCCGGAGCTCGCGCACGCGGCCTGCGCGAGTGCGCTGGGCCTGGACCCCGCACGGCCGGTGCTGCTGATGGCGTCGGGCGGTGCCGGTGTGGGCGATCTGCCCAGCATGGTCGAGCGCGTGCTCGCGCTCGGCGGCGACACGCCCTTCCAGGTCATCGCCGTGGCCGGCCGCAACGCCGAAGCCCATGCGCGGCTTGAGGCGCTCTCGCAGCGCCATCCGGGCCGCGTGGTGGCCGTCGGCTTCACGAACGAGATGCACAAGATGATGGCCGCGGCCGACCTGGTCGTGACCAAGCCCGGCGGCCTCACGGTGTCGGAGTGCCTGGCGCTGGGCAAGCCGATGCTGCTGATCTCGCCGATTCCGGGGCAGGAAGAGCACAACGCCGGCTTCCTCATGGAAGAAAGCGCCGCCTGGCTGGCCTACGACGCCATCGGCCTGGACTACAAGGTCGCGCGCCTCATGGCCGACCCCGCCAAGCTCGCGGCCATGGCCGCGCGCAGCCGCGCGCTGGGCAAGCCGCAGGCCGCGCGCGCGGTGCTGCAGCGCGTGCTCGGCCTCACCGAATGAGCACCGCCGTCGCAGAGCCGCGGCCCAGCATCGGCCGCACGCTGGTCTACCTCGCGTGGGTCGTGACGATGGCGTTCTTCTTCGCCAACGCCGAGATCCAGATCGAAGGCGGCGCCGGCTGGGCCACCTCGCTGCCCACCTGGCGCATCGAGAACAACATCTGGCTCGACCTGTTCTGGGGCGGGCGCGCGATGACGGGGTACCACGCCTGGGTGTTCACCTTCATGATGCTCGTGTTCTTCTCGCCGCTGGCCTTCCAGGGGCGCTGGACGCTGCGCGACTGGGGGCTGGCGCTCGCGGGGCTGATCGTTTTCTGGGTCTGCGAAGACTTCCTGTGGTTTCTCATCAACCCGGCCTTCGGCTTCGAGAACTTCAACCCCGTGAAGGCCTTCTGGCACAAGCACTGGCTGTGGGGCGCGCCGGTCGACTACTGGGGCGGGCTCGCGGTGGCGCTGCTGATCCTGGTGCGTCGCCACTGGCCGCGCCGCGCACGATGAAGCAAGACACCGCCGACCTGCGCCCCGGCCACTGGGCCGATCCGCTCGACGCCCTGCAGGTCGAGAACCTGCACCGCGTCACGCCCACGCTGTACCGCAGCGCGCAGCCGCGCCGCGCCAACGTGGCGGCGCTGCAGTCGCTGGGCATCCGCACCGTCGTGAGCCTGCGTTCCTTCAACGACGACCGGAAGGTGTTTGCGGGCAGCGGCATCCGGCTGGTGCGCGTGCCGATCAACACCTGGGCCATCGACGACGCCAAGGTGCTGCGCGCGCTGGTCGCCATGCGCGAGGCCGAAAAGCAGGGGCCGGTGCTCATCCACTGCATGCACGGCGCCGACCGCACGGGCGTGGTGGCGGCCGTCTACCGCATGGCCGTGCAGGACTGGGACAAGGACAGCGCGCGCCAGGAGATGCTGCGCGGCGGCTATGGGTACCACACGCTGTGGCGCAACATCCCGCGCTACATCGAGCGGCTCGATCCGCCGCGGATGCGCCACGCGCTGGCCCATGCCCCGGTGATCCCCATGGTGTCTTGAAGGCGCCAGCAGGCGCGCGCACCCGCTCCTATACTGGCCGCCCCGTGGCCGATGGCCATCTCCGAACGACCTTTCACAGGGGCTTTCCCATGGCACTCCAACTGCGCTCCCTCGTCCGTTCCAACGGCGAACTCGAACTCTCCCTGCACGACGACCCGATGCCCGAACCGCAGGCCCACGAGGTGGTGATCCGCGTCGAGGCCTCGCCGATGAACCCGTCGGACCTGGGCCTGCTCTTCGGCGCCGCCGACATGAGCACCGCCGTGGCCTCCGGCACCGCCGATCGCCCCGTCGTCACCGCCACCGTGCCCGAACGCGCGCGCGCCTCGATGGCGGCGCGGCTCGACCAGTCGATGCCGGTGGGCAACGAAGGAGCGGGCGTGGTCGTGAAGGCCGGTTCGTCGCCGGCCGCGCAGGCGCTGCTGGGCAAGACCGTGGCGGCCATCGGCGGCGCGATGTACTCGCAGTACCGCGCGGTGCCCGTGCAGATGTGCCTCGAGCTGCCGGCGGGCACCACGCCGGCCGAGGGCGCGTCGTGCTTCGTGAACCCGCTGACCTCGCTGGGCATGGTCGAGACCATGAAGCGCGAAGGCCACAAGGCGCTGGTGCACACCGCGGCCGCGTCCAACCTGGGCCAGATGCTCAACAAGATCTGCCAGAAGGACGGCATCGACCTCGTCAACATCGTGCGCAAGCCCGAGCAGGAAGCGCTGCTGCGCGGCATCGGCGCGAAGTACGTGTGCAACGCGAGCTCGCCGGACTTCCTCGAACAACTGACCGACGCGCTGGTCGCCACCGGCGCCACGCTGGCCTTCGACGCCACGGGCGGCGGCAAGCTGGCCGGCCAGATCCTCGGCTGCATGGAAGCGGCGCTGAACCGCACGGCCAAGGAATACAGCCGCTACGGCTCGACCACGCACAAGCAGGTCTACATCTACGGCGGCCTGGACCGCAGCCCGACCGAGTTCGTGCGCAACTTCGGCATGGCCTGGGGCATGGGCGGCTGGCTGCTGTTCCCGTTCCTGCAGAAGCTGGGCGATGAAGGCACGCAGCGGCTGCGTTCGCGCGTGATCGCGGAACTGAAGACGACGTTTGCCAGCCACTACACGCGGGAGGTTTCGCTGGTCGAGGCGCTGCAGCTGGATGCGATCGGGGTGTATGGGAAGCAGGCGACGGGAGAGAAATTCCTGCTGAATCCGAACAAGGGGCTGGCGGGCTGACACCTGCCTGGGCGCAAGGCCATCGGCCCGGCCCGCAACCCGGCGTTCGGCTCGATTCAGCCGGCGTGGCCCCTCACCTCGGCCGCGAATTGCGGCTGCGGGGCCCCTGCCATGCGTCGGGGTCTTGCGCGAAGCTTTGAACAATCATCGTCGACAGCTCTTTTTGCACCGCGCGCAAATCGACCGTCGATTCCTTCAGCAGCGCCTGCAGCATCACGCCACGCAGCGCCCCCAGCACGATGACGGCAGCCGTGGCGGGATCGACGCCCTTTCGCATTTCGCCTGCCGCGATGGCGGCCCGAAAGTGCAACGCCAGAAAGTCGATCACGCTCTGGTTGTAGCGCCCCAGGCTTTCGCCGGTTTCGGAATCGTCGGTAGTGGCCTCGGCCATCAGCACCAGCAAGGCGCGGGTGTTGGTCCATCCGCCATCGGCGCGCCCCAGGTACACGTCCACGAAGGAAAGCAACGATGCCATGCCCTCGTCGGCCGGTGGGCTGCGCTCGAGCTCGTGCATGAAGTTCTGGTTGATGTAGGCAGCCAGCGCACGCAGCAGCGCAGGCTTGCTTCCGAAATGATGCGCCGCCAGGCCCCGGCTGTAGCCGGCCGCCTCGCCCACTTCGGCCAGCGTCATCCCGACCCACCCCTTGCGCGACACGATCTCGCGGGCCGCTTCGAGCAGGCGTGCCTCAGCGGCTGCGCGGCGCTCCATTTGCGTTCGGCGAGGGAGCGTGGTGTTCGGCGATTTGGCGGCGGTCCTCATGGGCCCGAAGTCTAACGACGCGATGCGGCATCCTTCACCACGCCGGCGCTGAGCAGCCGGTCGATCCGGTCGCCGGCATAGCCCAGCTCCCCGAGGATCTCGTTCGAGTGCTGCCCGAGCAGCGGCGCACCGCTGCGGATCTGCGCCGGCGTGGCGCCGAACAGCGTGGCCGGCCGCGTGGTCTGCAGGGCGCCTTCCGAGGGATGGTCCATCGGCTGGAACATGCCGACCGCTTTCAGGTGCGGGTGCTCGGGCAGGTCGTCGATGCGCCAGATCTGCGTGGCGGGAATGTCGAGCTCTTCGCAGATCGCGACCCACTCGGCGGTGCTGCGCGTCGGTGTCAGGCTGTGGAGCTCGCGATAGAGCTCGCGAACGCTCGCGTTGAGCTTGTGCCGGTCCGACAGGTCGTAGGCACCCGCCAGGTCTTCCCGTCCCACGCGGCGGAACAGCGCGAGCCACTGCTGCGGGCTGTACGGCAGCATGGCGATGTAGCCGTCCGACGTCGGCGCCGGCTTGCGCCCGCCGCTCACCACGCGCCCGTAGCCGGCGGGTGCAGTCGGCGGATCGAAGGCGAGCCCGCCCATGTGCTCCACCATGGTGAACTCGACCATCGTCTCGAGCATGGGCACTTCGACGTACTGGCCGTTTCCGGTGCGCTCGCGATGGAACAGCGCCGCAAGCACCGCATTGACGACCACGATGCCGGTGGTCTTGTCGGCCATCAGCGTGGGCACGTAGTCGGCCGTTCCCGTGGACTGCCACATCAGCCCCGCGACACCGCTGGCGGCCTGAATGATGTCGTCGAACGCAGGCTTGGCATGGTCTGGGCCGTCCTGGCCGAAGCCGGTGGCCGCGCAGTAGACGATGTCGGGACGTACCGCACGCAGCGCGTCGTAGCCCAGGCCCAGGCGTTCAATGGCCGGAACGCGCATGTTGTGCACGAAGACATCGGCGTCCGCCGCGAGTTCGAGCAGGATCTTCCGGCCTTCGGCGCTCTTGAGGTCGACCGCCAGGGAGCGCTTGTTGCGATTGATGGCCAGGAAGATCGAACTCATGCCGGCGTGGCGCGACACACCGTTGGCGCGCATCAGATCGCCTTCGATCGGCTCGACCTTGATGACGTCGGCGCCATAGTCGCCCAGGATCTGCGTGGCAACGGGTCCGAGCACGACCGAGGTCAGGTCGAGCACGCGAACGCCCTTGAGCGGTCCGCTCGCCGCTGGTGTCGTGGGGGGCCGTTTTTCCATGAAGGTTCTCTGCTGATGTGGTGAAGGTCATCTTATCAACTTGCTTGTCGATCAACAAGTAACTTCATAGAATCCGGCCTCCACCACAGGAGACACGTTCATGAACCCTTTGTCGAAGATGCTGCGCGCCGCGGCGTTCACGGCCGCGCTGGCATCCGCCGCGGCACCGTTCGCGCAGGCCCAGCCACAACAGGCCGCCGCGACCTATCCGTCCAAGCCGATCCATTTCGTCGTGCCTTTTCCGCCCGGCTCCGGCACCGACGTCGGCGCACGCTTCTTCGCACGAAAGCTGAGCGAGCTGGCAGGACAGCCGGTGATTGTCGAGAACCGCGCGGGCGCCAACGGCTTCATCGCCGTGAAGGCCGTGACCTCCGCGCCTGCCGACGGCTACACCCTGCTGATGGGCAGCAATTCGACGCTGGCCACCAACGTGGCGCTGTTCAAGCAACTGCCGTACGACCCGGTGAAGGACCTGGCCCCGGTCTCGACCCTCATGCGCTCGCCCATCGTGCTCATCGTGCCGGCCAACTCGCCCTACAAGACACTCAAGGACCTGATCGATGCGGCGCGCGCCAAGCCCGGGCAGCGCACCTATGCATCGGGGTCGGCCGCCTACCAGCTCATGGGCGAACTGTTCGCCGACAAGGCCGGCATCCAGCTGCTCAACGTGCCCTACAAGGGCGCGCCCGATGCAGTCAACGCCACGCTCTCCGGGCAGACCGATCTGGGCTTTTCCGACATCACCGCCACCATGGAGTTGCTGCGCGGCGGCAAGATCCGCGCACTCGCCATTGCGGCCGACCAGCGCCTTGCCGGCCTGCCCGATGTGCCCACCGCGCAGGAACAGGGCATCGGCGGCTTCAGCGCCGACACGTGGACGGGCGTCGCCGTGGCGGCCAACACGCCCAAGCCGGTGGTCGACAAGCTGTCGGACATGTTCGTGAAGATCCTCGCCATGCCCGAGACGCGAGAGTTCTACGCCAGGCAGAACGTGATCACGATGAAAGGCGGCCAGGACGAGCTGCGCGACTTCCAGCGCGAACAGATCGCCGTCTGGAAGCGCATCGCGGCGGCCGCAAGGATCGAACTCCAATGACCGATTCGCCCTCCATTTCCCAAAGCCGCGACGCCCATGTCGTCACGCTGACCCTGCGGCGCGGCCCTCACAACTTCGTCGACGCCACCACGATGCGCGACCTGGCCGATCGCCTGGCCGCGCTCGACGACGATGCGGACTGCCGCGCCATCGTGCTCGCGGCCGAAGGCAAGTCGTTCTGTGCCGGCGCCGACTTCTCGGGCGTTCCCTCGGGCGGCCAGGCCGTCGACCCCGCCGACTTCTACACCCATGCCATGCGGCTCTTCGACGCTCGAAAGCCGTTGGTCGCGGCGGTGCAGGGCGCGGCGGTGGGCGCGGGCGTCGGGCTCGCGCTGGTGGCCGACTTTCGCGTGGCCTGCGCCGAGGCGCGGTTCAGCGTCAACTTCAACCGGCTCGGCTTTCACCCCGGCTTCGGTCTGAGCCACACATTGCCTCGCCTGATCGGCATGCAGCAGGCCTCGATGCTGTTCTACACGGGCCGCCGCATCGACGGCACCGAAGCGCTGGCCATCGGCCTGGTCGACGAGCTGGTGACGACGGACGAGGTGCTGGCCCGCGCCCAGGCGCTCGCCCAGGAGATCGCCGGGTCGGCGCCGCTCGCGGTACAGAGCACGCGCGCCACCTTGCGCGCCGGCTGCGCGCACGACGTGCGCGCAATCAACCAACGGGAGCTGGCCGAGCAACAGGTGCAATTCCTGAGCGAAGACTTCCGTGAAGGCGTCAAGGCCATGGCCGAGCGCCGCACACCGCGCTTCACAGGTCGCTGAGCGACCACTCGATCAGCTTTGCACAGACAACGACGGAGTACCTGAATGAATTTCGAACTCGACCCCGAACACCAGACGCTCAAGGAGCTTGTCGCCAGCTTCGTGCGCGAAGACCTGCTGCCGCTGGAACCGGCCCTGCTGAAGCGGGAGGCCGCCGGTGAACCTTGGGAGCTGTCGGCCGACGAGCACGCGCGGCTGGACACCGTGTCGAAGGCCCGGGGCCTGTGGGGCCTCGATGCGCCCGCCGAAATGGAGGGCCTCGACCTGCCGGTGGTGGCGATGGTCGGGGTGAACGAAGAATTCGGCAAGACCATCACGCCCTACGAGCTGCCCCCCGACTCGCCCAACCTGCGGATGCTGCTGACCGCCGCCAACGACGCACAGCGCGCCGCCTACCTGGCCCCTTACGCGCGCGGAGAGACGGTTTCGGCCATCGCCATTTCGGAGCCCGGCGCAGGCGCCGACCCTTCGGCCATGTCGACGCGCGCCGTGCGCGACGGCGACGACTGGGTTCTCAACGGCCGCAAGATCTGGATCAGCCGCGCCGCGCACGCGGACTGGACCATCGTCATGGCCGTCACGGACAAGACCAAGGTGGGGCGCCCAGCCATCTCGGCGTTCATCGTCGACCGCAACACCCCGGGCTTTCGCGTCGAGCGTCGCATCCCCATGATCGGCGGCGTCTCGACCTACGAGGTGCTGCTCGAAGACTGTCGCGTACCGCATGCACGCCTGCTCGGCCAGGAAGGCCAGGGGTTCGCGCCGATGCAGGCGCGCCTGTCGAGCCGGCGCCTGCAGATGGCTGCGTGGTGCGTGGGCCGCGCCCAGCGCGCGCTCGACATGATGTGCGAGTACGCACCGCAGCGCAGCACCTTCGGCGCCTCGCTCGCCGAACGCCAGACGGTGCAATGGTGGATTGCCGACGCGGCCACGCGCATTCACGCCTGTCGACTCATGACCTACGAAGCAGCCGCGCGCATCGATCGTGGCGACGAGGCGCGCAGCCAGGTCTCCATGGTCAAGGTGTTCGCCACGGAAATGGCGGGGAAAGTGATCGACCACGCGATGCAGATGTTCGGCGCCATGGGCATGACCAAGGAAATGCCACTGCATCAGATGGCCAACGAAGCGCGTCTGATGCGGATCTACGAAGGTCCGAGCGAAGTGCACCGCTGGGTCGTGGCGCGCGAACTGCTCGGCTTGAAACGCTGACTAGACGACCAGCCGGTATCCCACCGCCGTCTCCGTCAACAGATGCTTCGGCTGCGCCGGATCGGCCTCCAGCTTCTGCCGCAGATGCCCCATGTAGATGCGCAGGTAGTGGCTCTGGTCCGTGTGCGACGGGCCCCACACCTCGCGCAGCAGCTGCCGCTGCGTCAGCACGCGGCCGGCGTTGGCCACCAGCACCGACAGCAGCCGGTACTCGGTCGGCGTGAGGTGCACCTCGGCGCCGGCGCGGCGCACGATGCGAGCGGCGCGGTCCAGTTCGATCTCGCCGAAGCGGAACACGGCCTCTGCGGCCGGTTCATCGCCGTTGCCGCTCGCGGCACGTGGTCGGCGCAGGTTGGCGCGCACGCGGGCCAGCAGCTCACCGGTGCCGAAGGGCTTGGTGAGGTAGTCGTCGGCGCCGGCGTCGAGCGCGGCGATCTTGTCGGCTTCGTCGGTGCGGGCCGAGAGCACGATGATCGGCACCTGCGACCAGCCGCGCACATCGCGGATCAGCGACACGCCGTCGCCGTCGGGCAGGCCCAGGTCGAGCACCAGCAGATCGGGCTGGCGCGTGCCGGCGGCGGCAAGGCCGTCGCGCAAGGTGCCGGCCTCGTGCACCTGCCAGCCTTCGGCCTCGAGCGCGCCGCGCACGAAGCGACGGATCTGCGGCTCGTCTTCGATCACGATGGCGGTGGGGGATGGCATGGCGGGTTTCAGAGCTGGGCTTCAGCGGGTTCGGGTGGCTCGCGGCGCGGCAAGGTGACGGTGAATTCTGCACCGCCGTCGCGCGCATTCGCCGCGCTGATCTCGCCGCCGTGCGCGCTCACCACGGCGCGGCAGATGGCCAGGCCGAGGCCGACGCCGGGCGTGGCGGATTCGGCCTCGCCGCGCGTGAACTTGTCGAACAGGGTCTGCTCACGGCCGTGCAGCGCTGCGGGCAGGCCGGGGCCATGGTCGCGCACCGTGAGCACCAGCGTGCCGGGCTCGGCGCGTGCGCCCACCTCGATGGGCGCGGCGCCGTACTTGGCGGCGTTCTCCAGCAGGTTGACGAGCACGCGCTCGATGAGCACGGCGTCGAACTCGACCAGCGGCAGCTCCGGGTCCCACGCGGTCTGCACGGTCATGCCGCGCAGTGCGGGGCGTGCGGCGCGGATGGCGGCGCCCACCACCTCTTCGACCGATTGCCAGTCGCGCCGCAGGTTGACCGTGCCGCCGGCCACGCCGCTTTCGAGGCGCGCCATGTCGAGCAGGTTGCTGACCAGCGCATGCAGGGCATGGGCCTGCGCGACGATGGCGCGCGCGGCCTCGCCGTGTTCTTCGGGCGGCAGGGTCTGCAGCGACTCGGCCAATGCGATGAGCGCGGTGAGCGGCGTGCGCACGTCGTGCGAGATGGCGCCGAGCAGTGCGTTGCGCAGGCGCTCCGATTCCATCTCGACCACGGCGCGCTGCGCGACTTCGACGTAGTGCACGCGCTCCAGCGCGATGGCGATCTGGCGCGCCAGCGTGTCCAGCTGCTGCGCCTGCTCGGGAATGAGCAGCCAGCGCGGGCGGGCCGGGCACAGCGCGAGCACGCCGCGCACACGCATGGGTGCGCGCAGCGGCACGTAGTGCCAGGGCTGGGCGGCGAGCGTGGTGGTGGCCAGGCCGGCGGGCTGGCCGTGGCGGAAGGCCCAGTCGGCCACCTGCGCGTCGAAGCCGGGCGGCGGATCGGCGGGGGGCACGAGCTGGTCGGCCGCGTCGGTGACCAGCACGCGCGCATGGCCGCCGAAATGGGCCTGCACGGCGGCGGCGCCGAGCGCGACGACCTGGGTGCTTTCGAGTGCGGCCGAGAGTTCGCGCGTGAGCTCGAACAGCGAGCGCGCGCGGCGCTCGCGGCTGGTCGACACGCCGGCCGCGAAGCGCAGCCCGGCCGTGAGCTGGCCCACCAGCAGGCCGACGCCGAGCATCACGGCGAAGGTCAGCAGGTACTGCACGTCGCTGACCGCGAAGGACAGACGCGGTGCGACGAAGAAGTAGTCGAAGGCCGCCACGTTGAGCATGGCCGCGAGCGCCGAAGGCCCGCGCCCGAAGCGCATCGCCACACCCACCACGCCGAGCAGGAACAGCATGACGATGTTGGACAGCTCCAGCACGCCCGTGAGCGGCGTGCACAGCAGCGTGAGCGCAATGCTGGTGGCCGCGGCCCAGGCGTAGCCGGGCCAGCGCGACTGCGCGCGCTCATCGTCGTCGTCGGCCTGCGTGGCGACCAGCGTCGCCTGCGACAGGCGGCGCGCGCTGTCGGCGCGGCCCACTTCGAGGATGTCGAGCGCCGGCGCCCGCTGCGCCAGCGCGCGCGCCAGCGGCACCGCGGACGCACCCCACCAGCGCCGCCAGCCGCGCACGGGCTCCGCGCGCCCGATGACCAGCGTCGCGCAATTGAGGCGCCGCGCCTGCTCGGACAGTTGCTCCGCCACATCGGCGCCGGTGAGCACGGCCGTGGCCGCGCCCAGTTCCTCGGCGAGCTTGAGCACGGCGAGGATGCGGTCGCGCTGCGCGGCATCGAGGCGCTGCAGCCGCGGCGTCTCGACGTACGCGGCATGCCAGCGCACGTTGAGCTGGCCCGCGAGCCGCGCGGCGGTGCGCACGGTCTGCGCCGCGCCCTCGTGCGGGCCGACGCAGGCCAGGATCGCGCCCGAGGTGTTCCAGGCCTGCAGCGCCGCACCGCCCTGCCCGTTGCCGCCGGGGCCCGACTGTTCGACGCGCCAGCCGCGCACGTCGTCCTCGACATGCTCCGCGGTGCGGCGCAAGGCGATCTCGCGCAGCGCGATCAGGTTGCCCTTGCGGAAGAAGTTCTGCGCGGCGCGCTCGGCCTGCTGCGGCAGGTAGACCTTGCCGGCCGCGAGCCGCGCCGTGAGTTCGTCGGGCGTGACGTCGACCAGCACCACCTCGTCGGCCTCGTCGAGCACGGTGTCGGGCACGGTCTCGTGCACGCGCACGCCGGTGATGGCGCCCACGGTGCCGTTGAGGCTTTCCAGGTGTTGCACGTTGAGCGCCGACCACACCTCGATGCCCGCGGCCAGCAGCTCCTGCACGTCCTGCCAGCGCTTGGCGTGGCGCGAGCCGGGCGCGTTGGTGTGGGCCAGTTCGTCGACCAGCAGCACGGCGGGCTTGCGCGCCAGGGCGGCGTCCAAATCGAACTCGGCGAGCGTGCGGCCGCGATAAGGCAGCTCGCGCAGCGGCAGCGTGTCGAGCCCCGCGAGCAGCGCGGCGGTCTCGCTGCGGCCGTGGGTTTCGACCACGCCGATGAGCACGTCGCGCCCGGCCTCGCGCTCGCGCCGGGCGGCGCTGAGCATGGCCCAGGTCTTGCCCACGCCGGCGCTGGCGCCGAAGTAGATGCGCAGCTTGCCGCGCAGCGCGCGCGCCTCGTCACTGCGCAGTTGCGCGAGCAGGGCGTCGGGGTCGGGGCGGGTCTCGAGCATGGCTTCTCAGGTTATCGCATCGGCGGCCCGTTCTTGCGCCGCCGTTCATGCCGGCGTGCGGTGCGCGACAGCACCCACCAGGCGAAGCCCAGTGGCACGAACAGCGCCGCCATGGCCAGCAGCGCGTGCAGCAGGTCAGTGACCATGGCGCAGGCCGCAGCGCGCGAGGTGATCGCGCCAGCTCATGAGCCGGCCGATCTCGCCCGAAGGCACGCATTCGATGAGGCGGTGCAGCACCTCGGCATAGCGCGCGGTCGGAAAGCGGATCATCAGCCGCACGCAGGGCGCGTCGCTTTCCTGCGAGCTGCAGGCATGCAGCAGCGGCTCGCAGCGCACCACGCCGGCCTCGGCGCAGGCAGCGATGCTGCGGCGCACGCGCAGCGCGTCGGCGCAGCAGACGGTGACGTCGAGCACATGGAACTGCGTCGTGCGCGGCGCGATCGGACTTCGCACGACGGCGACAGGATGTTCACGGTAGGCGGCATAGGCCATGGTTGTTTTCTCCTCAACGCACCGTCGAAGAAGCATCGAGCGCCAGGTTCAGCGCCAGCACGTTGACGCGCGATTCACCCAGCACGCCCCACAGCGGCGACTGGGTGTTCTTCGCGATCAACGCGTTCACCTGATCGATCGGCACGCCGCGTTCGCGCGCCACGCGGGCGGCCTGGTAGTGGGCGGCGGCGGGGCTGATGTCGGGGTCGAGCCCGCTGGCCGAGGCCGTGACGAGGTCCACCGGCACCGGCGCGGTGTTGCCCGGATCGGCCGCGCGCAGCGCCTCGACGCGCGCCTTCACCGCATCGGCCAGCGCGGGGTTCAGCGGGCCCTGGTTGGAGCCGCCCGAGGCGCTCGCGTTGTAGGGCTGCGGCGCGGTGGCCGACGGGCGGCCCCAGAAGTGCTTCGGGTCGCTGAAGTTCTGGCCGATGAGCGCGGAGCCGACGGGCTTGCCATCGCGCATCACCAGGCTGCCCGCCGCCTGCGCGGGGAACAGCGCCTGCGCGGCGCCGGTGACGGCCGCCGGGTAGAGCAGGCCGGTGAATGCGCTCAGCAGTGCGAAGAGCACGAGCGCGGGGCGGACGATGCTGCTGTTGTTGTTTTTCATGGTGAAGAACTCCTCAGACCAGATGGACTGCAACCAGCAGCCAGTCGATCAACTTGATGCCGATGAAGGGAACGAGCAAACCGCCCAGGCCGTAGATGGCGAGGTTGCGGCGCAGCAGCGCGGCCGCGCCCACGGGCCGGTAGCGCACGCCCTTGAGCGCCAGCGGGATCAGGAACACGATGACGAGCGCGTTGAAGATCACCGCCGACAGGATGGCCGACGACGGGCTGGCCAGGCGCATCACGTTGAGCGCACCCAGCTGCGGGTAGGTCGACACGAAGATCGCCGGAATGATCGCGAAGTACTTCGCCACGTCGTTCGCGATCGAGAAGGTGGTGAGCGAGCCGCGCGTCATGAGCAGCGCCTTGCCGGTTTCCACCACCTCGAGCAACTTGGTCGGGTTGGAGTCGAGGTCGACCATGTTGCCGGCCTCCTTCGCGGCCTGCGTACCGCTGCCCATGGCCACGGCCACGTCGGCCTGCGCGAGCGCGGGGGCGTCGTTGGTGCCGTCGCCGGTCATCGCGACCAGCCGGCCTTCGGCCTGGTACTTGCGGATGAGCGCGAGCTTGTCCTCGGGCGTGGCCTCGGCCAGGAAGTCGTCGACGCCGGCCTCGGCCGCAATGGCGGCGGCCGTGAGCTTGTTGTCGCCCGTGATCATCACGGTCTTGATGCCCATGCGGCGCAGCTCGGCAAAGCGGTCGCGGATGCCGGTCTTGACGATGTCCTTGAGCTCGACCACGCCGAGCACGCGGTTGCCTTCGGCCACGGCCAGCGGCGTGCTGCCGCGGCGTGCCGTTTCTTCGGCGGCGCGCAGCATCTCGGCCGGCACGCTGCCGCCCAGCGATTCGACATGGCGGCGCACCGCATCGACCGCGCCCTTGCGCAGCACGATGGCGTCGACGTCCAGGCTGTTCGGCGCGGCCGGCAGGTCGACGCCGCTCATGCGGGTCTGCGCGGTGAAGGGCACGAAGCGCGCGCCTTCGACCGACGCCGCTTCGAGGCCGTCGCGGCGTGCCAGCTCGACGATGCTGCGGCCCTCGGGCGTTTCATCGGCCAGCGAGGCGAGCATGGCGGCGCGTGCGAGGCGGCCCTTGGGCACGCCGGGCGCAGGCAGGAAGGCGCTGGCCTGGCGGTTGCCGTGCGTGATGGTGCCGGTCTTGTCCAGCAGCAGCACGTCGACGTCGCCGGCCGCTTCCACCGCGCGGCCCGAGGTGGCGATCACGTTGGCCTGCATCATGCGGCTCATGCCGGCCACGCCCACGGCCGAGAGCAGGCCGCCGATGGTGGTCGGGATCAGGCACACGAGCAGCGCCACCAGCGCGGTGAGCGACACCACGGTGCCCGCGCCCGCGGCTTCCACGCTGAACACCGAGAACGGCAGCAGCGTGACGGTGACCATGAGGAACACGATGGTGAGCGCCACCAGCAGGATGGTCAGCGCGATCTCGTTCGGCGTCTTGTGGCGCTTGGCCGCCTCGACCATGCCGATCATGCGGTCCAGGAACGACTCGCCGGGGTTCACCGAGATGCGCACCACCAGCCAGTCGGACAGCACGCGGGTGCCGCCGGTGACGGCCGAGAAGTCGCCGCCCGACTCGCGCACCACGGGCGCCGATTCGCCGGTGATGGCGCTTTCGTCGACCGAGGCCACGCCTTCGATCACTTCGCCGTCGAGCGGGATCACGTCGCCGGCTTCGACCAGCACGACGTCGCCCTTGCGCAGGTTGGGCGCCTGCTCCGGCAGCCACGGCGCGCCGTGGTGCGGCTGTTGCTGGTCCTTCAGCTTCTTGGCCCAGGTGTCCTTGCGCAGGCCGCGCAGCGAGGCCGCCTGCGCCTTGCTGCGGCCTTCGGCCAGCGCTTCGGCGAAGTTGGCGAACAGCACGGTGAACCACAGCCACACGGTCACGGCCAGCACGAAGGCGGGCTTCATGCCGGTGTCGCCCGGAAAGCTCAGCGCATGCACCCAGAGCAGCGTCGTGAGGATGCTCCCGATGTAGACGATGAACATCACCGGGTTGCGCCACTGGGTGCGCGGGTTCAGCTTGGCGAAGGCGCCCCAGAGCGCGGGCTTGACCAGCGCTGCGTCGAACAGCGAGAGGGAAGTTTTGGTTTTGGCAGTCATGGTGCGCTCCTTCTTATTTCCAGAGCACGAGGTGTTCGACGATCGGGCCCAGGGCCAGTGCCGGCACGTAGTTGAGCAGGCCGACCAGCAGCACGGTGCCGATCAGCAGGAAGACGAACAGCGGGCCGTGCGTGGGCAGCGTGCCGCTGGTGACGGGCAGGCGCTTCTTGGCGGCCAGCGCGCCGGCAATGGCGAGCACCGGCACGATCATCGCGAAGCGACCGAGCCACATCGCCAGGCCGAGCAGGCCGTTGTAGAACGGTGTGTTGGCCGACAGGCCCGCGAAGGCACTGCCGTTGTTGTTGGCGGCCGAGGTCAGCGCATACAACACCTCGGAGAAGCCGTGCGCGCCGGGGTTGGCGATGCCGACCTTGCCCGCACCCGCGCTCACCGCCAGCGCCGTGCCCGCCAGCACCAACACGGGCGTGACCAGGATGGCGATGGAGATCAGCTTCATCTCGCGCACCTCGATCTTCTTGCCGAGGTACTCGGGCGTGCGACCGATCATCAGGCCTGCGATGAACACCGCGAGCATGGCGAACACCAGCATGCCGTACAGGCCGCTGCCGACGCCACCGAAGACGACCTCGCCCAGCTGCATCAGCACCATGGGGACCATGCCGCCGACGGGCGTGAGCGAGTCGTGCATGGCGTTCACCGCGCCGCACGAGGCGGCGGTGGTCACGGCGGCGAAGAGGGCCGAGGCATCGATGCCGAAGCGCACTTCCTTGCCTTCCATGTTGCCGCCGCTTTGCAGCGCGCTGGCCACCTGGTCCACGCCCAGCGGACCCAGCAGCGGGTTGCCGGCCTGCTCGGCGGGCGTGACGGCCAGCACCGCCACCACGAACAGCACCGTCATCGCCGCGAGCACGGCCCAGCCCTGGCGCAGGTCGCCGACCACGCGGCCGAAGGCGAAGCACAGCGCCGCGGGGATCAGGAAGATCGCCAGCATCTCCAGCAGGTTGCTGAACGCCGACGGGTTCTCGTAGGGGTGCGCCGAGTTGGCGTTGAAGAAGCCGCCGCCGTTGGTGCCGAGCATCTTGATCGCTTCCTGCGAAGCGACCGGGCCCATGGCGAGCGTCTGCGTTTGAGTGGTGGCGTCTTCCATCACGGGCGCGCCCTTGTCGTCCTTCAACGGCTGGCCGTCGGGGCCGTTCTTCGGTTGCTGGAAGGCCGTGGCTTCGATCGTCTGCACGCTCTTGTAGGCGTCGAAGTTCTGGATCACGCCCTGCCCTGCCAGGCACAGCGCGAGCACGAACGAGATCGGCAGCAGCACCCACAGCGTGACGCGCGTCACGTCGGCCCAGAAGTTGCCGACCAGGCCCTTGCCGTCACCCCGGCGCGCGAAGCCGCGCACCAGTGCGAAGGCCACCGCGATGCCGGTGGCGGCGGACAGGAAGTTCTGCACCGCCAGGCCGAGCATCTGCGTGAGGTAGCTCATGGTCGACTCGCCGGCATAGCCCTGCCAGTTGGTGTTGGCGACGAAGCTCACCGCCGTGTTGAAGGCCGAGTCGGGCGACACCGCGCCCATGCCGGCCGGGTTGAACGGCAGCCCGCCCTGCAGGCGCTGCAGGGCATAGAGAAAGATCGCACCGATGGCGTTGAACGCCAGCAGCGCCAGCGCGTAGCGCAGCCAGTGCATCGACTGCTCGGGCTGCGTGCCCGCGAGCCGGTACAGCGGCGCTTCGACGCGCTGCATCCAGCGCGGCACGCGCTCGGCGCACAGCGCGGCCAGCAGCTTGCCCAGCGGCCAGGCCAGCACCAGCAGCGCGCCGAGAAAAAGGGTCAGCAAGACCCAGGCCGAGGTTTCCATGTCAGAACTCCTCGGCGCAGATCAGCGCGAACACCAGGTACGCGAACAGGACCACGGCGACCAGCGCGCCGAAGCCGTACAGGACTTCGAGGCCGATCACGATGCATCCCCCGGCGTGCGTGTCGTATCAACGCCCGCGTGCGGCTTTTGGGGCCCTTCGAGCCGGTTCAGCCCGACGACCATGGCCGCTACCACGACCCACAGCGCCAGCAAGGCGCCCATCCAGACGATGTCCATTCATCACTCCTGCAAACAAGATGAAAGGAGTCTCGGCAGGCGTGCGTAAAACCGGGGGAAAGAGTGGGTGGGGGGGCGTAAAGAAAGCGTAAAAACGCCGGCAACGCGGAGGGTGAGGCCGGCCTGGTGCGTCGCGTCGAATGCCTCGGCGAGCGCCAGCAAGGGAGCCGGGGCCATTCAAACAGCCGAGGCTGTTGCCGATGGCGCGGCCCTGTCAGTCCACCTGCCGGGGATACCCGATCTCGGCGATGTCATTTTCGAGCGACGCCATGTCGAGGTCGGGATTGAATCGCCGGACGAGCGCGTCGCTGAGCGGTTGGTGCCGATAGATCGCCTCGACATCGCCCAGGTCGAGGTCGCGTTCGTAGTAGTCAGCCGCGAATTCGACGTACTGCGCGGGCCGCCCGGCGAGGATGCCAAGCAACTCGGCGGAGCCATCCGGATCCTCCCCCGGCGGAAGCTCGACCGGTCCGCAAGTCCAGCGTTCTTCATTGCTCAGGCGCCAGAGACAGAAGGTGCTGTCGCTGGTCGTGAACGCCGGCTCTTCCAGCAGGTTGGCGTGGAACTCCGCCGGCAGCCGCTCGAAGATTCCGGGCCATGGCGTCCCCGGCCGGAATGCCGGAGCCTCGTGCGCAAGCCCGTGGAGCGCGACGCCAGCCTGGCAGAAGACGGCAAACCAATGATCGCCCGAACCATTGCGCATCGATGCCATCGCCGCCTCATCCGACCACGCGGCGTTGAACGAGTAGTACCGGTACTCCCACTCCGGCGAGAGCATGGCGTCGAGCATTGCAAGAGACTGGGTCAGTCGCTTCAACGTCGGAATGTCTGGAAGCGCCTTCAGGTTTCTCGTCGAGAGGGTCATGCGGGGGCGAAGTTGGTGGGGATGAACGCACATGCTATCTGCCGATCGGGTCGGGTGCATGCCTGGTGCCCGGACGCTACAGCGCACAGATTCACTTCCGCTACACCCCGGACGGAGGTCCTGCCTATGACTTCTACGACCCGGTGGTCATGGACGTGATGCCCTGATTCGGGCGAGCGACAGGCTCAGTGCGCCATCCACCGCCCGTCGTCACGCCGGCTGAGGAAGTAGCCGGCGCGGGCGACGCGCGGGTCGTCGACTGATTTCTCGTTGACGATGTCCATCTCGGCGCGCGCGATCAGCCAGGTGCCGCCCTGCTTGCCGTTGGACCATTGGAAGCGGTGGAAGCGCGCGTCGGAGCCGATGTAGAAGGTGTGCTGCAGCGGCGACGCGCCGTAGTTGCGGAACGCGGTGACGGGAATCTGCTGCGTCTCGCGGGCGCTGCCGCATCCCGCCAACCCCGTCGCAACGAGAAGCGCCGCGACCGCCAGGGCCGCGACGCTGCCGCGCGAAAGACCCCGCGCGGTGCCCATGGCCCGGGTCAGCGGCCGAAGCCGCGGTTGTACGAACCCACGGCGGAGTTGTAGTAGCTCACGATGTTCTTGTACGTCGACGGGAACTTGCTGTCCTTGAACGTGCGCCATTGGCCGATCATGTTCAGCAGGCTGCCGTGCAGCGACTCGTAGTTGTAGTTGGGCGCCTTGCCTGCTTCCCCCTTGGCCTTGGCTGCGGCCTTGGCTTCTTCCAGCGCCTTGGAGAGTTCTTCCAGCGAAGCCTGCAACTCGCTGGCCGCCGCATCGACCTTGGCGACGGCGTCCTTGTTCTTCAGGCCGTCGATCTGGTCGAGGCCGTTGACGAACTTCTTGGCCACCGCCATCGAGGCCAGCGTGTGGTAGTTGAGCATGTCGCCCTCGGCCTTGAGCTTGGCCATGCGTTCGGTGCGCGACGCCTCCTGCACGCGGTCCAGCTCGCTGCCCAGCTTGTCGATGCTGGCCAGCAGGCCCTTGAAGCCGGCGTTCATGTCGGCGTCGGCCGCGCGGCCCTTGACCCACTTGTCTTCGAGAAAACTCTTGGACCGGTAGTACGGGTCCATCGGCGTCCAGACGGCGACGAGCTTCTCGCCCGTGGCCACCACACCGTCGACGGCCGCGTCGAGCGCCGCGTCGCCCGAGCCGTCGGCACGTGCCTTCTTCAGGTCGTCCACGATGGACTGCACATCGGAAGGGCTGCCATAGAACGAGTTCCCGCTCGGCGACTTGCCGTTCACGTTCATCTGCACGTAGCTCTTGTACTTGGCACCCACGCTGCGGTTGTCGTCGATGAGCCGGTTGTAGCCCTGGCTGTAGGTGGTGCGGGCCGCGGCCTGCACGCGGGCCGGGTCCTTGGCGGGCTGGGTCTTGCCCGATGCGGACGGCGATGGCGAGGCCGCCGCCGGCGTCGGCTTGTTGTCTTCCTTGCAGGCCGCGAGCACGGCGCAGAAGCAAAGGCTCAAGGCAAACAGGCGCGTGCGCGCCGATCGGTTGTTGTGCGCAGTCATGGCGCTCTCCCTCGGTTGTGGTTGTTCGGTGCCGCGCCCGTCGATGAAGGCCATCGTTCGCAGCGGCAACAGGTGCGGAAAATGATAGCCAGCACCACCGCGCCCGATCGTCGCGAACGCGCGAAAAACGCCCCGCGCACCGAACTAAATTGTGAGGATTCGCTTCAATGCGTGCCCTGGAAAGTCAGAGCGTGCGTTCGAGCTGCCAGGCTTGGTACTTCAGGCTTACCACCGCGCCGATGACGATGCCCGCGATGGCCGGCAGGCTCGCGATGCTCAGCGTCGACAGCGCACTCAGGCCCTGCCCGATGGTGCAGCCCATGGCCGTGACGCCGCCGATGCCCATGAGCACCGCGCCCGTCGCGTGGTGCGCGAGGTCGCCGGTGTTGGCGAAGCCTTCCCAGCGGAATTCGCGCGACCACAGCGCGTGCAGTGCGGCACCTGCCACCACGCCGGCCACCGACACGATGCCCAGCGTGAGCCGCTTGTTGGCGTCGCTGTAGAACATGAGCCAGTCGAGCGCGTAGGCCACCGGTGTGACGAAGCTCAAGGCTTCGGCACGGCCAGAGTTGGTGGCGAGGAACACGTGCTCGAGCGTGAGCGGATGCTCCTCGACCACCGCCCAGTGGCCGCTGAGCCACCATGCACCGACGACCAGCGCGCCGATCAGCATGCCGCCGACGAGGCTGCGCACGTCGCGCGTCTCGCGGCCCCATGCGGCCCACACGAGCAGCGCGCCGCCGAGCACGAGGCCGAGCGCGAGGCGCAGCGACGATGCGTTCAGTTGGAAAGACGCGGCCAGCACATCGGGCAGCGACGCGTTCATCGCCAGGTCGATGTGCACCGCATCGACGGTCGCGACGCGCAGCACCGCGGTGATGCCCTTCAGCGTGGCGAAGGCCGACACGCCCATGAGCACCAGCACCACCAGCGCCTTGAGGCTGCCGCCGCCCAGGCGCACCAGCGTCTTGTTGCCGCAGCCCGAAGACAGCACCATGCCGACGCCGAACAGCAGGCCGCCGACGAGCGCGGCGAGCCAGAGGATCTGGTGCGAGGCGTAGAGCGTGCGGTCGGCATCGACGAGCCCCGCGAACACGAGCGCCGAGAAGCCGATGAGCGCGACGCCGCCGGCCGCGGCCCACTGCTTCACGCGCGTCCAGTCGCCCAGCGCCACCACGTCGCTGATCGCGCCCATGGTGCAAAAGCGCGTGGCACGCGCGACGGCGCCGAACACCGCCGACAGCACGAAGGCCGCCACGAGCGCGAGCGTGGTGAGAAGGGAAAGCTGCGCGATGGACATGCCCCGATTCTAGGGAGCGACCCCGCGCGTGCGGGGCCCCATTCAGCCCAGGCCGGGGTTCGGCGCGATGTTCTTCAGCACGGGTTCGTCGAGCCGGCGCGTGGTCACCACCTTGCGCGACTTCAGCCACGGCTCGATGACCTCCCACACCGGCTTGTTGCCGGCGGTGCGCGCCTCTTCGCTCACCGGCGCCCAGCCCGCGACCTTGTAGCTGCGGCTGGCGTCGATGGGCTTGCCGCCCAGGCGCATGTCCTGGATGCGCTGGCCCATGGCGGCCGTCGGGTCGCAGGTGTACTGCAGCCCGCCCACGCGCACCATGTCGCCGCCCTGCTGGTAGTAGGGGTCGGGGTTGAAGAGGTTGTCGCAGACGTCTTCGAGCACGGTCTTGAGCGTCTCGCCGGTCATCTGCGTCACCGTCGCGTACGAGTAGGTGGTGGCCGTCATGTCCATCAGCCACTCGCGCGTGATCGCCTGGCCGGGCAGCAGCGAGGTGCCCCAGCGGAAGCCGGGCGAGAAGGCGATGGGCGCGTCCTGCACTTCCATGAGCGCGTCGAGCAGCAGCTGGTCGCCGGTGCCGTTGAAGTTGCCGCGCCGGTACAGCGCGCCGTCGGTGTGGGCCAGGGTTTCGGACAGCTTGGCTTCGTAGGGCGCGCGCACGCGGGTGATGAGCGCGTCCATCTCCTTGTCGGCCGGAATGAGGTCGGAGAACACGGGCAGCAGGCGGTAGCGGAAGTCGCTCACCTTCTTGCCCTTGACGTCGAAGTCGATCACGCCGAGGAACTTGCCGTTGGAGCCGCCGTTGACCACGATGGTCTTGCCGCCCCCGTTGCTCACCAGCGTGGGCATGGGCGTGCCGTCGTGCGTGTGGCCGCCCAGGATGGCGTCGATGCCGGTGACGCGGCTGGCCATCTTCAGGTCGACGTCCATGCCGTTGTGCGACAGCACCACCACCACCTGCGCGCCCTTGGCGCGCGCCTCGTTCACCACGCGCTGCAGGTTGTCGTCCTGGATGCCGAAGGTCCAGTCGGCCACCATGTAGCGCGGGTTGGCGATGGGCGTGTACGGAAAGGCCTGGCCGATGATGGCGCAGGGCACGCCGTTGATCTCGCGCATCACGTACGGCTTGAACACCGGGTCGCCGAAGTCGGCAGTCTTGACGTTCTGCGCCACGAACTCGACCTTGCCCGCAAAGTCCTTCTCGATGATCTGCTGCACCCGCGCCATGCCGTAGGTGAACTCCCAGTGCCCGGTCATCACGTCGACGCCGAGCAGCTTGCAGGCGTCGACCATGTCCTGCGCATCGGTCCACAGCGACGTGGCCGAGCCCTGCCAGGTGTCGCCGCCGTCGAGCAGCAGCGCGCCGGGACGGCTGGCCTTGAGCTGCTTGACCAGCGTGGCCAGGTGCGCGAAGCCGCCGACCTTGCCGTAGCGCTGCGCGGCCTTGTCGAAGTCGAGGTAGGTGAGCGCGTGCGCCATGCGCGTGCCGGGCTTCACGCCTGCGGCTTTCAGCAGGTGCTCGCCCACGAGGTGCGGCACCTTGCCGCGCATGTTTCCGACGCCGATGTTGACGCCCGGTTCACGGAAGTACAGCGGCTTGAGCTGCGCGTGGCAGTCGGTCATGTGCAGCATCGACACGTTGCCGAAGGCCGGCACGGTGTACATGCCGTCGAGGCCGGCGGCCATGCTGCTGCCGTGGCGACCCAGGCCCAGGCCGGCGACAGCGCCGGCACCGAGCATCTGGACGAACTCGCGCTTGGAAAGGTTCATGAAGAGAGAGGCCGGGCGTTCAGCGGTTGACGGGAGACTGGGGGTCGAGCAGCAAGCCCATCACGTCGCGGATCTGCTTCTCGTTGAGGATGCCGGAATGGCCGACGCGCGGCATGTTCGAGCAGGCGTTGTAGGCGCGCGCGTTCCACAGCTTGCCCCAGGTGTATTCGACGATGGGCTTGGACGCAGCGCTGGCCGGGTCGCTCACGCCGCGCAGCTTGCCGTAGTGGTACAGGCTCGGGCCGAGCGTGCCGAAGGAGATTTCTTCCTTCGACATCTGGTGGCAGTTGTAGCAATTGCCGCCGTTGGCCGCATTCGCGGCGTCGGTCCAGGTGAGGCCGCGGCCGTTCTGCGCGATCTTCTCGCCCTCGCGCCAGTCGCCGACGAACTTGCCGTCGGAGGGCCAGCGCACGGTCTTCATGTTGGCGGCCTCGATCTCCTTGGTGCGCTGCTCGTCCAGCGGCTTGCCGCTGGCGTCGGCCTCGCTGCACGCGAGGTTGGCCGGGTCTTGCACGAGGCGGTCGACCTTGGCGATGCCCTGGTCGCGGAAGGAGCGCTGCAGCGCGTCGGCGGTGAGCTTGTCGAGCTCGGCGGCGCTGTCGACGGACGCGCAGCCGAACACGGTGAGCGCGCAGGCCACGGCGGCCAGGCCGAAGAAATGATCGGATTTCATGGCGTGGCTCCTTCAGCGCTTGATGGCGGGCGCGGTGGTCTTGCCGCCCTTGCCGTTGACGCCCATGTACACGGCCAGCGCCACGGTCACGTCGCTGGCGTAGCCCGGGTACGGAAAGCGCTGCTGGCGGAAGCAGTCGTTGAGCCGGCGCTGCATGCCCCACAGCTCGCCCGACGACACGCGGTAGGCTGGCCAGGCGCCGAAGCCTTCGCCCGCGCCGGGGTTCTTCGTGAGGTTGGGAAGGTCTTGCAGGCGGATGCGCTTGCCGTCGGCGCCGTGGCAGGTCGCACACGCAAAGTCGTGCGGGCCGGCGCGCAGGAAGAACAGGCGCTTGCCCACTTCATAGGCGCGGCGTTCGCTGGCGTGCGACTGCGGCAGGTTCAGCGGCAGGCCTTTCGATTCGGCCGAGATCCACGCCACCAGCCCCTCGAGGTTCTTCTGCTCGCCCTGGCCGAACGGCGTCTTGGCGATGGCGGCGGCGTCGAAGCCCTGCAAGGTTTCCATGCAGGTGAGCAGGCGCGACTCCATGTCCTGCACGCGGCCGGTGTCGGGAAAGTAGCGCGGCAGTTCGGCGAACGCGCCCTTCACCACGCCCGGGCCCTTGCCGAGGTCGCACTTCTCCATCGATGCGGCCTTGGGACCGCGCTTCTGTTTCCAGAGGTCTTCGCCCTTGGCCTCGAACAGTTCGGCGGGGTTGCCGTCCTGCAGCAGCGCGCGGTATTCCGCGATGCCTTCGGCCGTGGTCTTCTGCGCCGCGGCGGGCAGTGCGATGCTGCCGGCCAGCACCAGCAGGCTCAGGCATGTGGTTGTCCTCATGGGGCCGCCTTTTTTTCTCGTGGGGAACACAACACGCGAGCGAGCGCCCGCGTGGGCGAAGAAAGCGTCAGCTGACGGTGGCTTCGTCGGTGCGGGTGTCGCCGCGGTTGTCCTTCCAGGTCACGGCGATCTTGTCGCCGGCCTTCGCGCCCTTCAGCGTGAACTGCATGAAGGGGTTCTTCGACACCGCCGGGCCCCAGTCGGCCGTGAGCACGGTCTTGCCGTTGAGCGAGGCCGTGACCTCCTGGATGAACCAGGCGGGGATGGTCTTGCCCGCGGCGTCCTTGCGCTGGCCGGTTTCCATTTCGTGCGCCATGAGGATGCGCACGGTCGTCTTGTCGCCCGCGGCCTGGGCGCGGATGCGCATGGGATCTGCCATGGTGGTCTCCTTCTTCTCGTCGTGTTCTGTGTGTGAAGCCCGTCGCTCAGCCGCCGCAGCCGCCGAGCGTGACCTTGACTTCCTTCTTGGCGAAGAGCGCCTTGCCGTCGTTCATGACCGCGATCGCGTACACGTCGGACGACTGGCCCAGCTTGGCGCGCGTGGTGAAGTTCGACTCGACGAACTCCGAGGTGTTGAAGATCGCGACCACGGCGTTGGGGTTCTTCTCGACCAGCAGCATGAGCTGCTTCACGCCGGGCAAGGCGGTGGCCACGCTGAGCGGCACCACGGCGCCGTTCTCGGCGATGTCGGGGCCGGTGATGGTGACGTCCTTGCTCTCGGTGGGCGCGCCGGTGACACCCACGGCCTTGAGCGCGTCGGCCACGCTCTTGGCGTCGAAGGCGTCTTTGGAATAGGCGAACGCGGTGGCGGGGAGCCAGCCGGCGGTGGCCGCCAGGCCTGCGAGGGCGGCGGACTGCGTGAGCATCTGTCTGCGGTTTGTCATGGGGTTGTCTCCTGTCGAATCATGGTCCGGCGCTGTCGGCGAGCCAGCGTGCGATGGCCTTGGCATCATCGTCGCCGAGGGTCTGCGGCGGCATCGGGATCGCCCCCCAGACGCCGGTGCTGCCTGCCTTGATCTTCTGCAGCAGGTGGTCGGTCTGGCCGGGGTACTTCTTCGCGATGTCCGAGAAGGCGGGGCCGACGAGCTTCTGCGTCATGCCGTGGCAGGCGGTGCAGCTGTTCTTCTCGAGCAGCGCCACGGGCACTTTCGGGGCCGCGGCCGGTGCGCTGGTCTTCACGGCAACAGCAGCAGGCGCTGCGGTGGCAATGCCGCGCTGTGCGCCCACCAGCCGGTTCTGGTCGGCGAGGTTGCCGTGGCTGCCACGCGCATGCGGCGGCAACTGCGCGACGGACGACGCCGCCGGCACGCAGTCGCGCATGCAGGCCACGGCCGGCACGTCGGGCTTGGCCGCGCGGCCGAACTCGCTGCCGGGCCACATCGCGTGCGCGGTGGTGCCGCCGTTGCGATTGGGCATGCGGGCCTGCACCTCGCGGATGTTCTTGTCGGACAGCGTGAAATCGTCGGGCACGATGCCGCCGAGGTTCAGCATGTAGGCGGTGACGGCGTACACGTCGTCGGGTGTCAACGACTTGGGCTGGTTCCACGGCATGGCGCGGTACACGTAGTCCCACACGGTCGACAGGCTCGTGACCTTCATCAGCGTGGTGCGGCCCGGGAAGGCCGGGTCTTTCAGGCGCGCGACGTGGCCGCTCTTGATGTCCTCGGCCGTGGTGCCGCCGACGATGGGGCTGAACACCTGGTTCGATTCGCCGAACACGCCGTGGCACGAGGCGCACTTGCCTTCCCACAGGTCCTGCCCGCGCGTGACGGAGCCCGAGCCGGGCGGCAGGCCCTTGAAGTCGGGGCGCACGTCGATGTCCCACGCGGCCACTTCCCTGGGCGTGGCGTCGCGGCCGATGCCGGCGTAGCCTGCCGTCTTCGGCTGTGCCCATGCGGCTGCACCGCATGCGAGAACGAGCAGCAGCAGCGCGCGCTTAGGAAAGCTGGACATTCGCCACCTCCCCGTTCGCCTGCACCTGCCACGACTGGATGGCGTTGTTGTGATAGATCGAGCGCGTGCCGCGCACCGCGCGCAGCTGCTTGTAGCTGGGCTGCACGTAGCCGGTGTCGTCCATCGCGCGGCTCTGGATGATGGCGGGCGTGCCGTCCCACACCCAGTCGATGTTGAAGCGCGTGAGGCACTTCGAGAGCACGGGCGATTCGAGCCGCGCGGTGCGCCAGTTGCGCCCGCCGTCCACGCTCACGTCCACGCGCTTCACCTTGCCGCGGCCCGACCATGCGAGGCCGGTGATGTTGTAGAAGCCCTTGTCCAGCAGCATCTGCCCGCCCGAAGGCGTGGTCACGACGCTCTTGCATTCCTGGATGCTGGTGTACTGGCGGTGCTGGCCGTCGGGCATGAGGTCGACGTAGTGCACGGTCTCGTCCTTGGCGCCGTAGGGCTGGTCGCCCAGTTCGATGCGGCGCAGGTACTTGACCCAGCTCACGCCCTGCACGCCGGGCACCACGAGCCGCAGCGGGTAGCCCTGCTCGGGCCGCAGCATCTCGCCGTTCTGGCCGTAGGCCACGAGCACCTCGCCGGAGCGGATGAGGCTCATGGGAATGGTGCGCGTCATCGACGAGCCGTCGGCGCCTTCGGCGAGCACGAAGCGCTCGCCCTTGAGGTCGGCGCCCGCCATCTCGAGCAGCGTGATCAGCGGCACGCCGGTGAACTCGCTGCACGACAGCATGCCGTGCGTGTACTGGGCCGTCGGCACCGCGACGTTGCCCCATTCCATGCCGGTGTTGGCGCCGCACTCGATGAAGTGAAAGCGCGACACCGAGGGCAGGCGCATCAGCTCGTCGAGCGTGAAGACCTTCGGCGTCTTCACCATGCCGTTGACCATCAGCCGGTGCTTCGAGGGATCGATGTCCCACCAGCCTTGGTGGTGCCGCTCGAAGTGCAGGCCGCTGGGCGTGACGATGCCGAACAGCGACTGCAGCGGCGCGAACGACACCGAGGCCTGTGCGGTCGGCGTGAGCCCCGGGCTCTGGCGGCGCTGCACGTTGGCTTCGTACTTGGAAGGCTTGCCGTAGCCGTCGGTGACCACCGGCTGGCCGAGGCCCGTGCTGTGCGCGGGCAGATTCAATATGGCGGGGTCGCCGTCGCCCACGGCGGTGCGCGTTTGCGCGAGCGCGGACGACGTGGCCGCCGTGCCTGCCACGGCGGCGGCGAAGGCGTTGCGGATGAAGTCGCGCCGCCCCTTGCCGGCTTCGGCGAAGACGGCGCGCACGCCCTGCGCGTCGAGAAAATTCTCGGGTGCCTTGCGCACCTGCCCGGTCTGCTGGATGCTGCCGCTCATGGCGTCGCGTCCGTGGGCCTTACTTGGCGCCGCCCAACACCCAGGCGGCCAGCGCCTTGGCATCGGCCTCGCTCATCGCAGGCTGCGCGGGCATGGGCACGGCGCCCCACTTGCCGGTGCTGCCCTTCTGGATGCTCGCGGTGAGCGCGGCGAGCGCGTCGGCCTGGCCGGTGTACTTCTTCGCGACGTCGAGGTAGGCCGGGCCGACCAGCTTCTTGTCGACCGCATGGCAGGCGAGGCAGGCGTTCTTCTGGGCCAGTTCCTTGTTGGCAAGGGCCGGTGTCGACAGCAGCAAGGCGGTGACAGCGACGGCGAGCGACGGCAGCAGCAACTTCAATTCGGTCTCCTCGAAACGCGCCCCGAAGCGGCCGGTTTCATCGTTAAATAAGTAAATCGTTATGTATTGATTTTAGGGACGATCGTGAACAAGGGAAGGGCTTTGCTCTTGGGGGAAACCCGTTCGGTTTCGCCATGCATAACGTCAGCCGCGCACGGCGGTGCGCGCTTGCTGCAGGCGTGCTTCGAGGTAGGCGCCGTAGAAGTCCGAGTCGCCGCCGGTCAGGCGCTCGGCGACCTCGCGGCCGTTGCGGCCGAAGAAGAGCACGGTCGGCGCGACGCTGACGTGCCATGCCTTGATGAGCGCGTCGTGCGTGCGCGTGGCGCCGTCGAAGTCGCGCACGGTGCGCGCGTCACGAAAGTCGATCTGCACCACGGGCAGGCCGGCTGCGACTTCAGGCGCGAGGTAGTGCTCGCGCACGATCTTGCAGAACGGGCAGCCCTGCAGGCTGGCCATGACGACCAGCGGTTGCGAGCGGGCTAACGCCGCCGCGAGCGCGCCGCCCAGCGAGACGGGTGCGGGCAATTGCTGCACCTCAGCCGCATGCACAGCCATCGGCGCGACGCACCACGCGGCAAGGCCCGCGACGAGCTGCCGGCGCGTGCGGTCGCCGCTCATCGCGCCTCCTGCTCCAGCAGCAGGTACGTGTTGTAGGCATTCATGCGGTTGGCGACCTTGAACAGCGGCCAGGCCTCGAAGCGCGACCAGTCGGTGGCGGCATAGGCTTCATCGAAGGGCGTCATCTCGGTCGCGGCCTTCTGCATCGCGCCGCGCAGGAAGACGAGGTAGTCGCGCGTCTGCCGCAGGTCTTGCGCCGGGTCGTCCGATGCGGGGCCGTGGCCCGGCACGATGGTGCGCGCGTCGAGTGCGAGCAGCGCGTCGAGCGACGTGATCCAGTGCCGGCTGTCGGCCGATCCCACGTAGGGCGTGCGGTTTCGGAACACGATGTCGCCGGTGAACAGCACCTTCTGCTGCGGCAGGAAGATGGCGAGGTCTTCGGGCGTGTGCGCGGGGCCGGCGGGCTGGATCACGAAGCGCGTGCCGCCAATCGTCAGCTCGGTGCGGCCGTCGATCCACACATCGGCCGGCACCAGCCGCGTGCGCTCGTCGATCCACGGCGCGAGCTCCTGGCGCGAGGCCTCGAGCCGCAGCCGCGCGGTGTCGGACGTGAGGTAGCTCTTGCCCCGCGTGTGCGCCACGATCTGCGCGCCCAGCGCCTTGAACACCTGCAGGCCGTAGATGTGGTCGGCGTGGTAGTGCGTGAGGATGACGTGGCTGATCGGCTTGGGCGTGAGCTTGCGGATCTCTTCCACCATGCGCTCGGCGACGGCGGGCGAGCCGAGCGCGTCGATCATCACGACGCTGTCGCGCGTGACGACGAAGCCGGCGTTGGAGATGAAGTTCTGGTTCTCCTTCGAGCCCAGCGCGGGGATGCCCTGCACGTAGTAGATGTCGGGCGCCACGGGCAGCGGGCGGATCTCGGGAGCGGCGAACGCGGCACTGGCGCTCAGCCAGAGCGCAGCACACATCAGCAGTGCCTTCGCGCGAACGGCGGTGGGCCGGCACGGGAACATCGTGGGTCGTCTCCTGCGGGCTGGGCGGCGAGGGCCGCGGGCTTGCCCGGCTGTAAATATAAGCAGAAGATGATATTTTGCGGGCAACGACAACAGCCAGAGGGTTCCCCATGAGACACGCATTCATCGCTTTCCTGCTCGCCATGGTCGCCACGTTCGCGGGCGCGCAGGAGACCAAGGTGGTCTACCACGTCAACACCGGCGTGGAGAGCAGCGCCGCCATCCTCGCGAACATCACGAACCACCTGAACGCGGAGCCGAAGGCGAAGATCGTGGTGGTCACGCACGGCCCCGGCATCGACTTCCTGCTGAGCGACGCCAAGGACAGCCGAGGCCGCGAGTTCAGCGGCCCGGTGAGTGCGCTGGCCGGGCGCGGCGTGGAGTTCAAGGTGTGCAACAACACGCTGACCACGCGCAACATCGACGCGGGCAAGCTGCTGATGGAAACCAAGGTGGTGCCCTCGGGCGTGGCCGAGGTGGCGCGGCTGCAGGCGAAGGAAGGCTACGTCTACCTGAAGCCCTGAGGCGCGAAAGCCGGCTGATGCCGGCCCTCTTCTTCTCTTCTTATTCCTGCTCGATGGCGATCTGCACGCAGATGCTGCGGCACAGCGCCACCACGGTCTCGTTCGCGATGCTGTAGTAGATGCTCACGCCGTCGCGGCGTCGGGCGAGCACGCCCGCCTGGTAGAGCGTGTTCAGGTGCTGCGACATGTTGGGCTGCGTGGTGTCGATCTGCGCGAGCAGCTCGCTCACGTTCTTCTCGCCGTTGCACAGCAGGCTCACGATCTTCAGCCGCATGGGCGCGGCCATGGCCCGGAACAGGTCGGCGGCCATGTCGAAGACCTCGTCCTCGGTGACAGCCGCGGACTTCTTACGGGGTTTGGTGGCCATGCTGAATAGGTTCATGCGCAGGTCGCAATGTACATCGGCGCTTGGCGGCGCGAGCGATGTCCCGGCGGCCGTATGGCGATTGCACGCCGGCGCCGCGTCACAAAAGCGACGCGCTGTCCGTCTTCGGGGTGCGGGGATGTCCCCGCGCAACCACCCGGAGCACCCACCATGCACGCCACGCCAAAGATAGCCCTGCCCTATCGGGGCCATTGCCACGTCTTTCTCGACAGCATTCGGACGCGATCTAATAATCAAAGCACTTTCTTTGATAAAAAAGCAGGTTGCGTATGAACAAACAATCCAGGACCTGGCTCGGCGCCGGTCTCACGGTCGCGGTGCTGGGCGCGGCGGGCTACGGGCTCGTGGCGAAATTCCAGCCGGCCCATGCACAGGGCGGCGCCATGCCGCCGGCCAAGGTGGCGGTGGCCCCCGCGCGGCAAACCGAGATGGCGCGCTTTCTCGGCGGCATCGGCACGCTGGAGGCCAACCGGCAGGTCGAGGTGCCGGCCGAGGTGGAGGGACGGGTCGCGAAGATCCTTTTCACGCCGGGCGCGCAGGTGCGTGCCGGCCAGCTGCTGGTGCAGCTGAACGACGCGCCCGAACAGGGCGACCTCGAACGCTTGCGCGCCCAGCAGGCCAATGCCAGGGCCCTGCTCGAGCGCACGCGCCGCCTGCTGCCGCAGCAGGCGGCCACCCAGGAGCAGATGGAACAGGCGCAAGCCGCCTTCGACCAGGCCGGCGGCGAGCTGCGCCGCGTGCAGGCGCTCATCGAGCAGAAGCACATCCGGGCGCCGTTCGACGGCGTGCTGGGCATCCGCAAGGTCAACCTCGGCCAGTTCGTGCGCGCCGGCGATGCGCTGGTGTCGCTCACCGATGCGCGCACGCTGTTCGCCAACCTCACGCTGCCCGAGAACGCGCTGCCGGCGCTGCGGCGCAACCAGGCGGTGGCGCTCGCGGTCGATGCCTACCCGGGCCGCGTGTTCCCCGCCAAGCTCAGCGCCATCGAGCCCATGATCGGCAGCGACACGCGCACCGTGCGGCTGCAGGCCACGGTCGACAACGCCGACGGCGCGCTCACGCCCGGCATGTACGTCAACGCCAAGGTGGCGCTGCCCGCGCGCGCCGACGCCATCGCGGTGCCTGAAACCGCCATCACCTACAGCACGCACGGCGACTCGGTGTTCGTGGTGCGCGCTGGCGACAAGGGCGACGGCTTCTCGGTGCAGCAGGTGTTCGTGAAGACCGGCGAGCGGCAAGACGGCCTGGTCGTCGTCGAGCAGGGCCTGAAGGCCGGCGAGCAGGTCGTCACCTCGGGCCAGCTGCGCCTGTACAACGGCGCCGCCGTGGCCCCGGCCGCGAAGGACACGCTGGCCCTGCAGGACGCGAAGTCATGAAGTTCACCGACCTCTTCGTGCGCCGGCCCGTGCTGGCGCTGGTGGTGAGCACGCTCATCCTGCTGCTCGGCGCGCGTGCGCTGGGCGACCTGCCGGTGCGCCAGTACCCGCTCACCGAGAGCACCACGCTCACCATCACCACGCAGTACCCCGGCGCCTCGCCGGAGCTGATGCAGGGCTTCGTCACGCAGCCCATCGCGCAGGCGGTGGCGACCATCGAGAACGTCGACTACCTCTCGTCCTCGTCCACACTGGGCCGCAGCGTGATCAGCGTGCGCATGAAGCTCAACGCCGACGCCAACCAGGCGCTCACGCAGGCCATGGCGCAGGTCAGTCAGGTGAAGTACCGGCTGCCGGCCGAGGCCTTCGACCCCGTGATCCTCAAGTCGTCGGGCGAGGCCACGGCCGTCGCCTACGTGGGCTTCTCGAGCAAGACGATGCCCGTGCCGCAGCTCACCGACTACCTCTCGCGCGTGGTGCAGCCGCAGTTCGCGTCGATCGAGGGCGTCTCGGGCGTCGAGGTGTCGGGCGGGCAGACGCTGGCGATGCGCGTGTGGCTCGATGCCAACCGCATGGCCGCGCGCGGCATCTCGGCCGGCGAGCTGGCCGACGCGCTGCGCCAGAACAACGTGCAGGCCGCACCCGGGCAGGTGAAGGGCCTGTACGTGGTGTCGAACATCCGCGTGAACACCGACCTGGTGAACGTGGCGGAGTTCCGCGACATGGTCATCAAGCGTGACGGCGATGCCATCGTGCGCCTGGGCGACGTGGCCACGGTGGAACTCGGCGCGGCGAGTGCCGACAGCAGCGCGACGATGGACGGCGACAAGGCCATCTACCTCGGCCTGCAGGCCGCGCCCAACGGCAACCCGCTGGTGATCGTGAAGCGCATCCGCGACCTGCTGCCCGGCATCAAGCAGAACCTGCCGCCGGGCGTGGAGGTGCAGCTGCCTTTTGAACTCGCGCGCTTCATCGAGGCCTCGATCGACGAGGTGCAGAAGACGCTGCTCGAAGCCATCGCCATCGTGGTGCTGGTGATCTTTCTGTGCCTGGGCTCGCTGCGTGCGGTGCTCATTCCGGTGGTGACGATTCCCTTGTCGATGCTCGGTGCCGCGGCGCTGATGCTGCTGTTCGGCTTCAGCATCAACCTGCTCACGCTGCTGGCGATGGTGCTGGCCATCGGCTTGGTGGTGGACGACGCGATCGTGGTGGTGGAGAACGTGCACCGCCACATCGAGGAAGGCAAGTCGCGCGTGCAGGCCGCGCTGATCGGCGCACGCGAAGTGGCCGGCCCGGTGATCGCGATGACGCTCACGCTGGCCGCGGTGTACGCGCCCATCGGCCTCATGGGCGGACTCACGGGCTCGCTGTTCAAGGAGTTCGCCTTCACGCTGGCGGGCGCGGTGGTGGTGTCGGGCGTGATCGCGCTCACGCTGTCGCCGGTGATGAGTTCGTTCCTGCTACCGCAGGACGCGACGGCGGGCCGCATGGCGCGCTATGCCGAGGCCTTCTTCCACAAGCTGGCCACGGCCTACGGCCGGCTGCTCGACGTGTCGCTGCACCACCGCTGGGTCACGGGCCTGCTGGCGGCGGCCGTGCTCGTGAGCCTGCCCTTCTTGTACAACGCGGCGCAGCGCGAGCTGGCGCCGGGCGAAGACCAGGCCATGGTGATGACCGTCATCAAGTCGCCGCAGCACGCCAACATCGACTACGTCGAGAAGTTCGGCCAGAAGTGGGACGAGGTGCTGGCCAAGCTGCCCGAGAACACCGGCCGCTGGCTCATCAACGGCTCGGACGGCGTCTCCAACAGCATCGGCGGCGTGCAGCTGTCCGACTGGAACGCTCGCCAGCGCAACGCCGACCAGATCCAGGGCGACGTGCAAGGCGGCATGAACGAGGTCGAGGGCAGCAGCGTGTTCGCCTTTCAGCTGCCGTCGCTTCCCGGTTCGACCGGCGGGCTTCCGGTGCAGATGGTGATCCGCAGCGCGGGCGACCACCGCAGCGTGTTCGAGGCGATGGAAACGCTGAAGAAGGCGGCGCGCGAGAGCGGCAAGTTCGCCGTGGTCGACAGCGACCTGGAGTTCAACAACCCGGTGACCGAAGTGCGCGTGGACCGCGCCAAGGCCAACAGCATGGGCGTGACCATGAAGGCCATCGGCGACACGCTGGCGGTGCTGGTGGGCGAGAACTACGTCAACCGCTTCGGCATGGACGGGCGCTCGTATGACGTGATTCCGCAGTCGCCGCGCGACCAGCGGCTCACGGCCGAGGCCCTGTCGCGCTACTTCGTGAAGAGCGCGAGCGGCCAGCCCGTGCCGCTGGCCAACCTGGTGCAGCTGTCGACCAGCGTGGGGCCCAACAAACTCACGCAGTTCAACCAGCTCAACGCCGCGACCTTCCAGGCCATTCCGATGCCGGGCGTGACCATGGGCGACGCCGTGGCGTTCCTCAGCGAAGAGGCGAAGAAGCTGCCGGCCGGCTTCAGCTACGACTGGCAGTCGGACGCACGCCAGTTCACGCAGGAAGGCTCTGCCCTGGTGATGGCCTTCGTGTTCGCGATCGTGGTGATCTACCTGGTGCTGGCCGCGCAGTACGAGAGCCTGCGCGACCCGCTGATCATCCTGGTCAGCGTGCCGATGTCGATCTGCGGCGCGCTGGTGCCGCTGGCGCTGGGCTTTGCCACCATCAACATCTACACGCAGATCGGGCTGGTGACGCTGATCGGGCTCATCAGCAAGCACGGCATCCTGATGGTGGAGTTTGCCAACGAGATCCAGGAGCGCCTGAACCTGGAGCGCCGCGCCGCCATCGAGCAGGCCGCGCGCATCCGGCTGCGCCCGATTTTGATGACCACGGCCGCGATGGTGGTGGGCCTGGTGCCGCTCTTGTTCGCCAGCGGCGCGGGCGCCAACAGCCGCTTCAGCATCGGCCTGGTGATCGTGGTCGGCATGCTGGTGGGCACGCTGTTCACGCTGTTCGTGCTGCCCACCATGTACACGCTGCTGGCGCGCGACCACCGCACGGTGGGCCGCTCGCAACGCGCCGCCGAACTCGAGGCGCTCGTGGCGCGCGAGCCTGCGGGCGACACCGTCTGAGACACCGGGAGCATGACCATGACGACAAGAAGACCCTTCTCCTACGCCGCGCCGTTCGCCCTCAGCCTGCTGGTGCTGGCCGGTTGCGCGGTCGGGCCGAAGTACGCCGCGCCGAACGATGCGCCGGTGGCCATCGCCGCCCCCGAGCGCGCGCTGTTCGCGCCCGACGCGGTGCAGCGCGACTGGTGGCGCCAGCTCGACGACCCGCAGCTCGACGCGCTCATCGAACGCGCGCTGGCCGGAAACCACGACATCCGCATCGCCCACGCGCGGCTGCTGGAAGCGCGTGCGATGCAGACCGAGGCCGAACTCGACCGCCTGCCCGTGGTGACGCTGGGCGCCAGCAAGACGCGCAGCATCGCGCAGGGCAACGGCGTGCCGGCCGATGCGCGCACGCTGGCGCAAAGCAGCCGCGCCGGCTTCGACGCCGGCTGGGAGATCGACCTGTTCGGCCGCCTGCAGCGCCTGGACGAAGCCGCCACCGCGCGCGCTCAGGCCAGCGCGGCCGACCTCGAACAGGTGCGCATCGTGGCCGTGGCCGAACTGGCGCGCAACTACTACGAGATGCGCGGCGCCGAGCAGCGCCTGGCCGTGACGCAGCGCACGCTCGAGAGCCTGCGCCAGAGCCTGCGCGTGACCGAGGCGCAGGTGCGCACCGGGCGCGGCCTCGAAGGCGACCTGGCGAGCGCGCAGGCCAACCTGGCCAGCACCGAGAGCCAGCTGCCCGCGCTCGAGACCACGCGCCGCCAGGCCGCGCACCGTGTCGCCGTGCTGGCGGGCCTGCGCCCGCCCGAGCTGGCGCCCATGCTGCAGCCGCACCCGCTGCGCGTGCTCGACAAGCGCCTGCCCATCGGCGACCTGGGCGATCTGCTGCGCCGCCGACCCGACGTGCTGCGCGCCGAGCGCGGCCTGGCCGCCAGCACCGCCGACGTGGGCGCGGCCACGGCCGAGCTGTACCCGCGCGTCGACATCGGCGGCTTCCTGGGCTTCATCGCGCTGCGCGGTGCCGACCTGGGCAGTTCGTCGAGCCGCGCCTTCAGCGTCACGCCCGGCGTGAGCTGGCCTGCGCTGCGGCTGGGTTCGGTCAAGGCCCGCCTGCGCGGCGCCGAGGCCCGGGCCGAGGGCGAGCGCGCCGTCTACGAGCAGACCGTGCTGCGCGCCATCGAGGACGTCGAAAGCGCCCTCACCGGCTACGGCCAGAACCAGCTGCGCCTGCAGCGGCTGCTGGAGGCCTCGGCCCGCAGCGGCCGCGCCGCCGAGCTGGCCGAAGTGCGCTACCGCGAAGGCGCCGCACCCTACCTGAGCGTGCTCGACGCGCAGCGCACCCTGCTGCGCGCGCAGGATGCCGTGGCCGAGGCTGAAACGGCCTCGTTCACCAGCCTCGTCGCGCTGTACAAAGCGCTGGGCGGAGGCTGGCAAGCGCCCACGGATGCGAGGGGAGGCCCAACCACCTGACAATGACGCTGTTTTCCCCCACGACCGAAGCCGCCATGTCCGCCCCCGATGCCACCAAGCCCACCTGGATGCCGCACCAGCCGGCAGACCGCATCCTCTCCACGCTGAAGACCCGCGGCGCGCTCGGCATCCCCGACATCGCCAAGGTGCTGCACGTGACGGTCGAGGCGGTGCGCCAGCAGATGTCCAAGCTCGAGACCGAAGGGCTGGTGGACGCCGAGAGCCGCTCCAGCGGCCGCGGCCGCCCCACCCAGATCTGGCGGCTCACCGGCGAGGGCCACAAGCGCTTTCCCGACACGCACGCCGAGATGACGGTGCAGATGATCAGCGCCGTGATCAGCGTGTTCGGCGAAAAGGGCATGGACCAGCTCATCGGCGCGCGCGAAGCCACCATGCGCGCCACCTACACCGAGGCCATGCGCGGCGCGCGCAATCTCGAGACGCGGCTCGAACGGCTCGCGGACATCCGCAGCCGCGAGGGCTACATGGCCGAGTACCGGGCCGAGGGCGACGGCTTTCTCTTCATCGAGAACCACTGCCCCATCTGCACCGCGGCGCAGGCCTGCACCGGCTTTTGCCGCAGCGAACTGCAGCTCTTCGACGAGGTGCTGGGGCCCGAGGCCGACGTGAGCCGTGTCGAGCACGTGCTCGCGGGCGCGCGGCGCTGCGCCTACCGCATCGTGCCCAAGGCCCGCGCCTGAGGCACCTTTTGTTTTTATCCACCAACTAGAAAGAAAGACCCCCATGGAACACACCCTTCCCCCGCTGCCGTACGCCATCGACGCGCTGGCCCCCGAGTATTCGAAGGAAACGCTCGAGTTCCACCACGGCAAGCACCACAACGCCTACGTGGTGAACCTGAACAACCTGCAAAAGGGCACCGAGTTCGAAGCGATGACGCTCGAAGAGATCGTCAAGAAGTCCAGCGGCGGCATCTACAACAACGCCGCCCAGATCTGGAACCACACCTTCTTCTGGAACTGCATGAAGCCCCAGGGCGGCGGCACCCCCACCGGCGCGCTGGCCAAGGCCATCGATGCCAAGTGGGGCAGCTACGACGCCTTCAAGGAAGCTTTCGTGAAGTCGGCCGTGGGCAACTTCGGCTCGGGCTGGACCTGGCTGGTGAAGAAGGCCGACGGCTCGGTGGACATCGTGAACACCGGCGCCGCCGGCACGCCGCTGACCACCGCCGACACCGCGCTGCTGACGGTGGACGTGTGGGAGCACGCGTACTACATCGACTACCGCAACCTGCGTCCGAAGTTCGTCGAGACCTTCCTGGCCAAGCTGGTGAACTGGGACTTCGCGGCCAAAAACTTCGGCTGAAGCCCGCGCTTTCGGCATGAAGAAAAGCCGGCCTGCGGGCCGGCTTTTTTCATGGGCGCGCCGTCACCATCCAGTCGATCCAGCGCGCCACGTGCGCCTGGTCGAGATCGAAGTAATGGGTGTGGGCGCCCAGGCCGAGGCAGGCCTCGTGCTCGGCCGCGACACACCAGGCCGGCGGCGTCGTCACCTGTTCGTAGGGTTTGTCGTCCGCGCCCCAGAGCCAGCGCCCGACGTAGTCGCCCGCCGTGTACAGGTTGACCCAGCGGGCCACGCCGACCTGGGCCGCGCTCGGCCCACCGCCGTTCGCGTCTTCCGCCGTCACCCAGCCGTAGAGGTGCGGAAAGCGCGCCGCATACAGCTGGCGCAGCGGGCAGCCGGCGGTGAGCAGCAGCAAGCGGCTCTTGTTGAGCGCCGCCCAAAGGTCGGTCACCCGCGCATCGACCTGCTGCGCGGCGCGGAACTGCAGGTAGCGCAGCAGCTCGGTCGAGATCACCGTGCCCTGGCTGTGCGCCACGATCACGATGCGGTCGTAGCCCTGCGCCGCCACATGCTCCAGCAGCGACACGTAGCGCGAGAAGATGCGCGCGCGCGGAATGGCGCGGCGCGGGAACTCGCGGAAGTGGCCGTCGACGTCCAGCGCCACGTCGAGCGGCATGCGCAGGCCCGGCACGGTGCGCGTGAGAAAACCGCCGAGCAGCGAGACGGAAGCGGCCAGCGTGGCGGCGGTGAAGATCAGCGGCTTGAGCCCGCTTTGCGACAGCGCCGACACCCAGATCACCGCCTCGTCGATCCACCCCCCGACCGAGACATTGCACTGCTTGAGCACCAGCAACAGGGCCACCGCGAAGGCGACCACCACGCTGGCGCTGGTCAGCACGGCGACGAAGCGGTCCAGCCGCCGGTAGCCCGCGCCGAGCCAGCGGCCCAGGCCCTGCGAGGTGCCGAAGGCCACCTTGAGCTCGGCGAACAGGCTGGGCACCAGCACCGCCACCAGGTAGGCCAGCAGCGACAGCGTGAGGCCGGCCGTCAAGGCGAAGGCCTGCGTGCTCTTCTCGTAGCGGCTGTGCAGGAAGTTCGCGCCGTCGGCCCAGTAGACGTCCTTGCCGAACCAGAACGGCGCGTAGTCGACGTCCTTCGCGCCGAGCTCCACGAGGTTCGTCAGCACGGCCCACGACACCATCGACAGCGCCACGAACGCCGCCACCGACACGAACAGCCCCAGCCGCCCCGTGGCGATGCTGGCGCGCGCGGCGGCGCCGCGGTCGGGCACCGTCTCCCCGGCGAGCAGCCAGGCGATGAGCAGCACGCCGGCCACGCCCCACCAGGCCACGACGCCCAACAGCAGGTACTCGACCACCCGCATGCCGGCGCGCACCCAGTGGCGCAGGTCGTCCGTGGCGCCCGCGGCCGAGGCGTTGATCGCCACGTGCACCAACAGCGCCGCCGCGGTCAGCGCCATCAGCCCCAGCCCCCAGGTGCGCGCCGCCGGAAAGCGGTCGCGCGCGATGCGCAGGGCGCGGTCGGCCAACGCGGCGAGCAGCGCCAGCCAGGCCACGCCGACCACCCAGTGCGCGGGCACCAACGCCCACAGCAGCCAGCCCGCCAGGAGCGCGTACAGGCCCACCACGATCCGCGAGGAAGCCTGGGTGCGCGCCTGGTAGCAGTACCACCAGATCGCCAGCACCGGCACGGCCACGGCCAGCACCCGGCGCAGCAGTTCGGTGAGCGACAACGCATGGGGCGCGGGCTCGACCCGCGCCAGCCCGCCAAGCCCCGCGATCACCAGCCCGACCAGCAGCAGCTGCAGGAAGAGGTTCGCCAGCAGGTTGGCAAAGGCCCAGTCGAGCGCGGTCTGCAGCGACGCCAGGCAGGCCCAGCGCCGCGCGCCGGGCGGGCGGGGCTTCCTGTTCACGCCGGCCGCCTCGGCGGCGCGGTCCACCGCGTCGCGGCCCAGCTGCGAGAGGCGGAACACGATGGTGAACAGCTCGGCGACGATGCGCGCCACCGAACCCGGCAGGCGCGACAGGTCGGCCCAGTACATCTCGTGCACGTCGATACGCTGCTGCACCGGCTGCCCGTTCGCATCGGTGGCGTCGCGCGTCATGCGCACGCGCGTGGCCTCGTAGGCCTCGTGGTCGGGCTCGGCGCGCTGCGACTTGAACAGCAGGTAGTCGCTGAAGGCGATGTCGGGGTTGCTCTTCTTCAGCTCGCGCGGCGTGAGCGGCCCGCGTCCCTTGGCGGCGCGCACCACGCCCGCGTCGTCGGCCTCGGCGGTCGAGATCCAGTCGTCGGCGCTGAAGTCCGAGGTCTTCGATTGCCGCATCGCCTTGCGCACGGGCGGCACGTAGGCCTTCTGCGCAGCGCCGCCTTCCGTGGCGGCCTTCTCGGTCTTGTCCTGATGCCCCGTGCGCTGCTGCACCATCGAGGTCAGCGGCGGCACCGGCAGGAGGTGGCTGTCGCAATCGGCCTGGCGGTAGGTGGCGCCGGGGCCGGGGTGGTTGAGCATCAGCGAGGCAATGGCGCGGGCCGTGTCGCCGGCCTTCTGGTCGGCCACGCCGTGGATGGCGATGACCGCGACGCGCTCGGGGCGCGCGGGTGGTTCAGGCGTTGACTGCTCGGGCGGCGGTGCGCTCATGTGGTGACTCCTCCATGCCAGGCCGGTGCATGGCAGGAGGAATTGTCCGCAGCGCGTCGCCCTTGGCTTCCCCCAAACGGGGGATGCCGGATGGACAGGGGCCCCTCAGACGTTGGTGAGGTTCAGGATGTTCCCGTCCGGGTCCTTGAACCACGCGACCTTCATGTCGCCCATGACGTGGATGTCGCCCGCGAGCGTGGTGTCGGGCATGTCGTAGTGCTCGAAGCGCACGCCCTTGGCCTTGAGCGCGGCCACGAGGCGCTCGATGTCGCCATCGACCGACCAGGTCACGGCCGTGGCCTGGTTGGTGCCCGCGAAGGCCGAGCGGTAGACGTTGAGCCGCGTGTTGCCGCTGCGGTAGACGACGACCTCGTCGCCTTCGGCATCGACCTGCGCGAGGCCGAGCGTGTCTTCGTAGAAGCGTCGGGCCACGGCGAGGTCTTTCACCGCCAGGTTGGCCACTGCATTGATGTGTCCGAGCATGGGTGCCTCCTGCAAAGAGGATGGGCGCCCGGAAGCCGCCGAGCGCCGGGCGAGCCAGAAATACTCAACCATTTGGTGGAGTATTCGACTCGCCTCGCGGCATGTCAAGGCGTCCGAAAGTACGCACCGCCCCGCGTTCTGCCCCCGCCAGCCGAGACGAGGGCCATCGCGAACCGCGAAAACCCTGCATCGGCACTTCCGGCAGACTGCATCCCCCTTGCCCCCAGAACGAGACAATGCCCCCATGACCCCATCGAACTTCCTCCGTCCGCTGGCCTTCGCGCTGGCCTTCACCGCCGTGGCGGCCACCGCCCCGGCCCACGCCCAGACCGCCGCCTACCCCGCCAAGCCCATCCGCATGGTCGTGCCCTTCCCGCCCGGCGGCGGCACCGACATCCTGGCGCGCCTGGTCGCGCAGAAGCTCACCGAGGCCAACCACTGGACCGTGGTGCCCGACAACCGCGCGGGCGCCGGCGGCACCATCGGCATCGCCGAGGCCGCGCGCGCCACGCCCACGGGCTACGACATCGTGATGGGCCAGAAGGACAACATGGTCGTCGCGCCCTGGCTCTACAAGAGCCTGAGCTACAACCCGGTGAAGGACCTCACGGCCGTGGCCCACGTGGCCTACACGCCCGTGGTGATCGTCACGCAGGCCAACTCCAAGTTCAAGACGCTGGACGACGTGGTGAAGGCCGCGCGCGCCGCGCCCGACACCATCACCTACGGCTCGCCGGGCAACGGCACCACCATCCACCTGGCCGGCGAGATCTTCAACGGCGCGGCCAAGATCAAGATGCGCCACGTGCCCTACAAGGGCTCCAACGCGGCCATGATGGACGTGCTCGCGGGCAACGTCGACCTGATGGTGTCGTCGGTGCCCTCGGCCATGGCGCAGATCAAGGCCGGCAAGCTGCGCCCGCTGGCCGTCACCTCCGCCAAGCGCAGCACCTCGCTGCCCGACACGCCCACCGTGGCCGAGCTGGGCTACAAGGACTTCGACGTGAGCACCTGGTACGGCGTCTTCGTGCCGGCCGGCACGCCCAAGGACGTGGTCGCCACGCTGAACGCGGCGATCAACAAGCTGCTGGCCACGCCCGAAATGAAGGCGGCCATCATTGCCCAGGGCGCCGAGCCGCAAAGCATGACGCCGGAGCAGTTCGGCGCGCTGCTGAAGACCGACTACGAGAAGTGGAAGGGGATCGTGCAGGCCTCGGGCGCGACGATCGAGTAAGAGGGGTTTTCAGCAGGAACACCGCGGAACCGGCTTTGCCGGGCCGCTGGTGTTGCCCCCGGCAGGGGGTTGGCGAAGCGACACGAAGTGCGCGAAGCCTGGGGGCGAGCTCAATCAGGCACGAACTTGGCGTTGAAGATCTCGACGTCCGCCGCATCCTCGAACGTCGCCACCTGCCCCATCTTCCCGTCGCTCATGCGGCAGGCCGAGAACAGGCTGTAGCGGCCCTTGAAATAGAACTCGTCCATCACGATCAGCGCGTACGGGTACGGCACGAACACCTGGTGCTCGAAGACGATGCGGTGCACGTTCCTCGGCGATGGGAAGAGCTTGTATTCGACGGTGTCGATGGACTTTGCGGTGGCCATGATGTGGTCGCCGTGTTCAGGCCGGGTCGCGCACGTCGGCCACGGGGTTGCTGCCGAAGTCCGCGCGCGCCAGGTAGGCGAGCACCTTGGCCGCGGCGCTCTGGGGGCTGTCGAGCCGGCCTTCTTCCTTCATGCTCACGAAACGCGTGCGGTCCGGGAACTGTTCGGCCGAAGCGCCGCGCAGCTGCACCTGCATGTCGGTGTCGATGATGCCGGGCGCCAGCGACACGATGCGTGCGCCGTTCGGTGCATGCACCTCCTCGAGCGCCACGGCGCGCGAGAAATGGTCCATGCCGGCCTTGGCCGCGCAGTACGGCGCCTGGCTGCCCAGGGCGTTGCGGCCCAGGCCCGACGAGATGTTCAGCACCTTGCGCGCGCCGCGCCATTCGCGCGTGCCGCCGAGGAAAGCGGCCGTGAGCAGCATCGGCGCTTCGAGCCCGATGCGCAGCGCCTGCGCCAGTTCGGCCGGCACGGCGCGCGACAGCGGCGCGGGGTTGCCGACGGTGCCGGCGTTGTTGATGAGCGTGACGCTGTCGAAGCGCTGGCCGTCCAGCGTACGCAGCCAGTCCGACAGGCGCGCCGCGGCGGCCACCGGGTCGGACAGGTCCTGCTCCCATTGCGTCAGTTCGGCGCCGCCGGCCTTGGGGGCTTCGGCGAGTTCGGGCGAGGACTTGCGCGCGATGCCGAGCACCGTGTGGCCGGCCTGCAGCAGCTGTTCGGCCATGGCGCGGCCCAGGCCGCGCGAGGCGCCGGTGATGACGGTGAGGTGGGAAGAAGCGGAGGTGGTCATGGGTGTGTGGGAGCAGGAGAAGGCCGCAAGGCTAAGGGATATCGAAAGGCCGCGCGCGTCAGCCGGTGCGGAACTGGGCGCGCAGGAAGTTGCGGTGACGGGCGATGTGCTGCAGCTGTGCCGGTGCGATGGAGCCGCCGAGGTCGACTTCGTCCGCGCCGTTGAGCACCGCATTGGCGTTCGCCATGGCGCGGGCCACGACCTCTTCCTCGCTCACGCCGAGCTGCGCCGCCAGGTCGAGCGCGACACGGCGCATGGCGCGCTGCGACAGCATCCACATCGCGCCGAAACGGTCCCAGGCCAGTGCGGCCTCTTCGGACTTTTCGCGGTCCGCGAGGATGTCTTTCAGCGGGCGCGCCAGGATCTCGTTGAGCGCGTCGATCTGTTCGCCCAAGGCTTCGGCGCGGTCGATGGCTTCTTCCAGCGTCGGGCCGTCGTCTTCCTCGTTGCGGGCCTGCGTGGCCTGTTGCTGCTGGGGCGGCAGAAAGCTCGCCTGTGCGTCGGCGGGCACGATCTGCAGGTGGTCGGAAAGGGCCATGGTCTTTTCTTCTTTCAGGTCGAGGTGCTGTTGTTCTTGCGGCTGGACATCGCGGTGGCGCGCAGGCCGGGCAGGTCGAGCACGCGCAGGCCACCGTACTCCACGCGGATCAGCCCCTGCGCCGACAGCGCATTGAGCGCCTCGTTCACGCGCTGGCGCGACAGGCCGACAAGGTACGCCAGTTCCTGCTGCGTGATGCGCAAGACCTCGCCCACGCCGGGGTACAGCACCGGGTTGAACAGCGACACCAGGTTGCGCGCCACGCGCGCGTCGGGGTTGTTCAGGCGGTCGATCTCCAGCGCCGCGATGAACTGGCCCAGCCGCTCGTTGAGCTGGTTCATCACGAAGCGGTTGAAGCCGATGGAGTGGTCCAGCAGCCAGTGGAAGCTCTCGATCGGCAGCCCCGCCACGAGGCTGCGGCGCAGCGCCTGGATGTTGTAGCGGTAGGGCTCGCGCTTCATCACCGTGCCCTCGCCGAACCAGCCGCCGGGCGGCACGCCGGTGTAGGTGACCGAGCCGCCGTCGGCGTTGTCGTTGCTCATCTTCAGCAACCCCTCGACCACGCCGAACCAGTAGGTGGGCGAACGCCCGACGCGGCACACCAGGTCGCCGGGCTCGGCCTCGCCCACCACGAGCGTGGCCTCGGCGCGGCGGCGCTCGGCGGGCGTGAGCGTGGGCAGCCACGGAATACCGTCGAGCTCGGTCGCATTGGCGGGGCGCACGCGGTCCTTGATGGAACCGCCGAGCACGTTCTGTGGGTTGAGGTTGCCAGGAGGCATCGGGAAACTCCGGGGAGTAGTGTCCCTAGGATTGTCGTTGGAACGACAACCGGGCGTCAAAGTGGGACCTACGATCCGGCCACTGTGCAAACCACCGCCCCCACCTTCCCCCGTCTGCTGCTCGCGCATGCCGAGGCCCGTCCCGAGGCTCCCGCCGTGCGCGAAAAAGACCTTGGCATCTGGCAAACCTGGACCTGGAACGCCGTGGCGCAGGAAGTGCGCGAGATGGCCTGCGGTCTGGCAAGCCTTGGCTTCAAGGCCTTCGACAACCTTGCGATCGTCGGCGCCAACCGGCCGCACTTGTACATGGCCGTGCTCGCCGCGCAAAGCCTGCGCGGCGTGCCCGTGCCGCTGTACCAGGACGCGGTCGCCAGCGAGATGGTCTTCATGCTGAACGACGCGAGCATCGAGTTCGTGATCGTCGAAGACCAGGAGCAGGTCGACAAGCTGCTCGAATGCCGCGAGCTGCAGCAAGGCCAGGAGGGCCAGCAGCAGGGCATCCGCCACATCATCTACGACGACCCCAAGGGCCTGCGCCATTACGAGCAGCCGGGGCTCATGAGCTACGAGCAGCTGCGCGAGCTGGGCCGGGCCTTCGACAAGGCCAACGCCGGCTACTACGACCGCGCCGTGGCCAGCGGCGAGGCGTCCGACGTCGGCGTGATCCTCTACACCTCGGGCACCACCGGCCGCCCCAAGGGCGTGTGCCAGACGCACGCCAGCTTCATCGCGGCGGGGCGCGGCGGCGTCGAGACCGACAAGCTCGGCCCCGGCGACAACATCATGAGCTACCTGCCGATGGCCTGGGTGGGCGACCACCTGTTCTCGGTGGCGCAGTGGCTGGTGGGCGGCTTCACGCTCAACTGCCCCGAGTCGGCCGAGACGGTGATGAACGACATGCGCGAGATCGGCCCGAGCTACTACTTCGGCCCGCCGCGCACCTTCGAGGGCTTGCTCACGGCCGTGTCGATCCGCATGGAAGACGCGGCCGCGCCCAAGCGCTGGCTGTACGCGAAGTTCATGGCGCTGGCACAGCGCGTGGGCGCCGACATCCTCAACGGCGCGCCCGTGAGCACCGGCGACCGCGTCATGTACAGCCTGGGCAACCTGCTCATCTACGGCCCGCTGCGCAACGTGCTGGGCATGAGCCGCATCCGCGTGGCCTACACGGCCGGCGCGGCCATCGGGCCCGACCTGTTCCGCTTCTACCGCTCCATCGGCGTGAACTTGAAGCAGTTCTACGGCCAGACCGAGACCTGCGCCTACGTGTGCCTGCAGCAGGACGGCAAGGTCAAGCTGCAGACCGTGGGCACGGCGGCGCCAGGCATCGAACTGAAGATTGCGGAAGACGGCGAAGTGCTGGTGCGCGGCGTGTCGGTGCTCAAGGAGTACTACAAGCGCCCCGACGCCACCGCCGAGGTGCTCGATGCCAACGGCTACTTCCACACCGGCGACGCGGGCGTGCTCGACAGCGAAGGCCACCTGCGCATCATCGACCGCGCCAAGGACGTGGGCCGGCTCGTGGGCGGCGCGATCTTTGCGCCCAACTACATCGAGAACAAGCTCAAGTTCTTCCCGCAGATCAAGGAGGCCGTGTGCTTCGGCAACGGCCGCGACGAGGTCTGCGCCTTCATCAACATCGACTTCGAGGCGGTCGGCAATTGGGCCGAGCGCCGCGGCCTGGCCTACGGCGGCTATGTGGACCTGGCCGGCAAGCCCGAGGTGCTGACGCTGGTGGCCGAGTGCATCGCCAAGGTCAACGCCGACCTCGCGGCCGAGGACGGCATGGGCGAGACGCAAATCGCGCGCTTCCTCGTGCTGCACAAGGAGCTCGACCCCGACGACGACGAGCTGACCCGCACGCGCAAGGTGCGCCGCGGCTTCATCGCCGAGAAATACGCCGTGCTGGTCGATGCGCTGTACGGCGGCAAGACCGCGCAGTACATCGAGACCCAGGTCAAGTTCGAGGACGGACGCACGGGGGTTGTCAGCGCCACGCTGAAGATCAACGACGCCAAGACCTTCCCCATCGTGAAGGCCGCCGCATGAGCAATCGGAAAATTGGCGACGTCATCCTCGACGTCCAGAACATCTCGCTGAGCTTCGGCGGCGTGAAGGCGCTGACCGACATCAGCTTCAACGTGCGCGAGCACGAGGTGCGGGCCATCATCGGCCCCAACGGCGCGGGCAAGAGCTCGATGCTGAACTGCATCAACGGCGTGTACTGGCCGCAGCAGGGCTCCATCACCTTCCGCGGCCAGACCTTCAAGCACATGAACTCGCGCCAGGTGGCCGAGATGGGCGTGGCGCGCACCTTCCAGAACCTGGCGCTGTTCAAGGGCATGAGCGTGCTCGACAACATCATGACCGGGCGCAACCTCAAGATGAAGAGCGGCCTGTTCGCACAGGCGCTGCGCTGGGGCCCGGCCGAACGCGAAGAGCTGCAGCACCGCGAGTTCGTCGAGCACATCATCGACTTCCTGGAAATCCAGGCGCACCGCAAGACGCCGGTGGGCCGCCTGCCCTACGGCCTGCAAAAGCGCGTCGACCTCGGCCGCGCGCTGGCGATGGAGCCGCAGGTGCTGCTGCTGGACGAACCCATGGCCGGCATGAACGTCGAAGAGAAGCAGGACATGAGCCGCTTCATCCTCGACGTGAACGACGAGTTCGGCGCGACCATCGTGCTCATCGAGCACGACATGGGCGTGGTGATGGACATCTCCGACCGCGTGGTGGTGCTGGACTACGGCAAGAAGATCGGCGACGGCACGCCGGATGAAGTTCGGAACAACGAAGACGTGATCCGGGCATACCTCGGCGTGGAGCATTGACCATGGGATTTTTCCTCGAAACCCTTTTCGGCGGCCTCATGGTCGGCATGCTGTATTCGCTGATCGCGATCGGCTTCGTGCTGATCTACAAGGCCTCGGGCGTCTTCAACTTCGCGCAGGGCGCGATGGTGCTGTTCGCGGCGCTGGCCATGGCGCGCTTTGCCGAGTGGTTCCCGCAGTGGTTCGGCTTCCAGAGCCAGATCCTCGCGAACATCCTGGCCTTCATCGCGGCCATGGCCGTGATGATCGTGGTGGCCTGGCTCATCGAACGGCTGGCGCTGAGCAAGCTGGTGAACCAGGAAGGCATCACGCTGCTGATGGCCACGCTGGGCATCGCCTACTTTCTCGACGGCGTGGGCCAGACGATCTTCGGCAACGACATCTACAAGATCGACGTGGGCATGCCCAAGGAGCCGCTGATGGTGCTCGAAGGCACCTTCCAGGGCGGCCTGCTGCTGAGCCAGGAAGACCTGATCGCCGCGCTGGTGTCCGCCGCGCTGGTGGTGGTGCTGGCGATCTTCTTCCAGAAGACCGCCACGGGCCGGGCGCTGCGCGCGGTGGCCGACGACCACCAGGCCGCGCAATCGATCGGCATTCCGCTGTCGCGCATCTGGGTGATCGTGTGGTCGGTGGCCGGTTTCTCGGCGCTGGTGGCCGGGATCATCTGGGGCTCCAAGCTCGGCGTGCAGTTCTCGCTCTCGCTGGTGGCGCTGAAGGCGCTGCCGGTGGTGATCCTCGGCGGGCTGACCTCGATCCCCGGCGCCATCATCGGCGGCCTGTTGATCGGTGTCGGCGAGAAGCTGTCTGAAATCTATCTCGGCCCCATGCTCGGTGGCGGCATCGAGATCTGGTTTGCCTACGTGCTGGCACTGGTCTTCCTGCTGGTTCGCCCGCAAGGCCTGTTCGGCGAAAAAATCATCGATCGGGTCTGAGAATGTTCTACAGAGAAAACGGCCAGTTCAAGTCGAGCTACCGCGCCGACCAACAGATCTTCCCGATCGCGCAGGACCGCCTGGCGATCCTGGTGCTGCTGCTCGTGGCGTTCGTCGTGGTGCCGATGGGCGTGTCCGACTACTGGATGCGCGCCATCCTCACGCCCTTTTTGATCCTGTCGCTGGCGGCGCTGGGCCTGAACATCCTGGTCGGCTATTGCGGCCAGATTTCGCTGGGCACCGGCGCCTTCATGGCGGTGGGCGCGTATGCGGCCTACAACTTCCAGGTGCGCATCGACGGCATGCCGCTCATCGCCTCGCTGCTGCTGGGCGGGCTGTGCGCCACGGTGATCGGCGTGCTGTTCGGCATTCCGAGCCTGCGCATCAAGGGCCTGTACCTCGCTGTGGCCACGCTGGCCGCGCAGTTCTTCACCGACTGGGCGTTCCTGCGCATCCAGTGGTTCACCAACAACTCGTCCTCGGGCTCGGTGAGCGTGGCGGGCCTGAACGTGTTCGGCGTGCCGATCGAGTCGCCGGTGCAGAAGTATCTGTTCTGCCTGATCTTCGTGGTGGTGTTCGCACTGCTCGCCAAGAACCTCGTGCGCAGCGCCATCGGCCGCGAATGGATGGCGATGCGCGACATGGACGTGGCCGCCGCGGTGATCGGCATCCGCCCGGTGTACGCCAAGCTCACGGCCTTCGCGGTGAGCAGCTTCATCGTCGGCGTGGCCGGCGCGCTGTGGGGCTTCATTCACCTCGGTGCCTGGGAGCCGGCGGCGTTCAGCATCGACCGTTCGTTCCAACTGCTGTTCATGGTGATCATCGGCGGGCTCGGTTCGATCATGGGCAGCTTCTTCGGCGCCGCCTTCATCGTGCTGCTGCCGCTCTTCCTGAACCAGCTGCCGGGGTGGTTGGGCTTCTCGATCTCGACCGCATTGGCCTCGCACCTGGAGACCATGATCTTCGGCGCGCTGATCGTGTTCTTCCTGATCGTCGAGCCCCACGGCCTGGCGCGGCTGTGGTCCACGGCCAAGGAAAAGCTGCGGCTGTGGCCCTTCCCGCACTGACAGGTTCTGGTTCGTTGTTGTTCGTTCGTAAAAACCCGGCACCGAGGTGCCCACAAAAGGAGACAGGCATGACACTGAAATCGCTCGCTCTGACCGCCGCCCTGGTGGCCAGCACCCTCGGCGCGGCCTTCGCGCCTTCGCTCGCGCAGGCCCAGGCCAAGGAACAGTTCTTCCCGCTGCTGGTGTACCGCACCGGCCCCTACGCGCCCAACGGCACGCCCTGGGCCAACGGCAAGCAGGACTACATCAAGTACATCAACGCCACCGGTGGCATCAACGGCGTGAAGATCACGTACGAGGAATGCGAAACCGGCTACGCCACCGACAAGGGCGTGGAATGCTACGAGCGCCTGAAGGGCCGCCCGGGCGTGACGCTGTTCGACCCGCAGGCCACCGGCATCACCTTCGCGCTGACCGACAAGGTGCCCACCGACAAGATCCCGCTCATCACGCTGGGCTACGGCCTGTCGGCCTCGCAGGACGGCGGCGTGTTCAAGTGGAACTTCCCGCTCATGGGCTCCTACTGGACCGCGGCCGACATCCTGATCCAGCACATCGGCAAAAAAGAAGGCGGCATGGACAAGCTCAAGGGCAAGAAGATCGCCCTCGTGTACCACGACTCGCCATTCGGCAAGGAACCGATCCCGCTGCTGCAGGAGCGCGCCAAGCAGAACGGCTTCGAGCTGTCGCTGATCCCCGTGACCGCACCGGGCGTGGAACAGAAGTCGGCCTGGCTGCAGGTGCGCCAGTCGCGTCCTGACTTCGTGCTGCTGTGGGGCTGGGGCGTGATGAACTCCACCGCCCTGAAGGAAGCCGTGGCCACGGGCTACCCGCGCGAGAAGATGTACGGCGTGTGGTGGGCCGGCGCCGAACCCGACGTGAAGGACGTGGGCGCCAACGCCAAGGGCTACAACGCGCTGGCGCTGAACACCTCGGGCACGCAGCCGAAGGTGATCCAGGACATCCTCAAGCAGGTGCATGACAAGGGCCAGGGCACGGGTCCGAAGGACGAAGTGGGCTCGGTGCTCTACACGCGCGGCGTGATCATCCAGATGCTGACCATCGAGGCCGTGCGTCGTGCGCAGGAGCGCTTCGGCAAGGGCAAGGTCATGACCGGCGAGCAGGTGCGCTGGGGCATGGAAAACCTCGCGCTCGACCAGAAGAAGCTCGACGCCCTCGGCTTCTCGGGCGTGATGCGTCCGGTGAGCACCTCGTGCCAGGACCACATGGGCTCGACCTGGGCGCGCGTCCATACCTGGGACGGCGCCAAGTGGGGCGGCATGTCCGACTGGTACGAGGCCGACAGCCAGATCATCAAGCCGATGGTGAAGGCGGCGGCCGACAAGTACGCGGGCGAGAAGAAGCTCACCCGCCGCGAAGCAGCCGACTGCCAATCCTGATGCACTGAGTGCCGTGGCGGCTCGCAAGAGCCGCCATTCGCAAGGACGGCGATGTGCCGTTCTTGCGAATGCTTCGGACCACACCATGAGCGAACCCAAGATCCTTCTCAACGTCAACGGCATCGAGGTCATCTACAACCACGTGATCCTCGTGCTCAAGGGCGTGTCGCTGACCGTGCCCGAAAGCGGCATCGTGGCGCTGCTCGGCGGCAACGGCGCCGGCAAGACGACCACGCTGCGCGCCGTGAGCAACCTGCTCGCGGGCGAACGCGGCGCCGTGACCAAGGGCACCATCGAGCTGCGCGGCGAGCGCATCGAGGCGCTGTCGCCGGCCGAGCTGGTCAAGCGCGGGCTGATCCAGGTGATGGAAGGCCGCCACTGCTTCGCCCACCTGACCATCGAAGAGAACCTGATGACCGGCGCCTACACGCGCACCGACGGCAAGGCCGCGGTGCAGGAGACGCTGGAGAAGGTCTACGCGTATTTCCCGCGCCTGAAGACGCGCCGCACCTCGCAGGCGGCCTACACCTCGGGCGGCGAGCAGCAGATGTGCGCCATCGGCCGCGCGCTGATGGCCAACCCGACCATGGTGCTGCTGGACGAGCCCTCGATGGGCCTGGCGCCGCAGATCGTGGAAGAGGTGTTCGAGATCGTCAAAGACCTGAACACCAAGGAAAAAGTGACCTTCCTGCTGGCCGAGCAGAACACCAACATGGCGCTGCGCTATGCCGACTACGGCTACATCCTGGAGAACGGCCGCATCGTGATGGACGGCGAGGCCAAGAGCCTGCGCGAGAACGAGGACGTGAAAGAGTTCTACCTCGGCGTGGGCGGCGCAGACCGCAAGAGCTTCCGTGACGTGAAGAGCTACAAGCGCCGCAAGCGCTGGTTGGCCTGAAGTACCCACCCCAGAGCGACCGAATCGATAGACGAAGGGTACGGACATGAACGACCACTACGACCAACTGGAAATCCGCGACCCCGCCGAACGCGAACGTGACCTGCTGGCCGCGCTGCCCCGGCAGATCGCCCAGGCACAGACTGCAACGTCCGCCTTCACGAAGATCCTCGACGGCGTGAAGCCCGCCGACGTCACCTCGCGCGAGGCCCTCGCCAAGCTGCCCGTCACGCGCAAGTCGGAACTGCTCGAGCTGCAGAAGGCGCGCCGCGCCGACGACCCCTTCGGCGGCTTTGCGTCGATCGTGCGCGGGCCGCGCATGCCGCGCATCTTCGCGAGCCCCGGCACCATCTACGAACCCGAGGGCGAGGCGCGCGACTACTGGCGCACCGCGCGGGCGCTGCATGCGGCGGGCTTTCGCAGCGGCGAGCTGATCCACAACAGCTTCAGCTACCACATGACGCCGGCCGGCTCCATCATGGAGAGCGGCGCGCATGCCATGGGCTGCACCATCTTCGCGGGCGGCACGGGCCAGACCGAGCAGCAGCTCGAAGCCATCGTCGACCTCAAGCCCGACGGCTACGCGGGCACGCCGAGCTTCCTGAAGATCCTGCTGGAGAAGGCCGAAGAAAAGGGCCAGAAGCTGCCGTGGTTCACCAAGGCGCTGGTGTCCGGCGAGGCCTTTCCGCCCAGCCTGCACGACTGGATCGCCGCGCACGGCGTGCAGGGCATCCAGTGCTACGCGACCGCCGACCTGGGCCTCATCGCTTATGAAACCAGCGCGCGCCAGGGCCTGGTGATCGACGAGGGCGTGCTGGTCGAGATCGTGCGCCCCGGCACCGGCGACCCGGTGCCCGACGGCGAGGTGGGCGAGATCGTCGTCACCACCTTCAACCCCGACTACCCGCTGGTGCGCTTCGGCACCGGCGACCTCTCGGCCGTGCTCGCGGGCACCTGCCCCACGGGCCGCACCAACAAGCGCATCAAGGGCTGGCTCGGCCGCGCCGACCAGACCACCAAGGTGCGTGGCATGTTCGTGCACCCCTCGCAGGTCGCCGAGGTCGTGCGGCGCTTTCCCGAGATCGTGCGCGCGCGGCTCGTGGTGTCGGGCGAGATGGGCGACGACCAGATGACCTTCAAGCTCGAATGCGCCGGCGCCCCGGCCGGGCTCGACGCACGCATTGCCGACGCGGTGCGCGAAGTGACCAAGCTGCGCGGCACCATCGAACTGGTGGCGCCGGGCAGCCTGCCGAACGACGGCAAGGTGATCGAGGACGCGCGCAGCTACAAGTAGGGGCGGTACAGGCGGCGCGTGATGAAGCGCGTGAGCAGCACGGTCAGTAAGGGGTAGAGCGGTACGAGCGCGGCCAGCAGGATGACCAGGTCGCCGACACCGGCCATGCTGGTCTGGGACGGCTCCAGCAACCCCAGTCCCGCGAGGATGACGGCAGCGCAGCCCGCCAGCACCAGCACAAAGGCCAGCACCGACGCGGCCACGGCCCGGAAGGGCCGGACCCGTGTGGGGAGCGGGCCACGGCCGATGCCGAGCCACGCGCCCCAGAACGCCAGAGCAAAGACCAACAACGGCGGCGCGACCCAGCTCAGGAAGGGCGCCACGCGGTCCATGGTCCTCATGGCCTCGTGCCACGGGTCCGTGACCATCGCGCACCAAATCTGGATCGACGCGGACACGGCGGCGATCAACAGCGCTACCGTGGCGCGACCCGGCGATGCGCTCGCGGGCGCCACGGCGTCGGCATCGCCCGCATCGAACGACGCGGCCGATGCCTGAGTGCCCTGCCTCAGCGCAAGCCAGGTTGCCAGCCACACGCTCAGCACCAGCATCGCCAGTTGCACCAGCCGACCGCCCGGCATGTAGAGCAACCCCAGCCCGTAGAGCCACGGGCTCAGCACGAAGTAGTCCAGCACCCGCACGATGAGATAGGCCCCGGCATGGCGCACACGCGGGCCGCGCAGCTGCGCCAGGCGCGCACCGCCGCGCACCTCCAATGCCTGGCGCGCATGGCTCCAGGCCAGTGCCGCCGCCAGCACCCAGGACATTGCGAGGTTGGCCGCCATGCCCGCCCACACGTCCAGGCCATAGCCCTCGTGCCCCGAGCCGGGCCACAACTGCCTGCCGAAGTGGACCCCCACGATGGCCGCTTCGACCGCCACGGTGATGAGCGCGAAGTCGCGCGGCAGGCGCCACGCGTGTGCGATGGAAGCGGGGGACGTCATCAGGGCCAATGCCCGGCTACTTCTTGCAGCTCGCCGGCAACGCCTTCTCCTTCAACCCGTCACCCGCGCTGCAATGCCACGCAATGCCCCGGTCGGTCGACGACGGCTCCATGCGCAGCGTGCCCTTGGGCGTGGCCACCTCCACCACCATGCTGTCGGGGTCGAGCGTGAGGGTCGCGCCGTTGGGCAGGTTCTCCGGCAGGCCGACGGCGGCCAGGGAGTCGGGGATCTCGGCCTTTTCCTCGTAGTGGCGCGTGAGCGCGTTGCGCACCGGCGCGCCCTCGGACCAGGCCTGCGCGACGACGGCGCGGGTCTGGTACTCCTGGTAGGCGGGGATGGCTGCAGCCGCCATGACGCCGATGACAGCCACCACGATCAGCACACCCGCCGCGCCGCCGCCGGCTCGGCCGGCATACGGCACGAAGAACGCGAGCAGGTAGGCCACCGGGTTGCGCTCGGGCAGCTTGGCGCCCGGGTCGATGGCGCGCGCGACGCGCTTGGTGAGCCAGGGGTAGCCGCCGATGAGTTCGTGGAACGAGCCCCAGAAGCCGCGATTGCCGGCCGACTGGGCGGCGTAGCGCTGCAGGTTCACGTTGCGCCACTGCTGCGCGCCGGCGGCCAGCGCCACCAGCGCGCGCGGTGCGGAGTCGACCTCGCGGCAGCAGGCGGCGCCGTGCAGGTCGCAGGTGTATTCCTTGGCGCGCGCATAGGCCGCGCCCAGGAGCGGCAGCCAGAGCACCGGCGCGCGCCAGATGTGGCCCGTGAGGTGGCCGCGGCGGATGTGGCCCAGCTCGTGGCCCATGTAGAAGTGGATGCCGTCGGGCTGCGCCTCCATGGCGTCGACCACGTCGGACAGCAGCACCACGAAGTTGCGGCCGAAGAAGCGCGTGGCGAAGGCGTTGAACATGCCGTCGCCGTGCAGCAGGTAGGCCTCGGGCGGCTGCGCGATGCCCAGGCGGGTGCAGCAGTCGACGAAGCGCGCGTGCAGCTCGGGCAGCTGCTGGGGCGACAGCTTCACGCCCGTCCCTTTGATCCAGGCGATGACCGCCGACTGCGCGAACACGTAGCCGATGAAGCCCAGCAGCACGTACAGCAGCGCAATGCCCAGCGTGCCGACGACGATCAGCGTCCAGGCCAGCAGGCCCAGAACGAGCGTGAGTTTGCCGAGCCAACGCTCGCGCGGATAGACCCAGGGATCCATTGGTTTCTTCTCCTCGATGCCGCCCGTCGGGCTGGCCTGTTTGTGGTTGTGGTCACCCCGGCGCGGGTGCGCGGGACGGGCGTGATCATGCCCCAGCATGGGGCGAAAACGGTGACATTCCTAAGGGCTATTCGGTATGGGTCAGCCCCCGGTCAGCCGATAAGATCGCGACCCTTTCCATTTAAAAACTCCGTCGGAGACATCATGAAGAAACTGTTTGCCCTCGCGGCGATTGCCGCGGCCGCCGTCGGCGCACACGCCCAGGATTTCCCCGCAGGCAAGCCCGTGACGCTGGTGGTGCCTTTCTCGGCCGGCGGCCCGACCGACCGCGTGGCCCGCGACCTGGCCGAATCGCTGCAGAAGACGCTGGGCACGACGATCATCGTGGACAACACCGCCGGCGCCGGCAGCTCGATCGGCACCGCCAAGGTGGCGCGCGCCAACCCCGACGGCTACACGCTGCTGCTGAACCACATCGGCATGTCGACGATGCCGGCGCTGTACCGCAAGCTGCCGTTCAACGTCGAGAACGACTTCGAATACCTCGGCATGGTCAATGAAGTGCCGATGACGCTCATCGGCAAGCCCGGCCTGCCCGCCAACAACTACAAGGAACTGACGACCTGGATCAATGCCAACAAGGGCAAGATCAACCTGGGCAATGCCGGCCTGGGCGCCGCCTCGCACCTGTGCGGCCTGCTGTTCCAGAGCGCGCTGAAGATCGAGATGACGCCCGTGCCGTACAAGGGCACCGCGCCGGCCATCGCCGACCTGCTGGGCGGCCAGATCGACCTGCTGTGCGACCAGACCACCAACACCACGTCGCAGATCGAGGCCAAAAAGGTCAAGGCCTACGCCGTGACCACCAGCAAGCGCCTGAGCACGCCCGCGCTGAAAGACCTGCCCACGCTCGACGAGTCGGGCCTGAAGGGCTTCGAAGTGTCGATCTGGCACGGCGTGTACGCCCCCAAGGGCACGCCCGCACCGGTGCTGAAGAAGGTCAACGAGGCCATCAAGGCCGCCATGAAGGACCCGGCGTTCATCAAGCGCCAGGAAGGCCTGGGCGCCGTGATCACCACCGACAAGCGCGTCGAGCCGGCCGAGCACAAGAAGTTCGTCTCGGCTGAAATCGCCAAGTGGGGTCCGATCATCAAGGCCGCCGGCGTGTACGCGGACTGATCCTTTCGATCTCCCATCGAAAAAGCCGCCGACCCGAAAGGGCCGGCGGCTTTTTTCATGCGGTGACAGCAGGAAAAGAATCAGGGAGGCGAGTAGGTCCACGCCTCGAAGTTCTTGCGCACATCGACCTGGCGCGCGGTGCGTGCCGTGAAGATGAAGCTGCTGACCGACGAGCCCTGCGCGTATTGGTACGCGTTGTTGCCGACGCTCACGCAGTGGTTGTCGCTCGGCGAGTTCACCGGCTGGCAGTAGATGACGGCCTTGCGCGCCGAGGTGCGCACGGTGATCGAGTCGGTGAAGCGGTTGTTGTTCGGGCCACGGCCGGCCACCAGGAAGGTGGTCGGGGCGTAGGCGCCGCTGGGCACGGCCCAGCCGTCGAGGTTGCCCTCGGCGCTGAAGTCGATGTTGTTGGCGGTGGGGTCGGACGGCACCGGCGCGCCGAACACGATGCCGCGCGGAACGCCGTCGATTTCCTGCATCAGCTCGGCGCGCAAGGCCGGCGTCATTTCCACGGTCGGCAGTTGCACGGCCTCGGCGAGGGTCGGCGCGCGCGAGAAGGTGCGCACGTACTGCACCGGGTTGGGCCCGCCGGCCGCCAGGAAGAACTCGAGCTTCCAGACCGCCTGGTCGGGAATGGCGCCCAGCTGCGTGTCGTCGAACTGCGGCGCTGCGAAGAGATTGCCGGACTCGACGCTGCTCGGGTTGCCGCCTTGCGCCGGGTCCACGTAGCGTGCGGCCATGCGCCACAGCGAGGAGTTCAGCGCGCCGTTGGCGGTGCCGTCGGTGGTGAGCACCAGGGTGGTCAGCCCGGCCCGGGGCACGAGGACCAGCTCGCGCCCCGGCAGCGCCGACGAGGTCGCCACTACCTTCGTGAAGATCGAGTCGCCATTGCCGTCGAGCACGTTGTCCACCGACACGTTGTAGCCCGCGGCGTGGTACTTCAGGTTCGCGTGCTTGAGGAAGTCCTTCAGCTCCTGCTGCGGGCGCACGGCGGCGCGGTAGGCGTTGCTGTTGCCGGTGAGCTTGAGCGTGCCATTCACGATCCTGGCGTTGAACACGTCGTTGTCGGTGTTGCCCACGCTGTCGGTCCAGCGGTAGGTGAGCGCGATGTCGCCGCCCGGGTGGAAGTATTCGAAGTTGCCGCGGTCGTGCTTCAGGTTCGTGGGGCCGAAGCGGAACAGGCTTTCGAAAGGCCGGCGCGGGCCGCTCGACGCGCGCCCGATGTGCAGGCCGGCCGCGACGAAGCTGGCCGGGTCGTCGCCCACGAACAGCGTGCGGCAGGCCGGCGCGACCACGTCGGCGGCCTCGCCGAAGGCATTGCCGTCGGAGCCGATGGTGCTGTCCACGCGCTCGTTCAGCGGCAGCGCGTAGCAGGCGTTGAGGCGGTCCAGCAGGTCCTTGACCATCGCCGGCGTGGGCGGCTGCACGAGGGCCGCGGCATCGACCGCGGGCAGCGGCGCGATGCTGCTCTCGCCGGTGCGAAAGACGATGGACACGGGCGCGCTCTCTTCGCTCGCGGGCTGCGCCTTGACGGTGATCTCGATGTTGGCGGCCGTGCCGTCGGGGCGCACCGAGACGTTCAGCGTGTCGAGCACGCGGTCCTGGCCCGTGCCGTTGGCCTGGAAAGTGCCGCTCATCGGGTCGATGCTGGTGTTGAGCGCGTCCAGCAGTGGCTTGAGCGCGGCCACGAGCTTCGCCACCTGGTCGCTGATGGCGCCCGGCGTGACGGCGCCGGCATCGGCCTGCACCGCGGCGGCGAGCTTGGCGGGGTCGCCGTTGGGCGACAGCTGCGCCACCACCACGGTGGTCAGCGGCGTGACGTTGGTGGTGCCGGTGGCGGTGCTGGCGGTGGTGCTGTAGAGCGTGAGGTCGTCGCGCACGGCCTGGATCACCAGCGGCGCCTTGGTGCCCGCGGGCAGCACGCAGCTGTAGGTGCCTTCGGCCGGCACGGTCACTTCGCAGACCTTGGCGCCGGTCTGGTCGAACACGGTGAGCGCGGCGCCGGCAAAGGCCGCGCCGGTGGCCACGGTGCCGCTCAACGTGCCGGGCGACTCGGCGGCGGGCGGCGTGCCGCCGTTGCCGCCCGTACCGACGGGGAATGCAAAGCCACCGCCGCCTCCGCCACCCCCACCGCCGCCGCAGGCGCCGAGGATCAACAGGGTGGCAAGGGACAGGGCGTGGGGAATTCTGGAGGTGGGGTGGGGCATCGTGGGTCTCTCGAAAAGGGAAAGGGCCTGGTCAGCAACCGAGGGCGCTGCAAACAATAGCTTTCGCTTTTGGAAATCAAATGATGCAAATGCACCATTCTTGAAACCGCGCGGCCGAGCCCCGCGCGCGTCACCGGAACATGGGATGGGCATGCGGCGCCGGGGCTGGAAGACTCCCCGCATGACCTTCACGGCCGGTGTCCCGCGCGACTTCAGCGACCTCCTGTTGCGGCTGTACCGCCTCTCGCACGAGCTGCCCATCGACGCCTTCCAGGACGCCGCGCTCGACCTCCTCAAGCCCGTGCTGCCCTTCGACTCGTCGATGTGGGGTACCGCCACCCGCACCGACCACGGCATCGACATCCACACGATCCACCTGCACAACCAGCCGCTCGAGATGGTCACGGCCTACGAGCAGGTCAAGCACATGGACACGGCCGCTGGCGAGGTGGCCAAGCAGTCGAACGCCACGCTCGCCTTCAATGCGCAGGCGTGGTTCTGCCGCGACGACCAGGCCGAGCTGCGCGACTACGGCCGCCGCTTCGAGCAGGCCAACTTCTTCATCACCTCGGATTCGAACCCGCAGACGAGCTTCGTCCACTGGCTCAGTCTGTTCCGCGCCGACCCGGAAGCCCACGGCACGGAGGAAGAGCGGCAACTGCTCGCCAGCCTCGCGCCGCACGTGATGCAGGCGCTGGCGCTGAACCGCGTGATGCACCTGGACCGCCTCGAAGCGGGCAGCGCGTCGCCCGGCGGCTCGGCCATCGGCGACCTGCGCGGCGTGCTGTACCACGCCGACCGGCTGTTCGAGGCCATGCTGAAGGCCGAGTGGCCGGCCTGGCACGGCCGCACGCTGCCCGATGCGCTGCTGCAGCACTTCCTGCAGGGCCACGCGCGCTTCAACGGGCGCGAGATCGTGGTCACGCACCGCGTCGAGCAGCGCCTGCTGTTCCTCAAGTGCCGCCATCGCTGCCGCGCCGACAGCCTCACGCCGCGCGAGCACACCATCGCCGAACTGCTGGCGCGCGGCGACACCCACAAGGAAGTGGCCGCCATCCTGAACCGCTCGCCGGCCACGGTGCGCAACCACATTCAGTCGATCTACGACAAGCTGCAGGTGGGCAACGTGGCGGGGCTGATCCACGAGCTGCGGCTGGCGGGCTGACGAGCGCCCTGCCCCCAAAAGAAAAGGCGCCGAGGGCGCCTTTTCTGTTTGAGTCCGCGATGCCTCTACTTCGGCCGGATCGCGTCCGCCGTGCCCTGGATGAAGGCCTTGATGCTCTCGATGTCGTCGCCCGAGAGCTTGCCCGTGAAGTCGGGCATGCCGCGCGACATGGCCGGGCCCTTGAGCACGAACTTGTCGAGGTTCTCGATGTAGGCCGGGTCGAGGTAGCCCAGGTTCGGGATGTTGCCGCCGCGATCCACGCCCGGCACGCCGTGGCAGAACACGCAGTTGCTCACGTACAGCATGGTGCCGGCCTGGACCTTGGCGGGGTCGTACTTCACGCCCTGCACCAGCTTGGCCATGCGGTACTCGACGAAGGCGGGCATCTTGGCCGTGCCGCCGACCGCGAAGGTGTAGACCGTGCCCGGGCCCTGGCGTTCGGTGGCGCGCTGCGCCAGGCCGTACACGCCGCCCCAGCCCACGGCCACCGACACGTACTGCTTGCCGTCCACCATGTAGGTCGCGGGCGCCGCCACCACGCCGGTGCCGGTGGGCGTTTCCCAGAGCTTCTCGCCGGTCTTGGCGTGGTAGGCCACCAGGCGCCCGTCGGCCGTGCCCTGGAACACGAGGTCGCCGGCGGTGGTCAGCGTGCCGCCGTTCCACGGCGAGGCATAGTCCACGCCCCAGGCTTCCTTCTGCTTGATGGGGTCCCAGGCCACGAGGCGGCCGAAGGGCTTGCTCGTGGGCGGCTCGACGTTGGCAAACTTGCCCAGGTTCCAGCCCAGCGCCGCGTGCGGCCGGCCGGGTGCGTTCTCGTCGAACTTCCAGGCCTTGTCGTCCATCAGGTTGATCGGCACGTGCTGGGCGGGCAGGTAGGCCAGGCCGGTCTGCGGGTTGTAGGACATCGGGTGCCAGTTGTGCGCGCCGAACGGGCCCGGGATGCTGTCGCCCGGCTTCTCGTTCTGCCGCGCGGCGGGGACCTCGATCGGCCGGCCGTTCTTGTCGTAGCCCGTGGCCCAGTTGACCGCGACGAAGTTCTTCGCCGAGATGAACTTGCCGTTGGTGCGGTCGATGACGAAGAAGAAGCCGTTCTTGGGCGCGTGCAGCAGCACCTTGCGCGCCTTGCCGTTCAGCTTGACGTCGGCCAGGATCATCGACTGGGTCGAGGTGTAGTCCCAGTTGTCGCCGGGCGTCTCCTGGTAGTGCCACTTGTACTTGCCGGTGTCCGGGTCGAGCGCCACCACCGAGCCCAGGTAGAGGTTGTCGCCGCCCTTGGGGCTGCGCGCCTTGGCGGCCCAGGGCGAGCCGTTGCCGGTGCCCACGTACATCAGGTTGAGCTCGGGGTCGAAGGCGAAGCTGTCCCAGGCGGTGCCGCCGCCGCCGGCCTCCCAGTACTTGCCGCTCGGGTCCCAGGTCTTGGCGGCGCGCGCCATCGACTCGTCCTCGAAGGGCTTGCTCGGGTCGCCGGGCACCACGAACCAGCGCCACTTCTGGTCGCCGGTCTTCGCGTCGTAGGCGGTGACATAGCCGCGCACGCCGTACTCGGCGCCGCCGTTGCCGATGATGACCTTGCCCTTGAACACGCGCGGCGCGCCGGTGATGGTGTAGCTGCCCTTCTGGCCGTCGATGGTGTTCTTCTCCCACACCTTCTGGCCGGTGGCGGCGTCGAGCGCGATCAGCCGGCCGTCGTAAGCCGCCACGTAGACGCGGCCTTCGTACAGCGCCACGCCGCGGTTGACCACGTCGCAGCAGCCCCTGAAGCCTTTCGTGCGGTCGACCTGCGGATCGAAGGTCCAGATCTTCTGCCCGGTGCGCGTGTCGATCGCATGCACGATGCTCCACGAGGCCGTGACGTACATGATGCCGTCGACCACCAGCGGCGTGGCTTCCACGCCGCGCGTCGATTCGAGGTTGTACGACCAGACCAGCCCGAGCTGCTTCACGTTGCCGGTGTTGACCTGGTCGAGTTTGCTGAAGCGCGACTCGGCGTAGTCGAGCCCGTAGCTGGGCCAGTCGGGCGTCTTCTTCGCCGCGTTGGCACGCACGAAGTTGCCGTCGACGCGCTTGGCGGCCGCGCCGGCGCGGTCCTGCGGGCTGGCGGCCGTCTGGGCCAGCGCCGGGGCCACCAGGCCCAGGCACAGCAAGGCGCCCGCAAGCAGGCGCCGCCCGGAAAGAGGCTGTGTCGTTGTCGTCTTCATCGGGGTCTGTCTCCTTCTTCGTTCTGCCCCAAGGATCGTTCGCACGGCATCGGCCTTCACCCCCGGGATTTCCCCAATCAAGCCTTGTTCCATTGCGGAACACATTCGAGAGGGTCCCTGAACCCGGAAGAGGCGGCGAACCCATGGCGCTCGACAGGCTCGGCACGGCGGATGCGCCGCGCCAACTCTTTGCCAGCACGCCGGCGCAGCGCGTGGCGCTGGCGCGGCAGCAGTTTTTCGAAGAAGGCGTGCGCCCCTCGGGGCTGGTCGGCGAGGCGGTGATCCAGTCGTGGATGCGCTGCAGCCGCACCCACGCCGACCGGCAGCGCGTGGTGGCCTTCGACGCCGTCACGCCCAGCCGGCTGCACACCACGCTCGCGCGCAACCGCGAGCTGCTGGACGTGGCGCGGCAGGAGCTCGTGCAGATGGAGCACATGCTCGCGGGCACCGACTGCCGCGTGATCCTGACCGACCGCGACGGCGTGGTGGTGCATGTCACGAGCCAGCCCGCCGGCACGCACCAGCCCGTGCTGCGCCAGACCGCACGGCTGGGCGTGAACATCTCCGAGCGCGTGGTGGGCACCACGGCGCCGGGCATCGTGGCCAGCACCGGGCAGGCCTGCACCGTGGACGGTGCCGAGCACTACTACGACGTGCTGTGCCACATGCAATGCGCCGCGGCGCCGATCCGCGACGTGTGCGGCCGGCTCGCGGGCGTGCTCGACCTCACGGTGGAGGCGCGGCGCTTCGGCTTCGACGCGGCCTCGATGGTGGCGCTGCACGCCACCATCATCGAGAACCGGCTGCTGCAGGCGCAGTCGCGCGACCACCTCATCCTGCGCTTCCAGGCCAGCCCCACGCTGCTGGGCACGCCGCTCGAGGCGCTCGCGGGCATCGCGCCCGACGGCACCATCGCGTGGCTCAACAACGCCGGCGCGCGGCTGCTGGGACGGCTGCCCGAGGCCCCCGACGACCGCGACGTGGAATGCCTGCTGGGCCACGACCTCGCGAGCCTGCTGCGGCTGGGCCGGCGCGAGGCCGCGCAGCCGCTGCGGCTGGCCAGCGGGCTCGGCGTGTGGATGCAGGCGCAGCTCAAGGGCGCGGACGGCGCGGACTTCCGCCACGCGGTGGCGATGCCGGACATGGCGAGCGCACAGGTCGAGGCGCCCGTGGCGATCGACGTGCAGGCGGAGCAGCCCGTGGCGCTTGCACCCGCCAGCGAGACACCGCCCACCGAAACCCTGCGCGAGCACAGCCGCAAGCTGATCGAGGACACGCTCGCGGCGCATGGCGGCAACGTGTCTCAGGCGGCGCGGCAGCTGCGCGTGTCGCGCGGCACGCTGTACCGGCGGTTGCGCGGCTGGCGCGACAGCGAGCAGCCTCAGGCCGAATAAAGTGCGGGCATCGTCTGCCCATTGCAGAGAGGTTGAGAACACGATGCCTGAATGATCGTGCAGCCATCCGGCCAATCGGATGAGCGGTGGCCGCCTTGGGCCGCGAATCGCTCTTCGCTCCAGTTCACTCGAACTCAGTTCCACGAATTTTTCACGCCACGCTGCGCCAGTTGCACGCGTGAGCGCTGGTTGACCATTGTTTGCAACGGTGCGGCGCGGGTGTGCCACAGACTTTTTGGATCCCTGTTTTGTCAGAGGTCCACCACGTGTCTCACACCCTTGCGGTCACAAGCCCTGTGCTGCCCGATGCCCTCGAACCCGTGCGCCTGTCGGGCCACGAAGGCCTCAATGCCTTGTTCGAATACGAGCTTGCGCTCAAACCTCCCGATGCACTCAGCTTCAGCCAGGTGGCCGACATCGACCTGGATGCCCTCATCGGCTGCGAGATCAGCTACGCGATCGAACTCGATGACACGGGGGAGTTTGTGGCCGGCGTGGTGGGCGGCAACGCAGGCGGGCTGGGCGCCGACGCCCGGCAGATCAATGCGCTCATCGCCGGCGCGCAGCTGTGGGGTGAAGAAGGTCGCCACATTCAAGACAAGCTCACGTTGCGTCCCTGGCTGCATCTGGCGCCCGTGAGTACCGACTGGGCGACAGCCGCGATGGCCGACGGTCAGCTCGCCAGGTTGGCAATCGATGCAGCCGGCATTGCGGGCATGACCGATGTCGCTTGCCACCCGGCGCGGCAGGTCCTCACACCACGGTCTAGAGCTCAAGCCGCATATGCGCGCATTGCGTGCATGCAGTGCATAAAAAAATCGACACGAGCCAAGCGGCTCAGGGAGTCCCAGCATGGCTGACCTATCGCAAGCGGAGATGGCGAAGAAAGAAGACGAACAGGAGATATTCGTCAAGCCGTTGGATCAGATCGATCCCGCAGAGCTTCCGGGCGCCAAGAAGGTTGTCAACGACTGGCTCAAGAGCATCAGCGGCAACTACGTCACGGTGGACCGAGTCATGGCTGTCGCCAGTGCCGTTCCCATTCTCGGCAACATCCTGGCAGCCATCGATGCCGTGTGCGACATCATCGTTCTTGTCCAGAACAAGACCTCCAGCAGCGTCGAGAAGGGACTCAACTGGGTCAGCCTTGGTACCAACCTGATTGGAATCATTCCGTTCCCTCCGACCATGGCTGCGGCGCGCACCAGCCTGAGACCTGCGCTGCATCTTGTGCGAAGCAAGTTGCGCACCGTCGGCCACGGCCTCGACGATGCCCTCGTCGCACTGCTTGTTGACCACCTCAATGCCACGCTGGCCGGTGAGATCGACAAGTTCGTGGACGAGGCCATCAAGAAGCTCGAGGGCATTCTGGAAGAAGCCGCCTCCATGGCGCATGACCTGATCTCCGGATTGGGCAGCGCATTGCGCAAGCTCGCATCGGGCAAGCCTTTCGATACCAGCGCACCGGCGCCAGAAATCTCCTTGAAGCGCGATCCCAAGACCACCTACGAGAGCGGTGTCTGGGGAGCCATCAAAGGAATTGCCGACGATGTCGGAGAGGGGATCTCAGAGGGAGCCGGGTATGTCGGCGGGAAGGTCGTGCAAGGCGCCAAGGTTGCAAGCAATGCCGGCGTCGGCCTGGCCATGCGCAACACCGAAGCCGGCGGCAAGGCCTCCAAGCTGATGAACACCTACGCCGACTTGCTCGACGATCTGGGCAGAACGGCGAAGACGAAGATCAAGGCGTTGGGCGATGCGCGTGCCGACATGTCCATCGGTTGGCTTCTCAAGAGGCTCAAGGACGCTGTCTTGCGCTTTCGCGCCAAGGGCAAGACGGGAGGCGCCACAGTCAACCCAACGACGACCGGAAAGCACGATCAGAAGAAGCCGGAAGGGGAACTGGATACAGGGGGCTCCGAGCGCACGAGACGAATACAGGATGCCAACCGCTGCAAGGACTGTGAAACGGCCGCTCGAACGCCCGGCTCCATCAGCTTTGCAACCGGCAGCGAGACCTTCACCCATACCGATTTCACCTTGCCGGGCCACATGCCCATCGTCTGGAGTCGCACGTACCACTCGCGCCTGTCAGCTTACGACCCACTGGTGCAGCAATCCGGACAGGCCGGCACCAGCGCTTACCTTGGTGCCCGGTGGACCAGTCCCTACACCACCCGCATCGATCAGGCCGCAGATGGCACGCTGAGCTACTTCGCGGCCGATGGCCGCGAGCATCGCTTCCCCAAATTGGCCGAACCTGAAGATGGCAAGGCCGGCCAGACTCACCACAATGCCATTGAAGACCTCACCCTCGGGCGAGGCAATGCCGGCCTGCTCGTCCTGAGCCATGGGCGTGACTACGTCGAGACCTTCGAGCTCGCCCCCCAGTTCGTCCGCGAGGGCAAGGCGCGCACGCAAGGCAAGGCCGTGCATTACCGGCTGACAAGCCAGCGCACGCGCAACGGCCACACCACGAGGTTGGCCTATCGCCATGAAGGCGGCCAGCTCTCCGACATTGTCAGCGGCCAGATCCATGTCAGCACTGCCATCGACGAACTCGGCCGCATTCAAAGCCTGTGGCTCGTTCAGGATGGACAGGCCATACGCCAACTCGCCGCCTACACGCATCAGGCGTCGCCCGATGGCAGCAGCGACCTCATCGCCGCCCAGGATGAAAATCAGCAAAGCTGGCACTACGAATACAAGCCTGCAGGGGGAAAATCCAGTACCCATCTGATCTCCAGGTACACCGACCGCACCGGCCGTGGCACCCACCTCCATTGGAAGCACGAAGACGGCTTCTCCATTGCGCTGACCGCCGACAACAGCGCCCAGGCTGTTGGATTCCGCCGATCTCTGACCCTAGATTTCCATCGAATACTGACCCACACACTGACCTTGCCCCTGGAATCCGTACCCCATAGCTGAGCTCATGAGTTGGCTTGCCTTGGTTGATTGGCAAGCCAGTCCTGCTCGAACTGCATCGGACTGACATAGGCCAGCGTCGAATGCAGTCGAGCACGGTTGTACCAGAGCAGCCACGCGACGGTCTCGTCCTTGGCCTCACGCTGGGTCTTGAAGCGTTGCCCGTGCAACCGCTCCACCTTCAATGAGCCGAACAGGGTCTCGCTGCAGGCGTTGTCCCAGCAGTTGCCTTTGCGACTCATCGAACTGGTGATGCCGTACTGCTTGAGCACGTCCCTGAAGTCGTGGCTGGCGTATTGGCTGCCCCGATCGCTGTGGAAGATCAGACCGACCTGCTTGCTCGGGTGCCGCTTGAACCACGCCATGCGCAGCGCGTCGATCACGAGATCGCGCGTCATGTCCTGGCGCAGCGACCAACCCACCACCTGGCGACTGAACAGATCGATCACCACCGCCAGGAACAACCATCCCTCGTCGGTGGCAATGTAGGTGATGTCGCCCACCCACACCCGGTCGGGTTCATTCACGGTGAACTCGCGATTCAGCAGGTTGGGCGAGATCGGCAGATCGTGGCGGCTGTCGGTGGTGACCTTGAAGCGGCGCTTGCCTCGGGCGCGTATGCCGTGGCGTTGCATGAGCTTTTGCACCCGGTCCTTGCCAACGCGGATGCCGCGTGCGAGCAACTCCTTCCAGATGCGCGGCCAGCCGTAGCCCCCACGTGTCTCGGCATGGATGGCCTTGATGTGCACCAGCAAGGCATCGTCGCTCAGATGACGTCGCTGCGCGCCGCTGGCCTTGCGCACGAAGTGCTCGTGATATCCCGTCAAACTGATTCGCAGCACCCGGCATTGCACCGAGATCGGCCACACACGTCGGTGGCGTTGGACAAAGGCGTACTTCACCGCTGCACTTTCGCGAAGTACGCTGTGGCTTTTTCCAAGATATCGCGCTCCATCTTCACGCGCGCCAGCTCGGCACGCAGCCGGCTGATCTCCATCTGCTCGGCGCTCACCGCCTTGCTGTCAGCGCCAGTGAGCTTGCCCTGGCGCCGGGCCTTGACCCAGTTGAACAAGGTCTGCTCGACCACGCCCAAGGTGCGCGATGCTCTGGCCGCCCTCGACCAGTCGCACTGCCTCAAGCTTGAATTCGAGCGTGTAGCGCGCTCTTGCCGTCTTCGTCATTTCGACTCTCCTTGCTTGTATTGAAACACTCGGCAAGGGGGACGTTTTTCGGGGGCAAGGTCACACTTTGTGAGCCTGAAGGCTTCACTATGTGGATAAGTGGTTGATGTACTCCTTGTGTGATCTGCCGCAGATTGCGCCGCTGTTTCCGCGATTTGGTTACCTCGATCGCGAGCCAAGTCGCGAACTTCTCGGCATAGGGATCGAGCTTGCTTGAACTCGCCCGGTTGGCGTAACGCGGCTCTTCATCGTCGGCTCGCAGGTACTTCTTTACGGTGTTGCGAGACAGGCCTGGACGCCTTGCAATCTCGCGAATGGACATCTGCTCACGCAGGGTCCAGCGTCTGATGACACTCAATGTCGCCACGTCTATCACTCCTAGGACCCCCTGTTCTAAAAATCAGCAGGATAGGGTTCTACGTGGATCAGTCTTAGACGGAAATTACTGCATTAAGAGGGTCAATTTTTGGCGGCAACCGACACCAGTACAAGCGACGAGGATTGACAGCGGAAGAAATCGCGCATGCACTGGAGCAACTCCGAAGTTCAGTGGTCAGTGAATCCGGTGAGGATCGTGTCCTTGAGGTGTTGGATGTTGTCCGCGGCTTCTGCACTCCTCATCTCAAGCTCTGGTAACCCATGAACACCAAGGGCCACTGAGCGTCAGGCGTAAAAACGTTGATGACGCAATGGCGGCAGCTATGATCTCGCGCGGGATCCGTTGTGGAGCGGGGCGCTGCACAGAACGCCACAACCTGCCCAAGGCAGCGCAAAAAGCGGGATTGCAGCTCGACTGAGGACTGGTCTGCGGCTCGTCGGTTCTAGACCAACGATTACGCTCGGGCCGCGGTGGCGAGACCCTGCGCGGCGCGCGCACGCCGCGTGCGGGCGTCGGGCTGCAGCGGCCTTAAGTATTCGTGCAGCGCCAACGCCGCCGCCCCCACCGCGGGCGCGAGTGCTTCGTACCGCGCCGTACGCAGTTCCGGCGCAGGCATGCCGGCACGCTCCGCGTGCCCCTTCACGCCTTCGAACGCCGCCTGCGCGAACTCCGGATGCTCGGCGCAGACCTTGCCCCCGAGCACGATCGCGCGCGGGTTGAAGGTGACCCACAGGTTCTGCAGCAGCACGCCGAAGAACGCAGCGGCGCGCGCCATGTCCGCGCCCTCGCGCGCCAGCACTCGCGAACCGAAGAAGGCCTCGGCGCAGCCGCGCCGGCCGCACGAGCACAGCGGCCCGTCCAGCTGCAGGATGGTGTGGCCGATCTCGCCGGCCATGCCTTGCGCGCCGGTGAAGAGGCGGTCGTTCAGCACCACGCCCGCGCCCACGCCGACGTCGCTGTTGACGAAGATCAGCGGGTCTTCGCCCTCGCCCGCGGCGAACTCGTACTCGCCGAGCGCGGCCGCATCGGCGTCGTTCTGCAGCTGCACGGTGACGCCCGGCAGGCCCGCCGCGGCCAGCGCCTTTTCGAGCGCGGGCAGCAGGCTCACGTTGCGCCAGCCGAGGTTGGGCGCGAAGCGCACGACGCCCGTGCAGTCGTCCACCGCGCCGGGCACGCACACGCCGATGCTCGACAGGCGCAGGCCGCGCTGGTCGAGGTGCGCGTGCGCGGCCGCGGCCATGCGCGCGAGCTGCGCGCACACGCGGCCGGGCTCGCCGTCGTCCAGCGGCTGGGCTTCCGCATGCAGCACCTCGCCCTGCAGCGAGACGCACACGAGGCGCAGCGTTTCGACGGCGATCTCCACGCCCATCAGCGCGCGCACGCCGACGTTGATCCGCAGCGGCGTGGACGGCCGCCCGAGCCCGTCGGCCACGGCGGCGCCCGATTCGCTGAGCCAGCCCTCATCGAGCAGCTCGCGCACCAGCAGGCTCACGGTCGACTTGGTGAGCCCGCTTTCGCTCGCGAGCCGCGCGCGCGACAAGCCCGGCTGCGCGCGCAGCAACCGCAGCAGCACGCTGCGGTTCAGGCGCTTGAGCAGCTGCTGGTCGCCGATGGTCTTCATGTCATGCCGCTGCGGTGGCCGCGGTTGCCGCGTGGTGCGCCTGTTCGCGCCCCTCGGGCCGCTTGCCGGCAATGATCATCCCGAGCACCTCGTCTTCGGTGACATCGGACGTGCGGTAGGTGCCCACGAGCTTGCCGTTCTTCATCACTGCGAGCCGGTCGCTCAGCGAGAACACGTCGGGCATGTCGTGCGTGATCAGGAAGATGCCGACGCCGTCGTCCTTCAGCTGCTTGACCAGGCGCCCGACCATCGCGGTCTCTTCGGGGCCGAGCGCGGCGCAGGGCTCGTCCATGATGAGGATGCGCGCGTTGAAGTACAGCGCGCGCGAGATCGCCACCACCTGCCGCTGCCCGCCCGACAGGCGCCGCACCGGGATGCGGATGTTGGTGAAGTTCTTGTTCAGGCGCTGGAACACCTTGCGCGCCTGCACTTCCATGAAGTGGTCGTCCAGCGTGTTCCACGCCGTCATCTTCTCGCGACCCAGAAAGAGATTGGCCACCGAGTCGAGGTTGTCGGCCAGCGCGAGCGTCTGGTAGATGGTCTCGATGCCCTGCGCCTGCGCCTCGGCAGGCGTGCGGATGTGGACCTTCTCGCCGGCGATGAGCGTGTCGCCCGAATCGATCGGGTAGGCACCCGCAAGCATCTTCATCAGCGTGGACTTGCCCGCGCCGTTGTGGCCCAGGAGCGCCACCACCTCGCCGGGGTAGAGGTTGATGCTCACGCCGTCCACGGCCTTCACGCCGCCGAAAGCCTTGCGGATCTCGCGCAGCTCGACGAGTGGTTTGGTCTTGTCGATGTCAGCCATGTCAGTTCTCCCCGAACTTGCGGCGGTACAGCACGTCGAACACCACCGCGACGATCAGCACCTGGCCGATGATCACCATGCGCTTGCCGATGGGCACGTCGAGCAGCAGCATGCCGCTGTCCAGCGACTGCATGATCAGCGCGCCCAGCACCGAGCCGAAGATCGAGCCGCTGCCGCCCGCCAGCGCCGTGCCGCCGATGACGGCCGCCGCGATCACGTACAGCTCCATGCCCGTGCCCAGAGAGTTGGTGCCCGCGTTGAGCCGCGCGATCGACACGATGGCGGCCACCGTCACCAGCACCGCCAGCAGCGCGAACAGCATCAGCGTGACGCGCTGCACCGGAATGCCCACCAGCGCCGCCGCGTCGGGGTTGCCGCCCATCGCGAACACATAGCGGCCGAAGCGCGTGCGATGCACGATGAACGACAGCACGATCGCCACCGCCGCCCAGATCAGCACCGGGATCGGAATGCCCTGCGGCTCGCTCTTGGACGAGATCTGGTAGCTGTTCATCACCCAGGCGAAGCCGACCACCACCGCCACCGGCACGGCCGTGAGCAGCACGTCGAGCCACAGCGCCTCGGTCGGCATGTCGTAGCGCTGGCGCGCGCGGCGCTTTTGCACCATGCGCCCGAACAGCACCAGCGCCACCAGCCCCGCGAGCACCCAGCTGGCCGTGACGCCGATGCCGCCGTCGTAGCCGCCGCCCAGGCGCTGGAAGAACTCGTCGTTCACCGGCTGCGTCTTGCCGTCGGCCACCAGGAAGGCCGCGCCGCGAAACGACATCAACCCGCCCAGCGTGACCACGAACGAGGGCACGCCCAGCACCGCCGTGAGCCAGCCCTGGTAGATCGACACCAAGAGCGCCACCGCGAGCCCCGCGAGGCAGGCCGTGGGCCACGACCAGCCCGAGGTGTACTGCAGGTAGGCGATGAGCACGCCGACGAAGCCCATCACCGAGCCCACCGACAGGTCGATGTGGCGCGCCACGATGATCAGCACCATCACCGTGGAGACGATGCCGACCACCGCCGTCTGCTGCGCGACGTTGTAGAGGTTCTCCGGCGAGAGGAACACGCCGCCCGACATGATGCTGAACGCCACCGCCATCACGGCCAGCAGCACGCACATCAGGAGCAGGCGCAGGTCGATGCCGGTGCGGCGCCACCAGCCGGGTGTTGGATCGCTCATTTTTCAGACCCCCTCGGGACGGACTACAGGTGCGCAACCGCCCACCGGCAGGCCCTTGCGGGTCGGCCGGAAGCCATGTTGCGAAGAGATGGAGGGCGCGTTCAGCGAGAAGCCAAACGCGCCGGTGGTTGCAGCGTTACTTGCAGGCCGCGGGCGCGTTCGCGCCCGAGACGCCCTTGCAGAGTTCGTCCTTCTTGATCCAGCCGGCCTTGACGATCACGTCGAGGTTGTCGCGCGTGATCGGCACCGGCGTCAGCAAGCGCGAGGACAGCGAGAGCTTCTTGGCGCCGCCGGCCCAGGGCGCAGCCTTGTCGACCGGCTTGCCGGCCGCCAGCGAGACCGCCGCCGTGGCGGCTTCGCGGCCGAGCTCGCGCGAGTCCTTCCAGATGGTCGCGGTCTGCGTGCCCAGTGCCACGCGGTTCAGCGCGGCGAAGTCGGCGTCCTGGCCCGACACCGGAATGCCGCGCAGGCCCTTGGCCGTGAGCGCAGCGACCGCGCCGCCGGCCGTGCCGTCGTTGGCCGCCACCACCGCGTCGACCTTGTTGCCGTTCTTGGTGAGGATCTGCTCCATGTTCTTCTGCGCGACCTCGGGCTTCCAGCCTTCGGTGTACTCGTCGCCGACGATCTTGATGTCGCCCTTCTTGATCGCGGCGTCCAGCACCTCTTGCTGGCCGGCGCGCAGGAAGTCGGCGTTCGGGTCGCTCGGCGAGCCCTTGATGATCACGTAGTTGCCCTTGGGCTTGACCTTGAGCACCTCGCGCGCCTCCATGCGCCCGACCTCGACATTGTCGAAGGTGATGTAGAACACGCCCGGCGCCTCGATCAGCCGGTCGTACGCCACCACCGGCACCTTCTGCCGCGTGGCCTTGGTGACGGCGGGCAGGATCGCGTCCTTGTCCATCGCCAGCACGATGAGCGCCTTCGCGCCCTTGGACATCAGCCCCTCGATGTCGCCCAGCTGCTTCTCGGGCGAGCCGCCCGCGTCGGCGCTGATGTACTTGGCGCCGAGTTTTTCGAGTTGCGCCTTGATCGCGGCCTCGTCGGTCTTCCAGCGTTCTTCCTGGAAGTTGGACCAGCTCACGCCGACCACGGTCTGCGCCATCGCGCCCACGGCCGTGAGACCGAAAGCCAGGGCGGCCAGGGTGTGTTTCGTTGTCAGTTGCATCGGTGTCTCTCCTCAGAACGGTGTGCCGAGCGTGAGCTGGCGGACCGGGGTAGTTAGTTTGAGTGGCGAACTAACTATCCCATTGGGGGGAGATTCCGGGCACCCGGGAATTCCCCGAGACGCAGGCGTGGGAAGCGCTCCGCGCGCTTTGGGAGCGGATGCCAAGGAGGTTGGCAGTACGAAGAAGGACTGCGTGAAGATGGCGTGGGTACGCAAGCAGGCGTGAAAAAGGCCCCGAAGGGCCTGGTGGTGATTGCTCTTTTCGCACTGCCCTTCTTACCAGAGCCCCTCCTTATGTCGTCAATGCCACCACTTCCGCATCCGTCAGCTTCTGCGGTTGATAGCGCACCGCGCGAACGTGGAAAAACGGTTGATTGCCGCCGCTATAGGACAGATTTCCAATGCCAAGGCTGGCGAACGGCGGGACCGTCGGCATGGCGGCCTTGAGGAGTTGGCCGTTGCACGCGAACCGGAGTCCATCGGCGCCATAGCTGAGGGCGACCTTGACCGGGCCTCCCACAGGTGTACCCAGGAGCCCGGTGGAGACCGTGTTCGGCCCGGACGGGCCGTTGACAGCCGAGTACGCATAGGCGAGCGCCGATGCAGTGAACCCGATACCCAGGCGATTCCCGACTGCGGTGCCGATCTCGACAAGATTCCTTGTCGTCACATCTCCTTCTCTCGGTCGTCCGAATTCCATGAAGATGGTGCCCTCAGCCGCATTGCACCAGCCCTTGGAGGTGTCGACCCGAACGCCGTCGCCGGCGCGTGTCGTGGCCACTGAAGTGAAGGAGTCGCCCAGGCGGGTTGTGACGGCCGACGTCGACACGTCTGCAGCCCGGGTGACGGTCGCCGACGTTGTCGGGATGTAGCTGGTTGCCACCGGGCCTTCTTCGATTTGGCCCTTGCAGATCCACACCGTGAGGTTGCTGGCAAGGGCTCCACTGGTGTGAACGACAGGGTAAATCGCCCCCGTGGCAGACGGTGCAATGTTTTGAGTGATCGTCCGAGAGAACCGGTCCACGAACTGGGTTGAATTCGCTGCGCTGATGGAGAAGCCCCCCATTCCCGATGCGCCGGTGTAGTACAGGTTGATTGCCTCGGTCCCAGTCAACGGTCTGCTCAGCTTCAGATAGGCACTCATCGAATAGGCGGTCCCAGAAGTGATAGCTGCGTAGATGCCTGTGCCGCCTCGGACGCGACTGCCTGCATAGCCAACGGCGCTGGCCGATGTAAACGTCACGGCGACGCACGCCTCGCCATCGACAGTCGTTCCCGCTACCGTGGGCGGCGTGCTCCCTTCCGCGACGCCGAGCGTGATCTGGCTGTTCAGCAACAGGTTCGTGCTCCCGCCTTCCAGCAACAACCACGGCGCAATGGTCAAGTCGGCCGGGTTGTAGGTCATCCGTGCAACGCCCGCCGCCGCAGTCTTCATCGCCCCCGTTGAGTCGAAGTAGGTGCCGATGGAAGCGCGGCCGGTGAAGGTCTCGGTGTTCGGGATGTAGCTGGTTGCGAATGCGCCGGCTTCGAGCTGAGCGCCCCAGGCAAGACACGCTCCGGCATCAGCCCGTGCTCCCGTGACCACCGTATAGAACCTCACCAAATCCCCGACCGCAATCGGGAACGCCGACGTGTAGGCGCACCGCAACCAGCCGTTCCCCACGTCACGCATTTCCCAGCCAGCACCGGTGATAGTCGGAGTCGCCGTGTGTAGGGAGACGATGCCATACACCCCATTGGTGGCAGTGGTGTCGTTCCGCAAGAGCAGCTCGATGGAAGCAGTCCTCGACACATTCTTGACGTAGATAGAGTAGGTCATCACGGTCGCCGTCGCGGTCACCTGCTGGGTGAACGGGCCGATCGATGCCCCCGAAAACTCTACCGCCCGCAAAGTCCCGTCCGGAGCGAGCTTTCCAGGGATACGCGTGAGCCCACTGCCTACCCACGGCGACAGGTGCAGATCGCTGCTCTTGGCCAAGACGTTCGTCCGCTGCTCTTCCGTCATCAGCATAGGCGGCAGCGTCAGGTTCGACGGCTCGTAGCTGTGGCGCGCCGCGCCTGCCGCGGCATAGCGCATGACGCCGTTGGCGTCGTAGTAGCCGCCAATGGAGGCGCGACTATTGAACGTCTCCACATTGAGGATGTAAGTGCTGGGGAACGTACCCACTTCGAGTTGCGCGCCCCATATGTAGATGCCCACGACACCGTCGCCAGGCCCAGTACCTGCCGCCGATCCAGGGTAAATGGCAGCCCCCAGCACTGCAGTCGCATCGGTCGTGAAGACGCCCTCGACCCTGCGCCAGCCGTTGCCGATATCAATGATCTTCCGGGACACTTCGACGAACCCGCCAATAGTGGAGCCCGTGGTCGTCATCGTGGCCAAATTGAATCCGATGGTGATGCTGTTGGCCGTTGATGCGCCGCGTGCGTAGAGGTATCCATTGGACGAGCCGGCAGCCTTTGCGTAGAACGAAAAGGCGTAGGTGCCGGCTGCCTCGCCTTTTGCGGTCGTTTGAATGGTGTGCCCAGCGCCAGCATTAGCACCATTGATCAACGTCAGCTTGCAGGCGTCCCAACGACCGTTCGGTGCGATGGCAGCGCCCGGGGTTACCACGACGTTCGATTTAGCCCAGGAGGAGGTCTCGAAGCGAGATGAACCCAAGAGCACGTTCGTGCGTGATCCTTCGATCAACAGGCCCTTTGGCGCCTTCGTGAGGGGGTCGTAGTCGTAGCGGGGCACAGCGCCGGCAGGCTTCGGCTGAATCCATCCTTGGGCGTTCGTGAAAGTGCCTTGTGCCGCCCCCGCGTAGGTGAACAATTCGGCAAACGTTTTTTCGGTGAGCGTGGTGGTCATTGCGTTTCAATGCTGTTGTTGGTGAGGGGCCATCCCGCGGAGATGTCGTAGGCCTCGGTCTCGGCCTCTGTCCGGAGTTGGTCGATGGCGGCGTGGTGCGTGCGCTCGGCACTGAAGCACGCCTGGACATGCAGGCCGATCGCACGGGCCACACCGCGAAGTTCGTCGAGGGTCAGGCGGGCCCATCCGCTGTCGGCCTTGAAGTCGACGGCGTCGATGCCTGCGATGTCGGCGTTGACGATCACCGCCGTGATGCGGTCCTGGTCGGGCTTGCCCGTGAGAACGCGCACGCCGTTCTGCAACGTGATGCCGCCGGTTTCGATTTCCCATCGACGCGCCGTCACAAGTGCGCGCAGATCCTGGCGCCGCTTTTCGGTCGATCGAGGATCGACCCAGCCGTATTGCGTCCAGTCGAACACATGATGCTGGCTAGGCTTGTCGCCCATCGGAATGGGCTTCAGCGTGGCCACATGAAGGTAGTGCCCCTGCGGCACCGTCTGCCCCAGCAAGACGCTTTCGTGCGTCTCCCGGGCTTGCATCAAACAATCCTCGTTTGTGGGCGCGGATCCGCTCGCAAGCACGCGACCCGATGTGTTGTCGTAGACCGTGTAAACAGGCATCTCTTTATCTCCTACATCCCAAAGAAAATACGGAAGTTCCCGTGCAATTGAACGTCCCTACAACTTCGATGCTGTGTCCGCCGGGCTTCAGATATCGGACGATTGCACCGGTGATCGTTGTTCCCTCCAAGCCGACGCCCAGCCATTCAGAGTTGCCATCCACACGAATGGTTAGTGTTCCGACGCCGAAGCCAAAGGGGTTCACGAAGGTTGTCGCCGTGATGTAGGTTTGCACCCATTCGCCCTCGTTGTCTGGCACGGTGAACCACATCGTGGTTCCACTGCCACCGTTTTCGGCTTGCTTCGCATTGGGCAGCGTGACGGCCCCACCTCGGATGCTCAGCGTGTCGATCACCGCCCTTCCGATCGTCAGTCCACTCTGATCCAGATTGAAACCAGGCCCCCAGAGACGAAATCCTGCGTACGAACTCGCGGGAATGGAATGCATCACAAGCCCGCAGCCGCCGAGATTGAAGTCGACGAACATGTCACCGTTGGGGTGCTGCGCCAGGACCCAGCCCGAAGAGGCATCGCGCCACTTTTCACGGCTTCGGATGTAGCCCCAACCGGTTCCCGTGATGTCCCCGTTGATCGCGATCTGACCGGAAGTGATGTAGCCCAGCTTCGAGATCGAAGCCGTCAACTGCTCCACATCCAGCGAACGAGCCTTGATCGACCCGTCGACGAACATGTTGCCGTTGATCCCGACCGAAGGTGTGCCACCGATGCTGCCGACAACGAAAGGGAACGTCGGCACGCCGCCCGGACCGTCCTGCGCGATGGCGAACTTGTCGACCAGCACGACCAGCTCGGATTTCGTGCCGTCGTTGTTGAGGATCATGCCCGCGACCTTCTTGTCCGCGTTGACGTTCAGGCGCCATTGCGACTTGACGGTGCCATCCAGTGTTGCGATAGCAGAGGCGTTGGTCGAGATCGACGAGGTGTGACCGTTCACCGTAGCGGTCAACGAAGTCATCGAGTTGGCCTGGGCCGTGATCGAGCCTTCGGCACTGGTGACTCGCGTGGTCAGTGCATTGACCGCGCTGGCGTCCGCCTTCGTGGTCTCCGCCTTGGTGATCCGCAGGCTGTCCGTGACATCCTCGAAGCGGAACCCCTGGATCTCCGAGTAGCCCGTGGTGCCACCCGTGTGGTTCATGGCGAAGCCGGGGCTGACCGAGGTGTCGCCGAAGGCGCTGCCGAGCAGGTCCAGCGAGATCCGGGTCCAGACGTTGTTGGGCAAGCTGCCGATCGCGATGGGACTGTTGCTGTAGTTGCCCAACGTGTTGCGCCACCAGGTCCAGTAGTGCGTGCCGTTGGCATCCACGCGCCGGACCCATGCCGTGAGGCGGTAGGTCCGCGCCGGATCGATCACCACCTTGCTCTTCGAGTAGTTCCAGAAGTTCGCGCCGCCCACGGGCGAACGGCACACCGTCGTGGCGACCTTGCCGGTCGTGGTCGTGACGAAGAACGTCGACAGGTTGGTGCCGTAGTGGCTGCGCCATGCCGTCGCATTCGCCAGGCTCTCGTCTGCCGTCAGGCTGGCCTGCGAATCGGCACGCCCCAGCTCCAGCCCACTGTTGATGCTGGTGATCGCATCGCCCTGCGAGGTGATCAGGCCCTCTGCATTCGTGACGCGCGTCGTCAATGCGGTCAGGGCCGTGTTGCTGGCCTTGCTCGGCAGGCCGTTCGTCGTGTGGTTGACGGTCGCCGACAGCGCCGTGATCGCATTGGCGTTCGCCGTGTCCGCGGTGACGCGGGCACTCTGCTCGGCCGTCACGGCTGCGGCGGCATCTGCCTTGTTCGTGTTGACGACCGCTTCGAGCGCTTGCCGTGCAGACACCTCGGCCGCATCCGCCGTGATGCGCGCCTGGCGCTCCTCGTAGATCAGGCCGCTGGCGAGCGTCGGGCCCGTCGGCTTCTCCCAGACTTCGAAGGCATTGCTCACGAAGTCGTTGACCAGCGACGCCCCGATCACCGTGTCCAGGCTGGCGCCCGGCGCCAGCCTGCACGAGATCGCCTGCGACGCGTGCCGGCCGCAGCTCGAAGCCGCGGGCCTGGTCGAACCCTCGGCGATGCGGGAGCGCCCGCCCGCCAAGGTGCAGATCGGCCCCACCGACATCTGAAACGGAGCCCCACCCCATGAGCCCTCCCGAGTTCGTCAGCACCATGCCGTTTCCGACGCACACGATCGCGCCGTGGCCGCGCAGGGCCGCGCCGGCGCGCGACCTGCTGCCGCCCCGGTTGCGGGAGTTCGCCCGCCTGATCGGGTTGTCGGCCACCATGTCCTTCGTCGCGCGCTACGGCGGCCTGCGGATCTACATTCCGGCGAACCCGGCCCCCGACCATCCGTTCGCCGCGCTGATCGGCTTCGACAACCTGCGCGCCCTCAGCGCCGAGTACGCCGTCGACGGCACGGGGCTTCGCTTCGTGCTGCCCAAGGCCCAACGGGCCCTCGACGCCATCCGCAACGAACAGATCCGCACGGACTACAGCACGGGCAAGTCCATCCGCGTGCTGGCCGCGGAACACAGCCTCGTGGAACGCCAGGTCTCGCGCATCGTCGCGGACATTTCGCTCTGACCCGGAGGCCGGGCGGCAAGGCCCGGCCTCCTCACAGGAAAACTCTGGGGACAGTTTCCGGACAAGCCCCCTGTTATCCACAGCGGGAGCGACCCCGCCCAAGTTGTTCCTGGTTTGATAGCACCGCGAAAGCACAGGAGCACACAGTGTCCGGGGTGTGACAAGTTGTTGTCAGGCAAGGGAAAAAGTGCCCTGTCCACAGGGCGGGTTTACCCTTATCTACTACTACTAACTTAAATAAGAAGAATAAATAGAGAAGAGAGCAGGAAGCCCGCGCCCGAAAAAGAGGCCGGGCGGGGGGTCGAAGGGTTAGCCCGGTAGGTCGAACCCGTCTCGGTTGATACGATTTTTCTCAAAGCGCCGATCCCAAGGGCGTTGGAGACAAGATGGACCCGAGCAACCCCCCAGGCGCCGGCGAGGCGCTGTACCGCGTCATGGTGCGCATCCGCGCCTTCGAGAACGCCGCCGAAACCGCCAGCCAAGGCGGGGTCAGCGCCTACGGCCAGCAGGCGGGCGGCGCCGCCAAGGTGCGCGGGCCGCTGCACCTGTCGACCGGGCAGGAAGCGGTGCCGGCGGGCGTGTGCGCCCACCTGCGCGCGAGCGACTACCTCACCTCCACGCACCGCGGCCACGGCCACACGCTGGCCAAGGGCGCGGACCTCACGCGGATGATGTGCGAGCTGTTCGGCAAGGCCACGGGCTTCAACGGCGGCAAGGGCGGCTCGATGCACATCGCGGATTTCTCGGTGGGCATGCTGGGCGCCAACGGCGTGGTCGCGGCAGGGCTGCCGATCGCCGTGGGCGCAGCGCATGCGCAGAAGCTCTTGAAGCAAAGCGACGACATCACGGTCTGCTTCTTCGGCGACGGCGCGATCAACCGCGGCCCGTTCCTCGAAGCGCTGAACTGGGCCCGCGTGTACGACCTGCCCGTGCTCTTCGTCTGCGAGGACAACCGCTGGAGCGCCACGACCGCGAGCGGCCCGATGACGGCCGGCGACGGCGCCTCGGCGCGCGCCGCGTCGATGGACATCGCGGCCACGCAGGTCGACGGCAACGATGTGTTCGCGGTGCATGCCGCTGCCGCACGGCTGGTGGCCGAGGTGCGCAGCGGCGCGGGGCCGCGCCTGCTGCACGCGCTGACCTACCGCGTGAAGGGCCACGTGTCGGTCGACCTCGCGGCCTACCGCGACCCGGCCGAGCTGGCCGCCGCGCTGGAGACCGACCCGATCGCGCGCGCCCGCGGCCACCTGCTGGACACCGGCGTGGCCGCCGCGACGCTGGACGCCATCGAGAACGCCGCGCGCGACGAGGTGGACACGGCCCTCGCCGTGGCCGACGCAGCGCCCTGGCCCGAGGCGAGCGCCGCCTTCACCGACGTGCAGACCACGGGAGCAGGCCAATGGCTGTGACGACGCGGAGCTATTCCGAAGCCGCCGTGCGCGCGCTGCAGCAGGAAATGGACGCCGATCCGCGCGTGGTCGTGCTCGGCGAGGACGTGGGCCGCGGCGGCATCTTCGGCCAGTACAAGGGGCTGCAGCAGCAGTACGGCGCCGAGCGCGTGATCGACACGCCGATCAGCGAGGCCGCGATCATGGGCGCCGGCGTGGGCATGGCGCTCGCGGGGCTGCGCCCCGTGGTCGAGATGCGCGTGGTCGACTTCGCGCTGTGCGGCATGGACGAGCTGGTGAACCAGGCCGCCAAGAACCGCTTCATGTTCGGCGGCCAGGGCCGCGTGCCGCTGGTGGCGCGCATGCCGGGCGGCATCTGGGACGCGTCGGCGGCGCAGCATTCGCAGTCGCTCGAGGCCTGGTTCGCGCACCTGCCGGGCGTGGTGGTGGTGAGCCCGTCGACGCCGCAGGACAACCACGGCCTGCTGCGCGCGGCGCTGCAGTGCGGCGACCCGGTGGTCTACATCGAGCACAAGACGCTGTGGGGCGTGCGCGGCGAGGTGGACGACACACTGGCCGTGCCGCTGGGCCAGGCGGCGCGCGTGCGCGAGGGCAACGCGCTCACGCTCGTGAGCTGGAGCAAGCAGATGCAGCCTTGCGCCGCCGCATGCGACGCGCTGGCGGCCGAGGGCATCGCAGTCGACCTGATTGACCTGCGCACGCTTTGGCCCTGGGACCGCGAGACGGTGCTGTCGTCGTGCGCGCGCACGGGGCGGCTGCTGGTGGTGCACGAGGCGGTGCAGGCCGCGGGCTTCGGCGCCGAGATCGCCGCGAGCGCGGCCGAGGCCACGGGCTGCCGCGTCGCGCGGCTGGGCGCGCCGCGCATTCCGGTCGGCTACGCGCCGGTGCTGGAGGCGCAGTCGCGCGTCGGCGTGGACGCGATCGTGGCGGCGGCGAAGAAGCTGGCCGGCTGAACCACAAAAGCACGAACGGCCATGGACCCGCTCTTCTTCAAGCTGGTGCGGGTCGTCAACCTCACGGCGCGGCCGTTCCATGAGCGTGTGGGGCGCGAGCACCAGCTCACGCTGAACGAGTGGCGCGCAATGGCCGTGCTGGCCGCGCAGCCGGGGCTCAGCGCCACGCAGGTCGCCGACCTCACCGGCCTGGACAAGATGGCCGTGAGCCGCGCGCTGGCGGGCCTGAAGCGCCACCAGCGCGTGCAGCGCCGCAGCGACCCGACCGACCAGCGCTGCAGCCGCCTGTACCTCACGGCCGCCGGCAAGGCGCTGCACGCCACCGTCGGCGTGCTGGGACGGCAGCGCGAGGCCGAGCTGTTCGCGGGCGTCGACGCCCGCGAACTGGCCCGCCTGAGCGATACGCTCGACACGCTGATCCGCGCGGTGGAGCGCGCGCCCGACTCAGGCACTGCCGGTCAGACCGTGTAGCCGCCGTCCACGCTCAGGTTGGCGCCGGTGACGAAGCCGCCGTCGGGGCCCACGAGGTAGGCGACCATGCCGGCGATCTCTTCGGCGCGGCCGTGGCGCGGCAGCACCATCACGTCGTGCATCGAGGCCGCGCGCGGACCGGTGGCGGGGTTCATGGCGGTGTCGATGGGACCGGGCTGCACGTTGTTCACGGTGATGCCGCGCGCGCCCAGGTCGCGCGCCAGGCCGCGCGTGAGGCCGACGATGGCGGCCTTGCTCATCGCGTAGACGCTGGCGCCCGCGTCCAGCACGCGCTCGGCGTTGATGCTGCCGATGTTGACGATGCGGCCCGTGCCGTCGCCCATGTGGCGCGCGGCGGCCTGGACGGCCACGAAGGTGGCGCGCACGTTGACGTCGATGGTGCGGTCGAAGTCTTCGAGCGAGAAGGTGTCGAGCTCGCCGCCGAGGTACACGCCGGCGTTGTTCACCAGGATGTCGAGCCGCTCGAAGGCGCGTGCGCCCTGGGCAATGGCGGCCGTGAGCGCGGCGGCGTCGCCGACGTCGGCGCGGATGGCCAGCGCGCGGCCGCCGGCGGCCTGGATCTCGCCGGCGAGCTTGTCGGCCTCGGCCTGCGCGCTGACGTAGGTGAAGGCCACGGCCGCGCCGTCGCGCGCCAGCCGGCGCACGATGGCGGCGCCGATGCCGCGCGAGCCGCCGGTGACGAAGGCGACCTTGCCGGCCAGGACGGGGGAAGAGGAGGAGGACACAGAGGTGGAAGCCATGATTTTTCCGATCAGTTGGAGGAGGAAGGCCTTCAGTGTCGGAATTCCATTCCCTTTGTGGTAGCCATCAATCGGCCCGATCAGATTCAACCCAAAGTTGAAGATGCGCGCCAGAATGGCGGCATGGAACCGCTCAATCACCTCGAATCCTTCGTGCAGAGCGCCGAGGGCGGCAGCTTCTCGGCGGCCGCGCGGCGCCTGGGGCTCACGCCGGCGGCGGTCAGCAAGAACGTGGCGCGGCTCGAGGCGCGGCTGGGCGTGCGGCTGTTCCAGCGCAGCACGCGCCGGCTCACGCTGACCGAGGCCGGCGAGCGCTTCCTGGCGCAGGTCGGCGGCGCGCTGGCCACGCTGCAGGACGCGGTGGCCGGCCTCGCGCAGGACGACGGCCAGCCCTCGGGCACGCTGAAGGTGAGCATGGGCCAGGCCTTCGGGCGCGAGCACGTGCTGCCGTTCATGGGCGACTTCCTGGCGCGCTACCCGGGCATCGTGCCCGACTGGCATTTCGACAACCAGCAGGTCGACCTGGTCGGCGAGGGCTTCGACGCGGCCATCGGCGGCGGCATTGCGCTGTCGCCCGGCGTGGTGGCACGCGAGCTGGCGCGCATCCACGTGGTCGCGGTGGCGGCGCCGGCCTACCTGGCGGGGCGCGCGCTGCCCGCGCACCCGTCCGAGCTGGCGCGCTTCGACGTGCTGCTGCGCCGCTCCTCGCCCACGGGCCGGCTGCGGCCGTGGACGCTGCGGCATGCGAGCGGCGAGGAAACCATGGTCGACCTGCCGGCGCGCCCGCGCGCGATCTTCAACGACCCCGAGGCGATCGCGCAGGCGGCGCTGCTGGGGCTCGGCGTGGCGATGCTGCCGATGCCTTTCGTGGAGCGCGGCCTGCGCAGCGGCGCGCTGGTGCGGCTGCTGCCCGGGTGGTACCAGGATTCGGGCGCCGTGTGGATCTACTACCCGAGCAAGAAGCTGCTGCCGCCCAAGACGCGGGTGTTCGTCGACTTCGTGCTGGCGCGCTTTCGCGAGGCGCGCTTCGCGCAGCGGATGCAGGTAGGTTGAGCGGCGATGGCCCCAAGAGGCCGGGGTTTTTACTCGCGACGCTTCCGGCGCCCCCCTGTACAAAGGCGCGCATGACTTCCATCTCCCGCTCTTCTTCCGTCACTTCATCCACCCGCCGCTTCGCGCTCGTCGCCACGGCGGCGGCCACCCTTGCGCTGCTGGGCGGCACCGCACACGCGCAGGCCACCTGGCCGACCAAGCCGGTGCGCATCGTCGTGCCCTTCGCGGCCGGCGGCACCACCGACATCCTGGCGCGCGCGGTGGCGCCCGAGCTTTCGAAGGCCTTCGGCCAGCAGTTCATCGTGGACAACCGCGCGGGTGCCGGCGGCAACGTGGGTGCCGAGATCGTCGCGCGCTCGGCCAACGACGGCTACACGCTGCTGATGGGCACGGTGGGCACGCACGGCATCAACCGCGCGCTGTACCCCAAGCTGCCCTTCGACCCGATCAAGGACTTCGTGCCGATCACCCTGGTGGCCGCGGTGCCGAACGTGATGGAGATGAACGCCGAGAAAGCCAAGTCGCTGAACATCCGCAACGTGCAGGACTTCCTCAAGTACGCCAAGGCCAACCCGGGCAAGCTCAACATGGCCTCGAGCGGCAGCGGCACGTCGATCCACCTGGCGGGCGAGCTGTTCAAGAGCATGACGGGCACCTTCATGACGCACATCCCGTACCGGGGCTCGGGCCCGGCGCTGCTCGACCTGGTGGGCGGCAGCGCCGACCTGATGTTCGACAACCTGCCTTCGTCGATGGCGCAGATCAAGGGCGGCAAGCTCACGCCGCTGGCCGTGACCAGCGCCCAGCGCTCGCCCGCGCTGCCCGATGTGCCGACGGTGGCAGAAGCCGGCGGCCCCGCGCTCAAGGGCTACGAGGCGAGCTCATGGTTCGGATTGCTGGCGCCGGCCGGCACGTCGCCGGAGATCGTGAACCGCATCCAGCAGGAAGTGGCCAAGTCGCTGGGCACGCCGGCGATCAAGGAAAAGATGCTGGCCCAGGGCGCGATCCCGAGCGGCAATTCGCCGGCGGACTTCACGAAGCTCATTGCGAGTGAGCATGTGAAGTGGGCGAAGGTCGTGAAAGACTCCGGCGCAAAGGTGGACTAACCCCCAGTCTTCGCGCACGTCGTGTCGCTACGCCAACCCCCTTGCAGGGGGCAACACCTGCGGCCCGGCAAAGCCGGTTCCGCGGTGTTCCTCGAAAAGACAGGGTGACTTGCTGAGGTCGGGGCTCAGGTCCCCCAGGTCACATCCTTGCTCTCGGCCTGCGAGTCCTTGAGCATGTGCAGCAGCGGCGCGGCGCGCTGGTGCAGGCCGACATGCTGCTTCTCGGCGTCGGCGTCATGGCCTTCGACGACGTGCTCGTCGTGGTTGTGCGGCGCGGGCTTGCTGCTTTCGAGCGCCAGTGCGGCTTCGAGGGCAGCAATGGCGCCGGGGATCTGCTCGACCGTGATGATGCCCTGCGGCGCGGCCGGCTTGCCGACGATGTCGAGCAGCTGGCGCGCATGCACCTCGAGCATCACGAAGTCTGGGGCGGCCCGGGATTTGAAGCGGTAGAGCATGGGTGGTGTCCTCACTTATTTGTAGATGTAGTCACGGGCAAAAGGGTACACCGATTGCGCACCGCGCAAGGCACCGTGTTCGACCTTGCCGTCGGGCTTGGTCGACAGCATCTGGTGCAGCGAGATCCAGCCCTGCTCGAAGCTCATCGCCGAGCCCGCGAGGTACAGGCGGTAGGCGCGAAGAATGCGCTCGGCGTTCTCGCCCTGGCGCCCGCCGCTGCGGCCCAGCACTTCGCGCGCGGCATCGAGCTGCGCCTCGAGCGCATCCGACCAGGCCCACAGCGTGCGCGCGTAGTGCGGGCGCAGGCTCTCGGTGTCGACCATCTCCAGCCCGGCCGCCGCGGTCTCGCGCAGCACGTGCGTCACGTGCAGCAACTCGCCGCCGGGGAAGATGTATTTCTCGATGAAGTCGCCCATGCCCGCGCCGAGCTGGCGGTAGTTCAGTTCGCCCGAGGTGATGCCGTGGTTGAGCACCAGCCCGCCCGGCTTGAGCAGGGTGTGGATCTTGTGGAAGTAGGTCGGCATGTTGGCCGCGCCCACGTGCTCGAACATGCCCACCGACGAGATCTTGTCGAAGGGCTGGTCGTCGGGCAGCTCGCGGTAGTCGCGCAGCTCCACGCGCACGCGGCCCTGCAGGCCTTTTTCCTCGATGAGCCGCTGCACGTGCGCATGCTGGTTCTTCGACAGTGTGATGCCGGTGGCGTCCACGCCGTAGTGCTCGGCCGCCCACAGCAGCAGCGCGCCCCAGCCCGAGCCGATGTCCAGGTAGCGCTCGCCGGGCTGCAGCATGAGCTTGCGGCAGATGTGGTCGAGCTTGGCTTCCTGCGCCTGCGCCAGCGTGAGCTCGGGCGTGCGGAAGTAGGCGCATGAATAGACGCGGCGCGGGTCCAGCCACAGCGCGTAGAAATCGTCGGAGACGTCGTAGTGGAACTCGATCTGCGCGGCGTCCTTGCGCAGCGAGTGCGAGCCGCGCGACTTGGCGCGGCGCTGCAGGCGGCTCCACCAGGTGGTGTCGGTCTCGGCCGGGTTGCCGGGCAACAGGCCGACGGTGGCGTCGATCAGGTCGCGCATGGCGCCCTCGATCTGCACCTTGCCCTCGACGTAGGCCTCGCCGATGGCCCCGACCTGCCGGCCGGCCAGCTTGGCCAGCACCGACCACTCCTTGAAAGCCAGCGTCACGCGTGAACCCGCCTGGGCGACCCGGCGCCCGTCGGGCAACTCCAGTGCGATGGGCACGGGCAGCGAGGCCAGCTGCGACTCGATCTTGGGTATCAAGTGTTGCATGCGTCCATGGTATTGATTTTTCCAAGGATTTGCATGACATCACGCGCCGCGCGGGCCCAGGGCCTCTGCAGAGAAGCCCTCGTTGACAACAGATTGTTTATGCCTAAACTATTCAACCATGAACAGCTTGACCTCCCCCCGCCTCGCGCCCGCCTCGGACCTCCAGCGCATCCTGTGCATCGGTGGGGGTCCAGCCGGCCTGTATTTCGCCCTGCTGATGAAGGCCCGCAACCCGGCGCTGCAGATCACCGTGGTCGAACGCAACCGCCCCTTCGACACCTTCGGCTGGGGCGTGGTGCTCAGCGACCAGACGCTGGGCAACCTGCGCGAAGCCGACGGCCCCACGGCCGCGCTCATCGGCAACGAGTTCCACCACTGGGACGACATCCAGGTCTTCTTCAAGGACCGCCAGGTGCGCTCGGGCGGCCACGGCTTCTGCGGCATCGGCCGCAAGCGCCTCTTGAACATCCTGCAGGAACGCTGCCTCGAACTCGGCGTGGAGCTGGTGTTCGAGACCGACGCCACCGACGACCAGGCCATTGCCGCGCAGTACAAGGCCGACCTCGTCATTGCCAGCGACGGCCTCAACAGCCGCATCCGCCAGCGCTATGCCGACGTGTTCAAGCCCGACATCGACCTGCGCAACTGCCGCTTCGTCTGGCTGGGCACGCACCAGACCTTCGACGCCTTCACCTTCGCCTTCGAACAGACCGAGCACGGCTGGTTCCAGGCGCATGCCTACCAGTTCGACGACAAGACCTCGACCTTCATCGTCGAGACGCCCGAAGCCGTGTGGAAGGCCCACGGCCTCGACCAGATGGAGCAGCCCGAGGCCATCGCCTTCTGCGAGAAGCTGTTCGCCAAGTACCTGGGCGGCCACGCGCTCATCAGCAACGCCACGCACCTGCGCGGCTCGGCCAACTGGATCCGCTTTCCGCGCGTGGTGTGCGAGCGCTGGACGCACCGCATCGATGTCGAAGGCCGCTCGGTCCCCGTCGTGCTCATGGGCGACGCCGCGCACACGGCGCACTTCTCGATCGGCTCGGGCACCAAGCTCGCGCTCGAGGACGCGATCGACTTGGCCAACGAATTCGAACAGGGCGGCACTGTCGACCATGTGCTCGAAGGCTATGAAGCACGCCGCAGCGTCGAGGTGCTGAAGATCCAGAACGCCGCGCGCAACTCCACCGAATGGTTCGAGAACGTGCCGCGCTACACGGGCATGGAGATCGAGCAGTTCGCCTACTCGCTGCTCACGCGCTCGCAGCGCATCAGCCACGAGAACCTGCGCGTGCGCGACACGCAATGGCTCGGCGGCTACGAGCAGTGGCTGGCGGGCGGCAAGGCCGTGGCACCGATGCTGATGCCGCTGAAGGTGCGCGGCCTCGAGCTCAAGAACCGCATCGTGGTCTCGCCGATGGCGACCTACAGCGCGGTCGACGGCGTGCCGCAGGACTTCCTGCTGGTGCACCTGGGCGCACGCGCGCTCGGCGGCGCCGCGATGGTGTGCGTCGAAATGACGAGCCCGACGCCAGAAGGCCGCATCACGCCGGCCTGCACGGGCCTGTACAACGACACGCAGCAGGCCGCGTTCAAGCGCATCGTCGACTTCGTGCACACGCAGTCGAGCGCCAAGATCGCGATCCAGCTCGGCCACAGCGGCCCCAAGGGCTCGACCCGCGTGGGCTGGGAAGGCACCGACGAGCCGCTCGAAAGCGGCAACTGGCCCGTGCTCGGCGCGAGCGCTCTGCCCTATGGTGAACAGAACCAGCGGCCAGCCGCGATCACGCGCGCCGAGATGGACACGCTGCGCGACCAGTTCGTCGACTCCACGCGCCGCGCGGTCGAGTGCGGCTTCGACTGGCTCGAGCTGCACTGCGCGCACGGCTACCTGCTGTCGGCCTTCATCAGCCCGCTCACCAACCTGCGCCCCGACGAGTACGGCGGCGACATCGAAGCGCGCTGCCGCTACCCGCTCGAAGTGTTCCGCGCGATGCGCGCCGTGTGGCCGACCGACAAGCCGATGAGCGTGCGCATCTCGGCGCACGACTGGGCGCCCGGCGGCAACACCGATGCCGACGCCGTGGTGGTCGCGCGCCTCTTCAAGGAGGCCGGTGCCGACTTCATCGACGTGTCCTCGGGCCAGACCACGCGCGCCGCCAAGCCCGTGTACGGCCGCATGTACCAGACGCCGTTCGCCGACCGCATCCGCAACGAGGTCGGCATCTCGACCATCGCAGTGGGCGCCATCACCGACGCCGACCAGGCCAACAGCATCATCGCGGCCGGCCGCGCCGACCTGTGCGCCGTGGCGCGCCCGCACCTGGCCGACCCGGCGTGGACGCTGCACGAAGCCGCCAAGCTGCAAAGCCGCGACGTCGACTGGCCCAAGCAGTACCTGAGCGGCCGCGACCAGATGTACCGCGAGATCGCCAAGCAGCAGCAGATCGCCGCGGCCACCGCTGCCGCGGGCCGCGCGGCCGACGCCGAAGAGACGCACTGACATGGACCTCGAAGCACGCGCCCACAGCGAGCACCCCGAGGCGCTGCGCCTCTGGCTGCGTCTGCTCACCTGCACGCAGCTGGTGGAAAAGCAGGTGCGCAACGGCCTGCGCGCGCAGTTCGCCACCACGCTGCCGCGCTTCGATCTCATGTCGCAACTCGAGCGCTCGCCCGACGGCCTGAAGATGAACGAGCTCTCGCGCCGCATGATGGTCACGGGCGGCAACGTCACCGGCATCACCGACCAGCTCGTGACCGAAGGGCTGGTGGAGCGCATCAACGTCGAGGGCGACCGCCGCGCCTGGCGCGTGCGCCTCACGCCGCGCGGACGCAAGCTCTTCAACGAGATGGCGCAGCAGCACGAAGACTGGATCGTCGAGGCTTTCTCGAGCCTCAACCCCAAGGAGATCGCGCAGCTTCACAAGCTGCTCGGCAAGGTCAAGCAACATTCCCACAGCAGCCAATTGGCGGAGACCGCATGAAGCACTACATCGGCGCAAGCAATCCCATGCGCGCGCAATTCGAACCCAAGGCCGACTACAAGGCCGAGCACTTTGCCTGGCGCTATGAAGCCGGTGTCGGCACCATCACGCTGAACCGCCCCGAGCGCAAGAACCCGCTGACCTTCGACTCGTACGCCGAGCTGCGCGACCTGTTCCGCGCGCTGACCTACGCGACCGACGTGAAGGTGATCGTCGTCACCGGTGCCGGCGGCAACTTCTGCTCGGGCGGCGACGTGCATGAAATCATCGGCCCGCTGACCGGCATGCGCATGCCCGAGCTGCTCGAGTTCACGCGCATGACGGGCGACCTCGTGAAGGCCATCCGCAACTGCCCGCAGCCGATCGTCGGCGCGATCGACGGCGTGTGCGCTGGCGCCGGCGCGATGATCGCGTTGGCCTGCGACCTGCGCTACGGCACGCCCGCCACGCGCACCGCGTTCCTGTTCACCCGCGTGGGCCTGGCTGGCGCGGACATGGGCGCCTGCGCACTGCTGCCGCGCGTGATCGGCCAGGGCCGCGCCTCGGAGCTGCTGTTCACCGGCCGCGCCATGACCGCCGACGAAGGCCAGGCCTGGGGCTTCTTCAACGCACTGCACGACAGCGCCTCGCTGCTCGACGCCGCCACCAAGGTCGCACGCGACCTGGCCGAGGGCCCGAGCTTCGCGCACGGCATGACCAAGACCATGCTGTCGCAGGAATGGTCGATGACCATCGACCAGGCCATCGAGGCCGAAGCGCAGGCGCAGGCGATCTGCATGCAGACCGAAGACTTCAAGCGCGCCTACGAGGCCTTCGCGGCCAAGCGCAAGCCGGTGTTCGGCGGAGACTGACGCGCATGATGACCAAGATTCCTGCCCCACCGTCGACCGCGCACCTCGCGCTGCCGTTCTTCGACGACGCGCACCGCGCGCTCGCCAACGACCTGCTGCCCTGGTGCGCCGCCCAGGAGATCGATGAGCGCGACGACCGCGCGGCTTGCCGCGAATGGGTGCGCCGCCTCGGCGACGCCGGCTGGTTGCGCTATGCGGTGCCGGGCAGTGCCGGCGGCGCGCTCGAGCGCCTCGATTCGCGCGCGCTCGTGCTGCTGCGCGAAACGCTCGGCTACCACTCGCCACTGGCCGATTTCGCCTTCGCGATGCAGGGCCTGGGCAGCGGCGCGATCACGCTGGACGGCACGCCCGAGCAGCAGTCGCAGTACCTCACGGCCGTGGGCCAGGGCAAGAAGATCGCGGCCTTCGCGCTCAGCGAACCCGAGGCCGGCTCCGACGTGGCGGCGATGGCGATGCGCGCCGAGCCCACCGCCGACGGCTGGCGCCTGAACGGCGAGAAGACCTGGATCAGCAACGGCGGCATCGCCGACTTCTACTGCGTGTTCGCCAAGACCGACCCCACGGCCGGCACGCGCGGCATCACGGTATTCATCGTCGACGCGACGACGCCGGGGCTCGACACCTCGGCCCACATCGACGTGATGGCGCCGCACCCGCTGGCCACCCTGCGCTTCGACAACTGCGTCGTGCCGCGCACGGCGCAGCTGGGCACGCTGAACGGCGGCTTCAAGCTCGCGATGCGCACGCTCGACATCTTCCGCGCTTCGGTCGCCGCGGCCGCGCTCGGCATGGGACGCCGCGCGCTCGCCGAAGCCATCGCGCACGCCAAGGGCCGCCGCATGTTCGGCCAGACGCTGGCCGACTTCCAGCTCACGCAGGCCAAGCTCGGCGAGATGGCCGCGCTGATCGACAGCGCCGCGCTGCTCACCTACCGCGCCGCGTGGATGCGCGACGACGCGGAACGCCGCGGCGCGCCGGCGGTCGGCGACGTGTCGGCCGCTGCGGCCATGGCCAAGATGTGCGCCACCGAGAACGCCAGCCGCGTGATCGACATGGCGCTGCAGATGCATGGGGGACTCGGCGTGAAGGTCGGCACCAAGATCGAAAGCCTGTACCGGGATATCCGCTCGCTGCGCATCTACGAAGGCGCGACGGAAGTCCAGCAACTGATCATCGGCAAATCCGTTTTGCGGGGGTGAAACCGTGTCTGCCCAAGTCGATCGCTTCGTTCATGACCGCCTGCCGCCTGCCGCGCAGCTGCCGGTCTTTCGCTACGACCTGCCCGAGCTGCAGTTCCCCGACCAGCTGAACCTGGTCGAGGAGCTGCTGGACAAGGCGGTCGCCAAGGGCTTCGGCGACCGGCCGATGCTGCGCTCGCCCGCCGGCGTGCTCACCTACGCCCAGGCGGGCGTCGAGGTGAACCGCATCGCCCAGGTGCTGGTCGAGGATCTCGGGCTCGTGCCCGGCAACCGCGTGCTGCTGCGCGGCGGCAACTCGGTGTGGATGGCGCTGTCGTGGCTCGCCGTGGTCAAGGCCGGGCTGATCGCGGTAGCAACCATGCCGCTGCTGCGAGCCAAGGAACTGGGCGAGATCATCGAGAAATCGCAGCCCGTGGCCGCGCTGTGCGAAGGCCGCCTGCTCGAGGAGCTGGTGGCCGCGCAGCAGGCGCACCCGGTGCTCGCGACGGTGATTGCCTTCAACCAGCCCGACGCACCCGATTCGCTGTCGGCGCGCGCGGCCGGCAAGAGCGGCGTGTTCACCGCCTGCCCCACGGCGGCCGACGACATCGCGCTGCTCGCATTTACCTCGGGCACCACGGGCAAGCCCAAGGCACCCGTCACCACGCACCGCGACGTGGTCGCCATGTGCCAGACCTGGCCGCGCCACGTGCTGCGCGCGCGCAGCGACGACATCGTGGTCGGCACGCCCCCACTGGCCTTCACCTTCGGGCTCGGCGGGCTGCTGATCTTCCCGATGTGGGCCGGTGCGTCGGTGTACTTTCCCGACGGCGCCTTCTCGCCGGAAGCGCTCGTGAAGCTCATCAACGAAGTCGGCGCGACCATCTGCTACACCGCGCCCACCTTCTATCGCCAGATGGCGCCCTTCGTCCGGCAGCACGGGGCGCCGAGCCTGCGCATCTGCGTGAGCGCAGGCGAGGCGCTTCCCGACGCCACGCGCCAGCTCTGGAAGGAGACCACCGGCATCGAGATGCTCGACGGCATCGGCGGCACCGAGGTGTTCCACATCTACATCTCGGCCGCCGGCGACGAGGTGCGCCGCGGCGCCGTCGGCAAGGCGGTGCCGGGGTTCACGGCCAAGGTGGTCGACGACCAGGGCAACGAAGTGCCGCGCGGCACGGTCGGCAAGCTGGCGCTGCAAGGCCCGGTCGGCTGCCGCTACCTCGACGATTCGCGCCAGGCCGACTACGTGAAGAACGGCTGGAACTACCCCGGCGACTCCTTCGTGCAGGATGACGACGGCTACTTCTTCTATCAGGCGCGTGCGGACGACATGATCATCACGGCCGGCTACAACGTCGGCGGCCCGGAAGTGGAGGATGCGCTGCTCAAGCACCCGGCCGTGGCCGAGTGCGGTGTGATCGGCAAGCCCGACACTGACCGGGGCATGATCGTGAAGGCCTTCTGCGTGCTCAAGCCCGGCAACACCGGCGACGCGGCGATGGTGAAGGCCCTCCAGGACCACGTGAAAGCCACCATCGCCCCCTTCAAGTATCCGCGGGAGATCGAGTTCGTGACGGCGCTGCCGCGCACCGAAACCGGCAAACTCCAACGCTTCAAATTGAGACAACTCAACAGCAACACACCATCATGACGAACAAACTCATTCAGCCCCCGGGCTGGCTGCCCCCGAAGGGCTATGCAAACGGCATCGCGGCGCGCGGCACCCAGGTGTTCGTCGGCGGCCAGATCGGCTGGAATGCCCAGCAGCAGTTCGAATCCGACGACTTCATCGACCAGTGCGGCCAGGCGCTGCGCAACATCGCCGAGGTGCTGCGCGAAGCCGGTGCCGGCCCCGAGCACATGGTGCGCATGACTTGGTACGTGACGGACCGCGACGAGTACAGCCGACGCCTGTCCGAGCTCGGCCCGGTCTACCGCGATGCGCTGGGCCGCAATTTCCCGGCCATGACCTGCGTGCAGGTGGCGGCGCTGGTGGAGCACCGTGCGAAGGTGGAGATCGAGGTGACGGCGGTCATCCCGGACTGATCCTGCGCTTGGGCTGCGCGTCAGCGCAGTCGTCAGGCGCCGCTGCGGCGCGTTCTCAAGACCGGCCTCTTCGCGGGGCTGGCCCGGAAACAGAAAAGCCCTCTTCGCGAGGGCTTTTTTTGTGTCGAATTTCGACCAGGAATTTCCAAAAGAATTCGGCCAAAGAAAAAGGCCCTTTGATTTCTCAAAGGGCCTTTTAAATTGGTTGCGCGAGCAAGATTTGAACTTGCGACCTTTGGGTTATGAGCCCAACGAGCTACCAGGCTGCTCCATCGCGCGGCAAGTATCAATTATAGCTTATTCAGCGGCGTTTTGCTCAGCGCCAGCATCTTTAATTTCAGCACGGTCGACCAGTTCGACGAGCGCCATCGGAGCGTTGTCGCCCACGCGGAAACCCATCTTCAGGATGCGGGTGTAGCCGCCCGGACGCGCGGCGAAACGCGGGCCGAGTTCGCCGAAGAGCTTGACGACGCTGTCGCGGCTGCGCAGGCGGTCGAAGGCCAGGCGCTTGTTGGCGAGCGTGGGCTTCTTGGCGAGCGTGATCATCGGCTCGATGACGCGGCGCAGTTCCTTGGCCTTGGGGACCGTGGTCTTGATGACTTCGTGCTCGATGAGCGAATTCATCATGCTCTGCAGCATCGCGAGGCGGTGCGAGCTGGTGCGGTTGAGTTTGCGGAGTCCGTGTCCGTGACGCATGGTGCTTTCCTTTACTTTATAAAAACAGACAGCCGTGTCAGGTACTGTCCGGTGCACTGGCCCTTTTCAGGGGGCCGATTTCTCAAAAATTCAAATCAACGCTTGTCGAGACCAGCCGGCGGCCAGCTTTCGAGCTTCATGCCAAGGGTGAGACCGCGCGAAGCGAGCACTTCCTTGATTTCGTTGAGCGACTTGCGACCCAGGTTCGGGGTCTTAAGCAGCTCGTTTTCGGTGCGCTGGATCAGGTCACCGATGTAGTAGATGTTTTCGGCCTTCAGGCAGTTGGCCGAACGCACCGTCAGTTCGAGTTCGTCGACAGGGCGCAGCAGGATCGGATCGAATTGCTGGGCGCTGCGCGGTGCGGGTGCATCGAATGCAGCGAGTTCGCCGCCTTCGAGCTGCGCGAACACGGCGAGCTGCTCGACCAGGATTTTAGCCGATGCGCGAACGGCATCTTCGGCGCTGATCGCACCGTTGGTCTCGATCTCGACCAGCAGCTTGTCCAGGTCGGTACGCTGTTCGACGCGGGCGCTTTCGACGGTGTAGCTCACGCGCTTGACGGGCGAGAACGATGCGTCGAGGACGATGCGGCCGATCGACTTGGTCGGCTCGTCGGCGTAGCGACGCATCGTGCCGGGCACATAGCCGCGACCCTTTTCGACCTTGATCTGCATGTCGAGCTTGCCGCCTTGCGACAGGTGCGCGATCACGTGGTCGGGGTTGATGATCTCGACGTCGTGCGGGGTCTGGATGTCCGATGCGAGGACCGGGCCTTCGCCGTCCTTGCGCAGGCTCAACGTGACTTCGTCGCGGTTGTGGAGCTTGAACACCACGCCCTTGAGATTCAGCAGGATGTTGACGACATCTTCCTGCACGCCGTCGATCGACGAGTACTCATGCAGAACGCCAGCGATCGTGACTTCGGTGGCCGAGTAGCCGACCATGGACGACAGCAGAACGCGACGCAGCGCGTTGCCGAGCGTGTGGCCGTAGCCGCGCTCGAAAGGCTCGAGCGTGACCTTGGCCTTGTTGGCGGCAAGTTGCTCGACCTGGATGGTCTTGGGTTTCAGCAGGGTGGTTTGCATGCAGACTTCCTCTCAATACCCCCGGCTCGTTACACCGGTAAGGCTGGTGAAGCGCCTGATCCGCAACAGAGTGCGGAGCAGGAACGTGAACAACAATATCAATCTCCCGCCGGCGCAAGGACGCGCAGGCGGGTAGAGAAAATCAACGCGAATACAGTTCGACGATCAGCGATTCGTTGATGTCGGCTGCGAATTCGTCGCGATCCGGGACCTTCTTGAAGGTGCCTTCGGCCTTGTCGGCGTTCACATCGACCCAGGCCGGCATGCCGACTTGTTGGGCCAGTTGCAGCGCTTCGACAATGCGGTTCTGCTTCTTGGACTTTTCGCGCACGGCGATCACGTCACCGGTCTTGACCAGGTACGACGGGATGTTGACCGACTGGCCGTTCACGGTGATCGCCTTGTGCGACACGAGCTGGCGTGCTTCGGCGCGCGTCGAGCCGAAGCCCATGCGATAGACCACGTTGTCCAGGCGCGACTCGAGGATGAACAGCAGGTTGGCGCCGGTGTTGCCACGGCGGCGATCGGCTTCTTCGAAGTAGCGGCGGAACTGCTTCTCGAGCACGCCGTACATGCGCTTGACCTTCTGCTTCTCACGCAGCTGCAGACCGTAGTCGGAGGTGCGCTGACCCGAGGTGCGGCCGTGCTGGCCGGGCTTGGAGTCGAACTTGGCCTTGTCCTGGATCGAACGGCGGGCGCTCTTCAGGAACAGGTCGGTGCCTTCACGGCGGGAAAGTTTGGCCTTGGGGCCGAGGTAACGTGCCACGGTATTTCCTTGGTGTCATCTGCCGCAGTTGCCTGCGGGAGCCGTCGGCGGATGTGCCGATGGCGGTGGGCTTAGTGAAAAAACAAATGCGCAGCCGCTCGAAAGCTGGCTGCGCCTTGCGGACTGACGATCAGATGCGGCGACGCTTCTGGGGACGGCAGCCGTTGTGCGGAACGGGCGTCACGTCGGCAATGGAATTGATCCGGATGCCGAGCGCAGCCAGGGCGCGCACCGACGACTCGCGACCAGGACCGGGGCCCTTGATCTCGACGTCGAGGTTCTTGATACCTTGTTCGACAGCAGCACGGCCGGCCACTTCGGAAGCGACCTGCGCAGCGAACGGGGTCGACTTGCGCGAGCCCTTGAAGCCCTGGCCACCCGACGAAGCCCACGACAGGGCGTTGCCCTGGCGATCGGTGATCGTGATGATGGTGTTGTTGAACGAGGCATGCACGTGGGCGATACCGTCCGCAACGTTCTTGCGAACCTTCTTGCGAACGCGCTGTGCGGCGTTGTTTGCAGGTGCTTTAGCCATGCTTGTCTATCCTTATTTCTTCAGGGACTGCGCAGCCTTGCGCGGACCCTTGCGGGTGCGGGCGTTGGTGCGCGTGCGCTGGCCGCGCATCGGCAGGCCGCGACGGTGACGGAAGCCGCGATAGCAGCCGATGTCCATCAAACGCTTGATGTTCATCGTCGTCTCGCGACGCAGATCGCCTTCGATCGTGAACAGAGCGATCTGGTCGCGGATCTTTTCGAGATCGGCGTCGGTCAGATCCTTGATCTTCTTCGAATATTCGATGCCGCTCGCTTCGCAGATTTGACGGGCGCGGGTGCGACCGATACCGAAAATGGCGGTCAGGCCGATTTCAGCGTGCTTGTGCGGCGGGATGTTGATGCCAGCAATACGTGCCATGTGCGTCCTCTAATACTCTTCAATCAACCCTGGCGCTGCTTGTGGCGCGGGTCGGTGCAAATCACACGCACCACACCTTTACGGCGGATGACCTTGCAATTACGGCAGATGGTTTTGACCGAAGCCGAAACTCTCATTTCATTCTCCTAAAACTGTTTAACGTGGCGGTCTACCGCCCGGACTCAATACTGAAACTCACAGCCCTACGATGTCTTGAAGTTCGCCTTCTTCAGCAGCGATTCGTACTGCTGGGACATCATGTAGTTTTGCACCTGGGCCATGAAGTCCATCGTGACGACCACGATGATCAGCAGGGAGGTACCACCGAAGTAGAACGGCACGTTGTACTTCAGGATCAGGAACTCGGGCAGCAGGCAGACGAAGGTGATGTACACCGCGCCAGCCAACGTCAGGCGAACCAGAATCTTGTCGATATAGCGAGCGGTCTGGTCACCCGGGCGAATGCCAGGAATGAACGCACCACTCTTCTTCAGGTTGTCGGCCGTTTCCTTGCTGTTGAACACGAGTGCCGTGTAGAAGAAGCAGAAGAAAACGATCGCAGCGGCGTACAGCAGCACGTAGATCGGCTCGCCCGGACGCAGTGCGCTGGCGATGTCCTTGATCCAGCGGAAGCCACCGTCACCAGCGCTGAACCAGCCCACCACCGTTGCCGGCAGCAGAATGATCGACGACGCGAAGATCGGAGGAATCACACCGGCCATGTTCAGCTTCAGGGGCAGGTGCGACGACTGACCGCCGTAGACCTTGTTGCCAACCTGGCGCCGCGCATAGTTCACGAGGATCTTGCGCTGACCACGTTCCACGAACACCACGAAGTAGGTGACCAGCACCACGACAGCGATGATGAAGAGCGCAACGATGGGGTTCATCGCACCGGTCGTCACCAGCGAAGCCAGGCCGCCGATCGCACCGGGCAGACCGGCCGCGATACCTGCAAAGATCAGGATCGAGATGCCGTTGCCCAGGCCGCGTTCGGTGATCTGCTCGCCGAGCCACATCAGGAACATCGAACCTGCCGTCAGGCTCACCATGGCGGTCAGGCGGAAGCCGAAACCGGGGGCGATCACCAGACCGGCCGACGATTCGAGGGCCACTGCGATGCTGAACGACTGGAACAGAGCCAGGCCGAGCGCGCCATAGCGCGTGTACTGCGTGATCTTGCGGCGACCGGCCTCGCCTTCCTTCTTCAATTGCTCGAAGGTCGGAAGCACGTAGGTCATCAGCTGCATGATGATCGACGCCGAGATGTACGGCATGATCCCCAACGCGAACACGGTGAAACGCGACAGCGCCCCGCCCGAGAACATGTTGAACAGGCTCAGAATGCCGCCCTGCTGGCCCTGGAATAACGCTGCCAGCTGGTCCGGGTTGATACCCGGCACAGGAATGTGCGCGCCAATCCGGTAGACCACGAGCGCGAGCAGCAAAAAGACGAGCCGACGACGGAGGTCGCCGAACTTGCCTGTTTTTGCGATCGTTGCCGCGTTAGTTGCCACGAAGAACTTCTTTCAGTCCGAAGGTGATCAGGCGAGGCTGCCGCCGGCTGCTTCGATCGCAGCCTTGGCACCAGCGGTCGCACCCACGCCCGTCAGCTTGACGGCCTTGGTGAGTTCGCCGGTCTTGATGATCTTGACGACCTTGGCGAGCTGGCCCACGAGGCCGGCTTGCTTCAGCGCCAGGACATCGACTTCGGCCAGGCCGAGCTGCTCGAGAGCAGTCAGCGTGACTTCGGCGTTGTACTTCAGCAGGTGCGACTTGAAGCCGCGCTTGGGCAGGCGACGCTGCAGCGGCATTTGACCGCCTTCGAAGCCGACCTTGTGGAAACCGCCTGCGCGCGACTTCTGGCCCTTGTGACCGCGACCTGCGGTCTTGCCGATGCCGGAGCCGATACCGCGGCCAACGCGACGCTTGGCGTGCTTGGCGCCAGCTGCCGGCTTGATGCCATTGAGTTCCATATCAGTCTCTCTTACAGAACTTTGACCAGATAACTGATCTTGTTGATCATGCCGCGCACTGCGGGCGTGTCTTGCAGCTCGCTCACGCTGTTGAGCTTGCGCAGGCCGAGGCCACGCACGGTCGCGCGATGCGATTCCTTGGTGCCGATCGGGCTCTTCACCAGCTGCACCTTGAGGGTTTGTTGTTGCGTCATTTGAATGCTTCCTTCAGCCTTGCGAGAGCTTGCGCTCAGGCGAAGATTTCTTCGACGGTGAGACCGCGCTTGGCAGCCACTTGGCCGGCCGTCGTCGAGTTCTTCAACCCGTCGAGCGTGGCGCGAACCATGTTGTAGGGGTTCGACGAACCATGGCTCTTGGCCACGATGTCGGTGATGCCCATGACTTCGAACACGGCGCGCATCGGGCCGCCGGCGATGATGCCGGTACCCTTGGGAGCCGGGTACATCACGACGGTGGCAGCACCGTGGTGACCTTGCACCTGGTGGTGCAGCGTACCGTTCTTGATCGGAGCCTTGAACAGGTTGCGGCGGGCTTCTTCCATTGCCTTCTGCACGGCAGCAGGCACTTCCTTCGACTTGCCCTTGCCCATGCCGACGCGGCCATCGCCGTCACCGACCACGGTCAGTGCTGCGAAACCGAGGATACGACCACCCTTCACCACCTTGGTGACGCGGTTGATCGCGATCATCTTCTCGCGCAGACCGTCCTCAGGACCTTCGTTCTGCGTTCTTGCTTGAATCTTTGCCATTTTGAATCTCGTGTCCGATTAGAACTGCAGACCGGCTTCGCGGGCTGCCTCGGCCAGCGCCTTGACGCGGCCGTGGTAGGCGAAACCTGCACGATCGAAAGCGACCTTCTCGACGCCGGCAGCCTTCGCCTTTTCAGCGATGCGCTTGCCGATGGCGGTGGCAGCGGCGGCATTGCCACCCTTGCCCGAGGCGCCGAGTGCTGCGCGCACTTCGGCTTCGGCGGTCGATGCGGTTGCGATCACCTTGGTGCCGTCGTCGGAGATGACGGTGGCATAGATGTGCAGGTTGGTGCGGTTCACCGTGAGGCGAGCCACGCCCTGCGTCGCAATGCGGATGCGGGTCTGGCGCGAGCGGCGAAGACGCTGTGCTTTTTTGGTCAACATCATTTTGCTGCCCCTTACTTCTTCTTGGTCTCTTTGATCACGATCTTCTCGTCCGCATAGCGGATGCCCTTGCCCTTGTAGGGCTCTGGCGGACGAACAGCGCGGATCTCAGCGGCGATCTGGCCGACGCGTTGACGGTCAGCGCCCTTGATCACCACTTCGGTCGGGGTCGCGGTGGTCACCGTGATGCCTTGCGGCATGTCGATGTTGACCGGGTGCGAGTAACCGACTTGCAGGTTCAGCTTGGCGCCGGACGCTGCAGCCTTGTAGCCGACGCCGACCAGGTTCAGCTTCTTTTCGAAGCCCTTGGTCACGCCAACCACCATGTTGTTCACCAGCTGGCGAATCGTGCCGCTCATCGCATTCGCTTCACGCGAATCGTTGGCGGGCTCGAAGCTCAGCTTGCCGTCCTTGTTGACGACATTCACCAGCGCGTTGCGAGCCAGGCTGAGCGTGCCGCCCGTGCCCTTGACGCTGATCTGGTCTTCCTTGATCGACACATCCACGCCTGCGGGGATGGCGACCGGCATTTTTCCTACTCGGGACATTTCAGTAACTCCTCGATGTCTCGGTTAGGCGACGTAGCACAGAACTTCGCCGCCGACACCGGTGGCGCGCGCCTTGCGGTCGGTCATCACGCCCTTGGGGGTCGTAACGATCGCAACGCCGAGGCCGTTCTGGACTTGCGGAATGGAAGTGCTGGCCTTGTAGACGCGCAGGCCGGGGCGGCTCACGCGCTCAATGCGCTCGATGACCGGACGGCCAGCGTAGTACTTCAGCGAGATTTCAAGTTCGCTCTTGCCGGCTTCGGTCTTGACCTGGAAGCCGTCGATGTAGCCCTCGTCCTTCAGGACTTGTGCGATCGCGATCTTCACCTTGGAAGACGGGACCGACACGGTGGGCTTCGCCACCATCTGCGCGTTACGGATACGCGTCAGCAGGTCGGCAATGGGATCACTCATGCTCATGTTGTTTGCTCCTGCCTGGCTTACCAGCTGGCCTTGGTGACACCGGGGATGTCGCCGTTGAAAGCCAGTTCGCGGATCTTGGCGCGGGCCAGACCGAATTGACGGAAGGTGCCACGGGGGCGACCGGTGATTTCGCAACGGTTGCGCTGGCGCGTGGGGTTCGCGTTGCGCGGGAGCTTCTGCAGGGCCAGGCGGGCCGCTGCGCGCTCTTCGTCGCTCTTCTTCGCGTCGTTGGAAGTTGCCTTCAGTTCTGCGTGCTTCGCAGCGAACTTGGCAACCAGCTTGTCGCGCTTGAGTTCGCGCTGGATCAAAGATGCTTTAGCCACAGATCACCTCAGTTCTTGAACGGGAAACGGAAGCCAGCGAGAAGCGCCTTGGCTTCTTCGTCGGTCTTGGCCGTCGTCGTGATGCTGATATTGAGACCGCGCAGGGCGTCGACCTTGTCGTACTCGATCTCAGGGAAAATGATCTGCTCTTTGACGCCGATGTTGTAGTTGCCACGGCCGTCGAATGCACGACCCGAGATACCGCGGAAGTCACGCACGCGGGGCAGGGCCACGGTGACGAAACGGTCCAGGAACTCGTACATGTGCACGCCACGCAGCGTGACCATGCAGCCGATCGGCTGGTTTTCGCGGATCTTGAAGCCGGCAATGGCCTTCTTCGACTTGGTAACCACGGGCTTCTGGCCAGCGATCTTGGTCAGGTCGGCGACGGCGTTGTCGAGGACCTTCTTGTCGGCGACTGCTTCACCCACACCCATGTTCAGGGTGATCTTGGTGAGACGCGGAACTTGCATCGGCGACTTGTAGCCGAACTTTTCCGTCAGGTCTTTCGCGATCTTTTCGCGATAGTGTTGTTGGAGACGTGCCATGTGAGTACCTCTTAGGCGAACTTGATTTCGTCGCCGCTCGACTTGAAGACGCGAACAGCCACGCGCTTGCCGTCGGCACCTTGGGTGACCTTGATGCCCACGCGATCGGCCTTGCCGGTCGCGGCATTGAAGATCGCCACGTTGGATTGGTGAATCGGCATGGTCTTCTCGACGATGCCACCGGTCGTACCCTTGAGGGGGTTCGGCTTGGTGTGCTTCTTGACGAGGTTGATGCCGTCGACGATCACATGCGAATCGTCTGCGCGCAGCGACACGACGCCGCGCTTACCCTTGTCACGACCGGCCAACACGATGACCTGGTCGCCTTTGCGAATCTTGTTCATGGCGTTGCGTCCTTAGAGAACTTCGGGTGCCAGCGACACGATCTTCATGAACTTCTCGGTGCGCAGTTCGCGCGTGACCGGTCCGAAGATGCGGGTGCCGATGGGCTCCAGCTTGGCGTTGAGCAGCACGGCGGCATTGCCGTCGAACTTGACGAGCGAACCGTCAGCACGACGGATGCCCTTGGCGGTGCGGACCACCACTGCGCTGTAGATCTCGCCCTTCTTGACGCGACCACGCGGAGCGGCTTCCTTGATGCTGACCTTGATGACGTCGCCCACGCTGGCGTAACGCCGCTTGGAGCCACCGAGCACCTTGATACACAGGACGGATTTCGCGCCCGTGTTGTCGGCCACTTCGAGCCGGGATTCAGTTTGGATCATTTCTTGATATTCCCAACTTGTACCGATGAGCCTCCAGGAGGGAGACACCGCGGTCAGTCTTGGGCCCGTCGTCCACGCCTCGAACCACTCGAGACGCTTCCGCTTTGGGCTGAAAGCTTCGCCTTTTGAAAGCGAAGCCCGCGATTGTGGCACCCATGCCGGGCGATGTCAACTGCCTCATCACGCGAACTTCGACAGCCGCTAGACTTTGTGGCGTGCGCGCCCCCAACCACCCCCTCGTTTCGCCGCCTTCCCTGCTGCGCCGACGCCTGCTGGCGGGCGGCGCGGGCCTGCTGGGCCTGGGATCGCTGGGGCTTGCGGGTTGCCGCAGCGCAACACCGGCGCCGGACACCGGCCGGCTGCAGCGCCTGGGGGAAGCCCGCTGGACGCACCGACGCTCTATAGAGAGCACCACGGCAGGCGGCCTCTCCGGCATCGACTACGACCCCATCAAAGGTGAGTACCTGCTTCTCAGCGATGACCGGTCAGATCTGAGCCCCGTGCGCTGCTACACCGCACGTTGGCCCCAGCCGGTCGACGCAGCCCCCGAGCCCACCGGCGTTGTCCAGCTGCAACGCCCCGGCGGCGGCCCCTGGCCCGGTCGGCGCCACGCGGTCGACGGCCTGCCCGTTCCCGTTCCCGTTCCCGTTCCCGATCCCGAGGCCCTGCGCCTGCGCCCCTCGGCCGGCACCCTGCTCTGGACCAGCGAAGGCGACCTGGCCCGCGGCTTCGGCCCCGCTATGTATGAATCGGCGCGCGACGGACGCTTCCTGCGCGAATTCGCCCTGCCGGCGATGTTCGCCCCCGACCCGACCCAGCGCCGCGGCCCGCGCGACAACCAGACACTCGAGGGCCTGGCCCTCACGCCCGACGACCGGTCGGCCTGGCTTGCAATGGAAAACGCCCTGGTCCAGGACGGCCCCGTCCCGACCACCACCGCCCCCGGCGGCCCCTGTCGCTTCACCCAGGTCGACCTCGCGACCGGCCGCGCCGTGCGCCAGATCGCCTATGTGCCCGACGCCATCCCGCTGCGCCCGCTGGTGCCGGGCACCTACGCCGACAACGGCGTGAGCGAGGTGCTCATGCTCGACGCCCACCGCATGCTGGTGCTGGAGCGGGCCTACGCCACCGGCGCCGGCAATTCGCTGCGCCTGTATGAAATAGACACCCGGACCGCCGACGACGTGCTCGCCATCGACGCCCTCGCCCCCGGCAACCACCGCCCGGCCGCCAAGACGCTCGTGGCCGACTTCGCCACCCTCGGCCTCTCGCGCCTCGACAACACCGAGGGCATGTGCTGGGGCCCGCCGCTGCCCGACGGCCGCCGCCTGCTGGTGGTCGTGAGCGACGACAATTTCAACCCGCTGCAAGTGACGCAGTTCGCCGCCTTCGCCTACACCGACCGACCATGACCATCGCCGTGACCTTCCTGCCCCGCACCGCGCCGGGCCCCCTGCCCCCCATCGCCTTCATAGGCGGCGGCAACATGGCCAGCGCCATCATCGGCGGCCTGATCCAGCAAGGCGTCGCGGCCGACAACTTCGAAGTGATCGAGCCTTTCGAGGAGGCCCGCACCAAGCTGGCCCAGTCCTACGGCATCGTCGCCAAGGCCGAGGCCACCGAGGCCCTCGCGCGCTGCGCCGTGGTGGTGTGGGCGGTCAAGCCCCAGACCTTCGCGGAAGCCACGCGCCCGGTGCGCGCCTTTGCCGGCGACGCCCTGCACCTGAGCGTGGCGGCGGGCATTCCGTCCGACAGCATCGCCCGCTGGCTCGGTACCGAGCGCGTGGTGCGCGCCATGCCCAACACGCCGGCCCTGGTCGGCAAGGGCATGACCGGCCTGTTCGCGCGGCCCGGCGTCGAAAGCGCGGACCGCGCACGCGTCGGCCAGCTGCTGGCGCCGACCGGCGAGCTGATCTGGGTCGACGCCGAACCCGCGCTCGACGCGGTGACCGCCATGTCGGGCTCCGGCCCGGCCTACGTGTTCTATTTCATCGAGGCGATGACCGAGGCCGGCGTCGAGATGGGCCTCACGCCCGACCAGGCCCAGCGGCTGGCCATCGGCACCTTCACCGGCGCCTCGGCGCTGGCGCACAGCGCGACCGAGCCGCCGTCGGTGCTGCGCGAACGCGTGACCTCCAAGGGCGGCACGACCTACGCGGCCCTGAGCGCGCTCGAAGCCTCCGATGTGAAGGGCCAGTTCAAGACCGCCATCCGCGCGGCGCAGAAGCGCGCGGCCGAGCTGGGCGAGGAATTCGGGCGCGGCTGACCCGCCCAGCGGGGGCTATCGGAGGGCGTAGCCCGCCACGATGCCGACGAACACCGCGAAGCCCAGCCAGTGGTTTTCGCGGAAGGCCTTGAAGCAGCCTTCGCGCGTGCGGTCATGGATCAGGCGCCAGTGCCAGAGCGCCTGCGCCACCGCCGCGGCAATGCCCAGATAGAAGAGCACCCCCAGCGACCGGCTGGCACCGGCCCAGATCCAGACCGCCAGGAAGATCGCATAGCTCGCCATCACCGCCGCCACGTCGAAGCGGCCGAAGGTGATCGCCGAGGTCTTCATGCCGATCTTCAGGTCGTCGTCGCGGTCCACCATCGCGTACTCGGTGTCGTAGGCCAGCACCCAGAACAGGTTGCCCGCCAGCAGCCACCAGGCAAAAGCCGGCACCGTCGACTGCACCGCGGCAAAGGCCATCGGGATGCCGAAACTGAAGGCAATGCCCAGCACCGCCTGCGGGATCGACACGAAGCGCTTGGCGAACGGATAGATCAGCGTGATCGCCAGGGCCGCGAACGACCACAGCACCGTCGTGCGGTTGGTGGTGAGCACCAGCCCGAAGGACAGCAGCGCCAGCACCGCGCCCAGCCCCAACGCCTCCTTGACCGACATCGCACCGCTCGTCACGGGCCGCTGGGCCGTGCGCTTCACGTGGCGGTCGAAGTCGCGGTCGGCCACGTCGTTGACGCAGCAGCCCGCGCTGCGCATCAGGAAGGTGCCGAGCGTGAACACCGCGAGCAGGTGCCAGCCGGGCCAGCCGTCGGCCGCGAACCAGAGCGCGCCCAGCGTGGGCCACAGCAACAACAGCCAGCCGGCCGGCCGGTTCCAGCGGATCAGATCGAGGTAGAGCGCAAAACGGCGGGCGAGAGGCATGCGGCGGACGGGCAGACGAAAAAAGAGCGGCCATTGTGCCGCTCTTGGAGGGGCTCCCGACACACATCAGGTGCGGGGAGATCAGGAGGCCGTCATCAGTCCTCGAGCAGCGAGCGCAGCATCCAAGCCGTCTGGTCGTGCACCGTGCAGCGCGCGGTCAGCATGTCGGCGGTCGGGTCGTCGCCGGCCTCTTCGGCCACCGGGATGAACTCGCGCGCGATGCGCGACACCGTTTCGTGACCCTTCACGAGGATGCGCACCATCTCCATCGCCTTGGGCGGGGTTTGCGGCACGTCGGGCACGGTGGCGATCTTGCTGAACTCGGCGTACGAGCCCGGCGCGTAGTGGCCCAGCGCGCGGATGCGCTCGGCGAGCACGTCCGTCGAGCCCCACAGCTCGGTGTACTGCGTCATGAACATCGCATGCAGCGAGTTGAAGTGCGGCCCCGTCACGTTCCAGTGGAAGTTGTGCGTCGTGAGGTACAGCGTGTAGGTGTCGGCCAGTACGCGGCTCAGGCCTTCGGCGATGGCCGCGCGGTCCTGGCGTTCGATGCCGATGTTGATGATAGGCGCGTTGCGGCTGCCCGACTCCTGCGCGACGGCGGCGCCGCCCTTCTTGGGCACCTTGCCGGCGGAAGCTGCGGGCGACGGGGACTTGGTTTTCTTCGAGGGTTTGGCCATGGCGGAGGGGTCTTTCTTGAAGTTGGGTGACAACACCGAAATTCTGAAAGCCGGCAGGCGGCTTCGCAACAGCTTCACTCTATCCCAGCGATCAGCGATCCCAAACAGCCCGCGCGTAGGCGAAGGCCCCGAATCGCTAGGAGAGTCGTTTGACACCCGGCAGCTCGCACGCGTAGATCGCGTTGCGCAGCGCCGCAATGGCCTCGTAGCGCGTGAAGGTGCGGCGCCAGGCCAGCACCACGCGGCGCATCGGCGGGTCACGGTCCTGCGCGTCGCGCACGGGCAGGTAGCGCACCATCTGCTCGGGCTCCTTGCGGCCCTTGACCTTCGGCTTGAGCGCCTCGGCCGGCACCGACAGGCGCGGCACCAGCGTCACGCCCATGCCCGAGGCCACCATGTGCTTGATGGTCTCCAGCGACGAGCCCTCGAAGCTCTTGCGGATGCCCTCGGCGTTGCTCGAGAAGCGCGCGAACTCGGGACACACTTCGAGCACGTGGTCGCGAAAGCAGTGGCCCGTGCCCAGCAGCAGCATCGTCTCGCTCTGCAGCTCTTCCGACGTGATCGACTCGCGGTCGGCCAGCTTGTGCTTCACGGGCAGCGCCGCCATGAAGGGCTCGTCGTACAGCGGCGCCATCGCCAGGCCCGTGTCGGGAAAGGGCTCCGCCATGATCGCGCAGTCGATCTCGCCGGCGCGCAGCATCTCGAGCAGCTTGACCGTGAAGTTCTCCTGCAGCACCAGCGGCATCTGCGGCGTGCGCGCGATCACCTGGCGCACCAGGTCGGGCAGCAGATACGGGCCGATCGTGTAGATCACGCCCAGGTTCAGCGGGCCAGCCAGCGGGTCCTTGCCGCGCTTGGCGATCTCCTTGATGCTGGCGGCCTGGTCGAGCACGCTCTGCGCCTGCTGGACGATCTGCTCGCCGAGCGGCGTCACGGTGACTTCACCGGCGCTGCGCTCGAAGAGCTTGACCTCGAGTTCGTCCTCGAGTTTCTTGATGGCCACCGAAAGCGTCGGCTGGGACACATAACAGGCCTCGGCCGCCTTGCCGAAGTGCCGCTCGCGGGCGACTGCGACGATATATTTGAGTTCGGTGAGAGTCATAGCTTGCGTCAATTATGCGCAAGGGTCTGTGACCCGGCTGGGGCGGGGTTAAAAGCCGCGGGCTGCGCTGCGCTCAGCCGGCGCGGCTCCAGACCCATTGCACTGGCTGCCCAGCGTTCGAGGGCATCGGCTCACCCTGCGTGACCGCCGTGCTCACGCGCAGGTCGGTCAGGCAGGCCCAGACGCCCGAGCGGGGACAGGTCTGGCCCGTGTCCGCAAACAGCAGCTCATCGCGGCGCATGCGGTGCCCCTGGACCTGCGCCGAGCCATCGTCGTGCACGGAGAAAGCGACGCGGCCGGACACGGCACGCTCTTCGAAGATTTCGATGGCGCCTTGCAGGGCGATGAAGAAATCCCAATCGGACAGATCCTGCTCCGCCGCCGCGGCGGTGAAGTCGGCCTGGTACAGGCGCTGGTAGCGCTCGGCGTTGTAGTCCAGCGCGAAGACGACCTGGCCTGTCGCGGCCTCCACCAGCCGGAACTGGCTGAAGCCTTGCCGCAAGCGCCCATCGCCGTACCGCGAAGGCGCGATCTCGCTGCGCAGGACGGGCGAGAGCATCACCACGGAGCCGTCGCCGCGCTTCTGGCAGATCTCGAACACGGCACCGTCGTCGGTGTGAAAGACGAACTTCTCGTCGGACGTCCAGTAGCTGTAGTAGCGCTTGTCGTTCTCGATCGTGTAGCCGCCTTTGACCGGGAGGTCGGCGAGTACCGACGCGCCTGGGGGTTTCTCGGCGTCGTCGACTGGGCGCCAACGGCCGGTTGTGGGGTCCAGGTCGATGAGGTCTGAGGCGGTGTGATGCAGGTAGAGCCACATGGGACTGGTTGAACCATCAACCCTGTTTCGGGCAAACCTCTCCACTTCGAGTGGAGGCGGGAGGGCCGTCTTGTGCCGCAAGGGTCGCATTGATGTCAGGCGATGCGACCGCGCCATGCGTGCGCGCATAGTCAACGAGGTCCTTGGGATAGAACGGCAGGTCTCGGTAGCTGCTGTCGTCGATGTCCCAGAGGTAGGTCACCAGCCCGGTCTCGAAGGCCCAGTAGCCGAAGAAGCTCTGCGGTGCTCTGTCGTGCAGCGCGTGCCAGTAAGTGCCCTTCATGGCGGGGTACCACTTTTTGAGGAATTCGGTCACGAACAAGGGGCGCTTTCTCGGCTCGGCCTCGATGGCCTTCAACAGCAACGGATGGGCTTTGAGAAAACGCAACATGCCCTTTGCAGGAATTGTCGGTAGGCCAAGCTTTCCAAGCAGCGTTTCGTACAAAGCATCCTTTCCGCGATTTTCGGCCCAAGCCACATCGAACAGGGCGGCCACGCGCGGAACAAGACCGTCGTGGCGCAACAGCTTGGCCAACGACAGCAAGGTCATGGCGTAGTGGTAGCCGTCGAGTTCTTCGAGGAAAACAGGCTCTGTCTGATAGATCGGGTGAGGCAGACTTTCGGCCTCGACAGCTTGAATCAAAGAAGGAAAAGCTCTCGCGATTTCCTGCACCGGGCTCCCTGCGGAATAGTCCCCAACGAACAAGGAAAATTTCGAACCGGCCAAGAAGCTGTGCCAGCGGGACCAAGCATTTTCATCCGCGGAGGCCAGATCATTTCTTAGATAGCCTTCAAGCTCCGCGACGTTTGCTCGGGTTGCGTTCACAAGAAGTAGATAAGGCTCCTCGTCCAAGAACCTCTCGCGTCGGGTCGAGTAGAAGTTGCTCATCTGTTCGCTCTCAAACTTTTCAATTCATCTTTTCGAAGCCGTCGCCACACTCCTTCAGTTCGGTAACAAGCTCATCGATATCCTGCGTATCGAAAAATTTCATCGTTGTGCTCATGACTCTTCATTCACAAGTCGTTCGCGACGCTTCGAGTAAGAACTACTCATAGCTCACCAGTCCAAACCGCGCATTTGACTTGAGTCTCAGAGCTTGGGCGCCGTTTGATCCGCACTCCATTGCCAGAAGGTTGCGCCGTAGCTGCTGCCCTCGATGACGGGCATGACCTCGTCCGCCTTGAAGTAGCGTCGGCTGCCCGCCTTGGCTGGCGTGAACCACCAGCCGGCCAGTGGGCAAGGCTCTCCACCTCGTGTTGAGACCGGAGGGCCGTCTTGTGCCGAAAGGGAAGCGCTGGTGTCAGGCGATGCGACCGCGCTATGCGTGCGCGCATAGTCAACGAGGTCTTTGGGATAGAACGGCAGGTCTCGGTAGCTGCTGTCGTCGATGTCCCAGAGGTAGGTCACCAGCCCGGCCTCGAAGGCCCAGTAGCCGAAGAAGCTCTGCGGTACCTTGTCGTGCAGGCCATGCCAGTAAGTCCCCTTCATGGAGGGATACCACTTTTTTAAGAACTCGGCGATAAACAGCGGGCGCTTTCGGGGTTCAGCTTCGATGGCCTTTAGCAGCAGCGGATGGGCTTTCAGGAAGCGCAGCATGCCCGTTGCATGAACTGTTGGTAGGCCCAGTTTCTCCAGCAGCGCTTCATACAAGGCATCTTTCCCGCGGTTCTCGGTCCGAGCTACTTCGAACAGTGCGACCACGCGTGGAACGAGGTCGTCGTGGCGCAGCAGCTTGGCCAACGACAGCAAAGTCATGGCGTAGTGGTAGCCATCGAGTTCTTCGAGGAAAACTGGTTCCGTGCGCTGTGTAGGGTGCGGAAGGGCAGATGGCTCCTGAGCTGCAAGCACATTCTCAAAAGAAAGCGCCAACTCGCCAATCGGCTCGCCAGCTGAATAGTTCAGAACCAGCAATTCGAGCTTATTCGAGGCGATGAACCAGTTCCAACCATGCCACGCGAACTCGCCAGCATCCGCAAGTTCTTCGACCAGTGAGCGTTGGTAGTCCTGGATCGATGCAGTCCTGCCTTTGGTCTGAACTACGTAGGGCTCTTCGTTCAAGAACCTCTCACGTCGGATCGAGTAGAAGTTGCTCATTTGTCCGCTCTTAAACTTTCCAATTCATCTTGTCGATGTCGTAGCCACGCAATGCATAAGGTGGGAAGAAGGCCAGGCCCTTCATGCGCCTTCCACCTCGGGATTGCGCTACCTTCTTGTTCTTGGCATTTGCGGGCTGGCAACCATAGAGCCACCGAAGATACTGTGCTATTACGGATTTCAGCTTTGCAGGTGGTTGTCCTGTGACGGGATCGGGAGGGAAAACGGTGCTTTGCAGACGACTATTGATCCAGTTGCGACTCATTTGCTTCTGTCCCGTCGTCGTCGTCCCCAGCTTGTTCTTCCATTCAATGTCCTGAAGCTTGTTGCCCGACTTGACGTGATAGCCGAACTTGGCCTCCATCACCACAAAGCGCGGAAACGTGGCGGGCTTGCCCGTCACCGGGTTGAAGTCTGAATCGATATCGCCGAAGGGCTTGATGCTGCGGCTGACGGCCGCCTTCGCAATCTGCTCACCAGGTATCTCCACATCGAGTTCGTCTAGTATCCAGCCCAGGCTGTTGGGGATACCGTTGTAGTGCGGTGGCAGCAAGGTGCCACCGGTCACCACACTGGGCTCTTTTTCGAAGAGGCCATCGATGCCCTGGTCCGAGCCGAAGAACGCGCTGGTATCGCGCTTGGATGTGTTTGGCGCTGGGAAAAGACGCGAGTAGCCCATGAAGTTGATGAAGTAATTGTCCACGCAGCTCTCGCACAAGTTGCCGTTGATCTGCGCGTACATCCAGTCGAGCAATTTGTCGGGAATCTTGTCCAGCACCTTGGGGTTCGTGATGTTGGTCGCGGCGTTGTAGACCACATGCTGGAGCTTGGCAACGGCAGCAGCCACCCAGATCTGGACCTGCTTGAGAGCGCTCGTCACCCAACCACTGATCTTGGCGTACCACTCGCTGATCACCTTGGACATCCTGGGCAGGTAGCGCCCCACGGCAGCCCCGATCTTGTCGAATATCTGGCGCAGCAGCGAGTTGATCTTGCCCGCGTAGGAAGGGAAGTTCAGTCCCTTGAGGTACCCCAGGGTGTCACCGGTGCCCAGGAACCGCAGCATCGCGGCACCTTCGCCGGTCTCCAGCGCAGCAACCGCAAAACGCATGTTGGCGAACTTCGGCAGCATCCGGTAGATCACCTTGCCAGCCCGTCCCACGTAGGGGATGCACAAGGCGGCAGCGGCCATGCCCAGCTCCACCAAGGCATCCTTGGTTTCCTCTGCCGTGTCGTCCTTGAAGTCGACCAGCAACGCCAGGGCGCGCAACACGTCGCGGAAGTCTTCCAGAATCCAGATGGCGATCTGCTTGCCGATGGTCAGCGGATTGATCAGTTCGACAAGGCTGAGTATTTCAGCGAACAAGTCGGAGACCCAGTTGCCTTGCTCGCGCAGATAACTTTTCAATGCGTCGGAGCCATTGAAGTTCAGCTTGTCGAGTTCGATCGTCCAGTCGTCCACGGTGTCCGCAGCGCTGCGCGCGCCCTTGGCCGCCAGGTCCCGCACCCAATCGAACGCGTCGCTCAGGTAGGTGTGCGCATGCGCGTCTTCGAGACTGACCAATTCACCTCTGTCGCCGCTCATTTTTTGACTCCCTGTTCAACTTGATCCGCGAACGCCGCCGTGAGCGCGCTGCGCCATGCCGAGACGTCCGCTTGTGCCTTGTCTTTGGAATGCACGGAGGGGTCGATCGTCTTCACCTCCTCGTATTTCACCTTGACCGGACCCGGTGGCACGTTCTCCATTCGAGCATGCCCCTGTGCGTCCAAGTTGCCGCTGCGAACAGAACCATCTGAAAAGGTCGCGGTGTACTTGGCGCCTGCGACGGGGTCCAGATCGGCATAGTGATAAGTGAGTGCGATCCAGTTCTTGAGGTCCATCGCGTCGGACGGTAGTTGCGGCAACTCCACCGAACCCCGCCCCGGCCCCACAAAGCTCTTGCTCGTCCCCTTCACATCCAGCAGCCCCGGCATCTTCAAGGTGATGTTCACCCCTTCCAGCTCGATGCTCGTCTGCCCCCCCTTGAGCGTGATCTTCTGCTGCGCCAGCACGTGGATCTCGTCGTTGCTGCTGGTGACCGTGAAGCCTTCCTTGGCCAGCCATTCGAGTTCGTCGGTGTGCGCCTGCACGCTCACCGGCCCGTCTTGCGCGATGACCTGGATGCCACCTTCGTGGCTGTAAAGGCCCACAGATTTGGCGGCCGCAAAGCTCACGGTCTTGCCCGCCGCGATATGGGCCTGCGCCTGCGCGGTCCAGTGGATGGCCTCGCCCGCGTACACAGTCGCGCTGGCGGGCGTGGCCATGCTCAGGCTCATGGCCGCATCGAGCACCATGAGCGGCCGGGCGAAGGCGGGCACGGGGTCTTGCCCTTCACGTGAACCTGCGCCCTCTCCACCCTTGGGCTCGCGCGCGTCCTGTCCGTTGACGCTGCCGGGATAGTGCCCATTCTTCTGCGGATCGATGTCGTCGATGAGCGGCTGCAGCAGCGCCGTGGCGCTCAACGCCAGCGCCTTCGCGCCGCCGGCCGCATCGGACAGCTTCTGCGCCTCGCGCAACGCGCCGGCGAGCTGGCCACGCACGCTGGTAGTGTCCTGCACGCTGCCTGCCGCGCGTTCCTGGGCCAGCGTGGAGATCAACAAACCCTCGCCGGCGCGCGTGGCGACCCAGGCGTCGGAGCGCAGCTCGGCGCCGCTGCCGCGCCAGGCGCCGCGGCTGCTCTCGTCGGGCGACTGGGCGTTGAGGTGGCCCAGATTGAGCTGGCTGGCCGCGTGCGAGCTGGCCAGGCGGGTGCGCACCTGGCCGGGTGCGTCGTCGGCGATCCACTGGTTGTAGCCGCTGCCGTCGAGCGCGCGGCTGTGCCAGCCCGAGAGCACGCCCGCATGGTTGGCGGATGAATCGGTGCCAGCCGACCAGGGCGGCAGGTCCTGTCCGTTGTAGAGCTGCTGAGCGACCACCGGCCGGTCGATGTCGCCTTCGATGAAGGACACGAGCACTTCGGAACCCACGCGCGGCAGGTGGTGTGCGCCCCAGTTCGGGCCCGCAACGGGTGCAGCCACGCGCAGCCAGACGGACTGGCGATTGCTCGCGTGGCGACCGGCAGCGACGAGGCTGCCTTGTCCGCTGCTCGCCGATTGCTGCTGGCCTGCACGCTGGGCCTGCCAATGGAAGCGCACCTGCACACGATGGTCGCGCTGCGTGTGGACTGCGGTCGGCGCCTCGTCGTCATCGCCGCCGACCACGAGCGCGACCATGGCCTCGGGGGCCGTGGGCTTGGGGCGCCACAACGGCACGACCTGTGCCTCGGCCGGCTGCGCCTCGAAGCTGTTGCGGTAGCTGCCCTTCTCGAGTTCGCCGGCCTCGAGCACCTGCGCGGCCTGTGCGCCGAGGTTGTTGGCCGCTTCGTGGCGCACGCGCAGTGCGAGGAATTTGCGGCCGTCGTAGCGGTCGTGCTGCGTGAGCGTGAAGCGCTCGCCGGCACCGAGCTGTCGCACGCTGCCCGCGGCGCCGTAGCGCTTGATGCGCGACTCGAAGGCCACCAGCTGCTGCTCGGCGCGGCGGGCAGCGGTGGCGCTGTCGGCATAGCGCTGCGCGCCGGCGCCGTCGTAGTGCTCCAGCACGGGCACCTCGCCCATGGCCAGCGCGCTCTGCACCGCGCCGGTGGGGGCCTGCAACACGCTGGCGTCCCAAGCGTTGCGCATGACGGCGTTGGTGGTGACCTGGCGCCGGCTGCTCCATGCGGTGATGGCGTCGGTCGCTTCGGTGGCGTCGACGCGGTGGAAGCGAATCTGAGAAAGGGCGCAGTCGGGCGGGATTGCCGCGCGGTCGAAGATCACCAGGCGGTGGTGCGAGGGCGTGGTGTTGCCACTCCCGCCACCGGTCGACTGTTGCTGCTCATGCTCGAAGCGAAAGCTCAGCCCTTCTTCCGCCAGCAGGCGCAGCACGAAGGCCAGGTCCGACTCGCGGTACTGCACACAGGTGGGCCGCACGGGCATCTCCTGCGTGACTTCGAAGCTGAAGCTTGCGGTCGTGTGGTCGGCGAACACTTCGCTGACGATGTCCTGCACGTGCTTGGCGGCGTACACGAAGCTGTCGCGGCGCAGGCCGAGCGCGGCGAGCCAGGGCTGCAGATGCAGCCGGTAGCGTGCCAGGCCGCCGTCACCGCCCAGCGCATCGACGGCCGTGAGGTAGCCGTGCCAGGTGCGAAAGCTGCCGTTGGCCAGCAGCAGGCGCAGGCTCAGCTCTTCGCCGATCAGCGCGAACGGGTCGAACTCGCTCGACGTGGCGAGGGTGTCGATGGTGAAGTCGAAGAGTTCGTTGAGGCCTTCGCTGCCGGTGAAGCGCTCGACGACGACGGCGTTCTGCGGTGCCGATGCGGGCAGCTGCAGCTTGATGAGCCGCGCCTGCTCCGAGAGCCGCGCGACGTTCAGGCCTTCGAGCTTCCATGGCGTCGGCATGAAGCTGCTTGATGTGTCTGATGACATGGATATCCACCTCCCTGGTGTCAGTGCCGGTCGTGCCGGTCTTCGTTCGATGCATGGCCGCGCGCAATCTTCCCGCCCTGTCGGTTCAGGGGCTGGCCGATCGACATCGCGTGGACCGGAAAAATCCTAGTTCGCCAACGTTGCATGTGCGTTTGCTGTGCCACAGCTGAATTTCATGACCGCAGGCGGCGGAAACACGGTGTTCGATCCGAACAGCCGGTAGCGCTTTGCATTGATCGTGACGGTCTGGGTGAACGAGCCGGTCAGCCCCAGGTCGGAAGCGGTCGGGTTCGTCTCGTCGAAGCTCAGGCTTTGCGCAAAAAGGAACGGCTCTTTGGGCATGTCGAGGACCACATGAATGGCGGCTGTCGGAATGGTTTCATTTCCAAGACGGATTCCGAACCAGCTGCGCGTCACGAACGTGGAGGACTTTTCCAGCCACGCGTCATGGACCGAGCAATCGCCAAAAGACGGTGCATCGAAACGAAGCTTCGCCAACAGCCTCCCCTGGGCCTGGCTCTCGTCGCTCGACACCGCGGTTGAAGTGCCGGAAGTGCTCGTGTTCACCCGATAGCCGCGGTACGCCACAGCCGACGCGATGAGGGCTGCAACAACAACTGCGGCAAGTAGAACGAATCGCTTCATAGGGAGAAAGAACGGCGGGACAACACGCGGTCGTCTATCGCAAGCAATGGGCGAGGAACGGTGATGGTGGTCACGAGGATGACTTCGAGGCTTCATCCATGCCTGCAGGCCAGCTCGCCTCCGGAGCGAGGCGCATCACCACGAAATTGCCCAGGCCAAACAACAGCCACAGCGGGAACACGAGTGACATCAGCACCATCATCAGCGTGCCGAGGAAGCCGCGCATCCGCTCGCGTGCGCGCCGCCCCATCTCCGTGGGTGCGAACCACGGCATGGCGAACAGCAGGCAATCGATGAAGCCCGGGGTTTGATTGCGCAGATTCTGCGGGGGCAGGTCCGCAGGACCGTCGTTCATGTAGCGGCGCAGCAGTTCCCACTGCTCTTCATACTGCCGGGTCGTTTGGGCACCGTGTTGCAGCCGGAATCGGTCCATTTCCTCGAACGAGCCGGGCTTGCAGGCCACGAGTTCGAGCGCGTAGCGCTGAGTCACCACTTCGCCGCTGGCACCGATCTGCTTGGTGATCTCGGCCTGCAACGTGGACCAATCGAAGACTTTCGCGCCACCGCCCCATCGGCCAAAGGGGTTGTGGTTCCAGGTGTAGCTGTTGGCGTAGACCTTGCCTTGGCGGCGATTGAAGCGAACAGGTCGGTCCTTGGGCACACGCAAATCGAAGCGCAAGAAGAAGAAGGCAAGGCAGAACATGAAGAGCGACGGTGCAATCAACACGCCATCTGCCCAGATGTCGAAGCCACGCGCCGCCCAGGTCAGGGATATCAAGTAGCCGGGAAACAAGCCCGCAGCCGCGCTGATGATGCCGCACCAAAGCATGGGCCCTCTGGGAATATCCGAAGCCATCGAGAACTCCAGATAGGTCTCGTCCAGATGGTTCAGCTCGTCCCAGCCGTCGGCCTTGCCCGAAGGCGGCGCATCCCGCAGCACCAGGTCCTGTACCCACCGAGGGTGGGCAGGTTTGATGCGGGGCCCTCGGAGCGGCTCTCTCTCGGCAGTCATGATCAGTCTTCCTCGTTGAGCACCAAACTCGCCCGGCCGTGCGGGTCGGACACGTCCGGTACGTATTCGGCTGTCAGCTCCAGATCCTGAAACTGCGCCACCAGCACCTCCACGCTGACCTCGGCGATAAGCATGTCCTTGTTCTTCCCCTCCAGCTTGTAGGTCGGCCCCACGAGATTGCGGAAGTACTGTGTCTTGTCGTTGCGACGGGGTGTGACAGGACTGGCGTTGGAGATCGCACTCGGGCCAGCCGGCAATGTGTTGTGTTTGCCGCTTGCGAGTACCACGCTCTGGACCTTGCGCCCCTTGACCGCAGACAGGCGCCATTCAAAAGCCGAGTCCGTCGCGTTGTAGTTTGGAAACGTGATCTTGGTCTTGACCGTGTCCCACCGAAGGTCCCCAAAGCCCCAGCCGTCGTCGTTGAATCCGGTTTCACCAGCCAAGCCCAAGATGATGGCGTTGAGCTGGCTGAGCTCGTCGTCGATCTCCTGGTTCGTCCAGGGGCGGTCGGCCACATTCTTCGCATTCGCATAGCGCGATCCCTTGCCCCAGTAGCAGCGGTCGAGCCAGATGGCAGCCTGGCTGTCTTCGGCTTTCATCGCGAAGTACAGCAGAAGCACACCGGCAGCGATCAAGATCAACGCCCACCCGATCGGACCGAGAAGGGCCGCACCGGTGACGGCGCCATAGATGCCTACGACGCCACCGGCGATCATCGCGGCGCCTGAAAGCGCATAGAGGTTGCGGGCATCGGTATCGCCGCGTCGCGCCGTCCTGATGGCGGCCATGCCTGCCTGCACCCCCTCCACGATCGAAGCGGCGGCACCGATCGCGCCCCCCACGCGCCCAATCGCCGTTCCCCACGTTGCGCCCATCAGTTTTCCGCTGACGCCAACGAGTTCCACCGCGGCCCCAATGCACGCAGTACCAGCGGCTATCACCAATATGCGCGCTTCGTTGCTGCCTCGAAAGGTCTTGTCCGCTTTCTTGACGCTGTCCTTGAACGACCAGGCCTGAACGAGCAACGAGGCCACGGCCAGGATTCCCGAGCCGGTGCTGCTCAATCTCAGGCTGGTGCGCGTCAATGTCTTCAGAACGCTGGCCGTCCCAGCCTTCGCGGCGTTCGCGCGTTGCATCACCGCATCCACGAATTTCTGTGCGCCAGGACTGATGGTCAGCGGGTGCACACGCATGGCTGCAACCATGACCGCGCTTTCCGCTGCGTTGGCCGCCTGCGCTGCCTGGTGCGCCGAGCGCGCAGCGTCCTGCGCAGGGGCCAGGTCATCGATCGCCTTGGTGACGTCGTTCAGGTCGTTGTAGGCCCAGTACATGACCTCAATCAGTCCGTCACGCGTCTTCTTGTCACTGATACGAAGGGCACCTGCAATGGACATCGAGCGCACGGTGTTCTTGCCGGCTTGAGCCACGCGACGTATGCCTTTGGCCGCAGCGTCGAAGGCCGCATCGGAAGCCCGAAAGGCGAGGTCGTTGAGGTACGCGAGGTACTCGCGCACCTTGATCTGAGAAGTCACGAGAATGATCTCGCGTCGTTCATACAAGAGCACTGCGCCTTGAATCGCGCGCAGAACAGTGGCCTCGGCGATTGTGCTGACCGCACTTCCCGCCATCCGCGCGAGCGCGCTGCCAACAGTGAACAGGCTGTTTGCGACAGCGCCGGAGGCTTTGGGAATCCAGCCGCCGCGGATCTTGTCCATGACGGCGGCGCCTTTGACGCGTGCACGATTGGGGACTTTGTCAGCCGCTTCGCGCGTGAGGCTGAAGCCTTCTTCGCGAACGCCCTGCATCGTATTGCTGGTCCAGTCCTTGGTGCCGATGATGTTCTTCACGGCCTTGAACAGCTTGCTGCCCTTGTGCAGGCTGTCCTCCGTCGGGTCCGGCCCCTCGGGCATGAGGTACTCGAACAGCCCGTGTTGATCGCCAAAGAGGGCCACGTAGATCGGGTTGGTCTCGTCCGTGGGGCTCTTGGCGATCAGGTCTTTCCAGACTTCGTAGACACGGGTGTCCTTCGGCGCCTCCTGGCCCTGCTCCTGGGAAGGGCTGCTGCTGGGCCCTCCGCTGAGCGCGGCTGCGAACGCCTCGATCAACACATCTTGCTGTGCGGGAGACTCGTTGTCGAAATCGTGACGCCGCAGCACCCATTCAGGTTGCGCAAGCCAGTACGCATAGTCGGCATCGGTGCGCACGAGCCAATCCTGAAAACTCTGGAGCGTCGCTTTCAGTGTGGTCTCGAAAGCCGCGCGGTCGGCTTCACGGTAGTGCTTTTGCAGCGAAGACCACAGGCTCGTGGTCTTGGCGTCCACGCGTTCCTTGCGCGTGGTGGTCACGCTGACCGTCTGGGCCTGGCTCGGTAGATCGTCCGGGAAGCTATACGTTTCAGTCTGCACATCGGGCTGGCCCTTGCTCGATTCTTCCTCCAGCACGGTCGCTGCGACTTGTTCTCCGATCAGCTGCTTCAGGCCCAGAATCGATTGAGAAATCAACAGTGGCCTGGCAATGCGTGCATCGCTCAGGTAGCGCTGGCGAGAGTCCATGACCTGGAGTCGCGTCACATTCAGCTCTTGCACCATGCCCAGGGGATCGTTGAGCACAATGGCACTGGCCATGAACTGCTGGCCGTTGAAGTCGCTCGGCTTGACGGTAAATTTGGCCACGGCCGGCGCCCCGCCGGTGCGCATGCTCACACCGTGCGCGCTCTGCCATTCAACGTGGTTCCGCTTCTTTGCGTCGTAGGGGTCGATGGCGTCGTACTGGGTGCGCAGGCGCGCTTGCGCATCGTCTTCCGCGTACTCCAGAACCAGACGGTTCAGACGTTGGGTCGTGCGGACCTCGTCGGCGAGGAGTTGAAACGCATCGGTCACGGTGTCGGCTTGTTTGCCGAGTGCGTCCGTACTGAATTCCTGCATGCGCCCGGTCCGCGCGCCGGCGGCGCCGGCACCTTCGTACTTCTGGCGCACGCGGCGCGTCCATGGCACATCGCTGAAAGCAATCCAGAACTTGGTGGGCAGTGCGCGCTTTCCTCCGACCGGAATCGGCGGAATCGTGATGAAGCTCGCGGGAACGTTGTGCCCTTCGCGCAGGCAGGCTGGCGTCATTTCGCGATCGGTCTTGAAATCGGGGTCGTCGGGATCTGCCAGCTTGCGAAGCAGCCCACTCGCGGTCACGGCATAGGTATGCCAGAGGCTGGATCCGAAATAGACCATGACGAAGCCCTTGCGCAGGGTGCGCAAGGCATAGCGATGACCTTTGAGCCCTTCCGGAGGCTTGCCCTTCAAACCCGTTCCAAGCTTGGCCCATGTGGTCGCATCGGTCACGATGCCGGGCATGTATGACGGTACGACCGCATAGCGCAGTGGCAAGACTGGCAGACCCACGCGACCGCAAAAGGCGCACTTCCCATCGGCGCCCAGCGCACACGCTTCGGCGGCCTGGCCGTTCGCGCGAATGGTCTGCGCGCCTGTGGCCGTCCTTGCTTTGGTTTGTTCGGTTCCCATGAGCTTGCGTTCCCCCGTTTTTTATCTGGTGCGATGGCTATTCGTGCGCGCTCGCGGCAATCTCGTCGAGCACAACGTCGGGCAAAGCGGCAACGAGCTGCGCCAGCCCCATCTGGTCATCGGGCGCATCGGCCACTTGGCGAATCAACTCCGCGGCTTGCGGATGCTCGGCCCATCGGGGCCCCAGCGTGAAAACGTTGAGCGCGTAGAAGACGATGTCTTCTGTGCGGGAGAGGCCGCTGTGCGTGGCGCTGCGTATCGCTGCGTCGATGCGCAACTCGGGCTGCGTGGCGATGGTGATGCCTGAGCGTGTCAGCGCCATCACGACAAAGCGTGCGGTGGCAACGCGCGCCTGAGACGCAAATTGCTCGAGACCGAGCGACACGGCGCTTTCGGAATCGTCTTTCGACGCCGCCGATACGATCTTGAGTGCACCCGCCGTGTCAACGAACGCCCAATGCCTGACCGGCCCCAACCAGCGCCGCAGGAATCCTGCCGCAGCCGGGTCGTCCGCCAGCAAGGCCAGTCGATAGGGCTCAAAAAAGGGTAGATAGCGCTGGCGTGCCTGGCTCTTGTCGAACACCACACCCGCCTTGGACAAATGGCGAGCCACGGCAGTGGGCGATGCATCACTGCACAGCCAGCCCGCCAAATAGGCACCGTTCACGCTGCGGCAACGCGCAACAGCACTCTCCACCATGAGGTCGATCAATGCTTCGTCCGCATAGCCATGCTCGCCAGCGATGTACAGCTGCAAGAGCTGCGGTAAAAGCTCGACTTCATGCGCCAGATCGGGTCGGTGCACCGGTTCGATGTGCCGCTCCATCGGCCGCTGGCTCAGATGCGACGGATGCAGTTCGTCGTACTTCGCAACAGGGCAATTCAGGTCGAGCAACGCATAGATGTGGGCATGGGGGTGCACCTCGCGCCACTGGAAAAAATGCGCTCGAAGTTGCGCGCGCAATTCGTCGGCATCGGGCCCGGGTGCTTGATCCGAATATGTCATCTTTTCCACTCGCAGTCGGCCAGATTTCCTGCCTTGACCGACTCGTCGGTCTTGTCCGCCATCGGCCCCACAAAGTTGTGCATCCCCCTGAACGTCACCTTCCCCGGCGCATGGATCTTGATGCTCGATCCTTCCAGCTTGATGTACGCCCCCGCGCTGGTCAGCAGCACGTGCTTGGGTGCTTCCACGGCCACGTCCTTCGCCGTGCTGGCGATCGTCACCTTCTTGTCCGCCGCGATCTTCGTGGCGCCGGTCTGGCTCTGAAGGCTCACCTTGCCGCTGGCCGCATGCAGCGCGATGCCGCGCTCCTGGTTCGGTTCGCTGCCTTCTCCGGCTTTCGCGCCCACCGTGTACAGGTTCACCCCCTTGGCCACGCTCACCGCGATCTGCCCTTGCGCGGGCAGGTCAACATCCTGGCTCGCGACGATGGCGGTGTGCTGCCCGCTCACGGCGATCACTTCCTTCGGCGTGACGAAGCCGATGCCCATGGGCGCGCTGAACTGCAGGTGCGGCTCGCTGTAGGCGGTGACGCTGCCGTGGCCGCCTTCGGTGGCCTTGATCTCGCCGCCGCCCGATCCGTTGCTTGATGCCGCAGCACCGCCCTCCTGCTTCGCCTCCAGCACTTCAGCCACATGCTTCAGCGCAGCGATGGCCGGCAGCTCGCCCGGAGCCCCTTCACCCTTGATCTGCGCCTTCTGCGTCTGCGCACTCTGGGCGAGTGAGGTGGCGAGCTCTTCGGCCTGCTTCGTCTGCTGCTGCGCTTCGCGGCTCGCCATGAACGCGCCCTTGGCGTTCGGCTGGGCATAGGCGCTCACGAGCAGGCCCGCGCCGGCGCGGATGGCGCCTTGCGCGGTGGTCGCCAGCTCGGCACCGTGGCCGCGGCCCTTGCCGCGGGCGTTGTCGTCCTGCTGCTTGTGGTGGCCCAGGTGCAGGCGGCTGCTGGCCTGGGTGGTGGCCAGGCTGGTGCTGCCCTGGCCGGGGGTGTCGTCGAAGACGAGCTGGTTGTAGCCCCCGTCGCCGCTCTGGCTGGCGCTCAGTTCCTGGGTCTTGATGCCGCTGAAGACGGCGTTGTGCGCGTGCTCCTTGGCGCCCTTGCCTTCGCCGGCGAACCACGCGGGCGCGTTGCCGGTGGACTGGGCGGCGCCCGCGGGTTTCTGGTTGTGCTGGGCGTCGACCTGGCCGGCGCCGTTGTACAGCGCGGCGACGACCACGGGGCGGTCGATGTCGCCGTGGTGGAATTCCACCAGCACTTCCTGGCCCACGCGCGGCAGGCTCATCTGGCCCCAGTTGTCGCCGGCGGCGCTGGCGGCCACGCGCACCCAGGCGCCCAGGCGGTCGGCGGCGGGCGCGTTGTCCTGGCCGTCGGTGCGCGACTGGCGTGCGCTCGACGCACTGCCGCGCTGCCAGTGGAACTGCACCTTGATGCGGTGGTCACGGTCGGTGTGCACCGGCGCATCGGCGCCGCCCACCCCGATGACGATGGCGCTCTGGCTGCCGTGCACGCTGGGCTTGGGGTGGATGCGCTGGCCGTGGCCGTCCAGGCTCAGCGGCCGGTAGGGGATGGCCGCGCGCACGGTGGCGAACTCGTTGCGGTAGTGGGTGACGGCGTCTGCGGTCGTATCGCCGTTGCCGCTGTCGAACACGGTGGCGATGTCGGGCAGGCCCAGCCGCTCGCCGATGCCGGTCTTCAGGTCTTCGTCGAAGTTGTTGCGTGCGATGTGGCGCACGGCAAGCACGGCGAAGCGACGGTCCTGCTCGCTGTCCTTGTCATGCTGCTCGTGCCCGCTCAGCGTGAAGGTGGTGGCCGGGCCCAGGGTGCGCACGGCGCTGCGGCCTTCGAAGCGCTTGTTGCGCAGCTCCAGCGCCTGCAGGGCGTTGGCGAGCAGGCGCTCGCCTTGTGCACTGGTCTCCCAGCCGTAGGCGCCGGGGTCGTCGCTCCAGTGCAGGGTGCGCTGGCCCGCGGCGCGGCTTTGCTGTTGCACGGGGCGGGCGTTCACGCTCTTGTAGTCCCAGCTCTGCTGCGCGAGGCTGTTGGTCTGCAGCTGACGGTGGCCGCGCCACTGCTGGATGGTGTCCTCGCGCTCGCTCGCATCGGCGCGGTGGAAACGAATGGTGGGCTGGGCATTGGCGCGGAAGGCGCCGTTGTGGTCGGCGATGACGAGGGTGTGGCTGCCCAGTGCACCGTCCTTGCCCGTGGTGTGTTCGAACCAGTAGCACAGGCCCTCTTCCGCCAGCAGCCGCGCAACGAAGTCGAAGTCGCTTTCCTGGTACTGGGTGGTGATGCCGCGCACAGGATAGATGTCGCGCTGGGCGATCTCCCAGCGCCACTGCGGCGCGAGCTGGCCCTGGCTCTGGTAACGACCGAACACGGCATCGACGATGTCGAACACGTTCTGGTGCTGGAACAGGCAGCTGTCCTGGCGATACCGCAGGAAGGCGATCCACGGCTCGACGACGAGCCGGTAGCGCGCCATGCCGCCGTTGCTCGACACGCACTCGGCCTCGCTCACATGGCCGTGGAAGGGGCGCAGCTCGGTGCGGCTTTGCGCGGTCTGCAGATCGAGCCGCACGCCCTGCCCGATGAGGGTCTTGAGTTCGATGTGCGCGTCGTCGCTCAGCGCGGTGAGTTCGAAGCGAAAGCCGCCGCCGTCGATGCACTCCACGCCGTCCAGGCGCTCGGCCAGCAGCTTGTTCTCGCCCAGCGGCGTGTGCAGCACCAGCAGGCGATCGCGCTGCGTGGTGCCCGCGCGCATGAGCCCGCCGAGCGAGGCCGATGTGAAGGTCGTCGTCATTGTTTTTGTTCTCCCGTGGGCACGCGCGGCGGCTGCGCCTAGGTGATCCGGTAGCGGAACTCGCCGCCCTTGCCGCAGCTGGCCTTGATCTTGGCCAGCGGCGTCTCGTCGGCCATGCGCGTGAGCACGGCCTCGGCGATCTCGGGCAGCAAGGTGCCGTTGAGGATGTGGTCGACGTTGCGCGCGCCCGAGTCGACCTCGGTGCAGCGTGCGAGCACGGCCTCGACCAGCGCGTCGTCCCACTCGAACACGGCCTTGTGGTTGGTCGCGATGCGGTCGCGGATGCGCCCGAGCTTGAGCGCAATGATCTGCTCGAGCACCGCATCGGTGATCGGATAGAACGGCGCCACCTTCATGCGGCCCAGGAAGGCCGGCTTGAAGGCCTTCATGAGCACGGGGCGCAGCGCCTCGGCCAGCGCGTCGGGCGCGGGGCGCTCCTCGTCGGCCTTGTTGAGGCACGCCTGCATGATCTGCGACGAACCGATGTTCGAGGTGAGGATGATCAGCGTGTTGCGGAAGTCGATCTCGCGGCCCTCGGCGTCGTCCATCATGCCCTTGTCGAACACCTGGAAGAACATCTCGAGCACGTCGGGGTGCGCCTTCTCGACCTCGTCGAGCAGCACCACGCTGTAGGGCTGGCGGCGCACGGCCTCGGTGAGCACGCCGCCTTCGCCATAGCCCACGTAGCCGGGCGGCGAGCCCTTCAGGCCCGAAACGCTGTGCGCCTCCTGGTACTCGCTCATGTTGATGGTGATGAGCTTCTTCTCGCCGCCGTACAGGATGTCGGCCAGCGCGAGCGCGGTCTCGGTCTTGCCGACGCCCGAGGGGCCGACGAACATGAACACGCCGCGCGGCTTGTTGGGGTCTTCCAGGCGCGCGCTCGCGGTGCGCACGCGCTGGGCCACGGCGGCGAGCGCGTGGTCCTGGCCGATGACGCGCTCGGCGAGCAGCGTGTCGAGGCTGCGCACGGTCTTGATCTCGTCCTTGACCATGCGGCCGAGCGGCACGCCGGTCCAGGCCGAGACGATCTCGGCGACGACGTGGCCATCGACCTGCAGCGGCACCATCGGCGTGGTGCCTTGCAGTGCGCGCAGTTCGGCCAGCAGGGCATCGAGTTCATCGCGCGCGGGGTCGGCAGCGGCAGCCACTTTCTTGCGGCTGGCGGCGCGAGCCGGCGCTTTCTCCGCCACGACGGGTGCGGCCTCGGGCTGCTGCGCGGCCGACTCGTCGCGTTGTGCACGCAGCGCGCGGATGCGTTCGACCAGCGCGTTCTCTTCGGCCAGGCGTTGCTGGCTCGCGGCCAACTCGGCCTGCAGCGCGCTCTTCTTTTCCGCGAGTTCGGCCAGGCGCGCTTCATGGCGCCCGCCGGCCGCGGTATCGCGCACCAGCGCGGCGCTCTCGGCTTCGATGCGTTCGAGGCCGCGGTTCGCTTCTTCGATCAGCGCCGGCGTCGCGCTCTGGCCGAGCGCGACTTTCGCGCAGGCCGTGTCGAGCACGCTCACCGCCTTGTCGGGCAACTGCCGTCCGCTGATGTAGCGGTGCGACAGGCGCACGGCCTCGGTGATGGCTTCGTCGAGCACGCGGATGTTGAAGTGCTTCTCCATCAGCGGCACCATGCCGCGCAGCATGGCGGCGGCCAGCGTCTCGCTGGGCTCCTCGACCTTCACGACCTGGAAGCGCCGCGCGAGCGCCGCGTCCTTCTCGAAGTATTTCTTGTACTCGCCCCAGGTGGTGGCGGCGATGGTGCGCAGCTCGCCGCGCGCCAGCGCCGGCTTGAGCAGGTTGGCCGCGTCGCTCTGCCCCGCCTGGCCGCCCGCGCCGATCATGGTGTGAGCCTCGTCGATGAACAGCACGATCGGGTGCGGGCTCTTCTTCACTTCGGCAATCACGTTCTTCAGGCGGTTCTCGAACTCGCCCTTCACGCTCGCGCCGGCCTGCAAGAGGCCCATGTCCAGCGTGTGCAACGCCACGGCGCGCAGCGACTCGGGCACGTCCTGCGCGGCGATGCGCAGCGCCAGCCCCTCGACCACGGCCGTCTTGCCGACGCCGGCTTCGCCCGTGAGGATGGGGTTGTTCTGGCGACGGCGCATCAGGATGTCGATGACCTGGCGGATCTCGGTGTCGCGACCGATCACCGGGTCGAGCGCGCCGTCCTTCGCGCGCTGCGTGAGGTTGGTGGTGAACTGGTCGAGCGCGGGCGTCTTGCCGGGCACGCCCGCGGCCAGCGGGTCGGCCGGCGCTTGCTGCGCGTCGCCTTCGGCGGCCGCGCCCGAGGCGCCGGCTTCTGCCGCTTCGCTCGACCCGTCGGTGAGCTTGTCGAAATCGTGCTTCAGGTCTTCGAGGCGGATCTTGGCAAAGAGCGGCGAGCCGCGCTGCGCGAGTTGCGCGAGGTCGGGCTGCGTGAGCAGCGCGAGCAGCAGATGGCCCGAGCGGATCTGCGCCGCATGCGCGTCGAGCGAGGCGAGCAGCCACGCCTGCTGGAACAGCTGCTGCAGGTGCTGCGAGAACACGGGCGTGCGCGTGTTGCCGTTCTTGAAGGTCTGGATCTCGCGCTCCAGGTCCGACTGGATCGCGGTGGCGCTGATGCGGTTGGCCCGCAGCACGCGGGCGAGGTCATTGTCGGTCTGCTCCAGCAGCGCCAGGAACAGGTGCTCCAGGTCGACCTCGTAGTGGCCGTGGGCCAGGCACAGGTTGGCGGCGCGCTGCGTGGCCATGCGGGCGCTGGCGTTGAGCTTGGTGATCAGTGTCTTCAGCGAGGTGCTCATGAGCGGTGGTGTTCTTCTGTCGGTCGTGTTCGTTGAAAGGTCACTGCAGGGGCTGAAGCTCGTACTGCGTGTCGCTGCGGTCGCTCTCGGCCTCGCGGGTGGTGATGAAGCTGTCCCAGCCGAGGTGGCTTCCGCCGCTGTCGCTGAGCTGCACGGCTGCCACTTCTTCGCGCGCCAGGATCAGGCGCACTTCGTATTCGCAGGTCACGCCGGCCAGCAGCGCCAGCATCTTTTCGAGCGCCTTCGCATGCGCGCGGCCCGGAAAGAACTCGCGCAGCGCGCTGCGCTTGAGCGGGCCGATCCACAGACGGATGCGCAGGTCGCGCTGCCAGATGCGCTCGCCCGCCATCGCGTTCTGGCCCAGGCTCACGTTGCCCTCGCCCAGCCTGGAGCGCTGCTGCACAGGCATGTCGTACCACTTGCCCAGGAACTGCTCGATGCGGATGTGGCTGCGGAAGTAGTCGGACAGCACGCGCTGCAGGTACGCCGCCGACATCGGCCGGTGGCGCACCGCGGCGGCGTAGCCGGCCACGGTCTCGTCGAACACGGTGCCCGTGCCGTCGGTCAGCGGATCGCGCTGGGCCGTGTGCTCCAGCCCGGCCATCGACAGCAGCACCGGCAGGTAGGCGCGGCTGCGCTCGTGCTCGTAGTGCAGCGGCAGGCGGTACTTGCGCCACGCGGCATAGAAGAGCGCGGCGGCGCGGTTGCTGAACACGTCGAGAAAGGCGCGCGCCGAGCTGTCGCGCAGATGCTGCTCGCGGCGCATCAGCATCTCGGTGTAGACGATGGGCAAGGCGCCCGACACGCCCAGCATGCCGAACGACGCGGGCGTGAGCTCGATGCGGCCCAGGCCGTGTTCGTCCTCATGCGGCAGTGGCGGCTCGCACAGCTGCACGCCCGACATCAGCTCGCCCACGGCGTCGCGCACCGCCAGCGCCTCGATCTCGCTGGGCGGGAAGTTCAGGCTCGTGGAGCTGCGAAAGCGCACCCAGCGCGGCACCATGCGCTCGCCGGGCACCAGGCGCTGGTGCACGTCGCGCTCCTGCCGCTTGAGCAGCATGAGCTCGATCAACCGCACCGCCTGGAAAAATTCGAAGCGGTAGGGTTCGCGCAGCAGCCTTTCGGCTACAGGAGGATCGATTCGCCGCTGCGGGGCTTGCATCGCACCAGCTCCTCCTTGTCGCGCGCCGAAACGATCACCAGTTGGGTGAAGCTGTTCAGGTGCACATAGAGACCGAAGAAATGGTCCATCACGCGGGCAAAGGCCTGCAGGCTGCTGCCCACGAAGCCGGTCTCGTCGACCGTGAGCTTGAGCTCGATGCCGCGCACGAAGGTCGCGAAGGGCTTGCCCGGCAACCACTGGGTGGTGGCCTGCTGCTCGATCGCGGTGATGGCCTCGATCTGCCGCGCCGACACGGCCGAGCGGCCCAGGTCGTACAGCCGCAGCATTTCCTTCAACGCCGGCAGCCCGCTGGTGGCCAGCGACAGGTGGTTGAGCGACAGGTGCGACACCAGCCGCCACTGCACGCCCTTGCCGCGCGGCATGCGCAGCGTCTGCGTCGGGCGGCGCAGCATGCGGATCGAGCGCGCCACCGAGTTGCCCTCGATGAACAGGTCGCCGCCGGGCAGGCCGAAGGCCAGCGAATGCGGCAGGTCGCGGTTGGTGCAGGTGAGATCGATGCTCAGCGTTTCGGTCTGCGGCAGCGAGGGCTGGAAGTCGATGTCGACGATCGAGAGCTCGGTCTCGTAGCCCGGGCTGCGCTGCGCCACGAGCTCGTTGCGCCGCGCAAACCAGTAGTGTTCGGCCTCCTTCGGATGCTCGCCGTGGTGCAGCGAGTAGAAGGGCCGGAACTCGATGTACGCGTCGCCCTCGGCGGTCTGCTTCACGAGCTTGACCGAGTCGATGCTGTAGACCTCGAAGCCGAAGGCGCGGCGCGCGTCGGCCACCACGGGGTAGGCGGCCGCGGCGTGCGTGACACGGATCGGGTCGCTGCGCTGCTTGAAGAGGTTGATGACGGGCGTGCAGCCCAGGCGCAGGTTGCGGCTGGACACGCCCTCGAGCAGCCGCGCCGTGGGCGAATCGGCGCGCACGCCGGTCATCACCAGGTGCAGCGTGATCGAGCGGCACGAGCCGATGTGGCGCAGCGCGTTCGCCAGGTCGATGTCGACGAAGTTGAACTTCTCGGGGAACGCGAAGTACTCGCTGAGCAGGCGGTAGGCCGGGTGCGAGCGCGCCGGCAGTTCGATGAGCGCATCGGCCTCCTCGAAGCCGACGGGGTGCAGCGCCTCGCCCTGCACCAGCGTCCACTTGCCGCTGCGCTCGGGCTCCACGAAGACGGCGGCCGTCTTCAGGAAGATGGCGTCGGCCAGCGCCGTGGCCAGCGAGGGCTCGGCGTCGATGAAGGTGCGCAGCCGCGCCAGCGTGAGCGCCAGGGTGCCGAGCGACTTCTGCTCGCCGGTGGCCTCGAGCGTGACCGAGAGGCAGCCCGTGGCGTTGCGCGGCAGCGAGGCCTGCGCGGGCGCGTTGACCACCGAGTGGTAGACCACGTTCGACACCTGCACCGCCGCCAGCGTGACGTCGTACACGCTGCGAAAGCGGCAGGCGCCGCCGCGCACCGGCTGCGAGGTGAGCTCGGTGCCGCGCGCGATGGTGACGGGCTTGCTGAGCTTGGCGAGCGCCGCGCCGCCGGCGTCGAACTGCGCGATGGAGCACGACGGAAAGGGCCGCAGGTAGTGCGGGTACATCACCTCGAGCAGCGCTTCGGTGAGCTCGGGGTAGTCGTCGTCGAGCTTCTTGCTGATGCGGGCCGTGAGCAGCGCGAACGACTGGATCATGCGTTCGACGTGCGGGTCTTCGCTGGCGTCGGCCGAGATGGCCAGGCGCGCGGCGATCTTCGGGTAGCCCTTGGCGAACTCCTGCGAGTAGCCGCGCAGGAAGGCCAGTTCGCGTTCGTAGAAGGGCAGCAACTCGTCCATGGTGGGCGTCGGGGTCCGGCGTGGCGCTAGGCGTACCGGCTCTTGCCGGTGCCGCGGGTGATGGAGTACTGCAGCGTCGTGGGCTGCAGCATGGCGTCGAAGTTCACCGGCTCGGCCAGCTCGGGCAGCACGAGCAGGGCGGTGATTCCAAAATAGAGCATGTGGGTGCTGGCCTGGCCGTCGACCTCGAGCGACACCGAGACATCGCGCAGGCGCGATTCGTGGCGGGCGATCGCCTGCTCCAGCGAGCGGCAGATGAACGAACGGTCGTAGTGGCTGGCCAGGCTCAGGCCCGAGAAATCGCTCAGGCCGTAGGTCATGACGGAACGCCGGCACTCGGGGTAGGGCTGGAGCTTGGCGTCGTCGAAGACCATGCGCGTGTTGAGCAGGGATTCGAGGTCGCGTGCGACCACGTTCTTGACCTCGTCAAGCGACAAATGCCGCAGCACCGGCGAAGCCGGCCCGCGCCAGTCGTCATCGAACAGCTTGTCGAGCAGGCCCGGTTCGAATCCTGTCATGGGTCACTCCCTGTCTCTCGCGTCGGACAACGGGCACGGCGCCGCGCGAGGGGCGCGGCGCCAAAAAGAAACCGCGGCCTGCGCCGCGGTCGTCATTGCCCGACTGGCGTCAGACCGAGTAGGTCTTGTCGTTCTTCGTGAGGCTCCAGGCGCCTTGCGAGTTGCCGCCCTGGTTGCCGCCGATCTTCTGCTGCGTGTACTTCCACTGCACGGCGGCGTACTTCAGCGAGAAGGTCTCGCTCGGCACGCTGGCCACATCGGTGCTCACGACCTTCGGGTTCACGCTGGCGATCAGCACGTACTTGAGCTTGATCTCCATGTACTGCACGCGCTTGCCTTCGCCGTCGGCACGGTAGAACTGCACCGTGACTTCGTCGAAGGTGGTGCCGCCCGACGCGTGCTGGTACAGCAGCGGGCTGACGACGTCCATGTCCTTCGTGAAGATCATCTCGCCGTGCTCGCAGCGCTCGGCGGTGTGGCCGCCGGCGGTCGACGCGGTGGCCGAGCGCGGTTGCACGATGCTGTGCTGCCACGAGCTGACTTCGATCCAGTCCTTGTGGTCCTTGTCCTGCGACTCGCCGTTGATGGCCGGGCTGCCGAACTTGACGTAGATATCTTTCATGTTTCTTCCCCTTCTTGATTGATTGATTACTGACAGTTAACGTGTTGCAGCACGGCCCCTCGGCCGCGCACCCGATCTGCCTCCTTACTTATTCACTGACTTCGGCAGATCGGCGACCAAGCGCAGTGAAATAGACAGTTCATCCAGCTGGAAGTGCGGCCGCAGGAACGCGACCGCGCGGTACACGCCGGGCCGCCCGGGCACTTCGCCGACCTGGATGGCGGCTTCGCGCAGCGGGAACTGGGCCTTCTGTTCCTGCGTCGCGTTGTCGTCGAGCAGCACGTACTGCGCGATCCAGCGGTTCAGGAACTGTTCGACGTTGTGCGCCGAGGCAAAGCTGCCGATCTTGTCGCGCATCATGGCCTTGAGGTAGTGCGCGATGCGGGACACCGAGAAGATGTACTGCAGCTGCGCCGAGAGCACCGCGTTGGCGTTGGCGCTGTCGGTGTTGTACTTCTTGGCCTTCTGCAGCGACTGCGCGCCGAAGAACGCCGCGTAGTCGGAGTTCTTGCAGTGCACGAGCGGAATGAAGCCCAGGTCGCTGAGCTCCTTTTCGCGCCGGTCGGTGATGGCGATCTCGGTCGGGCACTTCAGGGCGATCTCGCCCTCGTCGGTCTTGAAGGTGTGCGTGGGCAGGTCTTCGACCAGGCCGCCACCTTCGACACCGCGGATGGCCGCGCACCAGCCGAAGTCGTCGAACGCGGCCGTCAGGCGCGTGGCGAAGGCCCAGGCGGCGTTGCACCACAGGTACTTGGCGTGGTCGGTGCCGTCGACGTCTTCGACGAAGTTGAAGCTGTCGACCACCGTGCCTTCGCGCGGGTGGTAGGGCAGGCGCCCGAGGAAGCGGGGCAGCGTGAGGCCCACATAGCGCGAGTCTTCCGAATCGCGGAACGACTTCCACTTGGCGTACTCGACGGTGTCGAACACCTTGGCCATGTCGCGCGGCTTGCCCAGGTCGGCAAAGCTTTCCAGGCCCAGCAGCTCGGGCGAGGCCGCGCCGATGAAGGGCGCGTGCGCGGCAGCCGCCACGTGCGCCATCTGGTCCAGGAAGTACATGTCTTCGGGCTGGCGCGTGACGTCGAAGTCGCCCACCAGCGCACCGAACGGCGCACCGCCGAAGGTGCCGAATTCTTCTTCGTAGACCTTCTTGAACATCGCGCTCTGGTCGAACTCGACGGCGGCCTTGAAGTCGCGGATCAGGTCGCGCTTGGTGGCGTTGATGACCTTGATCTTGAGCATGGTGCCGGTCGGCGTTTCCTTGACCAGGTACTCCAGGCCGCGCCAGGTGCTCTCCAGCTTCTGGAACTCGGGCGCGTGCATCACGGCGCTGAGCTGGGCGGAGATGAGCGCATCGAGGTCGGCCACGCGGGCGTCGATCATGGCCGACACGTTGTCGGAGACGATCACCGAGCCTTCGAGGACCTGGCTGACCAGTTCGCCGATGAGGTCCTTGGTGCGCGTGTGTTCCACGTCGGACTTGGCGACCTTGCTCTTCTCGACGATCTGGTCGAGCAGGTCGACGGAGACTTCAGACGAAACCTGGGACGAAGAGGCACCGCCCGATGCCGAAAGTGCTTGCGCGGTCATGTTCAGCTTTCGTCCTTCTTGCCAACGCCTTGTCCCAGGCGCTGGAGTTGCTCGGTGTTGTTCAGCACGTCGGCCAGCAGGTCTTCGAGCTTGCTGTTGCCGGCCATCTTGTTGCGCAGGTCGGCCAGCTTGGTGCGCGCGTCGAGCAGGCGCTTGAGCGGCTCGATCTGCTCGACGACGGCTTCGGGCGAGAAGGCGTCCATCGAGTTGAAGGTGAGGTCGACACCGAAGCTGCCGCCGCGTCCGTCCAGCTTGTTCGGCACCTGGAAGGCGGCACGCGGGGCCACGCCCTTCATGACGTCGTCCATGTTGTCGCGGTCGATGTTGACGAACTTGCGGTCCTTGAGCTTGGGCTGCTCGACCTCGGACTGGCCCGCCAGGTCGGCGATCACGCCGACGACGAAAGGCAATTCCTTTTTCTCGATGGCGTCACCGAGTTCCACGTCGTACGTGAGTTGCACGCGCGGCGGGCGCACTTTTTGGAGACGCTTCTGCACGCTCTGTCTTTTGGTCGCCATAAGCTTCAATACCTTCGCAATAGGACTGAGAAACGAATTAAAAAGTTGTACGACCCATTTCCAGATCGCACGCCCATTCGTTAATACATTGGTTTAAAAACCAATTCAAAAACCGGACAATTACTTGAGCGCGTCAAATGGATTGCCGCCACCCGCGCGCGGGGCGGGCGCGGCAGGTGCCGGGCGCGGCGCGGCGACCGGGGCGGGCCGTGCGGCGGCGACCGGGGTCGGCGCGGCGGACGATGACGACGAGGGCGCGGGTGCCGGGCTGGGGGCCGCGGCGCGGCGCGTGGGTGCCGGCCGGGCTTCGGGGCCGGCGGGCACCAGGACCGACAGGCCCAGGGTTTCGCGCAGCAGGGCGGCCAGGCGGTAGGCGTCGGCGTTGGCGTCGCCGCTCAGGCTGCTGTCCTTGCCCAGGTCCTCGATGGAGCGGGCCGCCAGGCGCAGGCCGCCCACGGCGGTGATGCTCTTGGCCTGCCGGCTGGAGGGGTCGCGGCGCAGCGACTCCTCGGCGGCCGAGATGGCCAGGCTGTAGCGGCCTTCGTTGAAGTAGATCTGCGCGATGCGCGACCACGGCTCACCGCGGGTCGGGTTGTCGGTGGCGAGCTGCTGGTACTGACGGATGACGGGCGCCTTGTCGCCGGTGGCGGCTGCCGCGGCGGCATCGACCTCGGCCAGGCTCTTGTTGTAGGCCGCGGTGGCCTGGGCAACGGCCGCGTCCGGCGTGGTGGTACAGGCCGACAAAAAGACGGTGCTCGCAATGGCACCGGCAATCATCGTGCGCGACATGATTTTTCGAATCGACACATTCCCCCCTGATCTGACTTTTTAGCAGGCCGCAATCATTCATTAAATTGCGACCGTTGACAATAACAATACACGATACTACAGCCGCGTGGATGGCAAATGACGGGGGCGGATTAATGCTAATTTCCTAATCGAAAGTCATTTTCGAAATCGGTTAATCCTATTTGGTCCATCGAAATATTGTTACGACTCGCTTTTAATGAAAATATTAATTACATCTGGCGCGCTGCTGGCCGCGTTGATGCTCGGCGGGTGCAGCTCGCCGGCCCTCACGATCGCCAACATCGCGCTCGAGGCGAGCGGACTGAAGAAGCCCGAGCTGCCCGAGTCGCAGAAGCCCCCGCGCAAGGTGACGATGTCGATCGCCGCGGGCAAGAACCTCAACGCCGACGGCCGCAACCGCCCGCTGTCCGTGGTGATGCGCATCTACAAGCTGAAGGAGACGACGGGCTTCTACCAGTCGTCCTTCGACGCCTTCGTCACGCCGGGGCGCGACAAGACGCAGCTGGGCGACGACCTCGTCGAGAGCCGCGAGATCACGCTCATTCCCGACCAGCAATACACCTGGACCGAGATGGTTCCGCGCAGCGCCAACGCGGTGGCCGTGGTGGTGCTGTTCCACTCGCCCGATGCACAGCGCTGGCGCTTCGCCTTCAACGCCGCCGACGCCGAGAAAACCGGCATCGTGATGGGCGCGCATGCCTGCGCGCTCACCGTCACGACAGGCGCGGTGGTGGGCCAGCAGAACGCACAAGGCGCCGCCCCCACGGGCGCGCTCAACCTGTTGGGGCCGGTGACTTGCCGGCCCTCTCCCGCCTGATCTGCAGCGACGGCGGGGCCGTTCAAGTCGACACGACGATGCGATACATTCAAAAAAAATTGAGGGGAGTTGATCCGACGTGAGCTATGCAGCCAAGGTCCTCTGGGGAGAGGGCTTGTTTCTACGCCCCCAGCATTTCCAGCGCCAAGACGCGTACCACGAGGCGCGCCTGCGCGCCACGGCGCAGACGCTGCATCCGTACTTCTGGGGCGTGCGCTCCATCAGCTTCGACCTCGATGCGCTGGCCAGCGGCATGCTGCGCGCCTCGCAGCTGTCGCTGGTGTTCCCCGACGGCGAGCCTTACGCGGCGCCGCAAGCCGACGCGCTGCCCCCGCCCATCTCGCTGGACACGCTGAGCCCGGGCCAGAACGAGATCACCTTCTACCTCGTGCTGCACCCGGTGAAGGAGCTCGGCAAGAACTACACCGACCCCAACGAGGAAGGCTTTGCCGCGCGCTACACCAGCGACGCGACGCAGTCGCTCGACCTGTACACCAACGCCGTGAGCGCCGAGGTGGTGTTCCTGCGCAAGAGCGTGAAGCTCCTGGCCGACACCGAGCCGCGCGAGCAGTTCGTGTCGATCCCGGTGATCCGCATCCGCCGCACCGCCGCGGGCGGCTTCGAGATCGACCGCAGCTTCGTGCCGCCGTGCACCAGCATCGACGCCTCGCCCACCGTGTTCCAGCAGCTGCGCCGGCTGCTCGACGTGCTGCAGGCCAAGGTCAATTCGCTGTACGGCATCCACCGCGAGCCGAGCAAGAACATCATCGAGTTCCGCTCGGGCGACATCGCCTCGTTCTGGCTGCTGCACACGGCCAACTCGGCGTTCGCCTCGCTCTCGCACCTGTTCCATCACCCGTCGCTGCACCCGGAGCGGCTGTTCCAGGAACTGCTGAGCCTGGCCGGCGCGCTGATGACCTTCGCCAAGACCTACTCGCTGAACGACCTGCCGGTGTACGACCACGAGAAGCCCGGCCCGGCCTTCGCCGAGCTCGACCGCATCGTGCGCGACCTGCTCGACACCGTCATCTCCACGCGCTACTTCGCCATTGCGCTCACCGAGACGCGCAACGCCTTCTACCTGGGGCGCCTGGACTCCGGAAAGATCGACGAGAAGACCGTGTTCTACATGTCGGTCACCGCCAGCATGCCGGCCGCCGAGCTGGCCGAGGTGGTGCCGCAGCGCTTCAAGATCGGCGCGCCCGAAGACGTCGACAAGCTCGTGCTCTCGGCCATGCCGGGCGTGCGCATCGTCTACGCGCCGCAGGTGCCGCCGGCCATTCCGATCCGCGCGGGCGCCTGCTACTTTTCCATCGACAGCAAGAGCCAGCTGTACGACCGCATGCTGCAGGCGCAGAGCGTCACCATCTACGCGCCGGCCGGCATCCCCGACATGCAACTCGAACTGATCGCCGTGACCGGCTGATCACCCGCCCGATCGTATGAACACCACCACCCTCAACAAGGCCCCTTCCCTGCTGGGCGCCGACGCGCCGCCCGCTTCGTTCACGCCGGCCGGCGTGGCGCCCGACGCCGATTCGAGCCTGCTCGACCTGCTGTACGACGGCTTCGTGATGCTGTTCCTGCTGAAGAAGAAGCAGCAGCCGGCCACCACCGAGCAGTTCCTCACGGGCATCCGCAACTACCTGGGCGAGTTCGAGCGCAACGCGCGCAAGCTCGACGCCACGGCCGAGCAGATCCACGCGGCCAAGTACGCCTTCTGCGCCACGGTCGACGAGTTCGTGCTCTCGGCGCCCGAGTTCGCCATCCGCTCCGAGTGGGAGCGCCGGCCGCTGCAGCTCACGCTGTTCGGCGACCAGCTGGCGGGCGAGAACTTCTTCAACATGCTCGAGGTCGAGCGGGCCCACGGCGCCGCGCGCATCCAGACGCTCGAGGTGTTCTACATGTGCCTGCTGCTGGGCTTCCAGGGCAAGTACGCCATCGACGGCACCGAGAAGCTGGCCTACCTCACGGCGCGCGTGGGCGACGAGATCGCCAACGCGCGCGGCAAGCGCACGCCCTTCGCGCCGCACTGGCCGCTGCCCGACCTCATCTCGCACTCGCTCAAGCGCGAGGCGCCGCAGTGGGTGGTGGCCGCGCTGTTCGCGCTCATCGGGCTGCTGGGCTTCATCGGCCTGTCGGCGCACCTGGGCAGCACCACGCAGGGCGCGCTCGCGAGCTACCAGGACATCGTGAAGCTCGGCCCGCGCCAGGCCAACCTGACGATCTCGCTGCCATGACCACGGCCGCGACGAACCGCCTCGACCTCGCGGCTCTGCTGGCCCCGATCTCGGAGGCCAAGCCCTGCGGCGAGGACATGCTGTTCTCGCGCGAGTTCGACGCCATCCAAGAGGCGCGCAAGCACGACGATCCCTCGCTCGAACAGGGCGAATGGGTCATCGAGCTGAAGGAAGCCAACTGGCCTTTCGTGATTTCGGAGTGCGAGAAGCTGCTGCGCGCGTCCACCAAGGATTTGCGGCTGGGCGTGTGGCTCACCGACGCGCTGGCCAGCCAGCGCGGCTTCGAGGGGCTGGCCGACGGCTACCGCCTGCTCAGCGGCCTGTGCCGCCAGTACTGGGATGAACTGCATCCGCAGCCCGAGGGCGGCGACATCGAGATGCGCATCGGCACCGTCACCTGGCTGATCTCGCGCTCGGTCGAGCTGCTGCAGCGCGCGCCCATCGTGAGCGACGGCCACACCGGCCACAGCGCGCTGGTGTGGGAGACCGCGCTGGCGCTCGACCAGGCCATCCGCCGCACGCCGGCGCAGGCCGACGAGCTGCAACGCAACAAGGTGACGCTCGAGCAGTTCGACCGCCTGCGCCGCGCCACGCCCGCGAAGTTCTTGCAGAAGACGCACCGCGACGTGCAGGCCTGCGAGCAGGCGCTGGCCGAGTTCGAGGCCGTGTTCGACGAACGCACCGCCTCCAACGGCCCGAGCTTTCGCGCCGCGAAGGACGCGGCCACGGCCATCCGCCAGGCCGTCGAGCGCTTTGCGCGCGAGGCCGGCGTGCCGATCGACAACGGCGCGGCGCAGCAAGCCACTGCCGCTGCACCGGCCGCCAGCGCACCGGCTGCCCCGACCCGCATCGAACCTGTCTTCGACGCCGCCATGCCCCATTCATCTCCCACCTACCACGCGGCGGTGCATGTGCCCGCCGCGCTGCCACCCGGCATCCACAGCCGCGCGCAGGCCATCGCGCAGCTCAAGGAAGTGGCGGCGTATTTCGAGCAGACCGAGCCTTCGAGCCCGGCCGCCTACATGGCGAACAAGGCCGCGCGCTGGGCCGACATGCCGCTGCATGCCTGGCTGCGCAACGTGATCAAGAACGAGCAGGAGCTGGCCCAGCTGGTGGACCTGCTCGATCTGCCCAAGGGCGACGACGAGTCGCGTTGACTGCGCGCTGAGCGAAAGAAAAAAGGCCCGCGTTGCGGGCCTTTTTATTTAGCGTCCGACCCGGAACTCGATGCGCCGGTTGCGCGAACGCCCCTCGTCGGTCGCGTTGCTCGCCACCGGCTGGTCCGGGCCCACGCCCGAGGTCGTGAGCGTCATCGGGTCGATGCCCTTGCCCACCAGGTAGCCTTTGACCGATTCGGCGCGCGACTGGCTCAGCGCCAGGTTCGACGTGCGGTTGCCGGCGTTGTCGGTGTGGCCCACCACCGCCACCGACTTGTTGGTGAGCTTCTGCAGGATGGGCGCCATCTCGTCGAGGATGGCGCGGCCCTTGCCCGTGAGCGTGGCGCTGCCCAGCTCGAACTCGATGGTGCGGTTGCCCAGCACCTGGTCGACCGCGATCTGCTCCGACGCGGGCACGCGCAGGCTGTTCTTGATGGTGTAGGTCGGGTTGAGCGAATTCGCCATGTCGCTCACGATCTTCTGGCGCAGCGCCTCGTTGCCGACCTCGCCGCTGAGCGCCATCTGCGTGCCCTCGATCTGGAGCTGGCCGCGGTGGATGTCCTTGAGCGAGGGCGTGATCAGCCGCTGCACGTTGGCGGCCCAGTTGGCCGGCATGCTGACGGTGTTCACCACCTCGATCTTGTCGATCACGCCGCTGGGGCCATAGACGCGGCGCAGCGCCTCGATGACGGCGATGCGCGTGGCTTCGTCGGGCACCTGCCCGCCGGCCACGACCGGCTCGCCCTTGCCGACGGCCGCGGGCGTGGTCTCGACGCGGGCGGCGGTGGCGCCCGCCGCGGGCGGTTGTTGCTGTGGTTGCTGGGCCTGCACGGCCGGCACGAGCGCGAGCCCGCAGGCCATGGACAGCACGAGAACGCGCAAAGAACAATTCATGACCGTGTCATTCCCCGATGAAGACTTCGCGAAAGGCGGTGAGCACGATGTCCAGCGGCAGCTGCGGCTGGTCGAGGTAGCTCACCAGCTTGAACATCGCGTAGTTGCTGTGGATGGTGTCCTCGACCCACTCCGGGTTGTCGATGTCGATGTTGTGCTCGGTGTAGACCTGCGGGTGCAGCACGCTCTGCAGGCTGCGCGGCGACAGGCCGTTGAAGCCGATCACCAGCCGCGAGCGGCCGTCGATCTCGGTGACCAGCAGCACCAGCTCGAAGTCGGCCTTGGCCAGGAACTGCGACACCATCTCGAGCCAGAAGGTGGCGATCAGCGAGCGGTCGACCGGGTCGCGCGGCAGCGGCAGCGTGAGCCCCTTTTCCAGGTGCGACACCGCGCTGGCCATCACCGGCTGCAGCAGCAAACCCAGCGCCAGGATGGCACGGCGCAGCGACACCTTGTGGCCGTCGAAGTTGAGCATCTGCTCGATGCGCAGCAGGCTGGTGTCGCGCGTGAACGCCGCATAGGTGGCGCGCGAGGCCGACTTCTTGAAGCCGGTCTCGATGGCCGGGTCGATGGCCTCGAACTTCTTCAGCTCGTTGTCCAGGTCGGTGCCGGCCGCCAGCGACTGCACCTGCACCGCCATGCGGTCCCAGTAGGGGCCGATGAGCATCGGCGCGCCGCGCATGAAGTCGAGCGCCTCGTCCACGTCCACCGAGGTGGCCGCCAGGAACGGGTAGCGGCGCGACGACTCGTCGCGGCTGGGGCGCACGTGCCCCGCAATGGCCACGCGGCTGCGCGAACCCAGGCACACGAAGTGCATCGGCGCGGCGTTGTCGTAGATCAGCTTCCAGCGCGGGTCTTCCGACAGCATCTCCATGGTCTGCGACAGCCAGTGGTCGAACACCTTGATGAGCTGCGGGTTGTACAGGCCCTTCACGAAGTCGCCGCGACCGGGCAACTTGCCGAAGTAGCACAGCTGTTGTGGCGCGCTCATTTGCCTGCTCCCCCTGCCTGCACCGGCGCCTGGGCCGGTGCCTGAACCGCTGCGGGTGCTGCTGCGCGCGGCACACCGATCTCCGCGACCGTCGACGGCAGCACCGTGCCGCGCAGGCCCTTGCCTTGCGGCGAATCGCCGCCCGAACCGGCCGACTGCGTGTTCTGGATCACGCGCAGCTTGACGGTCACGCTCGCGTTGTCGCGCGCCCATGTGAGCTCGAAGCTGCCGTCGGGCAACTTGGTGCGTTGCGCCGTACTCAGCAGGCGCTCCAGGCCGAAGTTGCCCGGCTCGTTGATCAGCTCGACCGTGCGCCCGTCGAAGGTCACTGCGGTGATCTTCGCGCCCGGCGTGCCCTGTGCGTTGGGCCAGACGAAGTTGGACCACTGCGGCGGCGTGTTGCGGTAGCGCAGCTGCTGGCCGTCGATCTCGACCATGTATTCCGTCAGGCCCGACACGGGCTGCGGCAGGATCTGGAACAGCGTCTGCGGCTGCGCGCTGCCGCCGGCCCCGGCCGCGGCGCCACCCGACAGCGGTGCCACCCACTGCGCAAAACCGTTCACGAAGTCGGGGCTCAGCGTGAGGCCCTGGTCGCCCCAGGCGCGCGGCGACAGCAGGTCGCCGCGGCGGATCACCAGCGAGCCCAGCGTGGTCGTCACGAACTTGCCGATGGCGCCTTCAGGCCCGAAGAACTGCGCGATCTCCGCCGGCGAGGCTTCGATCTTCGCGCTCGCCGAGAACGGGTACTTGGTGGCCAGCGACTGCTGGAAGGGCTGGTGCACCTGCGCGCTCCAGATCTTGTTGACCTCCACCGCCGTCGGCTGCACTGTCACCGCATAGGCCTGCAGGAGCGGCCGCACCAGCAGCGGGCGCAGCGCCTGGCGCTGCGCGGCGTCCATGCCGGTGAGCATCTGCTCGTCGACGTACTTGAGCGCATCGGCCAGCTCGGAGCCGTTGCCCTCCAGCGTCTGCTGCATGAGCTGGCGCGCGCCCGGCCCGGGGTCGCCCTGGTTCTTGATCTGGTTGAAGCGCCCGCGCAGCTTGGACAGCGTGCCCAGGTAGCCGCGCAGCAGCGAGGTGTTGTCGCGCTCGACCACCAGGCGCGCCACGCCCGCGAACTCGCGCCCGATCGGGCCCATCGGGATTTCCGTGGCGCCGCCGTTGAGGTCGACGTTCACGTTGACCTGCGACGGCGTGGCGCGGCTGAAGAGCCGCTTGAACCAGTTGAAGGCCCCGGTGCGCGCCTGCTGCAGGCCGGCGTTGACCAGCGAGGGGTTGTCCCATGAGGTCTGGTCGTACACCGTATCGAAGACCTTGCGGATCGGCGAGTTCTGCGGATCGCCCAGCTGGTTCATCGCCACCACGGCCTGCTCGAAGCTGCCCATGTCCTTCACCGCGATGCCCTGCAGGAAGCGTTGCCACTCCTTGGCGTACTCCAGCTTGTACATGGTGGCCAGCGTCTTGCGGATCTGCTCCGGGCTGCCTTCAAGCGTCAGGTCGTCGTTGCCGGCAACGTTGAGCACCCAGTCCTTGCTCGATGTTTCCTTGTTCGCGGCGTCGCGGATCGCGTCGTCCACGTACTGCTGCCAGGCCTCGCGCGTGAACGCGCCCGAGATGGCGACGCTGCCGGCGAGGGTGCCTTCGGCTTCGGCGCTGCTGGCCGTTGCCCCGAGGATGCGCGCCACGGTCATCGGCGCGAAGCGCGTGGAAGCGCGCGCCTTGATCTCGGCGTACACGCGTTCGCGCGCCGGCATGCCGCGCACCACGCGACGCAGGTTGTCGCGCGTCTGCTCGACCAGCGCCAGGTTGGTGTCGGCCAGCGCGGGCCAGTTGTCGTCGCCCACGCGGCGCAGGTAGAAGGTGATCATGCGCTCGGCGTCGCGGATGACCGCCGCGCGCGGCATGTCGCCGCGGTTGCTCTCCAGCCAGCCGCGCCAGAAGCGCGAGATCTGGTCGGTGAGGTGCGCCGTTTCCACCTGCCGCTTGTCGGACAGCATGAGGTAGGTCTTGAGCGCGTTGTAGGCGTCCTGCACGTCGGCCGGCGAGGAGCCGGCATACAGGCCGCCGCCTTCCGGCGCTGCGGCGGGTGCCGTGGTGGTCGTGGCACCGGCGACCGGCAACGGCGCGGGCGCCGTGCCGCCCGTCAGTGCGGCCACCGCGTCGGCGCGCTTCAGGCGGTCGGGGTGCGCGTTCACCTCGCGCAGGAAGGCCTGCAGGTTGTCCGACACCGGCGCGAGCATCAGCTGCTTCACGCCGCCGTAGTACTCGGCCACGAGCTTGTCTTCGAGCTGGTTGCCCTGGTACAGGCCCAGCGACAGCGACAGCGGCCGGTCGTTGCGGAATTTCTCGAGCTGCTCGATGCGGTCCTGCAGGATGCCCAGCGCCTCGAAGCGCGTGCGCAGCCCGTTGTCGCTGGCCTGCAGCTTGACCACCTTGTCGAGGTCGGCCTGCACGTTCTCCACCAGCTGGCGGTTGCCGAGGTACGACCAGGTCCAGCCGCCCAGCAGCAGGCCCAGCACGGCGACGAAGGCGAAGAAGCTCACGTAGCGCACGCGCGCCTTCACGGGGCTGGAGAACTGCCGCACCGTCTTCTTGTCGGCAAAGATCACCTTGGAGAACAGGTCGCGCAGGAAGAACCCGTTCTGCGAATAGATTTCCTTCGACTTGGTGGCCGCGTTGCTCAGCGTGAGGCCGAAGCGCTTGGCGATGCGCTCGGTCGACAGGCTGCGCATCGTGCCTTCCTGCAAGGCGCTGGTGAAGTAGAAACCGCGGAACACCGGCTTGTGCTGGAAGGGGTTGCTCTCGAACAGCGTGGCCAGGAAGGCGCGCAGCGCGGGCTTGATGGCCGCGAACTCGAGCGGAAAGATCAAGAGCTCGGGCGACGGGTCGCTGCTGCGGTGGTTCGCGAAGTGCGAGACGCTGATTTCCTTCAGGCCCATGTAGAGCTCGTCGAAGCGCTTGTCGAACAGCGCCACGGCGTCCTGCTTCTCGTCACCGTCGTACGGCAGCGAGGCGCCCCACACGCGGTCGCGCTCCATCTTGTCGCTGTCGCCGAAGAATTCTGCAAAGCCGGTGATCAGGTCGGCCTTGGTGAACATCACGTACACCGGCGCGAACACTTCGAGCCGCTCGGTGAGTTCCTGCATGCGCTGGCGCAGGTTCTTCGCGAGTTGAATGGCGAAGTCGGGCCGGCTGCCAATCAGCTCGGGAATGCTGGCCGTGATGATGATGCCGTTGATGGGCGCCTTCGGCCGGTACTTCTTGAGCAGGTCGAGGAAGCCGAACCACTCCTTGCGGTCTTCCTGGTGAATCGAATAGCGGCCCGCCGTGTCGAGCACGATGCCTTCGGTGGTGAAGAACCAGTCGCAGTTGCGCGTGCCGCCAATGCCCTGGATCACCGCGTTGCCCTTGTCGGCGAACGGGAACTGCAGGCCCGAATTCAGGATGGCGCTGCTCTTGCCCGCCGCCGGGTTGCCGATGACCATGTACCAGGGCAGCTCGTACAGCGCCTCGCTGCCCGACATCTGCCCGATCTTCGAGGTCTTGATGGTCTTCACCGCCTCGACCATGCGCCCGCGCAGCTCGTCGATCTCGGCCTTGCGCTCGGGGTCGCTGTCGCGCACGGCGGCGTCGGCCTGGTCCTCGAGCATGTCGCCGAGCTTGCGGTTGGCCGCGCGCGTGCGCATGCGCCGCACGAACCACACCAGCAGCCACAACAGCAGCAGCACCACGAAGATGCCGACGGCCCAGATCGCGCCGACTTCGAGCGTCTGCGCCCCGAGCAGCAGGAACGCGCCGAGCGCGATGGCGCCGATCACCGACAAGGTGCGCGGATCGGCCAGGAAACTGAAGAATCGCCGCATAGAAGTTTCTGGAATCGGTCCTGTTTAAGTAGCGGATGACGCGGGGCTCGCCGGGCCGGCCAGGAGGGCCGTCCGCGCGAGCGCGTCCTGCACGGAAATGGCGAGCACGTGCCGTGCATCGCGCGCGGCCAGGTGGCACGCGAGCACGACGGCACTCATGTCGGCCGCGGCCCCCAGGTGACCCAGGGTGGCGCAGACAGAAAGGTTGTTTTCGAAGGGCACGTGCGGCAGCCGCTCCTGCACGAGCTTGGCCACTTCGGTGACGCGGCTGGTGCGGTGGTCGGCGTCGCTCACGACCCAGTCGACCTGGGCGGTCTCGAGCGTCGAGGTGGCGAGCAGGTGCTGGGCGAAGCGATCGAGCAGGCTGGCATCGGGTGTGCGCGCGGTGTCGGCCGAGGCCTCGCGCTGGCCGCTGGCACTGCGCGACAGCCGCACGGCCTCGGCCGGTGCCAGCAGTGCATCGCCGGCGCGCACGAGCAGCAGGCCCGCGGCGGCTTCGCCGGGCACGCGGCCCTTGCGGCGCGTGGCGGTGTACAGCAGGCCGTCGGCCTCCCAGCGCGCAATGCTCGCTTCGGACACCGAGGAATCGGCCGCCAGCGCGATCCACAGCGCGGGCCTTTGCTCGCGATGCAGCGACAGGCTGATGCGGTCGAGCAGCGCCATGCCGGACACGCCGTCTTCGCTCTTGAAGCAGTCGACAAGCCAGCGCTGCGAGGCATCGCCTTCGCGCACGCGCTGCTGCACCCACTGCGTGGCGATCGCGCGTTCGCTCTCGCTCCATGCACCCGGCAACAGCAGCGAGAGGTTCAGCTGCGGCGCCGCCGCCGGCCCCGGGATGACGCCGCCGCTGGACACGAAGCGCCCGGGCGCGCGCACCGCGAGCGCATCGCCCGCGTTGGCGATGGCTTCGGCCGCGGACGCCAGCAGCTCCTGCAGCACGTCGGACATGAGATGGATGGCGCGCAGCCGATCGTCGGGCAGCGCATCGATATCGAAAGCTTCGCCAGCGGGTTGCAGGCTTTCGCGCAGGTGCTCGCGCAGCTCGTTCTCGTCGATGCCTTCGACGCGGCCCGCGATGACGGGAAAGCCTTCGCCGTCACGCAGTTCGGGAACGATCTCTGGCGTCTGCGCCTGGCCGATCGCCGTGGCCACCGTGTCGGCATCGCTGCCGCGCGGCGTGCGAAGGGCGAAGGCCAGCACGGCCATCTGCAGGCGCTCCTGCGAAGCCTCGGTTGCCGCGGCATTCGATGAGGCCGCGGCGCCTGCGGCCACTGTCGCCCCGGCTGCGGGCAACGCGGCAGCGGGCGCGGCCGTGAAGATGCGGCGCAGCACCACATAGAAGAGCATCAGCGCCAGCGGCAGCACCACGAGGTAGAGCACGATGTCGCTCGTGCTCGGCATGCGCGCCGTGTACTGCCAGTAGACGATCACGAGCACCCACACCGTGATGAACACGGCGCAGGCCAAAAGAACGGGCTTGATCAGTCGCGACAGCATCCGGAGTTTTCGAACGCCTGGGTCACGCGATGGTGATGGCAGCGGCCCACGCGGTCGCGTGACCGCATGCCATGCCTGCAGCCGAAGAAGGAGACACCGCCGTCATTCGGACGCGGAAGCGATCTGGCTCGACAACAGCCTGCAACCGCAGGCCGCCCGGTCGCCGTGGCGCGCCACGCGACGGCCATCGATCGACACGCAGTCGCTGCCCGTCACGATGGGGTTGATGCCATGGCCGGGCCGCGGGCACGACACCATGTCGCCGATGCGCGCCACACGCCGTTCATCGATGTGCGTGTTTTCGGATGCGGTGATCACGAAGCCACCGTGGTCGGTCTTGTCATGCAGAACGATCCACGGGCGGTCGTTGTCCGCCTCGGGTTGATCCTCACCCATTTGAACTCTCCCCCTTGATTGCCTCGTGGTGTGCCGATGCGACAGGTGTCGTCTCGGCATTCAGTTGCGTGACAATTTAAATCCCGGCTTGCGGTACTCCACGTGACCGTAATCCCTGAAGGACCATCGACCACCCCACACCAAGCCCACGGACTCGGCCGCTTCGCCATAGAGGCGATAGCCTTCCATGGCCCATGGATCTTTTTCAGAGATCACCAGCTTGCCATTGCGATAGAACGCGTTGTCTGCCGCAAGTCCATACTGATGATAGCTTTGATTGGCCTTCGCCATGGTCACTGTATTGCCCAATGCAGCGAGTTTGGCTTGTCGTTCGGGGCTGCGATAACCCTCGAGCAATGCGAGGTCGTAGCCGTGCTTTTCTTTCATGATCTTGTAGACGAGCAGCAAACGATTACGAAAGTCCACATCGAGAACAGCCCAGTCCCGACTGCCTTCTTTCGTGAGCGGACGAATCTGCTCGACCTCTGCCGTCGCAAACACCTCGGGCGGCAACGGCTGCGGCGGCACCAGCTGCTCGCCCTTGAGCAAGGCCTCGATCTTCGGATCGCTTGTGGCGGCCCAGTCGTCGAAGAACAGAACCCGGCCACTTCCGAAAGTCACACTTAACAACACCGGCACGATAAGCAGACCCATACCCGACAGCAACAAGTAGCGATGCCTTACGGCAAAAGTACGCACTCCCGATCCGCTGTCGCGCATCAACTGAAAACTTGCTTCGGACACAAAGCCGAGACGACGTCCTATTCCAATAAAAAAGAATGCAATAGCAGTAGAAATTGAGACCGTCGCTCGCAACACACGGTCACGAAAAGAAGGGAACAAGAAGATGGCAAGTGCTGCCACCATCAAGGCAAAATAACAAAAGAGAGTGAAGAAGATCAACGGTGTTCAATGAGAGCCACTCAATTGTATGAGTCGCTTAAAAATTTGAACCCATCGCACGCAGCACCTTGTTGCATCCCAATTGCGATATCGCGTTGATCACGCCACATAAAGCCGAGGGGAGAAATCACATGCCCGCAGCCAGCCGGACCACCCATCCATGATGGGCGCGTCAGACGCCCACAAGGACCGACCGAGCCTGCTCGGTTCGAGCGCACCCACCGCGGCCACATCGACCGCCGCACCCGCAGGCGAATCCACGCGTGTGCTCGCACAGTTCGGTGGCCGCGAAAGCGGCGCGCGCTCTTTCTTCGCACGGCCCGGCGTGTGGGCTTCGCTCGCGGTGCTGCTCGGTGTGGCAGGTGCCACGACCTACCACCTGCAATCGAAGCGCGCGGATGCCGCAGCCACGACCGTGGCGGCAGCAACGCCTGCGCCGGTTGCAGCGCCTGCCGCCAAGGAACCACCGAAGCCCGACGCGCCCGTTGCAGCCGCGGCACCGGAGCCCACGCCCGCACGCATCATCGAAGGCGACAGCACGCCGCCGCCGGCACCACAGCAGCAACAGCAACAACCACAGGCCTCCACGCCGTTCGCAGCCATCGGTGCGCAGCCCATGGCCGTGCCGCCGGCCGCGAAGCCTGCGCGCGTTGCGGCGGCCTCCCCCGCAAAGAAGGCAGGCGCCGACAGCAAGGCCAGCACCGTTGCTGCAAAGAAACCGGAGCGCATCGCGTCGGGCTCGAAGAAGCCCGTGCGCACGGCCGCGAACGGCAAGCCCGTCAAGACCGCTGCCAACACCAGCAAGGCCGCGAAGCCCGCCGCGCGCACCGACCTCGCGCAGACGGCGGCACGGCCGAAGGGGCCCGATCCCGACACCGACCTGCTGACCGCGCTGCTCAAGCGCAGCAAGACCTCCGACCCCGCACCGTCGGCGCAGGCCACTGCCGCAACGGCGGACTGCAAGCCGGGCGCACCTTGCAAGCCTTGAGCATCCGAACCTGAGCGAATTCCCGATGCCTTCCGCTGACCGCAGCGCCCTGTGGGCCGAGCTGAGCCAGACGGCGCGGCTGTATCGCCTCGAAGCGCCGAGTGCTTCGTCGTCCTCCAACAGTGCCGCACGCGAGAGCATCGATGCTTTGCGCGTGGAAGGCTGGGTGCAGCGCGAAGCGGTCTCGCAGCTGTTCGAGCTGCGCATCGTGTGCCTGAGCCTGCGTGCGGACCTGGCGCTGTCATCGCTGATCGACCAGCCGCTGACGTTGGTCACCGTGCTGGCCAATGGTTCGCTCGCACGACGCACCGGCCTGATCCGCGCCGTCGAGTCACTCGGCGCCGACGGCGGCCTGGCCCGCTACCGCCTGACCTTGGTGCCCTGGCTCTGGCTGGCCACCCAGCAAGGACGCAGCCAGGTCTTCCAACAGCGCAGCGTGGCAGACATCATCGAACGCGTGCTCGCGCCGTATGCGGATGCGGGCAGCTGGGCCTTCTCTTCCGAAGTGAACAGCTTCCTGGCCGACGCCCCCGTTCGCACCTACTGCACCCAGTACCGTGAGAGCGACTACGACTTCTTCTCGCGCCTGCTGGCCGAAGAAGGCCTGGCCTGGCGCATCGAAGAAGACGCCCAGGCCCCGACGGGCCACAAGCTCGTGATCTTCTCGTCCAACGACACCCAGACCGCCGATGCAGGCTCGCCCGTTCGCTTTCACCGCAAGAGCTCGCAGGAGCGCAGCGACGCCGTGCAAGCGCTGGTGCGCCGCATGCGCCAGTCGGTGGCCCAGGTGCACCTGAGCGCCTGGAACGTCGACGGCAAGCGCCAGCTCACAGGCAGCGCCCCGGCGCGCTTTCCGGTCGGCGGCAAGAACGCCCCGCGCCTGGAGTACGACGACGTGCTCGGCCTGAACGACCGCAGCCGCGGCTGGGACACCAACCGCACCGTCGAGCGCTATGCCGCATTGATGATGGAAGCGGCCGAATGCCGCGCCGACCTGATGCTGGGCCACAGCACCGTGCGCACCTTGCGCGCGGGCACGCGCCTCGAGATCGACGACGCACCTGCGCTGGGCTTGCAGGCCAGGCCCGCACTGCTGCTGGACACCATCGAGCACGTGGGCATCAACAACCTGCCCAAGGACACGGCGGCGTCGATTGCGGCGCAGCTGGGCGCGCTGACGGAACACCTCGTGTTCGACCAGCCCTGCGCTCCCGTGACGGCCGAGGCCGATGTATTCGGACTGGTGTCTGCAGCAGTGGCAACAAGCAACGCTAACAACCTCTACCCGCAGCCCCAGAGCCTCGCCACCGCGCAGGCCCAGGGCTACGCCAACAGCTTCTCGGGCGTGCACGCCCCTCGCCCCTGGCGCCCCGCACTGGCGGCGGCCGACGGTGCCCGCCTGCACGCCAGGCCCACGGCCAGCGGCGTGCACAGTGCCATCGTGGTCGGGCCTTCGGGCGAGACCTCGCCCAATGGCGCCGACGAGCTGTACTGCAACGACCGTGGCGACGTGCGCGTGCGCTTCCACTGGCAGAACGGATCGAGCGACAACGGCAACAGCAGCAGCAATGGAGACAACGCCCAGGACAACCGCAGCACCCGCTGGATCCGCGTGGCCCAGCGCCAGGCCGGCCCCGGCATGGGCTGGCAGTGGCTGCCGCGCATCGGGCAGGAAGTGCTGGTCAAGTTCGTCGACCTCGATGTGGACCAGCCCGTCATCGTCGGGGCGCTGTACAACGGCCGCGGCGACGGCGGCATCGCCCCCACGCCCGGCGGCGCATCGCGCACCGGTGAGAACGGCGAGCAGGGCAACAACGACAGCAACGACGTTTTCGCCCAAGCGAGCAACGCCTCGCCCAGCGCCCAGGCCAACCTCGCGGCCGGCCATGCCCCACCCTGGCACGGCGCCAGCGCCGACGACAAGGGCCACCGCAATGCAGCGGCCCTGAGCGGCTTCAAGACCAAGGAGTTCGGCGGCGAGGGCTTCAGCCAGTTGGTCTTCGACGATTCGAACCAGCAGCTGCGCGTGCAGCTGCATGCGAGCACCGCCCACAGCCAGCTGAACCTGGGCCACCTGATCCACCAGGCCGACAACTTCCGCGGCAGCTTCCGCGGCCAGGGCCTGGAGCTGCGCACCGACGGCTATGCCGCCCTGCGCGGCGGCAAGGGAGTCTTGCTGAGCACCTACCACGGCGCAGGCGGCCAGAAGCTGGAGCCCGTGGGCGACTTCGCCGCCGGCATGGCGCTGCTCAAGCAGGTGCAGCAGCTGGGCCAGGCGCTGAGCGATGCGGCCAAGACCCACGAGACCGTGCAGCTGGCCGGGCACATCGGGGCCGGCAAGGCCAACGAATCCCAGCTCGACAAGGAGCGCGCCCCCTACGCCGCGATGGAGCGCACCGCCAGCGGCATGGTCGCCGCCGATGCGCTCGACACCGCCTACGCAGATGCGGCAGACAAAACCATCGCCACCGGCGACGGCAAGGTGCCGCACACGAGTGACGCCGTGATCGCACTGGCCGCACGCGGCGGCCTGGCGATGGTGGCGGGTCAGCAGCTGCAGGTCGTCAGCGGCGAGACCGCCACGCTGGCCAGCGGCGGTGACATCAACCTGGCGCTGGCCGACGTGCTGCGCGTGCACAGCGGCCAGGCCATCGGCGTGCTGGCCGGAGCGCAGAAGGCGGATGCGGACACAGGCCTGTCGGTCATCGCGGGCAACGACGACCTGGACTTCCAGGCGCAGCACGACGAGCTGCGCGTGCAGGCCAAGGAGGCCCTGAAGATCGCCAGCACCGACCAGACGGTGGAGTTCGCGGCCAAGAAGAAGATCCGCATCGCGACGGCGCAGGGCGCGTCGATCACGCTGCAGGATGGGGACATCACCTTCGAGTGTCCGGGGAAGATCACTTATCACTCGGTGCAGCGGAAGTTGGCTGGGCCGACAAGCTCGCCGTATGGGCTGCCGCTGTTCCCGCAGAGCATCTGCATCGAGTGCATGCTGAAGGCGGCACAAAGCGGAGCCCCCTTCTCCGCCTTGCAGTGAGCGTGGCGTTGGAATTCGCGACCGATCTGATCGACCCCCTCCACCTTGCCCATGCCGTGCAAGCGATGGCCGACGCCCAACCGTCATCCTTCGGCCTCTGGTTGCTGGTCGATGCGGCCTTGCTCGACCCGGCGCGCCTCGCATCGGTGCTGCGCCGCAACGGGTGGTCGCACGTCAATGCGCTGGCCAACACACCATTGGCGGCCTATGGCGCAAGGGGACCGCAGCTGCTGGAACTGCCACTGGACGACGAGGTGCGCGCCGAGGGCTTGCGGCGCCTCGCCACGATCGACCCGGCAGCACCCGCATTCAGCTGGATCGCATCCAGCCGCGTCGCTGCGGATTTGCAGGCCTGCTTCGGCTACCTGGCCCAGGCGCGGCACGACGGCTTGAAGCTGCACTGCCGCATGGGCGATGTACGCGTTCTTCCGACGCTGCTCGCCACGCTGGCCGAGCCACAGGCACGGCGCGTGGCGCAGGCCATCTCGCAATGGCAGTGGTTCGATCGCAGCGGTGCCGTGGTCGGCAACTGGCTTGCAGCTTCTGGGAAGGACGGTGTGGCCGATGCCCGCGACCATCTCGAACTCGATGCATCGCAATTCGCGACGCTCCTGGATGCCTCGGAAGCCGACGGCATCTTTGCGCAGTTGCTCGAGACGGTGTCGCAACTGGTCCCGCAGACCGGCCGGGCAGCGTTTCATCAGCGGCTCCAGCGCGCCCTCGCGGTTGCCACGCGTCTGCACGTGGCAGGCAACCCCGACCGGCTGCAGTTCGTGGTGCTCTCGCTGACCTGCGGCGATGACTTTTATCAGCATCCCGATCTGTCGGACACATGGAAGGCCGTCGCACAAGGCACCAGCCTGTCGGGCCTGATGAAGGGCTGGAGCGACGAACTGTGGAAGGCGTTGGAGGGCAAGGCTTCATGAAGCGCTTTGCTCTCCTGGTTCTTTGCGCGGTGGCGCTGGTGGCTTGCAGCAGCAAGAGGCCTGCGGCTGAAAGCTACAGCGCCAGTATCAGCCCGTACAACCATACGGCGGACCATATCGAGCCGTATGTCGACGGGATGTTTGGCGGCCATTCGAGCGCGTATGGCGGTGGCGGCAGCTTCGTGTGCTGCATCTCCTATCCCGCCGTATGGCGCCCTGGCTTGAGCGCCAAGGTGCGTTGGGCCACCTCCAGCGGCATTCCAGGCGACAGGCGACCGGAAGCGTATGTCCAGCATTGGCACGAGAAGGTCGTGCCCATCGAGGAATACACCGTGCCGGGCGGCATGCTCAACATCCACTTTCTTCCCGAAGGCGAAGTTCGGTTGATCATTTCCAGCAAAGGGGCGGGTGCCAAGAACTACCCTGGCCCCGCCTATCCGGTGAAGCCGCCGGATTGGAAATGGTGAGCCCGAGGCGAACAAGAGATTCGACAAGAGTCCGGGAGGAACAACCTATGAACGTATGGAAAGGCTACACGCCATGAAACGCACTACAACCCTGACGCTGTGTGCACTGGCGCTGCTGACACTGCCACTGGTGGCTTGCAGCAGCAAGAAGCCGGCGGCCGAAAGCTACAGCGCCAACATCAGCGCCTACAACCACACGCAGGACTACATCCACGAGTTCTATGTGGACGGGGCCGGCGGCGGCAACTCATACCCGTACGGCGGCGGCGGCAGCTTTGTGTGCTGCATCTCCTTTCCCGCCAAGTGGCGCGCCGGCCTCAATGCAACAGTGAAGTGGACGACCTCCAGCGGAATTCCGGGCGACAAACGACCGGATGCAATCAAGCCCCGGTGGCATGAAAAAGTCGTTCCCATCGAAAAATATGACGAGCCCGGTGGGCTCCTGAACGTGCATTTCCTGCCGAACAACGAGGTCCGGCTGATCATCTCCAACAAGAGGGCCGGTGCCAAGGACTATCCCGGTCCGGCCTCTCCGGTGAAGCCTGCGGACTGGAAATGGTGAGCCAAGACGAACCAGAGATGTCTTGAGAAATCCGGGAGCAACACATGGAAAAATTTGAAGAAGGCTGGTACGAAATCAGCTTCGACGCCAACACCCGTGAGAAGCGCTATCTCTACTTCAAGACCGCCAAGCTTTGCACGGCCGAGTGCATCGTCAAGGAAACGGGGCTGCAGATACTGGTGTGGTCGGACGACGCAGGCAGGGCCATCGAGTGTTTGCCCAGCTACAAGTGGACGGCCAATGCGCCCAAAGGCGACTGGTGGGACAACGACCCGGGTGGCAAGAACTACCAGCCCGCACTGCCTGGCGACCACTCGCGCGCCGACCGGACCCTGACCGCACGCGAACTGTGCCAACGCGCCGCTAGCGCCGACCCGAGCAAGGCCAATTCCCTGAGTTGCGCCAAAGAGATTCACGTGGGCCTGTTTTTTGACGGCACCAACAACAACCTGATTCGCGACTCACGCGACCAGAGTCACACGAATGTGGTCAGCCTCTTCAACGCGCACAAGGACGACGAGGTCGAGAATTTTCGCTTCTACATCCCTGGCGTCGGCACACATTTCCCCGAGATCGGAGAGATCAAGGAACTGGACAACGGCAAGCGCTTCGGCACCGGGGGTGAAGCGCGCATCCATTGGGCGTTGATACAGATCTACAACGCCCTGCACATGGCCTATCACGGTGTTCTGTTGATCCAGCCTGAAGAGGCGAAGACACTTTGTGTCGATGAGCTGAAGACTTGGTGGCGCCTGGGCGATGCCAAGATGATCAGCATCTTCGGGGGCATTCAAAAGCGCCTGCTGAAAGCCATCAAGGACCAACGGCCGCGGGTGACCAAGATGCATCTGTCGGTCTTCGGATTTTCGCGTGGTGCGGCCGAAGCGCGCGCCTTTTGCCAGTGGATCCAGCTGGTCGCCGAGAACATGACGATCGGCGAAGCAACACTGGAGCTTCATTTCCTGGGTATCTTCGACACCGTGGCGTCTGTCGGCCTGGCCGATTCGTCGCCCGTCGGCGAAGGCTTTCAGGACTGGGCCGACGGCACCATGGACATCCACGGCGTCAACCAGACCGTTCACTACGTGGCGGCACATGAAATACGTCAGTCGTTTCCGCTGTCTACGGCACGCATCAGAGCCACGAACTACCCGCCGAACACCAAGGAGTTCGTCTATCCGGGGGCTCACTCTGACCTGGGCGGAGGCTATCCGTCGAAGTCCCAAGGCAAGGGTGTCGAGGGGCGAACCGCATTGCTCTCGCAGATTCCCCTGATGGACATGTATTTCGAGGCACTGACTGCAGGCGTTCGCTTGCGCAGCAAGACTGAAATGCCCGGCCAGGTCAGTGGTGATTTCGAGGTCAACCCAGCACTCGACAAAGCCTTCAGCGATTACGCAGCCTGGACCGCGACAGAGGAAAAGCAGAACGTCGCCAATGGCGGCGAGCCCGTGCAGAACCGCATGCGCTATCACATGGAGTTGTATTGGCGCTGGCGTGCGTCCAAGAGCGACGAAGCCACCTTCAAGGCCATGGCGAGTTACGAAGCCTCCAACAAGCAGGACCGACAGGATCTCTGGGAGTCAGAACTCGACTGGCGTGAAGACGTCAAGGCCGCTCAGGCGGCCAACCAGCCCCGACGGGTGTTCGTTCCCAGAGCGGGCGTCTACGTTGACCAGCCGCCTCGCGCCAACGAGGTGGAAAAGCGCCTGCTGCGCGCCGTCGCTGCCGCCAAGGATGTTCCGCAAACCGCCAACGACTTCTTCGACAAGTATGTCCACGACTCGCACGGTGGGTTCTGGATGCTCGGCCCCATCACGAAGGAGAACCGCGAGGACTTCGTGGCCGCCATCAAGCAGAAAAAAGCCACGCACGACCGGTTGCTGAAGGCGGCAGAAGAGGAGACCCTCCCCTCTCGGGCGACGAACCTGCGCAACTATGCCCGCGGCTATGAACTCAACAACTTCGAACGCCGCGTGATCGCACAGGATGCAAAAGAACCGGGAACACTGCCTCTGATGACGGATGCAGATGCGGAAGATCTGCGAGACAACGCAGGCACGATGGCGACGCTCGCATTGAAGCTCCTGGGCACCGCCAGCCGCCGCGAACCCCGCGGCCACGGGCGTTACCGGCGCGTGTTCGACAAGAGTTGAAGAAGCCCATTGCAGGTTCCGTCATCACCTCGCAGAACCTGCAGCTGCCAGTTGTCCGGCCATCGCCGCTCGGTGAGGCCGGATCAAGATGAATCCGGTCGCTCTCTTCCTCAAGCCTTGACGGCCGCCCTCACTCACCCAATGCGCGCAATCGCCGTCCCAGCCGCCACATAGCCCCCCGCCGCCGCAGCGAACACGATGCGCCCCGCGCGGTGCGCAACCACCTGCATCTCCATCTTCATCGCCTCCATCACCGCGATCACCGTACCTTCGGCGACCTCATCGCCGTCCGCGACTTTCCAGCCTTGCAGCGTGCCCGACACCGGCGCAGCCACAGCAGCGGCATCGGCCGCCGGTGCGTTCGCCACAACGCCAGGCGCGGCAGCAGCACCACCACCACCCGCCGCCGCCAACCCGCGCAGCAACTCCGTCGGCAGCCCCAGCGACATGCGCCGCCCGTCGATCTCGATGGCCGTGCGGTGCAGCGAGGCGTCCGGCAGCGGATCGGGCCGCATGCCTGCCGTCTCGTCGTTCGAAAAGTCGGTCTCGATCCAGCGCGTGTGGACCTTGAAGGCGTCTTCCGAAACGAAGTCGGGGTGCGCCATCACCGCGCGGTGAAACGGCAGCACCGTGGCCAGGCCTTCGATACGGAATTCCTTGAGGGCGCGGCGTGCGCGCGCGATCGCCTGGGCGCGCGTGGCGCCGGTGACGATGAGCTTGGCCATCAGCGAGTCGAAAGTGCCGGGCACCTGCGAGCCGGCGTCCACGCCGGTGTCCACGCGCACGCCCGGGCCCGAGGGGGCGTCGAACACGTGGACGGGGCCGGGTGTCGGCAGGAAGCCGCGGCCCACGTCTTCGGCGTTGATGCGGAATTCGAAGGAGTGGCCGCGCGGTGCGGGCGTTTCCTTGACGGACAGCGGCAGGCCTTCGGCGATGCGCAGCTGTTCGATGACGAGGTCGATGCCGGTGGTCTCTTCGGTCACGGGGTGCTCGACCTGCAGGCGCGTGTTGACTTCGAGGAAGGAGATGGCGCCACTCGCGCTCAACATGAATTCGACGGTGCCGGCGCCGGTGTAGCCGGCGGCCGCGCAGATGTCGCGCGCTGACTGGTGGATGCGCTCGCGCTGTGCGTCGCTCAGGAAGGGCGCGGGCGCTTCTTCGACCAGCTTCTGGTTGCGCCGCTGCAGCGAGCAGTCGCGCGTGCCAAGCACGACGACGTTGCCGTGCGTGTCGGCGATCACCTGCGCCTCGACGTGCCGCGGGCGGTCGAGAAACTGCTCGACGTAGCACTCGCCACGGCCGAAAGCGGTGATGGCTTCGCGCACGGCCGATTCGTAGAGGCCTTCGACTTCGTCCAGCCGCCACGCGACCTTGATGCCGCGCCCGCCGCCGCCGAAGGCCGCCTTGATGGCGATCGGCAGGCCGTGCTGTTCGGCGAAGGCGAGCACCTCGCCCGCGTTGCTGACCGGGTCGGCCGTGCCCGCGACGAGCGGTGCGCCGACCTTCAGGGCGAGCTTGCGGGCCTGCACCTTGTCGCCCAGCGTGGCGATGGCCGAAGGCGAGGGGCCGATCCACGTGAGGCCGGCGTCAATCACCGCCTGCGCGAAGGCTGCGCTTTCCGAGAGGAAACCGTAGCCGGGATGCACGGCGTCAGCGCCGCTGCGCTTGGCGATGGCCAGCAGCTTGGGAATGTTGAGGTAGGTGTCGGCCGGGCGGTGGCCGTCCAGGCCGTAGGCCTCGTCGGCGCGGCGCACGTGCAACGCATTGAGGTCGGGATCGGCGTAGACGGCGACCGACTGCACGCCGTGGTCGGCGCAGGCGCGCGCGATGCGCACGGCGATTTCGCCGCGGTTGGCGATCAGGACTTTTTTCATCGCGGGACTCTCGATCTCAAAGTTCGATGGGGCCGTGGCCGGCCATCGGTTGGAAGCGGACGCGGGCGTTCACGGGGATCTGCCCCGCACGGTCCAGGTGGTGGGTGGCGACCGACGCGATCACGGGGTAGCCGCCGGTGAGCGGATGGTCGGCCAGGAACAGCACGGGCTGGCCGCTGGGCGGCACCTGGATCGAACCGTGCGCCGTGCCCTCGCTGGGCAGCTCGGCGGTGTTGGCACGCACGAGCGGCTGCTCGCCGTTCAGGCGGATGCCGACGCGGTTCGACTGCGGCGTCACCACCCACGGCTGGCTGCACAGGCGCTCGACGGCGTCGGCGGTGAACCAGTCGGTGCGCGGGCCGAGCACGATGTCGAGCACGACTTCTTCCTGCACGGTGGGCAGATCGATCGGTGGCACTTCGGTGGCGCCGACGACGGCGCCGGTGGCAACGCTGCGCACGGGCAGCACATCGCCTGCCGCCACGGCGGGCGGGCCGATGCGGGCCAGCGTGTCGGTCGCGCAGCTGCCGAGCACGGGCGCCACGGCAAAGCCGCCGCGCACGGCTAGGTAGCTGCGGATGCCGGTGGTGGGCTCGCCGACAGTGACGGTGTCGCCGTCGGCCAGCGCGACGGGCTGGTATCGCGGCAGCGGCCATTGCGCGCCGTCGGCGCGGGTCAGCGTGAGCGGGCCGTCGGCGCCGGTGACAGCGATCACTGCGTTGCCGCGGCAGACGAACTGGAAGCCGCCGTAGGCCAGCTCGAGGCACGCGGCATCCGAAGCATTGCCGACCAATCGATTCGCAGCTTGCAGCGAGCGCTGGTCCATCGCGCCGGAGGCGGACACGCCCTGCCGCGCCTGACAATGACGGCCACCGTCCTGCCACAGCGCTTGCAGGCCGGCGGTGCGGACCTCGAAGGCACTGCCGCCTTCAACGGTTGCAGGTGCGGGCGCCGCGACAGCTTGCGCGACCACCGGCAACGCCACCTTCAACGACGAGGCATCGACAAAGCGCACCGCATCGCCGGGCTGCAACAGCGCCGGCGTTTCGCGCGACAGGTCCCACATGGGCGTGTCGGTCACGCCGATGATCTGCCAGCCGCCGGGGCTGGCCTGCGGGTACACGCCGCTGAAGCTGCCCGCGAGGCCGACCGCGCCTGCGGGAATGCGGGTGCGCGGCACCGCGCGGCGCGGCACGTTCAGGCTGGGGTGGCCGCCGCTCAGGTAGGCGAAGCCGGGCGCGAAGCCGGTGAAGGCGACGGTGTAGTCGCTGCCGGTGTGGCGGCGCACCAGTTCGTCGGGCGTGATGCCGAGCAGGCCGGCCACTTCGGCGATGTCTTCGCCGTCGTAGCGCACGGGAATCTCGATGCGCTTGTCGATGCGTGTCTCGCGGGCGTCGAGCTTTCGCTGGCGCACGGCGTGTGCCAATGCGGCGGCCGACAGCACGGCGGGGCGAAAGGTGATGAGGATGGTGCGCGCAGCGGGCACCAGCTCGTCGATGCCAGCGAGGGGCTCGGCGCGCAGCGAGGCCAGCAGCGCGAGGGTCTGCGCCAGGTCGTCGAGCTCGACCAGCACGGCATTCAGGTTGACGCGAAGAAAGCGCATCGAGGTCGTCATGCGGTCGCTGCCTCGGCGAAGGGGCGGATCGTCACGCCGGCCTGCACGAGCCGCTCACGCACGCGGCGCGCCATCTCGACCGCGCCGGGGCTGTCGCCGTGCACGCAGATCGAATCGGCGCGGATGCGCACCACGCTGCCGTCGATGGCGGTGACGGTGCCTTCGTTGGCCAGCCGCAGCATGCGCTCGGCCACGTCGTGGGCGTCGTGCAGCACGGCGCCGGGTTCGCGGCGCGACACCAGCGTGCCTTGCGGTGTGTAGGCGCGGTCGGCAAAGGCTTCGGCCACCACGCGCAGGCCCTGGGCCTCGGCCCAGCCGACGAGCGGCGAGCCTGCGAGCGCGACGAGCACGAGGTTCGAATCGATTTCGCGGATGGCTGCGATCACGTCGCGCGCCTGGCGCTCGTCGTGCGCGATGGTGTTGTACAGCGCGCCGTGCGGCTTCACGTAGCGCACCTCGGTGCCGGCCGCGGCAGCCAGGCCCTTCAGGGCGCCGATCTGGTAGATGACGTCGGCGCGCAGGTCGGCGCTGTCCACGTCCATGTTGCGGCGGCCGAAGCCGACGAGGTCGCGGTAGGCCACGTGGGCGCCCACGGCCACGCCGCGTTCCTTCGCCTGGCGCAGCGTGCGCAGGATGCCCGCCGGGTCACCGGCGTGGAAGCCGCAGGCCACGTTGGCGCTGCTGACGATGTCGAGCATGGCGGCGTCGTCGCCCATGCGCCAGACGCCGAGGCTTTCGCCGAGATCACTGTTCAAGTCGATGTTCATCGGGGGTCTCCGGCGTGCACCGCACGCCTCAGGAATCAATGCAGCCGGCCGGCGGTTTCGCGCACGTCGTGGCGCAAGGTCAGCGCGGTGCGGATCGCCACGCGGAAGGCCTCCACCTGCGCGTCCAGCGCCATGCTCGCCACGCCGGGCTTCGAGGCGGCCTGCTCGGGCAGGTAGGGCACGTGGACGAAGCCGCCGCGCGTGTGCGCCAGCGCCGGGCGCGTCGCGAGCCGGTGCATGAGCGCGTAGAAGATGTGGTTGCACACGAAGGTGCCGGCGCTGTTGGACACGGCCGCGGGCAGGCCCGCCGCGCGCATGTCGCGCACCATGGCCTTGATCGGCAGCGTCGAGAAATAGGCCGCCGGGCCGTCCCTGACCACGGGCAGGTCGATGGGCTGCTGGCCGGCGTTGTCGGGAATGCGCGCGTCGTCGATGTTCAGCGCGGCGCGCTCCATCGAGATCTCGGTGCGCCCGCCCGCCGCGCCGATGCACAGCACCAGCTGCAGCGGCGGGCCGATCAATGCAGCGTCGAGCGTGTCGATGGCGCGGCCGAACACGCAGGGCAGCTGCACCGCCTGCACCACGGCGCCTTCGCAGGTCCAGCCGTCGAGCGCGCGGGCGATCTCCCACGCGGGGTTGACCGGGTCGTTCTCGAAGGGCTCGAAGCCCGCGAGCAGCACGCGGCGTGCCTTGGCATCGATGGCGGTGGTCATGCGCGGTGCCTCAGCGGAACATCAGGAAGTACAGCAGGAAGATGTTGACCACCAGCAGCGCGGCCGCGGTGGGTATCTGCACCTTGATCACCGCGTTCTTGTCGGGCAGCTCCAGCAGCGCTGCGGGCACGATGTTGAAGTTGGCCGCCATCGGCGTCATGAGCGTGCCGCAGTAGCCCGAGAACATGCCGATGGCCGCCATCACGGCCGGGTCGCCGTGGTACACGCCCACCAGCACCGGCACGCCGACGCCGCCCGTCATCACCGGGAAGGCCGCGAAGCCGTTGCCCATGATGATGGTGAACAGGGCCATGCCCAGCACGTACACGGCCACGGCGACAAAGCGGATGTCCATGTTGATGTAGCTGGTGGTGATGTGCGCCACCGCCTTGCCCACGCCGGCGTCGGAGAACACCAGGCCCAGCATGCCGAGCATCTGCGGCAGCACCACGGCCCAGCCGAGCGCGTCGGTCAGACGGCGCGACTCGCGCATGCCCTGCACGGGCGTCTCGCGCGTCAGCCAGCAGGCCAGCGCCAGCGCCACCACGCAGCCGATGCCCAGGCTCACCAGCGTGGTGTTCTTGGGGTCGAGCAGCAGCGTGCCGCCGAGCTTGATGTGGCTCATGCCCACGGTGCCGATCACGGTGACCAGCGGGATCGCCAGCGCCGGAATGAACAGCTTGTTGCCCAGGCGCGTGGCGCTGGCCTGGTACTGCTCGGGCGTGGGTTCGCGGTGCTTGCCCGCGCCGACGCCGCGCAGGCCGGCAATGACGGCCATGCCGATCGCACCGGCGCCCACGAGCGCGGGCGGCAGCTTGTCGCCGATCAGGAAGACCAGCGCATAGATGCCCCAGAAGAGCGCGCTGGTGTAGCGCTTGGGGTGCTGGCGGTCGGCCAGCGTCATCACGGCCGTGACGGCAAGGATGAAGCCGACCAGGAGGTACAGGTGCTGGATCGAGAGGATCATGATGCTCAGCGTCCTTCCTTGGCGGGCACGGCGGTGGCGGGCACGTCGGCTTCTGCGGCACCGCCCAGTTCACGGGCCAGTGCCTGGTCGAGCCGGCGCAGGCGCCAGGCGTGGATGATGAAAGCGGCAATGGCCGTCGGGATGCCCCACATCGCGATGTGCAGCGGCTCCACGTCGATGCCCGCTTCGTGCAGGAAGGTGGTCATGAGCACGATGGCGCCGAAGGCCACGAAGATGTCTTCGCCGAAGAACAGGCCCACGTTGTCGGTGGCCGCGGCATAGGCGCGCAGCTTGTGACGGATGCGGTCGGGCAGCTTGCCGTAGCGCGTTTCGGTGGCGCCTTCGGCCATCGGCGCGAGCAGCGGACGCACCATCTGCGGATGGCCGCCCAGGCTGGTCAGGCCCATGGCCGCCGTGAGTTCACGCGCCGCGAGGTAGACGATCAGCAGACGGCCGGCGGTGGCCGACTTGATGCGGCTGATCCAGTTCTGCGCGTGCTGGCGCAGGCCGTGGCGCTCCAGCAGGCCGATCACCGCCAGCGGCAGAAGAATGATCAGCGGCAGGTTGCGCGTCTTGATGAAGCCGGTGCCGATGGCCGTGAGGATCGCCATCGGGCCGAAGCCGGCGGCGAACGCCGTGACGATGGCCGTGACGATCACGACCAGCATCGGATTGAAGCGCAGGATGAACCCCGCAATGATCACGGCCACGCCGATCAGCGGCCACAGGGGGACTTCAGGTGTCATGGTTGGTCTTTCGTTGCAATGCAAAACACCGGCGCAGGGGCACCGGTGCGGTCGATTGATGCAAACCTCATGCCAATGAATGAGCAATTCATTTCTTATGAATCACTCATTTCAAACAAGTTGTTGAACAATTTCATGTAGTGTGCCCAACAACAGTGCCTGAATACCCCCATGAAAACCCTGAAACGGGTGCGTTTCGGTGCACGGGCGCGGCGTGGCAAGGGAGCCGTCTGTTACAACGCAGGCTCGCTGCGCCCCTCCCTTTTCCCCTCCGACCGACCGGCATGACCCGACTGGATTCCCCCGCTTCCCCCGCCTCGCCGGCCGCCGGCGCGCTCACGCTCAACGACCGCGTGGCCGAGCTGATCCGCCAGAAGATCGTGAAGGGCGAGTTCTCGCCAGGGCAGCGGCTGTCGGAGGCCGCGCTGGCCGACAGCCTGGAGATTTCGCGCAACACCCTGCGCGAGGTGTTCCGCACGCTGACCAAGGAAGGCCTGCTCAAGCACGCGCCCAACCGCGGCGTGTTCGTGGCGGTGCCGAGCATCGCGTCGATCATCGACATCTACCGCGTGCGCCGGCTCATCGAGTGCCAGGCGCTGGCGCAGGCCTACCCGCGCCACCCCGCCAAGAAGCACATGCGCGAGGCGGTCGAGATGGCGCTGAAGTGCCGCGACGCCGGCGACTGGCTGGGCGTGGGCACGGCCAACATGGAGTTCCACAAGGGCATCGTCGAGCTGGCCGACAGCGAGCGGCTGAACGTGCTGTTCGCCCACATCCTGGTCGAGCTGCGGCTGGCCTTCGGGCTGCTGAAAGACCCGGAGTTCCTGCACGCACCCTACGTGGACATGAACACGAAGCTGCTCGAGCTCATCGAGGCCGGCAAGTTCGCCGAGGGCTCGGCGGCGCTGAACGACTACCTCATCCACTCCGAGCGCATCGTGCTGGCCGTCTACGCGCGGCAGATGCCGGACGGCGGACTCGACAACTAGTTGAGTCCGCCCGCGCCGCGCGGGCTGCTGCGCTAGCGCTCCTTGCCCATCACCAGGTCAGGCAGGATCGTCACGATCGACGGGAACAGCGTGATCAGCGCGATGCACAGCACGAGGCAGAAGAAGAACGGAATGGCCGCCCTGGCGATCACGTTGCTGTCTTTTCCGGTCATGTTCTGCAGCACGAACAGGTTGAAGCCCACCGGCGGCGTGACCTCGGCGATCTCGACCAGCAGCACCACGAAGATGCCGAACCACACGAGGTCGAAGCCCGCCTTCTGGATCATCGGCAGCACCACGGCGCTGGTCAGCACGATCATCGAGATGCCGTCCAGCGCCGTGCCCAGCACCAGGTACACCACCACCAGCGCACCGATGAGCGCGTAGGGCGACAGGTGCATGCTGTCGACCCACTCGGCCAGCTCGCGCGGGATGCCGGTGAAGGCCATGGTCTTGGTCAGGAACGCAGCCCCGGCCAGGATGAACATGATCATGCAGCTGGTGCGCGTGGCGCCCATGATCCCGTCCTTGAAGTTCTGCCAGGTCAGGCTCTTGCCGTAGGCCGCAATCGCCAACGAGCCCAGCACGCCGAAGGCCGCGCACTCGGTGGCCGTGGCCCAGCCGGCCACCAGCACCCAGACGATGAACACGATCAGCAGCGCGCAGGGAATGAGGTTGCCTGAGAGCCTGATCTTCTCCATGAAGGTGGTGGGCGGATCGGCCGGCGGCACCTGGTCGGGGTGGCGCAGGCTCCACCAACCGATGTAGCCCGAGAACAGCAGCATCAGCAAAAAGCCCGGCAGGAAGCCCGCCAGGAAGATGCGGATGATGGAAGCATCGGCTGCCACGGCGTACACCACCATGGTGATCGAGGGCGGGATCAGGATGCCCAGCGTGCCAGCCGTGGCCAGCGAGCCGATGGCCAGCTTCTCGTTGTAGCCGCGGCGCTTGAGCTCGGGCAGCGCCACCTTGGCGATGGTGGCGCAGGTGGCGGCCGACGAGCCCGAGACCGAGCCGAACACGCCGCAGCCGAGGATGGTGGTGTGCATGAGCCGGCCGGGCACGCGGTTGAGCCACGGCCGCAGGCCTTCGAACATCTCCTCGCTGAGCTTGGTTCTGAAGAGGATCTCGCCCATCCAGATGAACAGCGGCAGCGCCGCCAGCTCCCAGCTCGCATTGCTTTCCCAGAAGGCCGAGAACAGGTTCTTGCCGGGCAGCGTGTTGGTGAAGAAGGCCTGGCCGACCCAGCCGACGATGGCCAGGGTCATGGCGATCCACACGCCGCCAGCGAGCAAGAGAAGCATGATGGCGAGCAAGAGCGCGCCCATGAGCAGTGTTTCGAGCATGGCGTGCGTTCAGACGTCGGAGGAAAAATCGCCGGCTGCGTGCCGTTCTTCGATGGCGCGCTGGTAGCTGGGCTTTTCGCCGCGCACCACGCCCACCAGCTCATCGAGCATGGCGATCAAGAGCAGCCAACAGCCGATCACGAAGGCGGACTGCGGAATCCAGATCGGAATGACCACCAACCCCGTGGCCATCTCCGCGAACTCGTAGCTTTCGTACGTGAAGCTGGTGGCCCAGTAGGTGAGGTAGGCCACCGACACTGCCGCGATCAGCAGGCACATCACGTCCAGCACACGTCGCACTTTCAGCGGCACCGCGTCCAGCAGCAGTGTCACGCGAACGAAGTCACCATGCCGGAACGCATGCGCCATCGCAAAGAAGGCCGCTGCGGCGCACAGCCAGGAGACGATGTCGTTGAGCCCGCTCACGTGCCAGTTCATCTGTCGGCCCACGCCGGCCACGATCATCAGCACGAAGATCAGGAACACGCAGAAAGCGCCCAGCGCGCCTGCACCGTCGTACAGGCGATCGAGGAAGCGGCGCACGGCTTACTTCTTCTTGTAGGTGTCGACGATGGAAGCACCGTCTGCACCAGCGGCCTTGAGCCAGTCGGCCTGCATGATGCCGCCGACCTGGCGCATGTCGGTGTCCAGCTTGGGCGAAGGCTTGTGCACCTTCATGCCGCGCTCGGCGAGCAGGCGCTTGTACTCATCGTTCTTCTCCTGAGCGACCTTCCAGCCGCGCGCCTCGGCGTCGGCTGCGGCCTTGGTCACCGCTGCTTTGGTGGTCGCATCTAACGCATCGAAGGCCTTGGCGTTCACGAGGATCGCGTTCTTCGGAATCCACGCCTGCGTGTCGTAGAAGTTCTTGATGTGCTCGAAGGTCTTGGTGTCGTAGCCGGTGGAGCCCGAGCTCATGTAGCTCTCGATCACGCCGGTGGCCATCGCTGCGCTCAGTTCGGCCTGCTGGATCTGCACCGGCTGTGCGCCGATGAGTTCGGCGATCTTGGCCGTGGCCGGGCTGTAGGCGCGCCACTTGATGCCGCGCAGGTCGGCCACCGAGCTGACCTCTTTCTTGGAATAGATGCCCTGCGGTGCCCATGGCACCACGAACAGCACCTTGATGCCTTGCGCGGCCAGCAGCTTGTCCATCGCGGGCTTGGAGGCGTCGTAGAGTTTGCGGGCCTCGGGGTACGTGGTGGCCAGGAAGGGCACGCCGTCCAGCGCGTAGATCGGGTTCTCGTTGGCGTAGTTGGCCAGCAGGATCTCGCCGGCCTGGGCCTGGCCGCTTTGCACGGCGCGCTTGATTTCGGGCGCCTTGAACAGCGACGCGTTGGCGTGCACCGTGATCTTCAGCTTGCCGCCGGTGGCCGCGTCCACGTCTTTGGCGAACTGCGTGATGTTCTCGGTGTGGTAGTTGGTCGCGGGGTAGGCATTGGCCAGATCCCACTTGGTCTGTGCGTGGGCGCCGAGGGAGAAGGCCAGGCCCGCGAAGGCAGCGGCAACGGTGTGCGCGTAGGGATTTCGCATGGAAACGCTCCAGGAGTGCAAAGAGGGAAAAGGGAGGGAGAGAAAACGAATGAACAAGGCGAAGCCGCGGCGTGCAATCCATGCACGCCGTGGCGCCGACGGCCAAGCCGGCTATTCCTTCTTCTTGGGGGCCAGCTCGAGCGGGCTGGCCGGCAGGTCAGAGCGCCGGGGCTCGGGCTTGTCCGCGACCTTGCAGTCCTGGTCCTTGAAGGGGCCGGCCTCGCGCACCCAGTCGGGGCTGATCGGATGCTGCGCGCAGACGGCCTTGCCGCTGACCTTGTTGCGCATCAGGTAGAAGCTCTCGGTGGGTTGCGCCAGGGCCGCGCCCGACAACGCCAGGCCGACGATGCCGATGAAGAGTTGGTGTTTCATGTCCATGCCTTCTTGTGATGCAACGTTGTCAGGGTGCCGGCGCCGACAGGGTCTTCGCCATCGCGATCACCAGGTTGCGGCCCTGGGCCACGATGGAATCGCGGAAGCCCTCGAAGGTTGCATCCGTGATCTTGCCGTCGCTGCCTGCACCGAAACGCGTCATGACCGGCGTGTGGATGTGTCCGGCGGGAATGTTCAGCTTGAAGGTGTCGCGCAGCAGCGTGTTGCGGTACGCGCTCGCATTGGAGAGGTAGTTGCCGCCGCCGCCCCGGCTGGCGCAGTTGTTGTCCAGCGGGCCCAGCGCGTCTTTCTTGCACGGCTGCACGGAGTAGGTGTCACGCCGCAGCACGTCCCAGCCGCCGGGCGTGCCGGTGTCGCGGTTGATGACGCCCTCGCCGGTCTTCGCGTCGATCATGGCCTGGAACGGCAGCGTCGACACCGTGAACTGCGGCGGCGTCTCCTTGGCCCAGGGCCGCGGCAGGAAGCCGAGCCAGCGCTCCGGCGGATAGATGTCGCAGTCCAGCACCGATGGGAACCTGTCGCCGTCCATGCAGGCGGGCCAGACGTTGTCGTTGCCCGGGATGCTGGCCAGGTGGTAGCGGCCGTTGAAGTGCTCCAGGTGGAAGGCCCCGCCGCCCTGGCTCATGGAGATGGACGCGTCCACGCGCTTGGGCCCGGGCTTGAACCACGGCCCCAGCGTGTCTTCCTGCATGCCCTGCAGGAAGGGCGGGTAGTTCACGGGCAGGATGAAGGTGCGGATGATGGCCGTGGTGCCGTCGCCCAGCGCCACGGTGTTGCCGTCCAGCGAGAGGATGGTCGCGCCCGAGGGATTGCCGATGCGGATGTTCGGGTTGTCGTGAACGCCCGGCGTGCCCAGCGTGAAGGGATCGAAGCCGCTGACCAGGATGCGCTTGTGGCCCGCGCCTTCCGGGAAGTCGATCGCGTACTGGCCGCGCGACGCGCGCTCGAATTCGTTCTCCAGCGCGGCGCGCTGTGCGTCGTCGAGCGGGAAGTCGGGCTTCCACTGGCGCAGCGCGAACGTCATGGTCAGGCGCGCCCAGTACAGCATGCGGTCGTCGCTCTGCGGCAGGCTGCCCTCGACCTTGCGGCCCTGCACCCGGTCCACCGCGGCCTGCCACAGCTGCTGGCCCTCGGCCTTCAGCAGGGTGACGGCCGCGTCGTAGCTCGACGCGCCGGCCAGGCCGTCCTTGCACAGCTTGAGTGCGAACGCCGGCCCGAACTTGTCGAAGCCGCTGGCCTGCAGCACCTGCTGCGAGAAGCTCGCCGCATCGCTGGCGCTGAGCTTGTTGGGCAGGCGCTGCTCTTCGTACGAGGCCGCGACGCCGGTGTCCATCGCGCACCTGGCCTGGATCGCCGGCGGCGCGGGTGGTGGGGGATTCGTCGTGGGTGGCGGTGCGGGCGGCGGTGCGTTGGCAGCGGCGATCGCTGCCGCAATGGCCGCAACGGTGGCCGGGTCAGCCCCGCCCCCTCCGCTGCCACCACCGCATCCCGCCAGTACCGCCGCGCAGATGCCCAGCCCCAGTGCATTCCGACGCCAGGAGATGCCGCCCTGCGGGGCGCCTGTGGCGTCCTTCGCTTTGCAGTCGTCCCCCGCAGAAGGGCTTGGATGAAAGTCGCTTGCCATGACGAATCGCTCCCATGAATGTGATGTGCAAACCAGGAAAGCCTCGCGGCCGGTTGCCGTGAGCCTCGGCAATTGGTCAACACCACCACGCATCCAGGTCTCAACCGATCGATCTTGGTTGAGCTTGAATTGATGTTTTGTTGAACAATTAATCTAATGATGCCCCACCATATTCGTCATGAAATTGGTGCAAACCCGCGAGATGAAGGACGCGCCAGCCAACGCCGCACAGCGGTGCCTCCGTGATTCGTGGGTTGTGCGCGAGGGCAAACGAGCACCGCAGGCAGAGCGACGCGCCGCCCCGGACTGCTGAAATAATGACCACCCCGCCACACCCACCGCCGGATGCGCCATGACCCTGTCCGCCTACCTGCTGTTCCTGCCCGCCTGCTTCGCCATCAACATGGCGTTCGGCCCCAACAACCTGCTGTCGGTCACCAACGGCGCCAAGCACGGCGTGTCTCCCGCGGTGATCGCGGCGAGCGGCCGGCTCGTGGCCTTCGCGGTCATGATCGCCATCGCGGGCCTGGGCATGGGCGCGGTGCTGGTGGCCTCGGAGCTGGCCTTCGATGTCATCAAGTACATCGGTGCCGCGTACCTCGTGTGGATCGGCGTCCGGCTGCTGCGCGCGCCGGCGCCGACCGCGCAGGTGCAGGCGCACGAGGCCGCGCCGCCGTCGATGCGCGCGCTGGTGCGCCAGGAGTTCACGGTGGCGGCTGGCAACCCGAAAGCGATCCTCGTGTTCACCGCCTTCTTCCCGCAGTTCGTGGTGCCCGGCGCATACGCGTCGAGCTACGTACTGCTGGGCGTGACCTTCCTGGTGTTCGAGCTGGTCGCGATCGCGCTGTATGCGCTGCTCGGCGCGCGCATGCGTCGGCTGGCCAACGGCAGCCGCGCGATGCGCTGGTTCAACCGCGTGAGCGGCAGCATGATGGTCGGCTTCGGGCTGATCCTCGCGTTCACGCGTCGGCCTGCGGGCTGAGCCGCGACCGCGCGGCGGTCAGCACTCGACGATGTTCACGGCGAGGCCGCCGCGCGAGGTTTCCTTGTACTTGGTCTTCATGTCCGCGCCGGTCTGCATCATGGTCTGGATGACCTTGTCCAGCGACACGAAGTGCGAGCCGTCGCCGCGCAGGGCCATGCGCGCCGCGTTGATGGCCTTCACCGCGCCCATCGCGTTGCGCTCAATGCACGGGATCTGAACCAGCCCGCTGACCGGGTCGCAGGTCATGCCCAGGTTGTGCTCCATGCCGATCTCGGCCGCGTTCTCGACCTGGCCCGGCGTGCCGCCCATCACCGCGGCGAGCGCGCCGGCCGCCATCGAGCAGGCCACGCCGACCTCGCCCTGGCAGCCGACCTCGGCGCCCGAGAGCGAGCCGTTCTTCTTGTAGAGGATGCCGATGGCGGCCGCGGTGAGCAAGAACTCGATCACCGCCTCGTCGCCCGCACCGGGAAAGAAGCGCTGGTGGTAGTGCAGCACCGCCGGAATCACGCCCGCCGCGCCGTTGGTGGGCGCGGTGACCACGCGCCCGCCGGCGGCGTTCTCCTCGTTGACGGCCATGGCGTACAGGTTGACCCAGTCCATCGCCGCGAGCGGGTCGGGCGCGGCCTGCGCGGTGCCATTGCCCTGCAGCTGAGCGAACAGGTCGGCCGCGCGCCGCCGCACCTGCATGCGCCCGGGCAGGGTGCCGGTGCTCGCGCAGCCGCGGCGCACGGCGCCGGCCATCGCGTCCCACACCTGCAGCAGCTCCGATCGCACCTCGGCCTGCGGTCGCCACTGCGTTTCGTTGGCCATCATCAGCGCGGCGATCGACAGGCCCTGCGCGCGGCACTGCGCGAGCAGCTCCGCGCCGGTGTCGAAGGCGAAGGGCAAGGCGGCCGGCGCCGGGCGCTGCACGCCGGCTTCGTTGCGCACGCCCTCGCCCTGTGCATCGACGACGAAGCCGCCGCCGACCGAGAAGTAGTCCGCCTCAGCCAAGGTCTGCCCCTGCGCATCCAGCGCGATGAAGCGCAGGCCGTTCGGGTGCCGAGGCAGGCTCTTGCGCAGGAAGAGCAGGTGCTCCTTCTCGTCGAACGCCACGGCGTGCGTGCCGAGCAGGTGCAGCCGCCGCTCGCGCCGGATGGCGGCGATGGCGGGCTCGATGGTGTCGGGGTCGATCCGGTCCGGCCGGTGGCCTGCGAGCCCGAGCAGCACGGCGCGGTCGGTGCCGTGGCCGCGGCCGGTGGCGCTCAGCGAGCCGTACAGCTGCGTCACCAGCGCGGCCACCTGCGGCAGCAGGCCCCGCGCTTGCAGCAGGCAGGCGAACTGCCGCGCCGCGATCATCGGCCCGACCGTGTGCGAGCTCGAGGGGCCGATGCCGATCTTGAACAGATCGAAGGCGCTGACCGGCGTCGAAGGCGCCTTCGCCGTACTCGTCACCGCGCCTTCACCGCCAGGTTCCACAGCGCCACGAGCTGCTCGTACTCCGCCGAGGCCGCTTCCTGGTCGAGCGGGAAGACCTTGATGGCGCTCAGGTCGGGCAGCGAGGTGAGCTTGGACACCGCGATGTCGCTGCGCACCGGACGGCGGAAGTTCTTCACCAGCAGCTCCTGCTGCGTCTCCTTGCTCAGCAGGCCGTTGTAGAGCGCGACGGCGGCGTCCATGTTCTTCGCGCCCTTCACGATGAACATGCCTTCGGGCGCCAGGTAGCTGCCCTCGGTGGGATAGACCAGCTTGATCTCCTTCTGGCCGCCCGCCACATACTCCTGCGCCGCGTACTCGATGGTCAGGCCCACCGGGTACTCGCCGGCGGCCACGCCCTTGTAGGTGCTGCCCGACGACGCGGTGACGACCGCGTTGGCCGCCAGCTTGCCCAGGCCGTCGCGGCCGAACTGCTTGAGCAGGCCGTACACCAGCATGTAGGCCGTGGCGCTCTTGCTCGGGTCGGTGATGGCGAACTTGCCCTTCCACTCGGGGCGCATCAGGTCCGACCAGGTCTTGGGCGCGGGCATGCCCTTGAGCTGGCGCTCGTTGACCATCATCACCATCACGTGCACGTTGGTGCCGACCCACAGGTCGTTCGGGCCGCGGAAGGCCGCGGGCACGGCCGCGAGGTCGGGCGACTTGTAGGGCGCCATCTGGTCCTTGTAGGCGCCCAGCGTGCCGAAGCCGCCGCTCCACAGCACGTCGCCGCGCGGGTTCTTGGCCTCGGCCTGGATGCGCTTCATCAGCGTGCCGGTGCCGCCCGTGACCTGCTGCACCGTGAGCCCGGGCGTCTTCTTCTTGACCACGGCCAGCGCGGTCTCGACGGTCTCGGTGTTGTTGGACGAATAGAGCACCACCGTCTGCGCACCCGCGACGCCCGCCGTGAGGGCCAGGGTCGCGAACGCGCATTTCGCCAGGGACTTGAAGGACATGAAAACCTCGCAGGTTGAAGTGAATGGGTGGGTCATTTGCTGGAGAAGAGGTTGATGCGGAACACCTTGATCGCCACCACGATGGGCAGCAGGATCACGCTGACCAGCGCCGCGCCGTAGGCCGAGGCCAGGCCCAGGCGCCCGCCGTCGACCTGGCGGAAGATGGCGATCGGCATGGTCTCCAGGCCGCCCGTGTAGACCACGATGGAGGCCGACAGCTCCGAGATCGTGGTCACCCACATCAGGATGGCGGCCGAGATGATCGAGGCCTTCATGGCCGGCAGCAGCACCTTGAAGAAGGTCTTCAGCGGCGACACGCCCAGGCTGATCGAGGCCTCCTCGATGGAGTCCGAGATGTTGAACAGCGTCGACGACGCGTTGCGCACCGCGAAGGGCAGGCGGCGCACCGTGTAGCACAGCACCATGATCCCCGAGGTGCCCGCCAGCACCAGCCAGCCGGTGTTGAAGGTCTGCACCAGCGCAATGCCCAGCACCGTGCCCGAGATGGTCAGCGGCAGCACCACGATGTAGTCCAGCAGCTGCGTGAAGGGGTTGCGCTTCTTGATCGTCAGGTAGCTCACGAGCACCGCGAAGGCCACGCCCACCACGGTGGCCATCGAGGCGAACTTCAGCGAGTTGATGATCGGCTCGGGTGCACCGCGCAGCGCGCGTTCCAGGCTCGACAGCGACCACTGGCCCCAGCGCATCACGGGCCCGCTGGTCTCGGTGAAGGCGCCCACGAAGACGATGAGCAGCGGCAGCATCGACAGCACGATGATCACGCCCACGCTGAGCGTGTAGAACACCGCCGCGCCCGAGCGCACGCGCACCACGGCGGGCGCGCGGCCCTGCGTCATCGTGTAGATCTTGCGTTCGACCACGCGCTTCTGGAAGAACAGCACGATGGCCACGATGCCGATGGACACCACCGACATCGCGCTTTGCAGCGTGGGGCTGCCGCCCATCTCGCCGACGAAGGCGTTGTACGTCATGACCGACAGCAGCGGCACGCTGCTGCCCAGCACCACCGACAGCGCAAAGTTGCCCACCACCAGCGTGAACACCACCAGCGCGTTGACCAGCACCGCCGGCAGGATCACCGGCACCAGCACGCGCAGCTTGGTCACCAGCGGCGAGGTGCCCAGGCTCAGCCCGGCTTCTTCGAGCTGGCCGTCGAAGCCGCGCAGCGCAGCCAGCACGCCCAGGTAGATGTAGGTGTAGTAGACCAGCGTCATGGAGAACACCATGCCGGTCCAGCCGTAGAAGGTCGGCAGCGTGATGCCCGCACCCGCGAGCAGGTTGGTCACCAGCCCGTTGTTGCCCAGCAGCAGCAGCCACGACTGGCCGACGATGATCTCGGGGATCACGATGGTCATGATCGGCAGCACCGCCACCAGGTTCTTCAGCGGGAAGTCGTAGCGCGCCACCATGTACGCGAAGGGCACGCCCACGGCCACGGTGCAGGCCGTGACCGACACGCCGAGCACCAGCGTGTTGCGGAACGCGAGCAGGTATTCGCTGTCCTGCAGCAAGGTGATGAAGCCGGACAGCGAGAACGCGCCCGACTCGTCGCGCACGCTGTTCACGAACAGCGTGCCCAGCGGGTAGAACACGAAGAACAGCAGCAGCACGAGGCTGAGCAGGGTCAGGAAACCCCAGGGCCACCAGTTGATTTTCATGGCGTGCGTGTCCGTTCAGGCGGCGACGACGCGGCTGTCGGCCGGCACCAGCACCTGCACCGCATCGCCGGCCTGGAAGTCGGCCACCATGTTGCCGGCATGCAGCTCGACGCGGATCTCCGACTGGTCGTGCAGCCGGATGCGGTAGGCGGTCTTGAAGCCCAGGTACTGGCGGCGCAGCACCTCGCCCGCGATGGCGTTGGGCACGTGGGGCGCGGGCGCCATCAGCGACAGCGCCTCGGGGCGCGCGATGAGGATGCCCTGCGCGCCCAGCGCGGCGCCGCCCTGCTTGCCGTCGAGTTGCTGGCCGCACAGCTGGTAGCGCACGTGCGACGCGGCCCCGCCGGCGGACTCGGCCGGCACCGGGATCACGTTGGCCGAGCCGATGAAGTCCGCCACGTAGGCGTTCACCGGCGTGCCGTACAGCTCTTCGGGCGTGCCCAGCTGCGCGATGCTGCCGCGGTCCATGATGGCGATGCGGTCGGACATGGCCAGCGCCTCTTCCTGGTCGTGCGTGACGAACACGGTGGTGATGCCGGCCTCGCGCACGAGGTCCAGGATCACGTCGCGCATCTGCAGGCGCATCTTGGCGTCGAGGTTGGACAGCGGCTCGTCCATCAGCAGCACGCGCGGGCGGATCACCAGCGCGCGCGCCAGCGCCACGCGCTGGCGCTGGCCGCCGCTCATCTGCGCCGGGTAGCGGTCGGCCAGCGCGAGCAGGCTTACCTTGTCGAGCGCCTCGTTGACGCGCCGGGCGATCTCGGCCTTGGGCACCTTGCGCGCGCGCAGGCCGTAGGCCACGTTGTCGAAGGCCGTCTTGTCGGGGAACAGCGCGTAGTCCTGGAACACCATGCCGATGTCGCGGTGGTGGGTGGACACGCGCGTCACGTCGTCCTTGTCGAACAGGATGCGCCCGCCGTCGGGTTCGTTGAAGCCCGCGATGCAGCGCAGCAGGGTCGTCTTGCCGCAGCCGCTGGGGCCCAGCAGGGTGTAGAAGGCGCCATCGGGCACATGCAGCGACAGGTTCTGCAGCACCGTCTGGTTGGCGAACTGCTTCACGACGTTGTCGATGGTGATGGAAGCCATGTCTCTTGTTCAGGGTGGAAGGAAGCGCGATGCTAGGTGCGCCCCCTGCACGCCACCAGCCGTATTTTTTAAGGCGGCCGGTTAGTTTTTCTGCAGGCTTCCCGGTCTACGATGCGCGCCGGCCTCCAACCCCGGGCGGCACGCAACCGAACACGAAAAGAACATGAGGAAGACAAGCCCGCTCGCCAAGGTACGCATGTGGTGACCCGACGCCTCCCCCCTTTGAAGGCGCTGCGCGCCTTCGAAGCGGCGGCGCGCCATGCCAACTTCACCGCGGCCGCCGACGAACTCAGCATCACGCACAGCGCCGTCAGCCAGCAGATCCGCCTGCTGGAGGACTACCTGGGCCAGCCGCTGTTCGCGCGCGAGGCCCGCGGCGCGACGCTGCTGCCCCATGCGCGCGACTACTTCGCCGAGGTGCAGGCCAGCCTGGACCGCATCGCCAGCGCCACGGCCGCGCTGAAGTCACCCCACCAGCGCGCCAGCCTGCGCGTGTGCACCACGCCCTCGCTGGCGATGAAGTGGCTCATCCCGCGGCTGGCCGGCTTCCAGGCCCTGGCGCCGCAGACCGACGTGCAGCTGTCGACCCTGGGCCGGCAGTTCTTCGACCAGGCCGAGGCCGGCAGCGACGTGCTGATCCGCCGCATTCCCATGCAGCGCCCCGACCACACTTGCGTGCGCTGCCTGGACGACCACCTCGTGGCCGTGGCGTCGCCGCGCTTCATCGAGCGGCACCGCATCGCCAGCATGGCCGACTGCCTGGGCCACCCGCTGCTGCAGGCCGCCGGCGAAGTGGAGAACTGGCCGCGCTGGTTCGAGCTGGCCGGCGTGCGCGTGCCGCCCCAGCTGCCGGGCCCCGTGTTCGACCATCAGTTTCTTTGCATGCAGGCCGCCATGAACGACCTGGGGCTCGCGCTGGCGCCCTGGTGCCTGCTCGAGGAAGACATCCGCGCCGACCGGCTGCGCCTGGTGTTTCCCGAACCCCGCCTGCCGGCGTCGGGCGTCTACGCGCTGTACCGCACCGAAGGGCCGGTGGCCGCGCTGGCACGGCAGTTCGTCGACTGGCTCGGCACGCAGCACTGGAACGCGGGAAGCCCCACCCCATGACCACCACGCTCACTCTTCCTCCCCTGCGGCTGTCGGACTTCAAGCTGATCGCCTTCGACATGGACTCGACGCTGATCGACATCGAGACCGTCGACGAGATCGCCGACATCGCGGGCTGCGGCCCCGAGGTCGCGGCCATCACCGAAGCCACGATGCGCGGCGAGATCACCGACTACAAGGACAGCCTGCGCCGGCGCGTGGCCCTGCTGCGCGGCGTGCCGTTGTCGGCGCTGCAGGCCGTGTACGACCAGCGCCTGCACCTGAACCCCGGCGCCGAGACGCTGATCGCCGCGTGCAAGCAGGCCGGCCTGCGCGTCGTGCTGCTGAGCGGCGGCTTCACCTTCTTCACCGACCGCCTGCGCGACCGGCTGCAGCTGGATGACACGCGCTCCAACGTGCTGGAGATCGAAGACGGCCGGCTGACCGGGCGCATGCTGCCCCAGCCCTGGGGCGACATCTGCGACGGCGAGGCCAAGAAGGACAAGCTGCTCGAATGCTGCCGCGCGATGGGCATATCGCCGGCCCGGGCCATCGCCGTGGGCGACGGCGCGAACGACCTGCCGATGATGCGCGTGGCCGGGCTGTCGGTGGCCTACCACGCCAAGCCCCTGGTGCGCGAGGCCGCCACGCTGGCGATCGACGAGGGCGGGCTCGATCGGCTGCTGGGCCTCCTCAGGCCTTGAGGTACTCGGCCTTGGTGCCGAGCCAGCGGTCGATGTGGCGCTGCGCCAGCTCGGGGTGCTTCTGCAGCATCACCGGCGCGAGTTCGCGCGCCCAGTCGAGCAGCAGCGTGTCGGTCGCGAGGTCGGCAAAGCGCAGCAGCGGCGCGCCCGACTGGCGCGCGCCCAGGAACTCGCCAGGCCCGCGGATCTCGAGGTCGCGCCGCGCGATCTCGAAACCGTCGCCGGTCTCGGCCATGGCCTTGAGGCGCGCGCGCGCCGCCTCGCCCACGCGGCCGCTGTCGCCCGGCGCATAGAGCAGCACGCAAGCCGAGGCCGCCGCGCCGCGCCCGACGCGCCCGCGCAGCTGGTGCAGCTGCGAGAGGCCGAAGCGCTCGGCATGCTCGATCACCATCAGCGAGGCGTTGGGCACGTCCACGCCCACTTCGATCACCGTGGTGCTCACCAGCACCTGGATCTCGTTGGCGGTGAAGGCGGCCATCACCGCCTGCTTCTCCGCCGTGGGCATGCGCGAATGCAGCAGGCCGACCTGGATGTGATCGCCCAGCGTGCCGGCGAGTTCGTCGCGCGTCTCGGTGGCGTTGCGCAGGTCGACCGCCTCGCTCTCCTCGATCAGCGGGCAGACCCAGTAGACCTGCCGGCCCTGCGAAATCTGCGCCTGGATGCGGTCGATGACCTCGTCGCGTCGGTGGTCGGCCACCAGCTTGGTGACGATGGGCGTGCGACCCGGCGGCAGCTCGTCGAGCGTCGACACATCGAGGTCGGCGTAGTAGCTCATCGCGAGCGTGCGCGGGATGGGCGTGGCGCTCATCATCAGCAGGTGCGGTTCGAGGTCGCCGCCCGCCTTGCCACGCAGGGCCAGGCGCTGCGCGACGCCGAAGCGGTGCTGCTCGTCGATGATGGCCAGCGCCAGGTTCTTGAAGCGCACCTTCTCCGAGATGACCGCGTGCGTGCCGATGACCAGCGCGGCCTCGCCGCTCTCGACGGCGGCCGACATCTCGTCGCGTTCCTTCTTCTTCTGGCTGCCCGTGAGCCAGGCCACGCGCAGGCCGCGCTCGGCCAGCAGCGGATCGAGCCAGCCGACCAGCTTGCCGAAGTGCTGGGCCGCGAGGATTTCGGTGGGCGCCATCAGCGCGCACTGGAAGCCCGCGTCGATGCAGCGCGCCGCGGCCAGCGCCGCGACCACGGTCTTGCCCGAGCCCACGTCGCCTTGCAGCAGGCGGTGCATCGGGATCTGGCGGTGCAGGTCGGCCGTGATCTCTTCGCCCACGCGCTGCTGCGCGCCGGTGAGGCCGAAGGGCAGCACGGCGAGCAACTGCGCATGCAGCGAACTCGCCGCCGCGTCGGTGGCCGCAGGCAGCACCGGCGCACGCTGCGCCGCGCGCTCCAGCCGCGCCTGCAGCTGCGAGAGCTGCTGTGCCAGCAGCTCCTCGGCCTTGATGCGCTGCCACGCCGGGTGGCTGTGGTCTTCGAGCGCGGCGATCGACACATCGGGCGTCGGGTAGTGCAGGAAGCTCAGCGCGCTGCGCAGGTCCCACGCGCCGCGCAGGCCGATCTGCACCGGGATGGTCTCGTCGAGCAGCGCGCGCGCCAGGCCCGAGCGCACCTCGCGCCGCAGCACCGGCTGCGCGAGCCCGGCCACGGTCGAGTACACCGGCGTGAGCGCGTTGGGCAGCGCGGTGCCGGCCGCCTTGACGGTCGGGTGCATGATCTGCCGCCCCACGAAGCCGCCACGCATCTCGCCGCGCACGCGCACCTTGGCGCCCACCGCGAGCTGCTTCTGCTGCGACGGATAGAAGTTGAAGAAGCGCAGCTGGCAGGTGTCGGAGCCGTCGTCGATGGTGGCGATGAGCTGGCGGCGCGGGCGGAACACCACCTCGCATTCGGTGACCACGCCCTCGACCTGCGCCATGTCACCGTCGCGCGTGTCGGCCAGGCGCACGATGCGGGTCTCGTCCTCGTAGCGCATCGGCAGGTAGAGCGCGAAGTCGATGTCGCGCACGAGGCCGAGCTTGCGCAGCGCGCGCTGCACGAGGCTCAGGCCGGTGCCGGGCGGTGACGCCGGCGCGGCGGGGGGAGTCGGTTCTTTCTTGGCGGGCACGGACAAGGCTTCTAGCGTGGACGGCAAAGGTCCGTCAAGGCGCTGCGGGCATCGGGGAACATGAACTGGAAGCCGCTGCGCAGCAGCTGCGTCGGCACCACGCGCTGGCCTTCGAGCAGCAGGTCGGCCTGCTCGCCGAGCAGCAGCTTCACGGGCGCGGCGGGCGTGGGCATCCAGCAGGGGCGGTGCAGCACGCCGGCGGCGACGCGGGTGAAGGCCTCCTGGCTCACTGCACCCGGTGCGGTGACGTTGAAGGCCTGCGTGGCGACAGGGTCGGTGGCGGACTCCGTCACCGTCCACACATGCGCGATGGCGCGGATCAGGTCATGCACATGCACCCACGACAGCCACTGCCGCCCGCTGCCCAGGCGACCGCTCATGCCCAGCTGCACGGGCATCAGCAGCTGCGGCAGCGAGCCCTGGTGACCCAGCACGAAGCCGAAGCGCAGGCAGGCCACGCGAACGCCGTGCGCCACGGCCGCGTGCGCGGCCTGCTCCCAGCGCTGGCACAGCGTCGACATGAAGATGCTCTGCGGCGGCGCGTCTTCGGTGAGCTCGGTGGCATCGCCCTGCGGCTGCACGCCGTAGTAGCCGATGGCCGAGCCCGAGAGCAGCAGCCACGGCTTGCGCGGGCGTGTGCCCATCCATGCGACGAGCTGCTGCGTCAAGCCTTCGCGGCTTCGCAGCAGTTGCTGCTGGCGCCTTGCGCTCCAGCGCTGGCCGAGGATGCGTGCGCCCGCGAGGTTGACGACCACGTCGATGGCGTCCGCAGCGGGAATCTGGTCGAGCGACTGCACGCAGCGCACCGCGCCGCCAAAGCCCCAGGCGGCGCCGCGCGCGTCGCGCGTCCACACCGTCACCGCATGGCCGTCGGCCAGCAAGTGGCGCACGAGGATCTGGCCGATGAAGCCGGTGCCGCCCGTCACCAGCACCTGCTGCGGTGTCGTGCCGAACCGCACCGGGGCCTCGACAGCGCGTACCTGCGCCTGCTTCTGCTGCTTGAACAGGGCGCGCGCTGCGAAGCCGTCGCGCAGGCCCGAGATACCGACACCCACGCCGCACAGCGCCAGGAAGGCGCTGAGCCAGCCGTGTGGCTGCCACACCATCGCCGTCGGTTGCGCTGCCCAGCCGACCGCGCTCATCGCCAGCAGCGCGATGAACGCGCCGGCGTTGATGGCCAGCACCGTGTGCGTCACGCGCTCGGTGGGCGGCAGCAGGCGGCTGCCGTCTTCGACCACGAAGTCCCACAGCGTGAGCACGATCTCGACGCCGAACACCACGAGCAGCACCCACGCCCACGCGCCGTGCCAGGCCCACGCCGACAGGCCGAGGAACAGCGCGCAATAGATCGACGAGCGCGTGGCATGGATCGCCAGCTCGCGCCCCGCCGTGCCGCGGCGCGGCAGCGCCTCGGTGCCTTCGTGGTGGTAGAGCGTGTCGAAGGCGCCCAGCGCGCCTTGCGCCGCCATGAGCTGCAGGGCCAGCAGGTGCGTGTCGATCATGCGGACACCGCCTGCGGCCCCGGCTCCGGCACTTCCTCGAACACGCCGACCTGCGTGAAGGTGGTGCCCATGAGGCAGTGGCGAATCTCGATGCGGATGTTGAAGCGCTCGGGCGTCTCGTTGTGGTGCCAGAGAAAGGTCTTGCCCGGCGTGAACAGGCCCGGCAGCGGAATGCGCCAACCGAACACCTCCCAGAAATAGCCGTCGCTCTGGAAATGCAGGCTGCCGTTGGGCTCCACGCTCAGCACCAGCTTCATGCCCAGCCCCATGCCGACGTACTCCAGCACCTCGCCGCGCTCGCTCTCGCGCATGAAGCTGGTGAACTGGATGGGCTTGCGGTCGTGCAGGCGGTAGATGCGCTGCTTGTAGATGGCCGGGTCCTCGGGCCGGGCGTAGACCTGGATCTCGACCGGGAAGTGGCTGTCGCTGTAGGGGATGAGCGCGCCTTGGATCATCGGCTGCGTGAGGTGCCCCAAGAGCTTGCCGAAGCGCGAGCAGCGCAGCTCGCTGAGCGCGCCCAGGTAGTGCAGCGCCTTGCCCGGCAGGGGGTTCTTGTCGAAGCGCCGGCGGATGTCGGGATGCAGCCCCATCCAGGCGCCGCCCAGGATCTTCTTGAAGAGCTCGCCTTCGGAAGGTGGGGCGGGGGACGGCGTGACACGCGCGACGGAAGAATCGACCATGCGTCGATTCTGCCTCGGCAACCCCGAGCGGCGCCCGTGATTCCGGGCCATGGGACAATCGCCGCTCTCCGCCTTTTTCTCTTTCCCATGCCTCCTTGGCACGGGCCCGTCCGGCCCTCAAGCACCATGCGCGCCTTCACGCTTTCCGATTTCGATTTCCATCTGCCGCCCGAGCTGGTGGCACAACACCCGGCCACCGAACGCACCGCCTCCCGCCTGCTCGACGGCACCGGCCCCGCCCCGGCCGACCGCATCTTCAAAGAGTTGCCCTCGCTGCTGCGCGCGGGCGACCTGCTGGTCTTCAACGACACGCGCGTGGTCAAGGCGCGCCTGTTCGGCGAGAAGCCGACCGGCGGCAAGCTCGAACTGCTGGTCGAGCGCGTGCTGCAGGGCCACGAGGTGGTCGCGCACATGAAGGTCAGCAAGAAGCCGCCCGTGGGCACCACGCTCGAGATGGTGGGCGGCTTTCGCGCCACGCTGCTGGGCCGCTGGCCCGAGGAAGACGGCGCGCTGTTCCGCTTCGGCTTCGAGAGCGATGCCGGCGAAGACCCGTATGCGCTGATGCAGCGCTGCGGCCACGTGCCGCTGCCGCCCTACATCACGCACACCGACTCGGCCGACGACGAGAGCCGCTACCAGACCGTGTTCGCACGCGTGCCCGGCGCGGTGGCCGCGCCCACGGCCGCATTGCATTTCGACGAAGGCCTGCTGGCCGAACTCGAAGCGCGCGGCGTGCAGCGCGCCAACGTCACGCTGCACGTAGGCGCCGGCACCTTCCAGCCGGTGAAGACCGAGAACATCGCCGAACACACGATGCACGCCGAACGCTACGAGGTGCCCGAGGCCACGCAGCGCGCCATTGCCGAATGCAAGGCACGCGGCGGGCGCGTGGTCGCGGTGGGCACGACCACCGTGCGCACGCTCGAGTCGTGGGCCAAGAGCGGCGAGGCCACGGGCGACACGCGCATCTTCATCACACCGGGCTTCGCCTTCGCACACGTCGACGTGCTGGTGACCAACTTCCATTTGCCCAAGAGCACGCTGATGATGCTGGTCTCGGCCTTCGCGGGCTACGAGCGCGTGATGGCGCTGTACGTCCACGCCATCGCCAACGGCTACCGCTTCTTCAGCTACGGCGATGCCATGCTGCTCGCACGCACCCAGGACTGAACGACATCATGCTGAACTTCGAACTCCTCAAGACCGACCCCGACAGCCACGCGCGCCGCGCGACGCTCACGCTCAACCACGGCAAGGTCCAGACGCCGATCTTCATGCCGGTGGGCACGTACGGCACCGTCAAGGGCGTGATGCCGCGCAGCCTCGAAGAGATGGGCGCGCAGATCATCCTGGGCAACACCTTCCACCTGTGGATGCGCCCGGGGCTGGACGTCATGGCGAGCTTCGGCGGGCTGCACCAGTTCGAGAAATGGGACAAGCCCATCCTCACCGACTCGGGCGGTTTCCAGGTGTGGTCGCTGGGCGCGATGCGCAAGATCAGCGAAGAGGGCGTGAAGTTCGCGTCGCCCGTCAACGGCGACAAGCTGTTCCTCACGCCCGAGGTCTCGATGCAGATCCAGACCATCCTGAACAGCGACATCGTGATGCAGTTCGACGAGTGCACGCCTTACGACACCAAGGGCCACATCACGACCGAGGCCGAGGCGCGCGTCTCGATGGAACTGAGCCTGCGCTGGGCCAAGCGCTGCCAGGCGGAGTTCACGCGCCTGCAGAACCCCAACGCGCTGTTCGGCATCGTGCAGGGCGGCATGTTCGAGAACCTGCGCGAAGAGTCGCTCGCGGCGTTGGTCGACATGGACTTTCCCGGCTACGCCATCGGCGGCGTGAGCGTGGGCGAGCCCAAGGAAGAGATGCTGCACATCATGGGCCACACGCCGCACCGGCTGCCCGCGAACAAGCCGCGCTACCTGATGGGCGTGGGCACGCCCGAGGACCTGGTGCAGGGCGTGGCCGACGGCGTGGACATGTTCGACTGCGTGATGCCCACGCGCAATGCGCGCAACGGCACGATGTTCACGCGCTTCGGCGACCTGAAGATGCGCAACGCGCGCCACAAGAGCGACCCGCAGCCGGTCGACCCGAGCTGCACCTGCCACGCCTGCGCGGGCACCTCGGGCGTGAGCTGGAACGACGGCGGACGCGAAGGCTTCAGCCGCGCCTACCTGCACCACCTGGACCGCTGCGGCGAAATGCTCGGTCCGATGCTGTGCACCATCCACAACCTGCACTACTACCTGAACCTGATGACGGAAATCCGCGCGGCGCTCGACGCGGGCACCTTCACGGCGTTCCGCGCGCAGTTCAAGGCCGACCGCGCACGCGGCGTCTAGGGCTTCACGGCGCCCGGCGGCTGGATGGTCAGCGGCGTCGCGTAGGGTTCGATGCGCAGCAGCTCGTTCCTGAAGACCACGACCTGCTTGAGCGGCGCCTGCACCAAGGCCCCGCTCGCGTCCTTGTGCGAGGCGTATTGCCAGAGCGTGAGCTGACCCTTCTCGGCCAGCATGGCGGCCAGCCGCTGCACGGGCGGCGCCGCGCCGGCGCCCAGCTGGGCCGCCTCGATGCCCACCACGATGTCGTCTCGCGGCGAGACCACCTTGAAGAGCAGCACGGGCGCCGGTGCCTGCGCCTGTGCGCGGACGTGCCGCGCCGCGAAGGCGGCCGGAAGAAGCGCGAGACAGAAGACGAAGCGGCGGTTGAAGGAGCTCATGGGCCGAAGCGTATGCCTGCCACGGCGCCCTGCCCACAGGCCGGAAGCCATACGCCGGGTGGAGGCCCGGCCGGCACCAGAGACGCCGTCATCCGGTACGCTTGGCCTGTCTTCACTGCGGTTGTCCTCACCCTCATGACCAACGCCTCCCCACCCACGGCCTATACCGCCCGCTACCCCTCGCTGGCCGACCGCACCGTGTTCATCTCGGGCGGCGCCAGCGGCATCGGCGAATCGCTGGTGCGGGCCTTTCATGCCCAAGGCGCGAAGGTCGGCTTCTGCGACCTCGACACCGCCGCCGGCGATGCGCTCGCCGCGCAGCTGCAGGGCGCTCACCCCGCGCTGTTCGTGCCCTGCGACGTGACCGACACGGCCGCCCTCGCCGCCGCCATCGACGCGGTGCGCCAACGCTTCGGGCCGGTGTCGGTGCTGCTGAACAACGCGGCCAACGACCGGCGCCACGAGATGGCCGACGTGACCAGCGACGACTTCGACCGCCTCGTGGCCGTGAACATCAAGCACCAGTTCTTTGCCGCGCAGGCCGTGGCCGAGGACATGCGCGCGTTGGGCGGCGGCTCGATCGTCAACTTCGGCTCGATCAGTTGGCTCATGAAGGGCCGCGGCTACCCGGTCTACCAGGCCTGCAAGGCGGGCGTGATCGGCCTCACGCGCTCGCTGGCGCGCGACCTGGGCAAGCAGAACATCCGGGTCAACACGATCATGCCGGGCTGGGTGATGACCGAGCGGCAGATCAAGCTGTGGGTGAAGCCCGAGTCGGGCGCGGAGATCGATGCGGCGCAGTGCCTGCCGGGGCGCGTGATGGCGGAAGACATCGCCGCGATGGCGCTGTTCCTCGCGGCCGACGATTCGCGCATGTGCACCGCGCAGGACTACGTGGTGGACGCAGGCTGGACCTGAAGCGCTTCAACGCTCGCCCCAAAGAAAAAGCCCGGCATGCCGGGCTTTTTGCTGCGTGGGTGGCGGGACGATCAGTCGCGCAGTTCGGCCGGCAGCGTGCCGCCATTGGCGGCGATGCGGCTCATCACCTGCTTGTGCAGGCCGATGTTCCATTCGGCCGAACCCGGTTCGCCGTTGCTGTAGAGGATTTCGCTGGCCAGTTCCTTGCGCGCGGCGAGGCTGCTGTCCAGGCCCAGCAACTTGAGCAGGTCGACGATCGAGGTGCGCCAGTTCAGGCCGGCGGCACCGGGCATCGCGTCCAGGACGGCGGGCACGTCGCCCAGCGGGATCGCAGGCGGCGGCGCGGCAACGGCCGGCGCGCCGGGTGCAGCCGCCGGCGGTGCGGCGACGACTTCAGCGGCGTTGGCCGACGGAAAAATCTTGGAAAAAATCTTGCCGAAAATGCTCATGGGTGTGCTCCGTCAATGTGAATGGGAAAACCCGCGGCACGGCGTTGCGTGACGCAGCCCGGGGTTGTAGCACGACCGTGCGGCGCTTTCGCTACGTGGCCGGCTGAACCGGCGCGCCCGGCGTGACCGATTGCGCAGTGCCGGTCACAGGTGTATGCGGCGCCTGTGCAGCGGCCGAGGTACCGCAGGCATGGCAGAACTTGGAGAACGCGCTCTTGCGCGTGCTGCAGTGGCCGCAGTGGTCGAACAGGCCGATGCCGCAGTGCGGGCAGAAGTCGATCTCGTTGTTCTTCAGGTCGACCGGCCGCTCGCAGCCGGGGCACACGCTCTTGGCCAGGCGAGCCAGCGCGACGTCGTAGCTGAGCTCTTCGCGGCGCACCTGGTCGGGCTGCTGCTCGGCGAGCTTCTGGCGCGCCAGGTAGCGGTTGAGCGCCACGATGGCATAGCGCCCCACCAGCACCGTGAGCACGATGCCCACCACGTAGCGCACGTAGCCGCCGTAGCTCGGCAGGTAGGGCACCAGCTCGACGAAGAAGGCAAACAGCGCAAAGAAGATGAAGCCCCATACGAAGGGCCAGTAGGTGCTCTTGCGCTTCTTCACGAACAGCCAGCCGGCCACCAGCAGCAGCGGCAGGGTCAGCGCGAGCCGGTAGCCGAACACGCGCAGCTCGACGCGGCGGTACTCGGCGTCCAGGCGCTGCTGCGCGTCGTGCTCCAGCACGCCCAATGCCGCGCGCGCACGCTGCTCGGCCTGGCGCGCGTCGAGCGCGATCTGGCGCTGCGCGTCGGCCTTGCGCTGCGCCGCGTCTTCCTTCTGCTTGAAGGCGTCGAGCGCCTTGGTGCGCGCGATGAGCTCGGTGTCCTGGTCGGGCTGCGCGGTGGCGCGGCGCGTGGCGATCCAGTTGCCGAAGGTCTCGCGCGCGTTGGCGCTGGCCTGCTGCGCCGTGTTGAGCTGCAGCTGCGCCTGGTCGAGGTCGCGCGCGGCCTGCAGCTCGGCGGCCTCCGAGGCCTTGATGGTGGCGCGCAGCGGTTCGGCGGCGGGCTTGTCGATGAAGTCGTCGAGCACGCGCACGCGCTCGACCTGCGGCAGGTCGCCCACGATCGTGCTGCCCAGCCCGATCAGGAAGCTCGCGAACACGAACGCCACCAGCCACAGGCCGCGGCGGAACCACTTCTCGGACAGGCGCAGGGATTTGCTCATGGTCTTTCCTTCGTTCTTTCTTTTCTTCGTTGCTTCTCTTCACTCAGAGCTTGAGTGTGACCGGCGCCGCGCCCAGGCCCGCGCGCGGCAGCCAGGCGAACACCGAGTCGACGGTCACGGTCTCGATGCGGTCCGAAAACCGTTTCTCGTTCGGATGATCGTCGAACGCGATGTTGGCCGAGCCCACGCGCCCGCCCAGGCGGGTCAGCGGGCCGAGGTTCAGCGTGGTGGGCTCGTAGCCCTTGAACTGCAGCCAGGCCTGCGCCTGCGCGCGGGTGCCGATGGTGGCGGGTTCCATCGCGGCGGCCAGGGTCTCGAGGGCCCACTGGTTCGACTGCTGGTACTTCTGGCCCCAGGCGTAGCTCACGATGCTGTAGGGCGCCACGTTCAGGCGCACGAGGCGCGCATCGGGCTCGCGCAGCGCGGCCATCAGCTGCGCCTGCACCGCGGGCGTGGGCACGGACCAGGCGGCCTCGTAGCGCCACAGGTCGTCGAGGAAGAACTCGCCCAGCCCCTGCCGGTAGACCGCGGCCACCGCCGTGCCGCAGTGGTTGAGCTTGTGCACCACGCGCCACGGGCCCTCGTCGGTCTTGTACGCGATGCCCAGGTGCGAATAGCGCAGACCGTACTTGCTCAGGTCCTGTCCGGCGCGCGCCAGGATGACCACGCGCGCGCCGCTCGCATCGAGCTGCTGTGACGCGCGCTCGGCCAGCTGCATGCCCTTGACGATCAGCGCCGGCGTCGGCCTGACCTGTTCGCACGAGCGGCCGGCGTTCGCCTGCAAGGGCAGCACCGCTGCGATGGCGAACGCCAGCAGCAACGCGGGGCGCAGGGCGGGTTTCACGACAGTCTTTCGTTGTGGAGCAGTGCGCGGCCGACCGCGTTGGGCACGAAGGCCAGCACCTCGCCCGCGGCCGAGAGCACGACACCGGTGCCGATCACGCTCACGACCACGGCCGTGCCGGCGGCCGCCGACACGCCACGGGTGGCGCGCCCCATCACCTTGACGCTGGCGCGGGCGCCGTCCGAGGCGCGTTCGAGCAGGTAGACGGTACCGTCGACCGAGGCCTCGACCGCGATCACGGTGAGCACCGAGCCGCCCACCGACAGCGCCGCGGGCACGGCGACCACCGCGGTGGCCGAGGCACCGACGACCGAAGCAGCACCGACCACCGAAGCCACGGGCAGCAGCGACAGCGCGGCCGAGGCCTCGCTCTGGGCCCGTGCGGGCAGTGGCGTCGCGACACCCGCGAACGCGGCGCAGGCGGCGAAGGCCAGGGCGGCCATCGAGCGCACCAGGGCTGTCTTGCGCGAAGCCGGCAGGCCGCGCTGGGTGATCGAAACGGTGGAGGATGAGAGGGGTTGCATGAAGGCCTCGCGGCGCAGTGAAGGTGAGCGAATGATGGTTCGCCTTCATGCCGCGGGGCTCGAATACTTCAACCAGTTGCGATCCTGGCGTCCCGCAGTATCCCGAAGAGATACTTTGGGGTGCACGCCTCAGGAGGCCAGCAGGCCGGCCACGCGCTGGCGCAGCGTCTCGGGCTGCACCTCCTGCGGCGCCACGGGGTGGCCGACGCGCAGGCCCACGCGGCTGAAGACGCCGCGACGGAAGGGCTTGGCCATGGCGACCTGCTGGCCGCCGCGCAGTTCGATGCGGCTGAAGTACGAGCCCCAGAGGTTGGTCAGCGCCATCGGGACCACGGGCGGCTCGATGCCTTCGGCGCGCGCGCCTTCGAGGATCTTCATCACGCCGCCCTTGAAGGGCTGCAGCTCGCCGTCGCGCGTGATCGCGCCTTCGGGGAAGATGCCCAGCAGGTCGCCCTCGCGCAGCACGCCGATGGCCTTGGCAAAGGCCGCCTCGTACGCGGCCGGGTCTTCCTTCTGCGGCGCGATCGGGATGGCCTTGGCCAGCTTGAACAGCCAGCCGAGCACCGGCACCTTGAAGATGCGGTGGTCCATGATGAAGCGGATCGGGCGCGGGCTTGCGGCCATCAGCAGCACCGCGTCGATGAAGCTCACGTGGTTGCACACCAGCACGGCGGCGCCCTCGGTGGGAATGTGCTGATCGTCCTTGATGTCGAAGCGGTACACGAAGCGCGACAGCACCCAGGCCACGAAGCGCAGCAGGTACTCGGGCACCAGCATGAAGATGTAGAACGCCACCACCGCGTTGGCGATGCCGGTGAACAGGAAGATCTGCGGAATGGTGAAGCCCGCGCCCAGCAGCGCGCCCGCCAGCACCGAGCTGCCGATCATGAAGAGCGCGTTGAGGATGTTATTCGCCGCGATGATCCGTGCGCGGTGCGTGGGCTGGCTGCGCAGCTGGATCAGCGCGTACATCGGCACGCTGTACAGGCCCGCGAAGAGCGACAGCAGCGCGAGGTCGGCCATCACGCGCCAGTGCGCGGCCTGGTGGACGAAAGCGCCCAGGCCCATGCCGGCCGAAGGCGGCAAGGCCCGCGAGGCAAAGTACAGGTCGATCGCGAACACGCTCATGCCGATAGCGCCCAGCGGCACCAGGCCGATTTCCACCTGTCGGCGGCTCAGCGTCTCGCACAGCAGCGAGCCCACGCCGATGCCCACCGAGAACACCACCAGCAGCAGCGACGCCACCTGCTCGTCGCCGTGCAGCACTTCCTTTGCGAAGCTGGGGAACTGGCTCAGGAACACCGCGCCGAAGAACCACATCCACGAGATGCCCAGCAGCGAGCGGAACACCACGATGTTCTCGCGCGCCAGCATCAGGTTGCGCCAGGTTTCGCTGAAGGGGTTCCAGTTGATGACCAGGCTCGGGTCGGTGGCCGGCGCGGGCGGAATGGCCTGCGCCACGCCGCGCCCCACCAGCGCCAGCAGCAGGCAGGCCACGGCCACCGTGGTGTGGCCGATCTGCGGCATCGCCACCAGCAGCCCGCCCGCCACCTGGCCCAGCAGGATGGCGACGAAAGTGCCCATCTCGACCATGCCGTTGCCGCCCGTGAGCTCGCGCGAGTCGAGCACCTGCGGCAGGTAGGCGAACTTGACGGGCCCGAACAGCGTGGAGTGCAGCCCCATGAGGAACACGCAGCCCAGCAGCACCACCGCGTCGGCGCGCACGAAACCCCAGGCAGCGATCAGCATGATCGCGATCTCGAGGTTCTTGACGAAGCGGATCATCTTCGTCTTGTCGAACTTGTCGGTCAGCTGCCCGGCCGTGGCCGAGAACAGCAGGAAAGGCAGGATGAACAGCGCACCGATCACCAGCCCCGCCATGGCCGGCGGCATCCAGCTCAGTTGCAGCTGGTAGGTCACCATGACGGTGAAGGCGAACTTGAAGAGGTTGTCGTTCGCGGCCCCCGCGAACTGGGTCCAGAAGAAGGGCGCGAAGCGCCGCTGGCCGAGCAGGGCGAACTGGTTCGCGTGGACGTTGGGCTCATGCACCACGGGCGCAGTCGCGGCGGCGGCGGGGGTTGTCATGCGATGCAATCTCCTCTTTGTCTTCTACCGCTGCGCCACGGGCGTTCCAGTGGCCAAGCCGCGTCATGCCGCGATGGCGGCTGGGTCGGGATTGTGCCGCAGCAGGGTGGCGCGCCAGCCCTTTTCGAGGCGGTACAGCGCCATCAGCACAGGCAGGCCGGCCAGCGACGCCACCAGGTGCTTGAGCGTGTGGCCCGACACGAGGTGGCCGGTGGCTTCGTAGATGGCGTGGTCGCCCAGTTCGAAGGCCTTGGCCACCACATAGAACGCGATCACCCAGCCCAGCTTGAGCCCGACGGCGCCGCGCATCGGCGTGGCCAGCGCCAGCGTGAGCACCACCGCCATGCCGCCGAACTGCACCAGCGCCCAGGGCAGCACATTGCCGGTTTCCTGGCAGACCTCGGCCGCCAGCAGGCCGGCCGTGAGCACGAACCAGGCGGCCGGCCAGCCAGCGCGCTGGCTGACGCGTTCGCAGACGGCGATGCCGATCAGGCCCGCGAAGGCCACGGCCATGCCGGCGCGGTCGGCGGCGAGGCGGGGCGCGTCGGGCAGCAGGTGATAGAAGGCCGAACCGGCGGCGGTGGCGATCAGGCCGGCGAAGAACAGCCAGGCGCAGTCCAGCGTGTTGTCCGGCGGGTCGTTGGCGGGCGGCGCCAGCGGGAACCCGGCCAGCGCCTCCTGGTGAGAGCGGTCGATGCGGTTGAGCCGGTACAGCCCCAGGCAGCCGATCGCCAGGAACGGCAGGTTGCTCAGCACGTCCATCGCGTTGGGCAGGTGGAACAGCGGCCGGTTGTCGGCGAACACGGAGGCGATCGCCACGTCGGCGGCCGGCAGCGCCGGGCCGAAGAAGGCGATCAGCAAGAGCAGCGCGAAGGTGAACAACAGTCCGCGTTCGCGGCGTGTCAGGGTGGGCAGAAGCATGGCGTTCCTCGGTGGGGTGGTGGCTGGCGGGTGGAATCTAGTTGCCAGCCCTTCCCCAGGCATCGAGAATCGATACGAGGCACTATTTCACTCCCTTCGGTATCCTTTTTCTATACCTTCAACCCGTACCCTCCCTTCATGAGCACCACCGTCGATCTGGTCCAGGCCCTCAAGAACGAACTCAAAAGCGCCCGCATGACGTATGCCGACCTGGCCCGGTCGCTGGACATGGCGGAGTCCAGCGTCAAGCGCATGCTGGCCAAGAGCGACATGCCGCTGTCGCGCGTCGATGCGATCTGCCGCGCCCTGAAGATCGATTTCGCGGAGCTGGCGCGGCGCGTGGCCGACGCCCAGCCGCTGCTGAAGGAGCTGACCCACGAGCAGGAAAAGGCCGTGGTCAAGGACAAGAAGCTGCTGCTGGTGGCGATCAGCGTGCTGAGCCAGTGGACGCTGGAGCAGATCGTGGCGTCGTACCGGATCACCGAGGCCGAGTGCATCGGCTGCCTGGCGCAACTGGACCGCATCGGCATCATCGAGCTGCGCCCGCTCAACCGGTACCGCCTGAAGCTCGCCAAGACCTTCCGCTGGCGCCCGCACGGCCCGGTGATGGAGTTCTTCCGCGAGAACGTGGTGCTCGACTACTACAAGGGCGGTTTCGACGGCCCGGCCGAAGGGCTGCTGCTGGTGCACGGCTCGATCAGCCGGTCGCTGGCGCCCGCCTTCATGGAGCGGCTGCAGCGCGTGGCACAAGACTTCGCGCAGCAGCACCAGACCGACCAGAAGCTGTCGGCCAAGGACCGCGAGGGCTACACCCTGCTCCTTGGCATGCGCAACTGGGAATTCGAGCTCTTCACCCGCCTGCGCAGAAACTGAAGGCCCGTCAGGGCTTCGCTGCTTCCAATGCGTCGCGCGTGGTGCGCGCGGCGTTCTTCGCCGCATCGGCGAAGTCTTCGCCCGACGAGGCGTAGATGATGGCCCGCGACGAGTTCACGATGATCGGCGCGTCGGCGCGCCAGCCGGCGCGCACGGTGGCGACCGCGTCGCCGCCCTGGGCACCGACGCCCGGGATTAGCAGCGGCACCGTCGGCGCGAGTTCGCGCACGCGCTCGATCTCGGCCGGGTAGGTCGCGCCCACCACGAGGCCGAGCTGGCCGTTGAGGTTCCACGGGCCCTGCGCCAGGCGGGCGACGTGCTCGTACAGGAAGGGCTGGCCCTCGACGCTGGCCAGCCGCTGGCCCTGCAGGTCGGAACCGCCGGGGTTGCTGGTGCGGCACAGCAGGAAGGCGCCCTTGCCTTCGTACTGGAGATACGGCGCGACCGAGTCGAAGCCCATGAAGGGCGACAGGGTCACGGCGTCGGCGCCGTAGCGCTCGAAGGCTTCGAGCGCGTACTGCTCGGCGGTGGAGCCGATGTCGCCGCGCTTGGCGTCCAGGATGGTGGGCACATGGGGCGCGTTGCGGCGCATGTGCTCCATCAGGCGTTCGAGCTGGTCTTCGGCGCGGTGGGCCGCGAAGTAGGCGATCTGGGGCTTGAAGGCGATGACCAGGTCGGCCGTCGCGTCGACGATGCGCGCGCAGAAGTCATAGATGCGGCTGGCGTCGCCCTTGTACGCCCCCGGGAATTTGGCGGGCTCCGGGTCGAGGCCCACGCAGAGCAACGAACCGTTGGTTTGCTGTGCAGCGGCCAGCTTGTCGAGGAAAGTCATGGGGCCCGATTTTACGGACCCCGCCCGCCGCTCTCAGGCCGTAGGGGTGGCCTGCTCTGCCGCCAGGCACAGGTCGGCCCAGGCGCGGGCCTTGTCGGCCGGGTTGCGCAGCAGGTAGGCGGGGTGGTAGGTGGCCACCACCGGCACGCCGTTGGCCGACGCTAGCGGCACGGCACGACCGCGCAGCTTGCCCAGCGGATCGCGGCTTTGCATCAGGCTCTGCGCGGCCAGTGGGCCCATCGCCAGCACGACGCAGGGCGCCAGCGCCGCCGCGTGGGCGTCGAAGGCGGCGTCGATCGGCTGCGGGGCGCCGGGCTGGCCAGCGGCCACGCCGCGGTGCGTGCGCATCAGGTGCACGGGCGTGCGGCCGTCGTGCAGCTTCAGCGCGCGCAGCATGTTGTCGAGCAGGCGGCCGGCGTCGCCCGCGAAGGGCTCGCCGTGGCGGCCGTCGGCCTCGGGGGGCATGTCGGCCACGACCAGCCAGCCGCCCTGCACCGGCGCCGCGGCATCGGCCTTGTCGGCGTACAGGCGGCAGGGTGCTTCGACCAGCACGGCGGCGCCTTGCGCGACGGGCGGCGCTGCCACGGGACGCGGCGCCGGCGCGGCCACGGGGCGGGCGACAGGCGCCGGGGCCGGGCGTGGCGGAGGCGGCGCATCGTACGACTGGTCGCGATCGTCGAGCTCCAGCGGCGGACCTTCGGGCATGTCGGGCATGCCGGAATCAGCGGCCACGGGAGCTTCTGGCTCGGCTTCGACTTCGATCTCGGGTTCCGGCGGCACGGGCCACCAGACCTTCACGCCCATCTCGTCGAGCATGGCGCGCTGGCGCGCGTCCAGGCGCAGGGTGTGGACCGCGGTGTCCGTCATCGCAAAGCTCCCCAGGCGGAGCCTGTTTCGTTGAGGCGCATGCTCATGACGACCGCGTCTTCGCGCTTGCCGTCGAACGCCGGGTAGTAGCCCTTGCGCACGCCGACGCTGCGAAAGCCTTGTCGCAGGTAGATGTCGAGCGCGCGCCGGTTGCTTTCGCGCACCTCGAGCCACAGCCACAGCGCGCCCTCGCCGCGCGACCAGCCGGCCAGCGCCTCGAGCATGAGCGGCGCCCAGCCCTGGCGCTGGAAGGCCGGCGCCACGGTGATGTTGAGCAGGTGCACCTCGTCCACGCCCTTCATGGCGACGAAGTAGCCGATCAGCGTTTCGCCCAGGCTGGTGCAGGGCGATTCGACACCCGGCGCCACGCCGGGCGCCAGCAGGCACTGGCAGTGGTAGCCCACGGCCATCGAATCGGTGAAGTTGGCGCGCGTCCAGGGGTGCGTGTAGGCCGTCTGCTCGACCGCGCACACGGCATCGATCCGCTCGACGGTGAGCGGTTCAAGACGGGCTTCGACGGACTGGAGGACGGCGCTCATGCAGGGTTCGGCGGAACGGCGGCCGCCGCCTTGATGGCGGCGCGTTCCTCGGTGGTTTGCGCCACTTTATCGCGAACATACAGCGGCCAGGCCTGCGCGGCGGGCACGGTGCGTCCGGCCGCGAGCAGCGCGGGCGCCAGCCGCAGCATGGCGGCGGCCGTGGGCAGCACTTCGTGGCGGGCCGTGGCGCTCGCCAGACGCGGGCCGTAGGCGGTGAAGGCGTTGCCGGCGAGCGCCCAGCCGGCCGGCACCTCGAGCGCCTCGGGGGCGAGCAGCAGCGGCTCGGGGTCGCCGCCGAACGGGCCGGCGGTGGCGAAGTCGTAGTGCGCGGCGTAGAGCTGGTCCATGCGCGCGTCGAGCACGGCCACCACGCGCTGTGCGCCGAAGGCATGGCGGGCCTCGTCGGCCACGGCCAGCAGGGTGTCGACCGGCAACAGCGGCACCTTGGCGCCGAAGGCCAGGCCCTGCGCCACCGAACAGGCGGTGCGCAGGCCGGTGAAGGAGCCCGGGCCGCGCCCGAAGACGATGGCGTCGAGCTCGGCCAGCGCGAGCCCCGCGTCGGCGAGCAGCTCGCGGATCAGCGGCAGCAGCGTGCTCGACGCCTGCGCGCCGCCCACGCCGCTGTGCGCCAGCACGCGGTCGCCGTGGCGCACCGCGACCGACAGGTGCTCGGTGCTCGTGTCGAAGGCCAGCAGCTTGTCAGACATTCGGACGCCCCATTCCCGCCGGGCACGGCGTCGGGCAGACCGGCGCCACGCGCACGACCGCCGCGCGCACGCCGAACAGGATGCCGGCCGTCACCAGCGCGAGCCCGGCGACCAGGCTCCAGTGCATCGGTTCGCCGAGCCACAGCACCGCGCCGAAGGCCGACAGGCCCGGTACCAGCGCCGTGATCATGGTGGTGCGCACGGGGCCGAAGTGCTGGATCATCTTGGTGAAGGTGATGCCCGAGATCACCACCGAGCCGATGCCCTGGAAGGCCATCTGGAATGCGACCTCGCCCCACGGCGCGCTGCCGATGTGGCTCACGACCGCGCCCGAGGCCACCAGCAAGGTGTAGACCGGCACATAGGTCATGAGCGCGAACACGGTGATGGCGATGGTCGCGCGCACCGCGTCCAGGCCGTGGCGGCGCGCCACCACGCTGTAGCAGGCCCAGCAGAAGGCGGCGCCCATGAACATCAGGTCGCCCTTCCAGACCTCGCCGCCCTCGAAGGCATGCAGCAGGCTGCGCCCGCCAACCACGAGGTCGCCCGCGACGATCATCGCCAGGCCGATGGCGCGCGTGGGCGTGATGCGGTCGCGCAGCACCAGCGCGGCCAGCAGCGTGGTCCACAGCGGCAGGCTGCCGGGCATCAGCACGGCGGCATGGCCGGCCGGCGCAAAGAAGAAGCCGCTGTAGGCGATGAGCGCGTAGGCCACGCCGCCGAAGATGCCGGCGGTGGCCGTCACGCGCAGCGACAGCGGCGACAACCCGAAGAACGAGGACACCGCGCCGCGGTGCTTCGTCGCCAGCCACGCGCCCCAGGGCACCAGCACCAGGCTGGCGCCGCACATGCGCGCAAAGGCCAGGTCGAAGGGCGTGAGCGAGCGCGCGGCCGAGGCGCGCGCGATGAGGATGAAGGCGGTCCAGACCACGACGGTGACCACGGCCGCGCCGATGCCGAGCATGCGGGGAGACAGGAGGGGCGGGGAGGTCTGCGGGGGCGCGGCGGGCATCCCGCCATTATCGAGGGCAGGCCCCGGCCGCGCAGGGGCGGGGCGAATCAGCCGGCCTCGTCGGCGCGCAGGATCGCCAGCCCGGCCGCGCGCAGCGGCGCCAGCACCTGCTCGGAGGCCTGCGGCGCCACCAGCAGCTGCGTCGCGTCCGCCAGCGGGTTCACCACCCACGCCGACGCGGCCCCGAGCTTTTCGGACGAAGCCAGCACGACGGTCTCGGCCGCCGCGGCCATCAGGGCGCGCTTGATCTCGGCCTCTTCCGCGTCGCCCGTGGTCAGGCCCGCCTCGGCGTGCACGCCGGTGGCGCCCATGAAGTAGGTGTCGGCATGGATGCGTGAAATGGCCGCCATGGCCGCCGCGCCGACCGCCACCATCGAATGCCTGAAGAGGCGCCCGCCGATCAGCACCACCTCGATGCCGGCGTGCGCCGCCAGCTCGACCGCCACCGACGGGCTGTGCGTGACCACCGTGGCCTGCAGCGCGAGCGGCAGGTGGCGCGCCAGCTGCACGGCCGTGGTGCCGCCGTCGATGAACACCACCTGCCCCGGCTTCACGAGGCGCGCGGCGGCGCGGCCGATGGCCACTTTTTCGTCGGGCGCGAGCTGCTGGCGCCCGCTGAAGTCGGCCTCGGCCGCCGCGACCGGCAGCGCGCCGCCGTGCACGCGCTGCAGCAGCCCTTCGGCCGCGAGCTCGCGCAGGTCGCGGCGGATGGTGTCTTCGGACAGGGCCAGTTCCTCGCTGAGCGCCTTGGCGACGACCTGGCCGTCGCGCCGCAGGACTGAGAGGATGTGTTGCTTGCGCGGTCGGGTGAGCATGGGCCGATGGTAACGTGTTTGCACGTTATTGCACGAATCTTCTTGATATTGCACGAACTCGGTTCTATGCTCGCCGCCATGACCCTCCATGACCGCGTCCGGGTGCACGAAGTCACCCTCCTGTCCGACAACTGGTACACGCTGCGCACCACCGCCTTCGACTGGCGGCGCAATGACGGCGAGTGGCAGCGCATGCACCGCGAGACCTACGACCGCGGCAACGGCGCCACGCTGCTGCCGTATCACCTGGGCCAGCGCACGGTGCTGCTCACGCGGCAGTTCCGCTACCCGGCCTTCGTCAACGGCCACGACGACCTGCTGATCGAGGCGGCCGCGGGCCTGCTGGACAACGCCGCGCCCGAGGCGCGCATCCGCGCCGAGGTGGAAGAAGAACTGGGCTACCGGCTCGGCACCGTGCAGAAGGTGTTCGAGAGCTTCATGAGCCCGGGCTCGGTGACCGAGAAGCTGCACTTCTTCGTCGCGCCCTACGAGGCCTCGATGCGCGTCGGCGCGGGCGGCGGGCTGGCGGAGGAGGGCGAGGACATCGAGGTGCTCGAACTGCGCATCGACGAGGCGCTGGCCATGGTGGCCGACGGCCGCATCGCTGACGCCAAGACGATCATGCTGCTGTACCACGCGAAGTTGCACGTTTTCCCGCCGGGATAATCGGCGGATGCCTTTTGCCTCCCGCCGTGCGCAGACCTTCGCGCTGACCCTCGCCCTGCTGGCCCCGGCCGGCGCCTTCGCCCAGCAAGCCCTTCCGCCCCAGGTCGATGCCGCCCTCGCGCGCGCCAAGGTGTCGCGCGAGGCCGTGACCCTGCTCGTGGCCGATGCCGACGCGGGCCGCGCGCCGCGCCTGGCATGGCGTTCGCAGGTGCCGGTGAACCCGGCCTCGATCATGAAGCTGGTGACCACCTACGCGGCGCTCGACCTGCTCGGCCCGGCCTACAGCTGGAACACGCCGGTCTACGTCGAGGGCACGGTGGCCAACGGCGTGCTCAACGGCAACCTCTACATCAAGGGCCAGGGCGATCCCAAGCTGGTGCTGGAGCGCGTGTGGCTGCTGCTGCGCCACGTGCAGGGCCTGGGCATCACCACCGTGAGCGGCGACATCGTGATCGACCGCAGCGCCTTCGAGACCACGGTCGAGAACGACCCGGCCGCCTTCGACGGCGAGCCGCTGCGCCCCTACAACGCCTCGCCCGATGCGCTGCTGGTGAACTTCAAGTCGGTGAACATGACCTTCGCGCCCGACCGCGCGGGCCAGTACGCGCGCGTGAGCTACGAGCCCCCGCTGGCCAGCGTGGCGATGCCGCCGACGGTGCCGCTGGCGCCCGGCGAATGCGGCGACTGGCGCGGTGCGCTCAAGCCCGACTTCAGCGACGTGAACCGCATCCGCTTCAACGGCGGCTTTCCCACGGGCTGCGGCGAGAAGAGCTGGGCCGTGGCCTACGCCGACCCGCGCACCTACAGCCTGCGCGCCATCGGCGGCATGTGGGCCGAGATGGGCGGGCGCGTGGGCGGCCAGATGCGCGAGGGCCGCGTGCCCGCGGGCCTGAAGCCGGCCTTCGACTTCGAATCGCCGCCGCTGGCCGAGGTGGTGCGCGACATTAACAAGTACAGCAACAACGTGATGGCGCAGCAGGTGTTCCTCACGCTGGGCCTCACGCAGAAGCAGCGCGGCACCTTCGAGGCTTCGCGCAGCGCGCTGGGCCAGTGGTGGCGCGAGCGCATCGGCACCGGCGAGGCGTCGCCGGTGTTCGAGAACGGCTCGGGCCTGTCGCGCGACGAGCGCATCAGCGCCGCCGCGCTCGGCAAGATGCTGCAGGTGGCGTGGCGCTCGCCCGTGATGCCCGAGCTGGTGGCCTCGCTGCCCGCGATGGGCGTGGACGGCACGCTGAAGCGGCGCACGCTGCGCTCGGGCGGCGCGGCGCACCTGAAGACCGGCACGCTGCGCGACGCCTCGGGCGTGGCCGGCTACGTGCACGGCGCGAGCGGCCGGCGCTACGTGCTGGTGGCCATCGCCAACGGCGAGAACGCCGGCGCCGCGCGCGCCGCCTTCGACGCGCTGATCGACTGGACCGCGCAGGACCAGTGATTCGGACGGGGCCTGAGCCGCCCCGCTACTGAATAGGTTCTGCTCGCAAACGCTGCTTGCGCGCGGCCATGGCGCTGCCCAGAATCGGACGCTCGTTCGTTTTCGATACAACTCCAGGAGACGCGCCTTGACCTTGCAGCACCCACGGCATTCACAGCCCTCGTCCTTCCCGGCCCGCCGGGTCACCGCCGCGGCGACGCTCGCCGGCGCCACGTTGCTGCTCGCCGCCTGCGGCGGGGGCAGCGGTGGGGGCGGCATCGGCATCGGCTTTCCGCCGCCGGGCGGCGGCAGCGACACCGGGCGCGGCTCGGTCGTCACCAGCCCGCCCGAGCAGGGCACCAAGCTCACGGCCGACCAGTTCCGAGCCAGCCTGCAGGCCTCCGACCAGGGCAAGGCGCTGCTGCAGGTCACCGGCGCGCCCAAGTGCGGCGTCGACATGCGCTACCTCGAATACCGCACCGTCGGCGGCAAGAACGAAGCCACCAACGCCACCGCCGCGATCATGGTGCCCTCGGGTTCCGACGTCGCCTGCAGCGGGGCGCGCCCCGTGGTGCTGTACGCGCACGGCACCACGCCGGCGCGCAACTACAACCTCGCCAAGTGGACCGACACCACCCAGCCGGCCGCCGGCGAGGGCCTGATGGTCGCGGCCATGTTCGCGGCGCAGGGCTACATCGTGGTGGCGCCCAACTACGCGGGCTACGACAAGTCGACGCTGCCCTACCACCCCTACCTCAACGGCGAGCAGCAGGGCAAGGACATGGTCGATGCGCTCACCGCGGCGCGCAAGACCTTCTCGGACATCGGCGCGAACGACGCCGGCTCGCTGTTCATCACCGGCTATTCGCAGGGCGGCTACGTGGCGATGGCCGCGCACCGCGAGATGCAGGCCACCGGCAAGACCGTGACGGCCTCGGCCCCGCTGGCCGCGCCCTCGGCCATCAGCCTCTTGACCGACTACACCTACCTGGGCTGGCCGGCGCTGGGCGCCACGTTGTTCGTGCCGCTGCTGTCGACCAGCTGGCAGCAGCAGTTCGGCAACGTCTACAACAGCACCAGCGACGTCTACGAAGCGCAGTACGCCACCGGCATCGACACCCTGCTGCCCACCCTCACGCCGGGCACGCTGTTCTCCAGCGGCAAGCTGCCGCAGCTGGCGCTGTTCCCGGCCGACGGCAAGCCGGGCCCGGTGAGCCCCGAGCTGGCGATCTTCTACGGCGCCAACAACCTCATCAAGCAAAGCTTCCTCACGCAGGCGGCCACCGACATCCAGTCGGCCCCCTGCCCCGGCAACGCGCTGCCGGCCACGGCCGCGTCGCTGAGTTCGGCCACGCCGCTGGACTGCAAGCCCGCCACGGGCTTCCGCAAGGCGGCCATCGCCAACGACCTGCGCAACTGGGTGCCGACCAAGCCGATGCTGCTGTGCAGCGGCGCGAACGACCCGACCGTGAACTTCCTGAGCACGCGCGCCACGGCCGGCTACTTCCGCGCCAAGGGCATGCCGGCCGCCGCGCTCGCGGTGGTCGACCTGGAAGACCGCGGCACCACCGACAGCTATTCGGCCGCACGCGCCGGCTTCGCGCAGGCCAAGGACCTGCTGGCACAGAGCACGCCGGGCAGCGCCACCGACAAGGCGCGCGCCGTGACCGCGGCCTACCACGGCACGCTGGCGCCACCGTTCTGCCTGGCGGCAGCGCGCGGGTTCTTCCAGGGAGTGCTGGCGGCCGGGGGCTGAGCCCCGCGGCCTAAAAGGCGTTGATCAGGCCGCTGCAGCGCGCTGCAAGCGGTCTTTCACGCCTTCCCACTCGGGCGTGTCGGGCGGCGTCTCGACCCAGATCAGCTTCACGCCCTGCGCGTCGAACTCGCGCAGCACCGCGAACAGCTGCTGCGCGGTGGCCGCCGCGTCGTCGGGCATGCGCCGCAGCAGCACGCGCTGCGAGCGGCTGCGCACCGCGCTGCGCGTCCACACGGCAATGTGCGCGGCGTTGGCGCCGAGCACATCGAGGCCGGTCTGGATGGCCTTGGGGTCCATCAGCCGCACCTTGGCGTCGGGCGCGTAGTGCGCCTCCAGCGTGCCCGAGGCGCGCGGGTCGGGCGTGTCGAGCACCTCGCGGTCGCGCAGCGGCTCGCCGACGGCGGCCTCGATCTGGTCGCGCGTGATGAGGCCCGGGCGCAGCAGCACGGGCGCGCCGCGGCTGCAGTCGACGATGGTCGATTCGATGCCCACTTCGCAGGCGCCGCCGTCGACGACGAGCAGCGCGTCGCCGAACTCGTCGTGCACGTGCTGCGCCGTGGTCGGACTGACGCGGCCGAAGCGGTTGGCGCTGGGCCCCGCCAGGCCGGGCACGCCCTGCTCGGCGCAGGCTTCGAGCAGCGCCTGCGCCACCGGGTGCGCGGGGCAGCGCAGGCCGATGGTGTCCTGCCCGCCGGCCGCCGCCGTGCCCACGCCGGGCTGGCGCGTGACGATCAGCGTGAGTGGGCCGGGCCAGAAGGCCTGCACGAGTTTCTGCGCGAAAGGCGGCAGCGGCTGGGCGAAGCGCGACAGCGCCTGCGCGCCCTTGGCGCCCGCCGCCACGTGGACGATCAGCGGATGGTCGGCCGGCCGGCCCTTGGCCACGAAGATGCCGGCGACGGCGGTGTCGCTGCTGGCGTCGGCGCCCAGGCCGTAGACGGTCTCGGTCGGGAAGGCGACCAGTCCGCCCGCGCGCAGCACGCGCGCGGCCTCGGCGATGGCGTCGGGAGCGTGGCCGTCGAGAATCATGCGAGCGCCGGCAGGCCCAGCAGCAGCGCGGCCTGCGAGGCATTGGCGCGCACGCTCTCGAGCGTGGCGCCGGTGAGGGTCAGGTGGCCCATCTTGCGGCCGCGGCGCGGCGCCAGCTTGCCGTACAGGTGCAGGTGGGTGCCGGGCAGGGCGAGCACCTCGCTCCAGCGCGGCGCGACCGGCTTGGCGCCGTCGCCCTCGCCGCCCGGGAACCACAGGTCGCCCAGCAGGTTGAGCATGACGGCGGGGCTGTGCTGGCGCGGCGCGGTCAGCGGCAGGCCGGCGAGGGTGCGCACCTGCAGCTCGAACTGCGACACGTCGCAGGCTTCCATGGTGTAGTGGCCGCTGTTGTGCGGGCGCGGCGCCATTTCGTTGACCACCAGCGAGCCGTCGGCCAGCGCGAAGAATTCGACGCACAGCACGCCCACGTAATCGAGGCCGCTGGCGATGCTCTTGGCGGAATTGACCGCGCCCTGCGCCACGGTTTTGGGCATGTTCTGCGGGTGCACCTCGGTCACGGCGAGGATGCCGTCGCGGTGCAGGTTGCGCTGCGGCGGGAAGTGCACGATCTGGCCGTCGCGGCCGCGCGCCAGGATCACCGAGCACTCGAATTCGAGCGGCAGCATCTTCTCGAGCACGCAGGGCACGCAGCCGGCGGCCTGCCAGGCCTCGACCAGCTCGGCGCGCGTCTTCACGCGCTGCTGGCCCTTGCCGTCGTAGCCCAGGCGGGCGGTCTTGAGGATGCCGGGCAGCAGCTGGTCATCAACCGCGGCCAGTTGCTCCGCGGTCTCGATGACGGCATAGGGCGCGCAGGGCACGCCGCAGCGCGTGAAGTGCGCCTTCTCGGCGATGCGGTCCTGCGCGATGGCGATGGCCGAGGCGGCGGGCGACACCGGCCGCGCCACCGCCAGGTGCTCCAGCGAGGGCGCGGGCACGTTCTCGAACTCGGTGGTCACCGCGTCGGCCAGGCCGGCCAGGCGGGCCAGGCCGTCGACGTCGGCGTAGTCGGTGTGGATGTGGTGGTGGCTCACGCGGCCGGCGGGGCTGTCGGCATCGGGGTCGAGCACCGCGGTGAAGTAGCCCATGCGCTGGGCCGCGTGCGCGAACATGCGCCCGAGCTGGCCGCCGCCGAGCACGCCGAGCGTGGCGCCCGGGAGGATGGGCAGGTCGCCCGAATGGCCGGTGCTCACAGCGCACCCCCGCCTTGCGGCGAGAAGGGCGACACCGCCGCGCCCGCTTCGGGCGGTGGCAGCACCATGGCCTCCGCGGCGGCGGTCTGGGCCGTGCGGAAGGCGTCGAGCTTGGCGCGCAGCGCCGGGTTGTTCACCGCCAGCATGGCCACGGCGAACAGCGCCGCGTTGGCCGCGCCGGCGGTGCCGATGGCAAAGGTGGCCACGGGCACGCCCTTGGGCATCTGCACGATGCTGTAGAGGGAATCGACGCCCTGCAGGTGGCGGCTGGCCACCGGCACGCCGAGCACCGGCACCGTGGTTTTGGAGGCCAGCATGCCCGGCAGGTGGGCCGCGCCGCCCGCCCCGGCGATGATCGCCGTGAGCCCGCGCCCGGCGGCGCTATCGGCGTACGCGAACAGCGCATCGGGCATCCGGTGGGCCGAGACCACCTTCGCTTCGTGGCTGATTCCGAATTGCTGGAGAATCTCGACCGCGTGGCGCATCGTCTCCCAATCGGAGTTCGAGCCCATCACTACACCGACCTGAATGGTTTCGTTCATGGTTTCAATTTTACGTTTCACCCCCAGCTGTTCCCGATGATCGACATCACTCTCGAAAATTTCCAGGCCGAGCTGATCGAAGGCTCGGTCGCCACGCCGGTGCTGCTGGACATCTGGGCCGAATGGTGCGGCCCTTGCAAACAGCTCGGCCCGGTGCTCGAAAAGCTCGAAACCGAGTACGCCGGCCGCTTCACGCTGGCCAAGCTGGACGCCGACAAGGTGCCGCAGATTTCGTCGCAGCTGTCCGAGATGTTCGGCGTGCGCAGCATCCCGTTCTGCGTGATGTTCAAGGACGGCCAGCCGGTGGACGGCTTCGTGGGCGCCATTCCGGCCGAGAAGATCCGCGAATTCCTCGACAAGCACGTACCGGGCGCTGATGAAGCCGAGGCGGCTTCGGAAGGCGCCGCCGCGCAGGAAGCGCTGGCCGAGGGCGACACCCTGGGCGCGCTCGAGAAGCTGCAGCACGCCGTGGCCACCGACCCGGCCAACGACGATGCGCGCTTCGACTACATCAAGCTGCTGCTGCAGGAAGGCCGCACCGACGACGCCAAGGTCGCCTTTGCGCCGGTGATCGCCAAGACCACGCTGGTGCGCCGCTTCGATTCGCTGCAGCGCTGGATGGACGCCATCGATTTCGCCGCACCCGTCACCGGCTCGGCGCCGACGCTGGGCGACTTCGACGACAAGATCGCGGCCAACAAGCGCGACTTCGACGCCCGCTTCAACCGCGCCCGCCTGCTGATGGCCGCCCAGCGCTGGACCGACGCGATGGACGAGCTGCTCGACATCCTCATGCGCGACAAGACCTGGAGCGAAGACCTCGCGCGCAAGACCTACATCGCGATCCTCGATGTGATCGAGCCGCCGAAGGTGAAGGTCGCCGACGGGCAGATTCCGCCGGACGATCCGGTGGTGGCCACTTACCGCCGCCGCCTCAGCAGCGTGGTGTTGAGCTGAACGGCTGAACGACGCATTGCGCCTTTCAGTGCGCAATCGAACAAGAAAGCGACCTGTAGGTCGCTTTTTTATTGCCGCCACCGCCCCATATAGATAACATTGCTACTCAATTTCCGATAAAAGCGCATTGCAATGCTCCAACTGACCGAGGAACTCGAAAAAGCCCGCAAGGCCGGCGGCCTGAGCCAGGAGGCGCTGGCCACGCGCGCCGGGCTGTCGCGCATGACGGTGCAGCGCATCGAAAGCGGGCAGATCGATCCGCGCCTGTCGACGCTGCTCGAAATGGCGCGCGTGCTGGGGCTCGAGCTGATGCCCGTGCCCGCCAGCCTGCGCCCGCAGCTCGAAGACTTCGTGCGCTCGGGCGGGCGCCTGCTCGGCCAGCCGGCGGGCGTGGGCGCGCCGCCGTCCATCGCGCAGAGCCTGGCCGACGAGGACCGGTGAGGCGGTGAGCACGCGCGCCGCCTTCAACACGGGCATCCGCTACCTGCGGATGCAGCTGCACCTGCCCGGTGGCAGGCGGCGCGCCATCGGGTACCTCTCGCAGTACGGCGACATCCTGCGCGTGTCCTTCGACGAGGCGTACATCGCCGATGCGGGCCGGCCCACGCTCTCGCTGGCCTACCGCGGCGCTGACGAGGCGGCCACGCGGGCGATCCTGGCCTCGGCGCGCGACGCTCGCGTCTCGCGCAGCGACGGCCGCTGGCCCAGCTACTTCCAGAACCTGCTGCCCGAGGGCCACAACCGCGAGCGCCTGGCGCAGCAGCGCGGTTGCACAGCCGACGACGAGTTCGAGCTGCTGGCCGCCGCCGGCCACGACCTCATGGGCGCGCTCGAGGTCGAGCCCGTGCCCACGTCCGAGGGCATTCCCGACACCGTGCGCCACTGGCACACGGCGCTGGGGCTCGACGTGCTCGAACCCGGCTTCGTCGAGATGCCGGTGGAAGACGCCGCCGCCATCCCCGGCGTGGTCACCAAGTTCTCGGCGGTGCAGGACGGGCGGCGCTACGTGGTCAAGCGCCACGGCGCGGCGGGCTCGTTCATCCTCAAGCTGCCGAGCACGCGCCACCCCGACCTGGTCGCCAACGAATACACCGGCTACCGCCTGTGCGGCGCGCTCGGCCTCGACTGCGCGCAGGCCCACGTGATCGACCGTGCCGACGCCGACCTGCCCGAGCAGGTGCCCTTCGCGCAGATCCTGGCGGTGCGCCGCTTCGACCGCACGCCCGAGGGCGGGCGCATCCACATGGAAGAGTTCGCGCAGGTGCTGCAGTACGAGCCGCGCCAGAAGTACGGCCGCGGCCTGGCCACCGACTGGCCCGCCATGCTGCGCGTGCTCGACCGCCTGTCGCCGAACCCAGTGGCCGACGTGCGCGAGTGCGTGCGCCGCCTGGTCGCCTTCATCCTGCTGGGCAACAGCGACGCGCACCTGAAGAACTGGGCGCTGCGCTACCCCGACGGCGTGGCACCGGTGCTCGCGCCGCTGTACGACCCGGTCTGCGTGGCCGCCTTCTTCGAGGACGTGCCGGCGCGCGACTACGGCGTCAACCGCGCCATCGACGCCACGCTGCGCGCCTTCGACGGGGCGGCGCTGGAGGCGCTGCTGCGCGCGGCCGGGCTGCTTCGGCCGGCGCGCTTGATGGCCATCGCGCGCGACACCGTGCGCCAGGCCCAGGCCGAGTGGCCCGCGCTGCTGGCGCAGGACGGCACGCCGGCCAGCGTGCGCCGCTGCGTCGAGGCGCGCCTCGCGGGCGGCGTGGCCCTCGCCAGCCTCGCGGCCTGAAGAAGCCCGGATGCGCCATCGGGCCTGTCTTCGCACCGGCCACGGCGTCGCATACGATGGCGCCGGTTTTAACTTGTTGCAGATTGAAAAGGAAAATTGGCCATGCGTTCCTTCGCCCGCCGTACCGCGCTCCCCGCCATTGCCTCGGCCGCGCTGCTGCTGACCGCCCTGACCGGTTGCGGCAGCGGCATCAGCCTCGACGAGCCGATCGAAGGGCCGGTGTGGCGCCTGGTGCAGCTGGGCGACGAGCCCATCGCGCCGGGCGGCGATGCGCAGCTGCAGTTCGATCGCAACAGCGGACGGGTGAGCGGGTCGGGCGGCTGCAACCGCGTCACGGGATCGTTCACGCGCGCGGGCGTGTCGCTCAAGCTCGGCCAGATGGCCGCGACGCGCATGGCCTGCGCCGACCCGGTGCGCGGCGCCAACGAGGCGCAGTTCCTGTCGGCGCTGCAGAACACGGCCAGCTACCGGCTGGCGCCGGGGCGGCTCGCGCTGCTCGATGCGAGCGGCCGCACCGTGGCGCTGCTCAGCAACGGCACGACACGCTAAAAACGAAAAGCCGGATCAGCCGTGGGTGAGGCGGTCCAGCGCCTCGCGGTACTTGGCGGCCGTCTTCTCGATGACTTCGGCCGGCAGGCGCGGCGCCGGGGGCGTCTTGTCCCAGGGCTTGCCGTTGATCTTGGTGGCTTCGAGCCAGTCGCGCACGAACTGCTTGTCGTAGCTCGGCGGGTTGGTGCCGGCGGCCAGCGCGGCCTCGTAGCCCTCGACCGGCCAGTAGCGCGAGCTGTCGGGCGTGAGCACCTCGTCCATCAGCACCAGCGTGTCGTTCTCGTCCAGGCCGAACTCGAACTTGGTGTCGGCAATGATCATCCCCTTGGCGAGCGCGATCTGGGCCGCCGCCTCGTAGATGGCGATGCTGACCTCGCGGATCTGCTGGGCCAGCTTGGGGCCGACGACCTCGACCACGCGCTCGTAGCTGATGTTCTCGTCGTGCTCGCCGGCCGCGGCCTTGGCGGCGGGCGTGAAGATCGGGCGCGGCAGCTTGCTCGCGTTGGTCAGGCCCTCGGGCAGCGGCACGCCGCAGACCGCGCGGTTGTCCTGGTACTCCTTCCAGCCGCTGCCGGCCAGGTAGCCGCGCACCACGGCCTCGACCGGGATCGGACGCAGGCGCTTGACCAGCATCGAGCGGCCCGTGACCTGCGCCACCTCGTCGGGCTGCACCACGCTCTCGGGCGCTTCGCCCGTCAGGTGGTTGGGGCACAGCGCGCCCAGGCGGTCGAACCACCACAGCGCCATCTTGGTGAGGATCTCGCCCTTGCCGGGGATCGGCTCGCCCATGATCACGTCGAAGGCGCTGAGCCGGTCGCTCGCGACCATCAGGATGCGGTCTTCGCCGACGGCGTAGTTGTCGCGCACCTTGCCGCGCGCAAGCAGGGGCAGGCTCTGGATGGAAGAGGTGTGAACGGTGGTCATGGACGGATGCTCGGCTGGGAAACGGTGACGGGAAAAGCGGATTGTGCGCGCAGAAAAAAGCCACCGCGAGCGGTGGCCTGCGGCGCGCAGTCTGTCTTCGTTAGATGACTTGCTGCGCCAAGTCGCCCTTGGCGTACTTGGCAGCGACGACCTGCAGCGTGTCGCCCTTGATCTTGGCGCCCTGGCCTTCGCAGCCGAACTCGATGTAGCGCTGCTTGCAGATCTGCTTGGCGGCTTCGCGCGCGGGCTTGAGCCACTCGCGGGCGTCGAACTTCTCGGGGTTCTCGGCCAGGAACTTGCGCACCGCGCCGGTCATCGCCAGGCGGATGTCGGTGTCGATGTTGATCTTGCGCACGCCGTACTTGATGGCTTCCTGGATTTCCTCGACGGGCACGCCGTAGGTTTCCTTCATGTTGCCGCCGTATTTGCGGATGATTTCCAGCAGGTCCTGCGGCACCGACGACGAGCCGTGCATCACCAGGTGGGTGTTGGGCAGGCGGGCGTGGATTTCCTTCACGCGCTGGATCGACAGGATGTCGCCCGTGGGCTTGCGCGTGAACTTGTAGGCGCCGTGGCTGGTGCCGATGGCGATGGCCAGTGCGTCGAGCTGCGTGGCCTTCACGAACTGGGCGGCTTCTTCGGGGTCGGTGAGCAGCGACGCGTGGTCGAGCACGCCTTCGGCGCCGATGCCGTCTTCTTCACCGGCCATGCCGGTTTCGAGCGAGCCCAGGCAGCCCAGCTCGCCTTCGACCGTGACGCCGACCTTGTGGGCCAGTTCGACCACCTTGCGTGTCACGTCGACGTTGTAGTCGAACGAGGCGGGCGTCTTGCCGTCTTCGTGCAGCGAGCCGTCCATCATCACGGACGAGAAGCCCAGGTCGATCGCGCCCTGGCAGATGGCCGGGCTCTGGCCGTGGTCCTGGTGCATCACCAGCGGGATGTTCGGGTACTGCTCGATGGCGGCCTGGATCAGGTGCTTGATGAAGGCTTCACCCGCGTATTTGCGGGCGCCGGCGCTGGCCTGCAGAATGACGGGCGCGCCGGTTTCCTTGGCGGCCTCCATGACGGCCTGGACCTGTTCGAGGTTGTTGACGTTGAAGGCCGGAATGCCGTAGCCGTTGGCGGCGGCGTGGTCCAGCAGTTCGCGCATCGAGACGAGTGCCATGGGAAATACCTCGTGGGAATAGAAAAAGACGGGAAAAAGAGAAGGCGGAAAGTCGGGAGAAAACTACCCCGATTCTACCGAGCCCCCTTGTGGGACAGGGCCGACGCCACCCCGGGCGCCACGGGTACTGGCGCGCAGCTCTTTTTCAACTTTTTCAGATCGGCAACTGCGTGGTCGACAGCACCTGCTTGAGCACCACGAAAGTCCGGATCTGCCGCACGCCCGGCAGGTACAGCAGCTGCTCGGCATGCAGGCGGTTGAAGCTGTCGTTGTCGCGGGTGCGCACGAGCATGAAGTAGTCGAATTCGCCCGTGACGACGTGGCATTCGAGGCAGCCCGACACCTTCTGCGCCGCCTTCTCGAAATCAGCGAAGGAGTCGGGCGTGGAGCGGTCGAGCACCACGCCGATCATCACGAGCATGCCGACCTCGAGCGCGTCGGGGTCCAGCAGGGCGACCACGCCCTTGATGAAGCCCGCGGCCCGTAGCCGCTCGACCCGCCGCAGGCAGGCCGGCGCGCTGAGGTTCACCTTGGCGGCCAGCGCCACGTTCGACACCGAGGCGTCGCGCTGCAGGGCGCGCAGGATCGCGCGGTCGGTGCGGTCGAGCTCCGTCGGGACGCGCAACTTTGTTGTGCTCATGGCTTCCTTTCCGGATGAAAAGCCTTCTGTATGGCCATCCTGCCTTCTTTTGAACGACGAAGCCAGCCAACTTCGCAAGCACATTGCAAAGCCTTCTTCCTACGATCGACAGCTTCAACCCCTCACCGCTTTTGGAGCTGCGTCGATGAACCTGAAGAAATTCCCCCGCCACGCCCTGACCTTCGGCCCCACGCCGATCCAGCCGCTGAAGCGCCTGAGCGCCCACCTGGGCGGCAAGGTCGATCTCTACGCCAAGCGCGAGGACTGCAACAGCGGCCTGGCCTTCGGCGGCAACAAGACGCGCAAGCTGGAGTACCTGATCCCCGAGGCGCTCGAAGGCGGCTACGACACGCTGGTGTCGATCGGCGGCATCCAGTCGAACCAGACACGCCAGGTGGCCGCCGTGGCCGCGCACCTGGGCCTGAAGTGCGTGCTGGTGCAGGAGAACTGGGTCAACTACTCCGACGCGGTGTACGACCGGGTCGGCAACATCGAGATGTCGCGCATCCTCGGCGCCGACGTGCGGCTGGACGCGGCTGGCTTCGACATCGGCATCCGCCAGAGCTGGGAACAGGCGATGGCCGACGTGCGCGCGGCCGGCGGCAAGCCCTTCCCGATCCCGGCGGGCTGCTCGGAGCACCCGCGCGGCGGCCTGGGCTTCGTGGGCTTTGCCGAGGAAGTGCGCCAGCAGGAGGCCGAACTCGGGTTCAAGTTCGATTACATCGTGGTCTGCTCGGTCACGGGCAGCACGCAGGCCGGCATGGTGGTGGGCTTCGCGGCCGACGGCCGGGCCGACCGCGTGATCGGCATCGACGCGTCGGCCAAGCCGCAGCAGACCTACGAGCAGATCCTGCGCATCGCCAAAAACACGGCCGAGCTGGTCGAGCTGGGCCGCGACATCACCGAGAAAGACGTGGTGCTCGACCGCCGCTTCGGCGGGCCCGAGTACGGGCTGCCGAACGAAGGCACGCTGGAGGCGATCCGGTTGAGCGCGCGCTTCGAGGGCATGCTGACCGACCCGGTGTACGAGGGCAAGTCGATGCACGGGATGATCGAGAAGGTGCGCCTGGGCGAATTCCCGGCGGGCTCGAAGGTGCTGTATGCGCACCTGGGCGGGGTGCCCGCGCTCAACGCCTACAGCTTCCTGTTCCGCAACGGCTGAACCAGACGGCGCCATGAAAAAGGCCGGCATGTGCCGGCCTTTGCTTTGCTGCGAACGATCTCAGCTCGCTCTGCAGATCTTCAGCATGTTGGTGCCGCCGGGCGCGCCCATCGGCTCGCCGCAGGTGATGGCGTACACGTCGCCGCTTTGCACGATGCCGCGCTTCTTCAGGTGGCTCTCGGCCTGGCGCAGCGCGGTGTCGCGGTCGCTTTCCGAATCCATGAGCAGCGGGCGCACGTTGCGGTACAGCGCCAGCTTGCGCTGCGTGGCCAGGCGCGAGGTCAGGGCGTACATGGGGATGTGCGCGCGGTGGCGGCTCATCCACAGGATGGTGGAGCCCGACTCGGTCAGCGCCACGATGGCCTTGGCGCCCAGGTGGTGCGCCGTGAACAGCGCGCCCATGGCGATCGACTGGTCAATGCGGCTGTAGGTCTTGCCGCTGAAGTCGGCGTCGAGCGTCTTGTCTTCGGCGGCCTCGGCGGCTTCGCAGATGCGGCTCATTTCCTGGACGGTCTCGAGCGGGTAGCGGCCCGAGGCGGTTTCGGCCGAGAGCATCACGGCGTCGGTGCCGTCGAGCACGGCGTTGGCCACGTCGCTGACCTCCGCGCGGGTGGGCACGGGGTTGGTGATCATCGACTCCATCATCTGGGTCGCGGTGATGACCACCTTGTCCATGTCGCGCGCCATGCGGATCATCTTTTTCTGCAGCGCCGGCACGGCGGCGTTGCCCACTTCCACGGCCAGGTCGCCGCGGGCGACCATGATGCCGTCGCTGGCGCGCAGGATTTCTTCCAGCTTCGGAATGGCCTCGGCGCGCTCGATCTTGGCGATCATGCCGGGCTTGTGGCCGTACTCGGCGGCCGCCACGTTGCACAGCTGGCGCGCCATTTCCATGTCGGTGGCGTTCTTGGGGAAGCTCACGGCCACGTAGTCGGCCTGGAAGCTCATCGCGGTCTTGATGTCTTCCATGTCCTTGGCCGTCAGCGCGGGCGCCGTGAGGCCGCCGCCCTGCTTGTTGATGCCCTTGTTGTTCGACAGCTCGCCGCCCAGCTTGACGGTGGTGTGCACCGCTTCGCCCTTGACGCCATCGACCGTGAGCACGATCAGGCCGTCGTTCAGCAGCAGCTTGTCGCCGGGTTTCACGTCGCGCGGCAGGTCCTTGTAGTCGAGGCCGACGGCGTCGACGTCGCCCAGCTCGGTGCGCGAGGCGTCGAGCACGAACTTGGCGCCCGGCTCCAGCCAGATCTTGCCCTGCGCGAACTTGCCGACGCGAATCTTCGGGCCCTGCAGGTCGGCCATGATGGCCACTTCGCGGCCGGCCTTGCGGGCCGCCTCGCGCACCATGGTGGCGCGGTCGATGTGGTCCTGCGCCGTGCCGTGGCTGAAGTTCAGCCGCACCACGCTGACCTTGGCCAGGATCATCTGTTCCAGCAATTCCGGCGTGCTGGAGGCGGGGCCGAGGGTGGCGACGATCTTGGTGGCGTGGCGGGGGATGCGGTCCGAGCTCATGAAGGGGGTCTCCGTTTTGTATTCGCTACTGTATACACTTTGTGTGTCGAACGGAAGTCAGTCGCCACGGGGGATTTCCCTCCCGTGGCCGGACCGCCGCCGGAATCAGCCGGCTGCGCGCTTGGCCAGGATCTCGAAGGCCGGCAGGGTCTTGCCCTCCAGCACCTCGAGGAAGGCACCGCCGCCGGTCGAGATGTAACCGACCTGCTTTTCGATGCCGTACTTGGCGATGGCCGCCAGGGTGTCGCCGCCGCCGGCGATCGAGAAGGCGCTGCTTTCGGCAATGGCTTGCGCGATGGCCTTCGTGCCGCCCGCGAAGGCGTCGAACTCGAACACGCCCACGGGGCCGTTCCAGACGATGGTGCCGGCTTCGCGCAGCTGCGCGGCCAGGATGGCCGAGGTCTTCGGGCCGATGTCCAGGATCAGGTCGTCCTCGGCCACATCGGTGGCGGCCTTGACGGTGGCGGGCGCGTCGGCCGCGAAGGTCTTGGCCGTGACCACATCGACCGGGATCGGCACGTCGGCGCCGCGCGCGCGCATGGCGTCGATGACGGCCTTGGCCTGGTCGAGCAGGTCGGGCTCGGCCAGCGACTTGCCGATCTTCAGGCCCGCGGCCAGCATGAAGGTGTTGGCGATGCCGCCGCCGACGATCAGCTGGTCGACGTTGGCCGACAGGCTCTTGAGGATGGTGAGCTTGGTGCTGACCTTCGAGCCCGCCACGATGGCGACCAGCGGGCGCTTGGGCTGGGCCAGCGCCTTGGTGATGGCGTCGATCTCGGCCGCCAGCAGCGGGCCGGCCGCGGCCACCTTGGCGAACTGGGCGATGCCGTAGGTGGTGGCTTCGGCGCGGTGGGCGGTGCCGAAGGCGTCGTTCACGTAGATGTCGGTGAGCGCGGCCAGCTTGCGGGCCAGCGCTTCGTCGTTCTTCTTCTCGCCCTTGTTGACGCGGCAGTTCTCCAGCAGCACGACCTGGCCGGGCTTGACGTCGACGCCGTCGACCCAATTGGCCACCAGCGGCACTTCACGGCCCAGCAGCTCGCCCAGGCGCTGGGCGACGGGCGCCAGCGAGTCTTCGGGCTTGAACTCGCCTTCGGTCGGGCGGCCCAGGTGCGAGGTGACCATCACGGCCGCGCCGGCGTCGAGCGCCAGCTGGATGCAGGGCACCGAGGCGCGGATGCGCGTGTCTTCGGTGATGCGGCCGGCATCGTCCTGCGGCACGTTGAGGTCGGCACGGATGAAGACGCGCTGGCCGGCGGCCTTGCCTTGCGCACAGAGGTCGGTGAATCGAATGACGTTCATGGGTCTGAGGATGGTGAAAGACGGGACTGCCCGCATTGTAGTTTTCGCCCTCTGGCGCCCCTGCGCGTCTCTTGCGGGGCAGTGATGCTTTTTCAGGCCTTCGGCTGCGCGGTCGCGAACTGTTCGAGGATGCCGACGAAACTCGCCGCCGCGGGCGACAGCGAGCGCCGCGCCGCGCTGTACACGCAGACCTCGCGGTGGAAGTCGGGCGACTCGAGCCGCACCATCTGCAGCCCATGCGCGCGCACCAGCGACGCCGAGTAGGTCGGGCACACGGTCAGCCCCAGCCCCGAGGCCACCATGCCCAGCGCGGTGGTCATGTACGACACCTCCTGCGTGCCCGGCCGCATCAAAAAGGCGCGCTCCTCCGCCCCCAACTCGGGCAGCACGCGCTGACGGAAGTCGCGCGTGGGCGCGATGAAGGTGTAGGGCCCCAGTTCGTGCCAGCGCACCTTGCGGCGCTTGGCGAAGGCGTGGCCAGGCGGGCAGATCAGCCAGTGGCGGTCGCGAAACAGCGTGCGGCGCTCGATGGCGGCGGCGTCTACCGCCACGTCCTGGCCCACGGCCAGCTCGACGTCGCCGGCAGCCACGCCCAGCAGCAGGTGCTCGGGCAGCGTGTCGGCCAGGCGCACGTCCACGTCGGGGTACGCCTCGCGGTAGGCGGCGATCACGCGCGGCATCAGCGTGCAGGCCATGAGCTGCGGCGCTGCGAGCCGCAACAGCCCTTTCTTCTTGTCACGCAAATCAGTCACGCCCGCGACCGCGCTCGTGAGGTCGCCGAGCAGCCGGTGCACCGACGGCAGGAACTCGCGCCCCGCCTCCGACAGCTGCACGCGCCGTGTGTTGCGGTCGAGCAGCTGCACGCCCATCTCGCGCTCGAGCTCGCGCACCAGCACGCTGAGCGCCGACTGCGTGAGGTGCAGCTGCCCGGCGGCGGTGGTGAAGCTGCCGGTTTCGGCCACGGCGGCGAAGGCGCGCAGCTGGCGCAGGGTGAGGTTCATATATATGGTTATTTCATCAATCGATGAATTAATTTCGATTGCATCATAAGACGCGGCATTGCCCAATCGCGGCCTCAACGGAGACACGACATGCCGACGACCGCCACCCCCACGGCGCCCCCACCCATTCGCGGGCTGCACCATTTCGCCTGGCGCTGCCGCGACAGCGAGGAAACCCGCCACTTCTACGAAGACCTGCTGGGCCTGCCGCTGGCCCACGTCATCAAGAACGACCACGTGCCGAGCACGGGCGAGTACTGCCCCTACGTGCACATCTTTTTCCAGATGCGCGACGGCGCGTACATCGCCTTCTTCGACCTGGGCGACGACACCGCCGCGCTGCCCTCGCCCAACACGCCCGCGTGGGTGAACCACATCGCGCTGCGCGTCGACTCGGTGGCCGACCTGCTGGCCGCCAAGGCGCGGCTCGAAGGCGCGGGCATCGAGGTGCTGGGCGTGACCGACCACCACATCATCGAGTCGATCTACTTCTTCGACCCCAACGGCATCCGCGTGGAACTGACCACGCCGACCGTGCCGCAAACCGAGATGGACGCGCACGCGCGCCATGCCCATGCCGACCTCGACGCGTGGACCGCGCGCAAGGCGGCGCTTCGCGCAGCGAAAGGTGCGTCGCATGTCTGAGCTGCAACTTGCCGTCATCGACGTGAAGCCCGGCGCGGCCATGGACAGCCAGTCGGGCCTGCAGCTGCTGCGCCCGCGCATCTACGGCGCCTTCCGCGCGCCGCCGGGGCCGAAAAAGATCGCGGCCATCGTGATGCACCCGACCAGCAACTTCATGGGCCACTACCTCATCGGCCCGCTGGCCGAGCGCGGCATCTGCTGCATGGGCCTGAATTCGCGCTTCGTCGGCAACGACACGGTGTTGCTGATGGAGCGTGCGATTCAAGACCTGGGCGCCGGCGTGCAGTACCTGCGCGAGGCCGGCTACGAGAAGGTGTTCCTGGTCGGCAACTCGGGCGGCGCGGCGCTCTCGGCCTTCTACCAGGCGCAGGCCGAGCAGCTCACGGCCACGCACCTGCCCGACGGCGACCCGACGCACCTGCACCCCAGCGACCTGCCGCCCGTGGACGGCCTCGCGCTGTGCGCCGCGCACCTGGGCCGCACGCGGCTCATGCGCGACTGGATCGACCCCTCGGTCACCGACGAGCACGACCCGCTCTCGGTCGACCCCGCGCTCGACATGTACGACCCGCGCCACCGCGTGCCCTACGAGGCCGACTTTCTCGCGCGCTTCAGCGCGGCGCAGAAGGCGCGGATGGACCGCATCGAGCAGTGGTGCCTCGACCGCCTCGCGCTGCTGCGCAACACACCCGGCGCGCCGCGCGACCAGACCTTCGTCGTCTACCGCACGCACGCCGATCCGCGCTGCGTCGACCTGTCGCTCGATGCGAACGCGCGCCTGCCCGGCAGCGTCTGGGGCGATGCGCGGCAGGTGAACTATTCGGCCAACGCGATGGGCCGCACCACCTCGCTCACCGCCTTCCTCTCGCAGTGGTCGTCGCGCTCGCAGGCCGACGGGCCCACCAACCTCGCGCGCACCACGGTGCCCCAACTGCTGCTGACCTACACCGGCGACCAATCGACCTTCCCGAGCACGCGCGACGCCTGGATGGCCGCGGGCGGCGCGCGCATCCGCAACGTCGACATCCTCGGCGGCAACCACTACCTGGCGGGCCAGCCCGAGCTGATCCCGCAGGCGGCCGATGCCATCGCCGAGTTCGCGCACGCGCTGTAGAAGAGCCATGGAAAACTTTGCATTCGCGCCGGCCTACGAGCTGCCGGTCTGGCCCTTCACGCCACCGCCCGAGCTGAACGGCACGACCGTCGTGCGCCATCCGATCGTGATCGTCGGCGCCGGCCCCTCGGGCCTCACGCTGGCCTGCGACCTCGCGCAACGCGGCGTGCGCGCCGTGCTGCTCGACGAAGACGACACCGTGGGCGTGCGCGGCGCCTCGTCGCGCGGCATCTGCTATGCGCAAAAGAGCCTGGAGATCTTCGAGCGCCTGGGCATCTATGAACGCATCGCGGCCAAGGGCGTCACCTGGTCGTTCGGTCGCACCTTCTCGGGCGACCAGGAGGTCTACAACTTCAACCTGCAGGCCACGAGCGTCTCGACGCAGCCGCCCTTCATCAACCTGCAGCAGTTCTACATCGAGTGGTTCCTGGTCGAGCGCATTCTCGAACTCGGCGTGACCGACCTGCGCTGGAAGAGCCGCGTGACGCGCGTCGAGCCGCTGGCCGACGGCGTGCGCATCGACGTCGAGACGCCCGCCGGCAGCTACACGATCGAGGCCGATCACCTGATCGACGCCACGGGCGCGAACAGCCCGATCCGCACGCAGCTGGGCGTGGCATCGCACGCGTCGCGCAGCACCGACCGCTGGTGCATCAGCGACGTGCGCTTTGAAAAGCCGCTGCCCACCGAGCGCTGGACCTGGGTCGATGCGCCGTTCAATGAAGGCCGCGGCGTGTGGCAGCACCTGATGGCCGACGGCGTGTGGCGCATCGACTACCAGATGCCCGAGGACTGCGACCCGGCCGAGATCAGCCGCCCCGAGGTGGCCGGTGCGCGGCTGCGCGAACAGCTCGGGCCCGACGTGGCGTTCGAGTTCGTGTGGATCGGCCCGTACGGCTACCGCGACCACCTGCTCGAGCGCTTCCGCCACGGCCGCGTGTGCTTCATCGGCGACGCCGCGCACGTGGTGAGCCCCTTCGGCGCGCGCGGCGGCAACACCGGCATCCAGGACGCGGCCAACCTCGGCTGGAAGCTCGCGTTGGTCGCGCAGGGGCAGGCCGGCGACGCGCTGCTCGACAGCTACGACGCCGAGCGCCGCCCGGCCGCGCAGGAGAACCTGACGGTCACGAGCCGTTCCGCGCGCTTCCTCGCGCCGCGCTCGCCGGCCGAGCACACGCTGCGCCGCGCTGTGGTGGCGCTGGCCAAGCGCCACACCTTCGCGCGTGCGCTGGTCAACACGGGCCGCATGTCGGTCGCCAACGACTACCCTGCCGCGCCGCTGCTGCCCGAGGGCGGGCGCACGGTGCAGAACCTGCCGCTGCGCTGGGCCGACGGGCGCGAGACCACGCTGATGCAGCTGCTGGCCGAGGGCACGCAGTGCCTGGGCCTGTGGTTCGCGCCGACGCGCGCGCAGGCCCAGGCCGCGAGCGATGCCACGGCCGCACTGCCGCTGCGCCTGCTGGCCGTGGGCGGCGACAGTGGCCTGCCGACCTTGCAGGCCGACGAAACGCTGGCGCGCCACCTCGGCATCGACCCCAGTGCAGCGAGCGGCTTCGTGCTCGTGCGCCCCGATGCCTACCGCGCTGCGCTCCTTGCGCAAGCCACCCCCGACACGATCGCCGCCGCCGTCCGCACGGCACTCGCACTCCCCGCTTCGTCTCCATGATCACCGAGCCCCGCATCCCCGACCCCGACGGCTTCTACGCCGCCCTGCTGGCCGCGCACGAAGGCCGCACCGAGGCGCAGAGCGCCGACCTCAACGCGCGCCTCGTGCTGCTGCTGGCCAATCAGTGCGCCGACCAGGCCGTGCTGCTCGCCTGCATCCGTGCGGCAGCCGAGGCCGACGACGACATCCCCACGACCACGACAACACCTCCATGACCGCCACCGTCTCTTTCGCTTCCGCTTCCGACACCCGCGAGCAGAAGCCCCGGCTGCAGGAACTCGCGCCGGGCGCCTACGGCTACATCAGCGACTTCGATCCCAACTGCGGCTTCGTCGTCGGCGACGAGCAGGTGGTGCTGATCGACACGCGCCCCACGCCGCGCATGGCGCGCGACTTTCTCGCAGCGATCCGCAGCGTGACCGACAAGCCGATCCGCACCATCGTGCTCACGCACTACCACGCGGTGCGCGTGATGGGCGCCAGCGCTTTCGACGAGGTGCAGGAGATCGTCGCCAGCAACGGCACGCTCGACTGGATCCGCACGCGTGGCCAGGCCGATTTCGAATCGGAGCTCGGCCGCTTCCCGCGCCTGTTCGCGGGCGTGGAAGAGATTCCGGGCCTGACCTTCCCGACCACGGTCTTCGAACGCGAGATGACGCTGCCGTTGGGCGGTGGTCGCGAACTGCGGCTCATGGCGCTGGGGCGCGGCCATTCGAGCGGCGACACCGTGGCCTGGCTGCCCGACAGCGGCGTGCTGTTTGCAGGCGACGTGGTCGAGAACCACTGCGGCGTGTACGCGGGCGACGCCTACATCGGCGACTGGGCCGGCACGCTCGACGCGGTGCGCGCGCTCAAGCCGCGCGTGCTGGTGCCCGGGCGTGGCGCGGTGCTGCAGGGCGAAACCGCCTGCGCCGAGGCGATCGGGCTCACGAAGGACTTTCTCTCCACGCTGCTCGACAGCGTGCGCGCGGGCATCGCCGCGGGTGAAACGCTCAAGGGCTGCTTCGCGCGCGCCGAGGCGGCCATGACGCCGCGCTTCGGCGGCTGGCCGGTGTTCCAGCACGTGCTGCCCTTCGACGTCTCGCGCGCCTACGACGAACTGCGCGGCATCGAGCACCCGGTCGTGTGGACCGCCGAGCGCGACCGCGAGCTCTGGCAGGTCCTGCGCGGCAGCTGAGCCGCCCCCTTTTTCAACAAAGCAACGGAGACAACAAACGATGAAGCGCTTCCTTCCCCTGCTGGCCGCGACCCTCGCGCTCGCCGCCGCACCCTTCGCGTCGGCGCAACCGGCGGCCTACCCCAGCCAGCCCGTGAAATGGATCGTGCCCTACGTGGCCGGCGGCGGCACCGACAACCTCGCACGCTCGCTGGCCGAGGCCATGCAGCCGTCGCTGGGCCAGCCGCTGATCATCGACAACCGCCCCGGCGCGTCAACCAACATCGGCGTGTCGGTGATGATGCAGGCCAAGCCCGACGGCTACACGATCATGCAGGCCGAGAACGCGGCGCTGCTGTTCAACGAGCACATGTTCGCCAAGCTGCCCTACAAGCCGGCGACCGACTTCACCTACATCGGCACCATCGGGCGCTTCCCGGTGGCGCTGGTCGTGCACCCCGACTTTCCCGCGAAGAACGTGGCCGAGTTCGTGCGCTACGTGAAGGCCAACCCCGACAAGGTGAGCTACGCCTCGCCCGGCAACGGCTCGCCGCACCACATGGCGATGGAGCTGTTCAAGCAGAAGGCCGGCCTCACGATCACGCACGTGCCGTACAAGGGCGCCGCGCCCGCCATGACCGACGTGATGGGCGGCCAGGTGCCGACGATGATGCTCGACCTGGCCTCGGGCCTGCCGATCATCAAGTCGGGCAAGGTGCGCGTGCTGGCCATCGCGCTGCCGCAGCGCGCCGGTGCGTTGCCCGAGGTGCCGACCTTCGTCGAAGCCGGCTTCAGCGACGTCAACGCCTACGCCTTCCACGGCCTGATCGGCCCGGCCGGCATGCCGCCCGAGGCCGTGGCGCGCATCAACACCGAGCTGCACAAGGCGATGAAGGCACCGAAGGTGGTGAAGCTGTTTGCGGAGTTCGGCTTCGAGGCGCTGCCCGGCACGCCGCAGGACTTCTACAAGCTCGCCCGCTCGGAGAGCGATCGCTGGGGCAAGATCATCCAGGCAGCCGGCGTGAAGCTCGACTGATCTGACGGCCCGGCTACCAGCCCAGTCCCAGGTGCAGGGGCAGGTACACCGCCATGCCGGCCAGCATCGTGCCCAGCACGCCGCGCCGCCAGAAGTAGTAGGCGCCGCCGACGACCGCCGCATAGAGACGGGCGTCGTGCAAGGTGGTGATCAGGTGGCCCTGCGTCATCACGATCTCGGGCGCGATCACGCCGGCCAGCGCGGCGGCCGGCGCGTAGTGCAGCGCGCGGTGCGCCCACTCGGGCAGGCCCCAGGGCCGGTCGAGGATGAAGAAGAAGCAGCGCGTGAGCACGGTGACGCCAGCGAGGCCGGCGATCACGGCCAGGGACCACCAGTCGGTGCCGCCGCCGCTCACTTGTCGTCCTCCGCGTCGGGGTCGAGCCCGAACTGCTTTTCGAGCCAGAAGCACAGCAGCACCGCCACGCCGATCGCGACCACGATGTTGAGCTTGAGCGGCAGCGCGTAAGCCGCGACCGCCGTGGCGCCCGCGATGAGCGCGGCCAGCACGCGCAGCCGCGTCGTCGCCATCGAGCAGACGATGGCCACCAGGCTCAGCACGCCGGCAAAGCCCAGGCCCCAGGTCTGCGGAATGAGGTTGGCCAGCGCGATGCCGAGCAGGCTCATGCCCATCCACGCGCACCAGGTCACGAAGTAGTTGCCGGTGAGGTAGGCCTCTTGCGCCAGCCGCTCGGCGGGCGTCGCCGGTGGCGCCGTGTACTGCTTCGTGAAGAGCGCGTAGCTCAGGTCGGCCGTCAGGTAGCCGTGCAGCAGGCGGCGCCAGCGCGGCATGTGCATGAGGTAGGGCCGCAGGTGCAGGCTGAACACCACGAAGCGCAGGTTGACGCAAAAGCCCGTCGCCAAAATCACCCAGGCCGGCGCGCCCGCGGCCAACAGTGGGATGGCGGCCAGCTGCGAGCTGCCGGCATAGACGAACAGGGTCATCGCCACGGCCTCGAGCACGCTCATGTCCGACTTGACCATGGCCACGCCGGTCATCAGGCCCCAGGCGCCGATGCCGAGCGCGGCCGAGGCCATGTCGCGCATGCCGGCGCGGAACTCGGGCTGGCGGCGCAGCGTGGGCGAGAGGAACATCAGCCGAAGACCTGTCCGGCCTTCAGGTCGAAGCCGCGCAGGAAGTCGGCCGCGGGCAGGCGCTTGCCGCCCGGGCGTTGCAGTTCGGTGAGCACCACGGTGGCGTCCGACGCCGCCACGGCGACGCCCGTTGCATCAGCCGAGATGATGGTGCCGGGCGCGGCGCCTGCAGGGCCGGTCGCCACGTGCGCGGCCCAGAGCTTGACGGTCTCGCCGCCGAGCGGACTGTTGGCACCGGGGAACGGATCGAAGGCCAGCACGCGGCGCACGATGGCCGCGGCCGGCTGCGTCCAGTCGATCAGCGCTTCGTGCTTCTCGACCTTGTGGGCGTAGGTGATGCCTTCGGTGGGCTGCGGCGTGCGGGTGAGTTGCCCGATCTGCGCCAGCGCTTCGACCACCATGCGCCCGCCGAGCGCGGCCAGGCGGTCGTGCAGGCGGGCGGTGTTCTCGCCGGGCGCGATGTCGAGCGCCTCGCGCAGCAGCATGTCGCCGGTGTCCAGGCCCGCGTCCATCTGCATGATGGTGATGCCGGTCTGCGCGTCGCCGGCCTCGATGGCGCGGTGGATCGGCGCCGCGCCGCGCCAGCGCGGCAGCAGGCTGGCGTGGATGTTGAGGCAGCCGTGCGCCGGCAGGTCGAGCACCCACTGCGGCAGGATCAGCCCGTAGGCCGCGACCACCATCACGTCGGGCTGCCACGCGAGCAGCGTGTCGCGCGCGGCGGTGGCCTCGTCGGGGTACTTGCCGTCCAGCCGCAGGCTGCGCGGCTGGGCGACGGGCCAGTTGTGGGCCACGGCGCACTGCTTGACGGGTGAAGCCTGCAACTTCATGCCGCGGCCGGCGGGCCGGTCGGGCTGGCTCATCACGCCGACGATGTCATGGCCGGCGGCGGCGATGGCCTCCAGGGCGACGCGCGCGAACTCGGGCGTGCCCGCAAAAACGACTTTCAACGCGCTCAATCCCGGATCCGTTCGAATTCGAGGTCATCCCCCGTGTGGTACCGGCGCACCACGCCGGTGGGGTCGATGTAGATATAGAGCATGCGACGCTCGTTGATGGCCTTGTAGCGCCAGGTCCAGACGGTGCCGTCGAAGGAGCTGACGCGGCTGATTTCGTAGGGCTTGCCGTAGAAGGCCAGCACCTCGTTCTGGCGCCAGCGGTCGACCTGGATGTCGTGGTCGAAGCGCGCCTCGGTGAGCACCTGGGTCACCGAGACGACCTTGCCGGACGCGTCGAGGTCGATGTCGACCACCTCGAAGCCGGCCGGCATGCGCGAATACTGCAGGCGCTCGCCGCCGCCGTTGAGCGGGTAGCGGCCGGTGGGCGCGCCCAGGCGCTGCAGGGTTTCGGCGGCGGAGGTGCCGGGCTGGATGCGCGTGGGTTCGCTGACGCAACCTGCCAGGAACAACAGTCCGGCGGCGGCCAGCGAGGACCACGCAGCCCGGTGGCTCATGCCCGTGCTTCTTTCATGTCCTCGCGCTGCTGCTTGAGGAGCTTGCTCTTGATGCGGTTGCGCTTCAGGGGCGACAGGTATTCGACGAACACCTTGCCCATGAGGTGATCGAGCTCGTGCTGGATGCACACGGCCAGCAGGCCGTCGGCCTCGATGGTGTGGGTGTTGCCGTCGGCGTCGAGCGCCTGGACCTTCACCGAGGTGGAACGCATCACGCCGTCGTAGATGCCGGGCACCGAGAGGCAGCCCTCTTCATTCAGCACCTTTTCGTCGCTGGCCCAGGTGATTTCGGGGTTGATGAGCACGATCGGCTCGTTGCGCTCTTCGGAGACGTCGATCACGACCACGCGCTCGTGCACGTCGATCTGGGTCGCGGCCAGGCCGATGCCGCTCGCGTCGTACATGGTTTCCAGCATGTCGGCGACCAGGGTCTTGATGCGCGCGTCCACGCCCTGCACCGGCTTGGCCACCGTGTGCAGGCGCTTGTCGGGGTAACTCAGAATGATTCGTTTGGCCATGAAATCGGGGGGAAGTTGTGGCTATTTTCGCCAATTCCGCGACGCGTCGCGGCGCATTGGCGCGAAAACGTTGCCCTTGCAAGGGCTTCGGGCGCAGAATTCGTAGCAAATTGTGAGATTCGTATGCGCCACGATACTTCGTGCGCTCACCCATCCAGACATGACACAGCCCAGCTCCACCGAACACCAGCGCCCGACCTTCTTTGCCTTCTGGACGGCCGCCCTGGCGGTGGCCGGCAGTTGCGGCGCCACGGCGGCCTGGGCGCAGACGACCTACCCGGTCACGCCCCAGCAGCGCGCCACCGCCCAGCAGACCGCCCAGGCGGGCGTGCCGCTGAGCGAGCTGTCGCCGAAGGCGCCCGACGAATACACGGTCAAGCCCGGTGACACGCTCTGGGCCATCTCGCGCCTGTACCTGCTGCGCCCCTGGCGCTGGCCGGAGCTCTGGGGCATGAACATCAACGAGATCCAGGACCCGCACCGCATCTACCCGGGCCAGGTGCTGTACCTGGACAAGAGCGGCGGCCGCGCCCGCCTGACCACCCGCCGCAGCGTGGGCGGCGTCGACGGCGGCACCATCAAGCTGTCGCCGCGCACGCGCTTCGACTCGCTCGCCGGCATGGCCCTGCCCACGCTCAACCCGAGCCTGATCGAGCCCTTCCTCAGCGAACCCATCGTGGTCGATGCCAACACGCTCGACGCCGCGCCGCGCATCGTGGCCGGCAACGACAGCCGCGTGCTGCTGTCGCGCGGCGACCGTGCCTATGCACGCGGCAACGCCGAGTCGCCGCTGGTCGAAAAGCCGGGCCCGGTGCAGCACTACCGCATCTTCCGCAGCGCCACGCCGCTGAAAGACCCCGGCACCGGCGAAATCCTCGGCTACGAGGCGCAGTACCTGGGCAAGGCGCAGCTGCAACGCGGCGAATCGACCACCATCGAGACGACCGGCGACAAGGACGTCATCACGGTCGTGCCGGCCAGCATCGACATCATTGCGTCGCGCGAGGAAATGCGCGCCGGCGACCGCCTGCTGCCCGAGCCGCCGCGCCAGCTGCTGAGCTACGCACCGCGCGCGCCCTCCACCCAGGTGGATGGCCGCATCGTGTCGGTCTACGGCAACGCCGTGCAGTACGCGGCGCAGAACCAGGTCGTGGCCATCAACAAGGGCACGCGCGACGGCGTCGACAACGGCCATGTGCTGGCCATTTTGAAGAACGGCGAGACCATCCTCGACCGCACCGGGGCGCGCAAGGAAACCATCAAGCTGCCGAACGAACGCATCGGCCTGCTGATGGTGTTCCGCACCTTCGAGAAGGTCTCGTACGCACTCGTGCTCGAAATCAACGACACTCCCCGCGCCGGCGACTTCCTCGTCAATCCCTGACACGCGCCTGAGGCTTCTTTCTCGCACACTCGTTTGGAACGCGCAGAACTCGCAGGCTGGCTGCGACTTTCACTGACACCAGGCGTCGGCGACGGCGCCGCACGCCGCCTGCTCGCGGCCTTCGGGCTGCCCGACGCGATCTTCGCGCAGCCGGAGGCAACGCTGTGCGAAGTCGTCAGCACCGCCCAGGCCGCCGCGCTCAAGCAGCCGCCCTCCGGCCTGCAGGCGCAGGTCGACCAGACCTGGCAATGGCTGCACCCCGCGGACGACCCCACCGGCGCCGCCATCACGCGCCGCGTCGTGACGCTCGGCGACACCGGCTACCCGAGTTCGCTGCTCGAGATGGTCGACCCGCCGCTGATGCTCTATGTGCTCGGTGCCGCTGCCTTCGACCTCACGCAACTCGGCCGCAGCCTTGCCGTGGTCGGCAGCCGCAACCCGACGCCGCAGGGCGCCAGCCATGCGCGCGCCTTCGCACGGGCGCTGGGTGAAGCGGGCCTGCCCGTGGTGTCGGGGCTGGCGCTCGGCATCGACGGCGCGGCGCACCTGGGCGCGCTCGACGCGGCCGGCGACGCTCCGGTGCTCGCCACGGTGGCGGTGGTCGGCACCGGCCTGGACCGCGTGTACCCCGCGCGGCACCGCGACCTGGCGCACCGCATCACGCTGCAGGGGCTGATCGTGAGCGAGCTGCCGTTGGGCACGCCGCCGCTCACGCAGAACTTTCCCAAGCGCAACCGCCTCATCGCGGGCCTGGCGCGCGGCACGCTGGTGGTCGAGGCGGCGCTGGCATCGGGCTCGCTCATCACCGCGCGCCTCACGTCGGAGCAGGGCAAGGAAGTGTTCGCGATCCCGGGTTCGATCCACTCGCCGCAATCGCGCGGCTGCCATGCGCTGATCCGCCAAGGCGCGAAGCTGGTCGAGTCGGTGAGCGACATCCTCGAAGAACTGCCACCGCTGGCGCCGGCCGCTCGCACGCGGACCGACGACACGCCTTCGCCGCCCCCGGAACACCCGCTGCTCGATGCCCTCGGCTTCGACCCGGTGAGCCTCGATGCGCTGAGCGCACGCACCGGCTGGAGCGCGGCCCAGCTGCAGGCGAAGATGCTCGAGCTTGAGCTCGACGGGCATGTCTCGCGGCTGCCCGGCGGCCTGTTTCAAAGAGCCGCCGTCGGCTGACGCCCGGTCCGCGCCCGCTTTTTCGTGGAACACCGCGGAACCGGCTTTGCCGGGCCGCTGGTGTTGCCCCCGGTAGGGGGTTGGCGCAGCGACACGAAGTGCGCGAAGACTGGGGGCGAGCAACGGTTTCCTGGGCTATATTGGGCCCATGTTCGAAGTGCTCGTGTTTGTGTATGAAAACTACTGGCGCGGCGATGCCTGCCCCGAACCCGAACAGCTGGGCCGCAAGCTCAGTGCGCACGGCTTCGAGGCGGACGAAATACGCGACGCCCTGCAGTGGCTCGACGGCCTGAGCCTTGCCACGCAAGGCCTGCAGTTTGAACACCAGGCCAGTGAAGGCGATGACGACAACGCCATCACCACTGCCCGCGTCACGCTGGGCGGCGCGCCCGATGCGGCGCTGCCCCAGTCGAGCCAGTCGATGCGCGTGTACTCGCCGTCGGAGCAGGAACACCTCGGCGCCGAATGCCTCGGCTTCATCCGTTTTCTCGAACTTTCGAACGTGCTGCCCTGTGGCCTGCGCGAGATCGTCGTCGAGCGCGCGATGGCCGCCCCGGGCGACCCGGTGGCATTGGACGAACTCAAGATCATCGTGCTGATGGTGCACTGGAGCACCGGCATCGAGCCCGATGCGCTGGTGCTCGATGAACTCTGCGAAAGCCGCGAAGGCCGTACGGCGCACTGAACTCGCCCCCAGGCAGTTCAAGCCCTCCCCGGAACAGACGAGAACCGCCGCGCGGCTGACTAGTTCAGCAGCCGCTCGGGATTCGCATCGAGCTTCGCCAGCGCCTCGCGCGTCGCACGTGCCGTGAGCGTTTCTTCCTCGGCCGGCACCAGCAGGCCAGCCTGCAGGTACATCGCCAAGCGCCCAGCCTGGATGAGGAAGCTGCGACCGTCGGCCGAGGCGAACAGGTGCAGCTGCTTGCGGTCGCTGCGCCAGACGAACTGGACCTGGGTCACGCGGTCGTTGTGGTCCAGCATGAACCAGTTGCCGACCTGCAGCTCGTGGGTCCATGCGAGCATGTCCTCGGCCACCTTGACGCCGGCGGTGTCGGAAATGACCTCGATGGCCGTCGCGTCCACGCCGAGCAGCAGTTCGATGCTCTGCGCGTCCAGCGGCAGGCTGGAGGCGCTGCCGTCGTCGGTCACGAAGTCTTCCAGGTGCGCCAGCCGCTCGGCCATGGCCTCGATCTTGGCCTGGGGAATGGCCTCGGTCTTCGACATGAAGGCGTCGGTGAGCGTGGCGCCGATGGTCTTGATGTGGCCTTCCTGCGGCTCGCCGACGATGCCCAGCAGGTCCATGCCCTGGCGCAGGCGCTGCAGCAGCTGCGGCAGGTCTTGAATGACGCGGGCGCGGTCGGCGCGGTTGGGCTTGGCGCTCGCGGCCCAGACCAGCTCGGAGGCCACGCGCTTGAGCATCACGGTGTGCTCGCCCTGTGCGCCGTAGCGCAGCGCGGCAATGGCCAGCACCTCGGCCCAGACCTTGAACAGGAACTCGCGGATCTCGTCGCGCACCGGCATGTCGTTGAGCATCTTGCGCAACTCGATGGTGTACTGGATCGCCATCGTCTCCTTCTGCTCGACCTGCTGCGCCACGCTCATGACGCGCTGCGTGGCGTCGCTCTGCGTGAGATAGCGGCTGAGAAAAGCGACGAACTCGTCGAACACCAGCTTGAACACGCGCTGGCCGGTCTCGGGGTACTGCTCGATCACCTGCACCACGCGCTTGATCTCGTTCTCGAGCGCGCTGCCGGTGATGGCGGCGGCGTCGAAGCCCATCACGCAGGAACCCATGCGGTCGATCAGCATGCGCGCGGGGTGCTGCAGGGTGCCGAAGAACTCGGGCTCGGCGATGGCCACGCGCAGCACGGGCATCTGCAGCCGCGCGAACCACACGCGCGCGGAGAACGGAATGCGCTCTTCCGCGAGGATGGCCTGGAACATCAGCGCCACGATCTCGACCGTGGCCTTGTCGGCCGTGGTGGGCGCGCGCTTCTTGAGTTCGGCGGTGCGCCGGCGCAGGTCGACGGCGGTCTGCTGGATCAGCGTGGCCTGTTCGCCGCCGCCATCGATGTACTGCGTGGCCGCCATGCGGTAGGCGACCTCGGCATCGGCGATGGCGCCGGCAAAGGTGCGTGAAAACACGCGGGGCGCGGCCACGCCGCCGCCGGTGCCGGTCGTGCCCCCGCCCGGTTGCGAGGCCCCGGCCTCGCCGCCGATGCGCGCGGCGACAAAGCGCTTGAGGCTCAGCAGCGCGGTCTGTGCGCGCTGCCGCGCGAAGGCGAGCGGCGAGCTGCCCATCATCGAACTGGAAGCCGGCCCCGACGACGGCACGGACGCCGCATGCGAGGCCTGGAAAGCGAAGCCCGGACGCTGCGGCTGCGATGGCTGCTGCTGGCCGTGCGGCACGGCCGCACCTGCCGGCGAGCCCTGCCCCATCGGCATGCTCGACGACACCGGCATGCCCATGGACGACGGGCCGCCGCCCGAATCACCCGTGCGACGCACGAAGCTCTTGAGGTCGATTTCGGGCATCACGCCCTGCGCGATCAGGAAGGCGTTGGCGCTTTCGTAGGCCTTCACGACCACGTCCGCCAGCGCCTGCTGCGCCGTGCCCTGCACGCGGCCCCAGGCCTCGCGGCTCAGGCCGGCGGCCAGCCACTGTTCCACCAGCAGCTTGGCCAGCGTTTCGGGCTTGAGCACGTCCCGGGCATCGAGCTCGTGCGTGCCTTCGAGGTGCTGGATGCGCAGGCGCAGATCGCTGAGTTCGAAGCTGGCCTTGTCGTGGATGGTCTGTGCGAGGCGCGAGGCGAGGATGTTGCTCTCGACCACCTCGTCGCCGATGAGCTCCAGCCGCAGCGCCGCGGGGGCCGACGAGGTGCCGCTCGCCGGGCCCGCGCCCAACGCCTTGCGCCAGCCGGTCTGCGCCAGCGACACCCACTGCGAGGCATGGCCCTGGAACGCCACGAGGTCGTCGCGGCTTTCCTGCATGGTGCGCGCGCTGCCGACATCGGAGGCCACCGCGGTCAGCCGGTCGCGAATGGCCTGGGCCAGCGGAGCGATCGCACCTTCCGTGGCCGCCACGAAACGCTCACGCGCCTCGCGTGCGAGCTGCAGGGAAGAAGCGGACCGCGCAGTGCTCATTGATGGATCGGAAAGGCCGGAGAGAACGGTTCATCGGCGACAGCCCCGAGCTTGCATCGGGATGCGCCACCGCACAAGTGCGGGTGACGCGAAGCTGGCGCCGAAGTATCCCTCAGACGACGGCGCCGGCGTTCGGGTCGTCGCCGCCGGAATCGCCGTCGCGCTTGACCGGCGGCCCCTTGATCAGGTCCTCGCGCTTCACGCCCAGCCACATCGCGATCGCGGCGGCCACGAAGCACGACGAGTAGATGCCGAAGCAGATGCCGATGGTCAGCGCCAGCGCAAAGTAATGCAGCGTGGGGCCGCCGAAGAAGAACATCGACAGCACCACGAGCTGCGTGGAGCCGTGGGTGATGATCGTGCGGCTGATGGTCGAGGTGATCGCGTTGTCGATGACTTCGGTGGTCGTCATCTTGCGGTAACGACGGAAGTTCTCGCGCACGCGGTCGAAGATCACGACCGACTCGTTCACCGAGTAGCCCAGCACCGCGAGCACGGCCGCCAGCACCGCCAGCGAGAACTCCCACTGGAAGAAGGCGAAGAAGCCCAGGATGATCACCACGTCGTGCAGGTTGGCCAGCACGGTGGACAGCGCGAACTTCCATTCGAAGCGGAACGCCAGGTAGATCATGATGCCGATCACCACCATGGCCAGCGCCTTGATGCCGTTGGAGGTCAGCTCGTCGCCGACCTGCGGCCCGACGACCTCGATGCCGCGCTGCGTGGCCGACGGGTCGACCGACTTCAGCGCCTGCATGACCTGCGCGCTCTGCTGGTCGGAGCTCATGCCCTTCTGGGTGGGCAGGCGGATCTGCACGTCGCGCGAGGTGCCGTAGTTCTGCACCTGCACTTCGGGATAGCCGAGCTTGGTGACGGCCTCGCGCACCTTGCCGATGTCGGCCGATTGCTCGTAGGCCACTTCCATCACCGTGCCGCCGGTGAACTCCACCGACAGGTGCAGCCCGCGGTGGAACAGGAAGAACAGCGCCAGCGCAAAGGTTGCGAAGGAGATGATGTTCAGCACCAGGGCATGGCGCATGAACGGGATGGTCTTGTGGATGCGGAAGAATTCCATGGCGATGGTCCTCGGCCGTTACTTGGTGTCGACCACGGCCGTGCCGTCGGTCTTGGGCCGCCAGACGGTGCCGATCGACACAGACTTGAGCTTCTTCTTCTGGCCGTACCAGAAGTTCACGAGGCCACGCGAGAAGAACACGGCGGAGAACATCGAGGTGACGATGCCGATGCAGTGCACCACCGCGAAGCCGCGCACCGGGCCCGAGCCGAAGGCCAAGAGCGCAATGCCCGCGATCAGCGTGGTCACGTTGGAGTCGAGAATCGTGCCCCAGGCGCGGTCGTAGCCCGCGTGGATGGCGGCCTGCGGCGAGGCGCCGTTGCGCAGCTCTTCACGCACGCGTTCGTTGATCAGCACGTTGGAGTCGATGGCCACGCCGATGGCCAGCGCCATGGCCGCGATGCCGGGCAGCGTGAGCGTGGCCTGCAGCATCGAGAGAATGGCGACCAGCAGCATCAGGTTCACGGCCAGCGCGATCGACGAGAACAGGCCGAACAGCGCGTAGTAGGCACACATGAAGACCATGATGGCCAGGAAGCCGTACATCACGCTCTTGAAGCCTTTTTCGATGTTGTCGGCGCCGAGCGTCGGGCCGATCGTGCGCTCCTGGATGATCTCCATGGGCGCGGCCAGCGAGCCGGCGCGCAGCAGCAGAGCCAGGTCGCTGGCTTCGGCCACCGTCATCGAGCCCGAAACCTGGAAGCGGTTGCCCAGTTCGCCGTTGATCGACGGGGCCGTGAGCACTTCGCCCTTGCCCTTCTCGAAGATCAGCATGGCCATGCGCTTCTTGTAGTTCTCGCGGCTGACGTCGCGCATGATGCGACCGCCCTTGGCGTCCATGGTCAGGTCGACCTTGGGCTGGTTGCTCTGCTGGTCGAAGCCGGGCTGGGCGTCCGTGAGGTTCTCGCCGGTGACGAGCACCTGCTTCTTCACGATCACCGGGCGGCCACCGCGGTCGAGGAATTTCTCGGAGCCGAAGGGCACGGGCGCGCCGCTCAGCTCGGCCGCGCGGCCTTCGGCGCTTTCGTCGACCATGCGCATTTCGAGCGTGGCGGTGCGGCCCAGGATTTCCTTGGCCTTGGCCGTGTCCTGCACGCCGGGCAGCTGCACGACGATGCGGTCCAGGCCCTGCTGCTGGATCACCGGCTCGGCCACGCCGAGTTCGTTGATCCGGTTGTGCAGGGTCGTGATGTTCTGCTTGAGCGCGGCGTCCTGCAGGCGGCGGGCCGCCTCGGGCTTGATGGTGGCGGTCAGGCGCCAGTTGGTGCCGTCTTGCGTGTCGGTGGTGCTGAGGTCGGGGAACTGGTCCACGATCAGGCGCTTGGCGGTCTCCAGTGAGGCCGCGTCGCGGAACGTCACCTCGACGGTCTGGCCGTTGCGGCTGACCTGGGTGCCGCGGATGCTCTTGTCGCGGAAGGTGGTGCGCAGGTCGCTCGCGAACGATTCGGCCTTCTTGTCGATGGCGCCCTTCATGTCGACCTGCAGCAGGAAGTCGACGCCGCCGCGCAGGTCCAGGCCCAGGTACATCGGGAACGCATGCAGCGACGTGAGCCACTTGGGCGAACGCGACAGCAGGTTCAGCGCCACCGTGTAGGGCGGGTCGCTGGCGTCGGGCACCAGGGCGCGCTGCACGACGTCGCGCGCCTTGAGCTGGTCGTCGGTGGTGGTGAAGCGGACGCGCAGCGAGCCGGCGTCCAGCGTCACCAGGTCGGGCGTCAGGCCGGCGGCTTTCAGCGCCTCCTCGACCCGGGTCTGGGTGGCGGCATCGACCTTGACGGTCGTCTTGGCCGCGGACACCTGCACCGCGGGTGCCTCGCCGAAGAAATTGGGCAGGGCGTAGATGAGCCCCACGAGCAGCACGATCACGATGATCGTGTACTTCCAGACCGGGTAACGGTTCATGAGAAGGCGCTTTTCACAAGCGTTTCAGAAATGGAACACGGCGTGACTTGGGGCCCTGCGCCCTGGAGCGCAAGGTTCAGCTCACGCTTTTATTGCTTGACGGCGCCCTTGGGCAGCACCTGGACCACCGCGCTGCGCTGGATCTTGATCTCCACGCCGTTGGCGATTTCCAGGCCGAGGTACTGGTCGTTCAGCGAGGTGATCTTGCCGAGCACGCCGCCGGCCGTGGCGACTTCGTCACCCTTGGCCAGGGCTTCGATCATGGCGCGGGCCTCTTTCTGGCGCTTCATTTGCGGGCGGATCATGACGAAATACAGCACCACGAACATCAGCACCAGCGGCAGCATGCTGCCCAGCGAAGACAACATGTCGCCACCACCGGCGGCTGCGGGCGCGGTTTGAGCGAAAGCAGAGGAAATGAACAAGAGAGTCTCCAGCAGAGGGAAGAGAGAAGAAAAAGACTTCAGATGCGCGGGCCGGGCCCGCGGTTCCGCGCCCACGAGGGATGCGGGCCGCAAGTCAAAGGCTCGGCGGGGGAGGCCGCGCGCAGTCGGGCATTGTATTCGGCGCAGATGGCCGTTTCGCGCCCTTATCCGGCGCACCCCCGAGGGCTTTCAGCTATCGTTTAAATAGCAAAGAGCGCCGCAAGGGCGCTCTTTGTCAGGGGAAACGGGCCTGGCGGATCAGGCCGCTGCGCGCTGCGCCTGCGGGTGGCGCCACTTGCCCATCAGCTCGGTCCAGCGGGTGCGGGCCGCCGCGAGGTTGCGCTCCTTCACGTGGCCGTAGCCGCGGATCTGCTCCGGCAGCGCCGCGATCTCCAGCGCCAGCGCGTGGTTGTCGGCGCGCAGGCCCTTGAGCACTTCCTCGATGCTGGCGCGGTACTCGCCGATGAGGGCGCGCTCGGTCTTGCGTTCCTCGGTGCGGCCGAAGACATCGAGCGCCGTGCCGCGCAGGCCCTTGAGCTTCGCCAGGAAGCGGAAGCCCGTGAGCATCCAGGGGCCGAACTTCTGCTTCTGCAGCTGGCCCTTGGTGTTCTTCTTTGCAAGCAGCGGCGGCGCTAGGTGGTAGTTGAGCTTGTAGTCGCCTTCGAACATGCCCTCGACGCGGTCCAGGAACGTGCGGTCGGTGTGCAGGCGGGCGACTTCGTACTCGTCCTTGTAGGCCATGAGCTTGAACAGGTAGCGCGCCACCGTTTCGGCCAGTCCCGTGCTCTTGCCGACGGCCGACTCGACCTGCTGCACGCGGCCGACGAAGGCCTTGTATTCCTCGGCGTAGGCGGCGTTCTGGTAGCCGGCCAGGAACTCTGCGCGACGCGCCACCAGGGCCTCGACCGTCTCGCGCTTCTTGAACTCGATGACCTGGCCCGGGCGCACGCGCTTTTGCAGCTCGTCCGGACGCACGGCGGCCTGGCGGCCCCACTCGAAGGCGGTCTTGTTGTTCTCGACGGCCACGGCGTTCAGCTCGATGGCGCGCATCAGCGACTCGTGCGCCAGCGGCACCCAGCCCTTTTGCCAGGCGTAGCCCAGGATCATCGGGTTGACGTAGATGGTGTCGCCCATCAGCGCGGTGGCGGCGGCATCGGCGTCGAAGGCGCCCAGGCCGTCGATGCCCACGGCGCGTGCAATTTCAGCGGCGCAGGCGTCTTCGGGGTTCTGCCAGTTGGCGTTGCGCACGAAGGCGGCCGTGGGCGCGCTGTGGCTGTTGAGCGCCACGTGCGTGCGCCCTTCGCGCATGCGCGCCATGGTCTCGGCGTTGATCGTGACCAGCGGGTCGCAGGCCAGGATCAGGTCGGCCGCCGCGGTGCCCACGCGGGTGGTGCGGATGTCGTCCTGCGTGTCGCCGATGAGCACGTGGCTCCAGGTGGCGCCGCCCTTTTGCGCCAGGCCCGCCGCGTCCTGCGTGACGATGCCCTTGGCCTCGATGTGCGCGGCCATGCCCAGCAGCTGGCCGATGGTGATCACGCCGGTGCCGCCGACGCCCGCCACCACCACGCCCCAGACCTTGCCACCCGCGAGCGACGGAATGGCGGGCTCGGCCAGCAGGCCGAACTCGGCCGGCGTGGCCGCCTTGTTCTTGCCCTTCTTCTTGAGCTGGCCGCCCTCGACGGTGACGAAGCTCGGGCAGAAGCCCTTCAGGCAGCTCATGTCCTTGTTGCAGCTGCTCTGGTTGATGGTGCGCTTGCGGCCGAACTCGGTTTCCAGCGGCTCCACCGAGAGGCAGTTGCTCTGCACGCTGCAGTCGCCGCAGCCTTCGCAGACCAGTTCGTTGATGACCACGCGCTTGGCCGGATCGACGGCCGTGCCGCGCTTGCGGCGGCGGCGCTTCTCGGTCGCGCAGGTCTGGTCGTAGATGATGGCCGTGGTGCCGGCCATGGCGCGGAACTCGCGCTGCACGTCGTCCAGCAGGTCGCGGTGCTTCACCTGCACGTGGTCGCCGGGGATGTTCACGCCCTCGTACTTCTCGGGCTCGTCGGTGACGATGACGACCTTCTTCGTGCCTTCGGCATGCAGGCTTTCTGCGATCTGCAGCACCGAATGGCCCTCGGGGCGCTCGCCCACGGTCTGGCCGCCGGTCATGGCGACCGCGTCGTTGTAGAGGATCTTGTAGGTGATGTTCACGCCCGCCGCGATGCTCTGGCGAATGGCGAGCAGGCCGCTGTGGAAGTACGTGCCGTCGCCCAGGTTGGCGAAGATGTGCTGGTCGGTCGTGAAGGGCTGCTGGCCCACCCATGGCACGCCCTCGCCGCCCATCTGCGTGAAGCCGATGGTGGAGCGGTCCATCCAGGTCGCCATGAAGTGGCAGCCGATGCCGCCCATCGCGCGCGAGCCTTCGGGCACGACGGTGCTGGTGTTGTGCGGGCAGCCCGAGCAGAACCAGGGCTGGCGCGTGGCGTCGGCCACGCTGGTGGAGGCCTGCTGCACCACCATCGCGCGCTCCTTGGCCTCCAGGATGGCCAGTTGCGCGTCGATGCGCGCGGCCATGTCGGCGCCGGCGGCGGCCAGCAGGCCCGTCTTCTTCAGGCGCGCGGCGATGGCCTTGGCGATGAGGGCCGGGTTCAGGTCGGCGTTGGCGCGCAGCAGCGTGTGCGAGGTCGGGTTGGGCATCGACCATTCGCCGCCGGAGTAGCCGTCGTCCGTGGAGCTGGCGCCTTCGTCGAACTTGCCGACCACGTTGGGGCGCACGTCGGAGCGCCAGTTGTAGAGCTCTTCCTTGAGCTGGTATTCGATGACCTGGCGCTTCTCCTCGACCACCAGGATTTCCTGCAGGCCGGTGGCGAATTCGCGCGTGAGCTGCGCTTCGAGCGGCCACACCACGCCCACCTTGTGCAGGCGGATGCCCAGCTGGCGGCAGGCCGCGTCGTCCAGGCCCAGGTCGATGAGCGCCTGGCGCGTGTCGTTGTAGGCCTTGCCGCTGGCCATGATGCCGAAGCGGTCGTTCGGGCCTTCGATCACGTTGTGGTTCAGGCGGTTGGCGCGGATGTAGGCCAGCGCGGCGTACCACTTGTAGTGCATGAGCCGGGCTTCCTGCTCCAGCGCATGGTCGGGCCAGCGGATGTGCAGGCCGCCGGGCGGCATCTCGAAGTCGGTCGGGATGACGATGTCGACGCGCTCGGGGTCGATCATGGCCGTGGCGCTGGACTCGACGATCTCCTGGATCGTCTTCATGCCCGACCACACGCCCGAGAAGCGGCTCAGCGCGAAGGCGTGGATGCCCAGGTCCAGGATTTCCTGCACGTTGGCCGGGAAGAACACCGGCGTGCCGCAGGCCTTGAAGATGTGGTCGCTCTGGTGCGCGGCCGTGCTGCTCTTGGAGATGTGGTCGTCGCCGGCCACCGCGATCACGCCGCCCCAGGCGGTGGTGCCGGCCATGTTGGCGTGCTTGAAGACGTCGGAGCAGCGGTCCACGCCCGGGCCCTTGCCGTACCAGATGCCGAAGACGCCGTCGAACTTGTTGGTGCCCTGGGGCGAAAAGCCCAGCTGCTGCGTGCCCCACAGCGCCGTGGCCGCGAGCTCTTCGTTCACGCCGGGCTGGAAGACGATGTTCTGTTCCTTGAGGAACTTGCTGGCCTTCCACAGCGCCTGGTCGTAGCCGCCGAGCGGGGAGCCGCGGTAGCCGCTGATGAAGCCGGCGGTGTTCTTGCCGACCTGCTTGTCGCGCAGGCGCTGCAGCATCGGCAGCTTGACCAGGGCCTGCACGCCGCTCATGAAGGCGCGCCCGTAATCGAGGCTGTATTTGTCGTCGAGCGTGACGGTTTCTAGCGCGCGGCGAATGTGCTCGGGCAGCGGGGCGTTCATGTTCTCTGTCTCCGTATTGGCAGGGCTTTGTGGGCCTGGCTGAGGGGTGTGGGTCTGTGCCCGGTAGGGCGCAAGCCCATGGTGACGCAAAGTGTATGCCGGGGTCTGCGACAGGTGTTTGCGTTTTTTGCCTCGAAAAAACGACTTTCAGAAAGAATCTTGCTTAACATCCACCCCTATGGAAAGCATTGACAAGTTCGACCTCGCTATCCTGCAAGAACTGCAGACCGATGGCCGCCTCACGAACGCCGAATTGGCGCAGCGCGTGGGCCTGTCGGCGGCGCCCTGCTGGCGCCGCGTGCGCGCGCTGGAAGACGCCGGCTTCATCAAGGGCTACCGCGCCGAGATCGACCGCCACAAGATCGGACTGGGCGTGCTCGCCTTCGTGCGCGTGGACACCGAGCGCGTCACCCACGAGGCCACGCGCAAGCTCGAGGACGCGATCCGCAAGATGCCCGAGGTGGTGGCCTGCCACTACATCAGCGGCACCGGCACCTTCGAGCTGCAGGTGGTGGCGCAGGACCTGAACGGTTTCTCGGCCTTCGCGCGGCAGAACCTCATGAACCTGCCGAACGTGAAAGACCTGCACACCAGCTTCTCGCTGGGCGAGGTGAAGGCCAACAGCGCGCTGCCGCTGGGGCACCTGGCGAAGTAACCGCCCCAAAAAAAGAAAAGGGCCGCCTCCCGCGAGGGAGCCGGCCCGACCATCCGCCCGAGGGCGGTGCACCTTCTATCTGGTTAGAAGGTGATGTCCTTCTCGACGTCCTGCAGCTTGCGGCGCGCCAGCGCCAGGTTCGACTTCGCCTTGTCGAGCACGAAATAGATGAACACGCCTTCCTTCTGCGCCATCGGGCGCAGCAGGTGGTACTGCTTGCCCAGCGTGATGAGGATGTCTTCGATGGTGTCGCTCAGGCCCAGCGCGCGCATCGTCTTGAGCTTGGCGCGCATCACTTCGGTGTTGCCGGCGGCGGCCACTTCGAGGTCCACGCCGGAGCCGGCGGCGCCCAGCATCATGCCGCTGGCGGAATCGACCACGGCAGCGCACAGGGCGCCGTCGGCGGTCAGGAGGGTGTCGAGGCTGGTCTGGATCGAGGCCATGTCAGTAAGTCCTGTGAGTGAAATTCATGCGAATGAAAAAAGAGGGTGGAGACGTCGCATGCCAATCCGTCTTCGCCCGTGAATTCGTGGATGAAACCTAGGGCTGCGGCGCCTCGAGCGCCCGCACGCAGGCCGCCGTGCGGTACATCGCCTGCGCGAGCACCGCGTCGGCGTCGGCGATGACGTTCACCACCAGCGAGGTCTCGCCGCTGTGCACCGGGCTGACGAGCGCAAAGCCGTTGTCGGTCGCGACCGTGATGCAGGTGCAGCGACCCAGGCGCGCCTCCTGCGACACCACGGCGCCGATGGCGGCGATCGAGCTGGCCATGGCGGCGATGCGCGCAGGCTCGACGTCGCGCCGGGCGACGCTGGCGATCTCGAAGCCGTCGGGCGTGGCCACCACCACCGAGGCGACGCCGCTCACTTCGTCGAGCACGCGGCGGGCCTCGACCGCGGCGCGCAGCTTCAGGGCGTGGGGAATCTTCATGGCGCGGCCTCCTCGTCGAGCACTTCGATCTGCATCAGCAGCGTCTCGATCAGCGCGACCACGTCGTCCTTGCGGCGCGGGTCGACCGCCAGCAGCGGCAGCACCAGCCCTCGCGCCGCCAGCGCCTGCGCATAGTCGTCGAGCGTGGGTGTGGGGTGCGACGGCAGGCGGCTCACGCCCACGGCACAGGGCATGCGCTCGAGCGCGCCGGCGAAGCCGTCCAGGTACTGGGCCAGGTCGGCCATCGGGTCGGGCCGGCTGTTGTCCAGCAGGATCGCCAGGCCCAGCGCATCGCGCACCAGGATCTTCCACATGAAGTCGAAGCGGCTCTGGCCCGGCGTGCCGTACAGGCGCAGCCGGTCGCCGTTGTCCAGCGTGACCTGGCCGAAGTCGAGCCCCACCGTGGTGGTGGCCTTGGCGACCGAGGTGTCGGCGTTGGCGACCTCGGTGGCGATCGGCGCGGTCTCGCTGATGGCCGCGATGGCCGTGGTCTTGCCCACGCCCATCGGGCCCGTGAAGACGAGCTTGAAGTCCCTCATGCCAGCGCCCTGCTCAGGCCAGCCCGAGGCGTCGGCGGATGCGCGAGAGCAGGCCCCGCTTGTGCTGCGCGGCTTCGCCACCGGCACTGGCCCCCGAGGGGCGCGGCGCGCGGGCTTCCTCCGACCAGGTCAGCGCGCCTTCTTCCTCCAGCAGGCCGAGGAAGGTGCTGCACTCCTGCACGTCGATGCGGCCCAGCACGCTGAGGCTTTCGGCCGACTGCGCGCTCTTCGACAAGGCCGCCGCCAGCCGCACGTAGATCGGGTGGCGCTGCAGGGTCACCTGCGAGGGCCAGCGGATGAGCGAAGCGCGTGCACGGATCGAGCGCACCATGGCGCGCGCCGCGTCGCCCGAGGCCCCGCTGGGCGCGACCTGGTTGAGCAGCGCGACCAGCTCTTCCGCATAGATGGGACGTGCCAGCGTGCGGCGCGCGGGCGCGGCGGCCACGGCCTCGCCGCGCGCCACCATCGGCACCACGAAGCGCGCGGACGGCGTCTGCCGCTCGGCGGCCGGCGCATCGCCGTCCACCAGCAACAGGTCGCAGGGCTGCGACTCGCTGACCGTCCACAACGACCGGAGATTGGAGCTGAGGCGAACGATGATCCGCAGGAGCTCGACCTCGACCTGAGGGAGCCCCATGACGCCCAAAACCAATGGCATACCTTCTTCCCTGAGCAATTGTTCTTAATAGTTCCTTATTGTTATATGTGTTAACTAATTGATGCGTTGTGTATCGAGTCGATGCCCAAATTTGGACGCGCACCGAGAAGTAACGCACACGCTGGGAGCGCCGGGCCGGCGGCGCGGCCCTTCGCGAGACCTCTGGGACACTGGGGCCCATGAATTCCGAAGAAGCTGGCCCACGGGCCCTGTCGCACCTGCACACCCTGGGCCTGCTGACCGACGCGGAACACGCGCAGGCGCTCGCGCACCCCGACCTGCCCAACACGCCGCTGCGCACCCCGAGCGAAGCGCTGGGCTGGGCGGCCGCCAAGGGCATCGTGGCGCCAGAGGCGCTGCCCGGCTTGCGCGACCGTGCCGCCCCCGGCGCGCAAGACGAGGCGCACCGCACCGTGGCGAATGCGGTGGCCATGGTCAGCGGCCAGGCGCCGGCCTGGGTGCTGCTCGAGATCAGCCTCATGGCGAACCGCCTGGAAGACGGCGTGACCGAGAGCGCCCTCGATCAACTGCAGGCGCTGCAGTTGATCGATCCTGCGCAGCACGCACAGGCCTTCAGCCTGCTGCCCGCACAGGAGCCCGAATGGGCGGCGCCCGCCTCGCCGGCCGCCACGCTCGCCTGGGCCGTGCGCACCGGCGTGCTGACGCCTGCGCAGTTGCAGATGCTCGCCACGCCGATGTCCGCGGTCTCGCCGGAAGGCCGGCAGGTCGTGGCCGATGCGCTCGTCCGCACGGAACGCAGCAGCGGCGGGCGCACGAAGACCGTGCGCACCCATAGCGTGACGTGGAGTTCCACTGGCGCCTCCGGCTCGCCCCGCGCGGGCAAGGTGATCGCTGTCGTGGCCGTGGTGGCCGTCGCGCTCTACTTCCTGTTCGCCCGGTAGGCGGCAAGGGGGCCCGATAGCGACCGCCTAAAATGCTCGCCCACCGCTTCCCGCCGGGCGGCAAGACACAAGGACCCCGAATGAACTCTCTACGCCGTGCCCTGGCCCTCGGCCTCGCTGCCGCCACGCTCGCCTTCGGTGCCCAGGCCCAGAACCGCGAACTCACCGTGGCCTCCAGCGCCACCTACGCGCCGTTTGCCTTCGAGAACAAGGACAAGCAGATCGTCGGCTTCGACATCGACATCATCAACGCCATCGCCAAGCAGCAGGGCCTGAAGATCAAGATCGTCAACACGCCCTTCACCGGCATCTTCGGCGCGCTGAACAACGGCGACGTGGACCTCGTGATCTCGGGCGTCACCATCAACGAGAAGCGCAAGCAGAGCTACGACTTCACGCCGCCGTACTTTGCGGCCCGCCAGCTGATCGCGCTGCCGAAGAACAGCACCGTGGCCTCGCTGAAGGACCTCACGGGCAAGAAGATCGCCGTGGTCAGCGCCTCCACCGCCGACGACATCGCCTCGCGCGAGTTCGGCAAGACCAGCCCCAACATCCGCCGCTTCGAGAGCACGCCGCTCATCATTTCCGAGCTGGCCGGCGGCGGCGTCGATGCCGCCATGGGCGACAACGGCGTGATCGCCTACCGCGTGGCGCAGCACCCCGAGCTGAAGACGCTGGACGACAAGTCCTTCCCCGAAGAAGGCTTCGGCATCGTCGTGAAGAAGGGCGACAAGGCGCTGCTGGACAAGCTGTCGGCCGGCCTGGCGGCCATCCGCGCCGACGGCAGCTACGTGACGATCTACAAGAAGTGGTTCAACAAGGACCCGAACGTGCGCTGAGCCGCACGGCATGGCATTGAATACGGCCGCCTTCCAGCGGCCGTTTCGTTTTCCGTTGATTGATTGAGAGAAAGTTGGAGGAGCTAAGGATGGAACAACCGATCCTGCTTTTCGGATGGTTCCGCTGGGACATCCTCGTGGAATACAAGGACCTGTTCTGGCAGGGCGCCTGGATGACGCTGCGCATGACCGTGGTCTGCGTGCTGCTGGGCGCCAGCTGGGGCCTGTGCCTGGCGCTGGCGCGGCTGGCGCAGGCGCGCCATGCGCCGTGGACCTGGCTTACGCGCGTGTTCCTGCGCTGGCCCGCCACGGTGTATGTGAGCTTCTTCCGGGGCACGCCGCTGTTCGTGCAGATCCTGCTCATCCACTTCGCGGTGATGCCGGTGTTCATCCACCCGAGCACGGGCATCCTGATCGACGGCGAGCTGGCGCGCACGCTCAAGCAGGAGCACGGCGCCCTCATCTCCGGCGTGGTCGCGCTCACGCTGAACTCGGCGGCCTACATCTCCGAAGTGTTCCGCGCCGGCATCCAGTCGATCTCGCGCGGGCAGTTCGATGCCGGCCGCTCGCTGGGCCTGAGCCCGGCGCAGGTGATGCGCTACGTGGTGCTGCCGCAGGCGTTCCGCCGCATGCTGCCGCCGCTGGGCAACAACGCGATCGCGCTGCTCAAGGACACCTCGCTGGTGTCGGCCATCGGCCTGGCCGAGCTGGCCTACGCCGCGCGCACCGTGGCCGGCGCCTATGCGCGCTACTGGGAGCCGTACCTGGCGATCTCGGTGGTGTACTGGGTGATGACGCTGGTGCTGACCACGCTGCTGCGCCGGCTGGAACACCGTCTCGCCCGCAGCGACCGGGGCTAGGCGCGCCGCCTCGCGCCACAATAGCGCGACATGCCGCCCATATCCCCCGAAGAGACACCCCTCCCGCCGGCCCGGCCGCAGCCCTCGAACCTCGCGGCGCTCGAGCCCCTGAAGCTCCCCGTGTTCCGCATGCTGTGGAGCACCTGGCTCATCGCCAACATCTGCATGTGGATGAACGATGTGGCGGCGGCGTGGATGATGACCTCGCTGACCACCTCGCCGATCTGGGTCGCGCTGGTGCAGTCGGCCTCCACCCTGCCGGTGTTCCTGCTCGGCCTTCCGAGCGGCGCGCTGGCCGACATCCTCGATCGCCGGCGCTGGCTGGTGGCCACGCAGTTCTGGCTGGCCGGCACCGCCGTGGTGCTGTGCGCCGCCATCGCGCTCGACGTGATGACCGCGCCGCTGCTGCTGGCGCTCACCTTCGCCAACGGCATCGGGCTGGCGCTGCGCTGGCCGGTGTTCTCGGCCATCGTGCCCGAGCTGGTGCCGCGCCAACAACTGCCGGCGGCCCTGGGCCTGAACGGCATCGCCATGAACGCCTCGCGCATCGTCGGCCCGCTCACGGCCGGCATGCTGATCGCGAGCGCGGGCAGCGTGTGGGTGTTCGCGCTCAACGCGGTGCTGTCGGTGGCCTCGGGCTTCGTGGTGCTGCGCTGGCGCCGCGAGCACACGCCCAACCCGCTGGGGCGCGAGAAGCTCATCAGCGCGATGCGCGTGGGCGTGCAGTTCGTGCGCCAGTCGCAGCGCATGCGCGCGGTGCTCACGCGCGTGTCGCTGTTCTTCTTCCATTCGACGGCGCTGCTGGCGCTGCTGCCGCTCCTGGCACGCAACCTCCAGGGCGGCGGCGCCGGCACCTTCACGCTGCTGCTGGCCGCCATGGGCACGGGCGCGATCATCGCGGTGCTCTTTCTGCCACGGCTGCGCCAGGCGCTCGGGCGCGACCAGCTGGTGCTGCGCGGCGCCATGCTGCAGTCGGCCGCCACGGCCGTGATGGCCGTGGCGCCCAACGCCTGGGTCGCGGTGCCGGCGATGTTCTTCGGCGGCATGGCGTGGATCACGGTGGCCAACTCGCTGTCGGTGTCGGCCCAGTTGGCGCTGCCCGACTGGGTGCGCGCGCGCGGCATGTCGACCTACCAGATGGCGATCATGGGCGCGAGCGCGATCGGCGCGGCGCTGTGGGGCCAGGTGGCCACCGTCACGTCGCTGAAGCTGAGCCTGGCCATCGCCGCCGTGAGCGGCACGCTGCTGATGCTGGCGGCCATGCGCTGGGTGACCGACGTGAGCGGCGAGGACGACGTGCGCCCGGCCCAGGCCGGCTGGGCCGCCGGCCCGCCGGCCGAGGCGCCGCAGGAAGACGGTCGCGTGGTGATCACGGTCGAGTACCTCATCGACCCGTCGCGCGCCGCCGCCTTCCACCTCGTGATGCAGCAGACCCGGCGCGCGCGCCTGGGCCAGGGCGCCATCGGCTGGGAGCTGCTGCACGACATCGCGCAGCCCGAACGCTACGTGGAGCAGATCGTCGACGAGTCGTGGACCGACCACCTGCGCCGCTTCAACCGCGCCACCGCCGCCGACATGGCACTGCGCGAACGCCGGCTGGCCTTCCACCTGGGCGAGTCGCCGCCGGTGATCACGCGCTTCGTGGTGCGGCGCTGAGCCGCAGCGCCGTCAGCGGAAGAACGCCAGCCGTGCGAGGAAGGTGTGGTCGGCCTCCGCCGCCATCAGCCCGACCAGCACCAAAAGGCACAGCGGCGGCAGCAGGATCGCGTAGACCAGCGCCATCCGCTCCCACGCCATGTGCATGAAGACCGCGACGATGAGCCCGGCCTTCAGCAGCATGAAGACGATGATCAGGCCCCAGCGCAGGTAGCTCTGCACATGGAAGTAGTCGACCATGTACGACATCGCGCTGAGCACGAACAGGAGCCCCCAGATCTTCAGGTACAGGCCGATCGGGTGCTGCTGGCCGGTGGTGGCGTGGGTGGTGTTCATGATGATGGTCCTCACCAGAGATAGAACAGCGCGAAGATGAAGACCCACACCAGGTCGACGAAGTGCCAGTACAGGCCCACGATCTCGACCACCTGGTAGTTGCCGGCCTTGTCGTAGTCGCCGCGAATGAGCTTGAAGGCCACCGCGAACAGCAGCACCACGCCGGCCGACACGTGCAGCCCGTGGAAGCCCGTGATCATGAAGAAGGCCGCGCCGAACTGCGCCGCGCCCATCGGGTTGCCCCAGGGCCGCACGCCTTCCTCGAGGATCAGCTTGGACCACTCGAAGGCCTGCATGCCCACGAAGAGCTCGCCGAAGGTGGCGGTCACGAGCATCAGCGTGGCGGCGTTCACGCGGTCGCCGCGGTAGGCGAAGTTGACCGCCATCGCCATCGTGCCGCTGCTGCTGATGAGCACGAAGGTCATGATCGCGATCAGCAGGAGCGGCACGTCGGCCCCGCCCACGTGCAGCGCGAACACCTCGCTCGGATTGGGCCAGGCCACGGTGGTCGAGACACGCACCGTCATGTAGCCCGTGAGGAAGCAGCTGAAGATGAAGATGTCGCTCAGCAGGAAGATCCACATCATGGCCTTGCCCCACGAGACGTGGAAGGCCTGGCGGTCGGACGACCAGTCGGCCACCAGCCCGCGCCAGCCGCTCGTGGCGACGGCGGAGCCGGTGAGGGTTGCGGTGCTGGAGTTCATGCGAAGCCTCCTCACGCCGTGCCGCAGAGGACGCGCGCCACCTCCGGCGTCACCCACCCCAGCAGCGCGAACAGCGCCAGCCACACGGCCAGCATGAAGTGCCAGTAGCGCGCGCACAGCGCGATGCGCCATCCGGCCCGGGCGGGGTCGGCCCACGCGACACGCGCCGCCATCGCCCACCCGACCAGGCCGCCCGCCAGATGCAGCCCGTGCATGGCGGTCAGCAGGTAGAAGAAGCTGCCCGACGGGTTGCCCGCCGGCAGCACCTGCGCCTGCGCCATCGCGGCCCAGGCCCACAGCTGCACGCCGAGAAAGCCCACCGCGCACAGGCCGCCGGCCAGCAGCAGGCGACGCATGCGCGCCGGGTCCACGCGGCGCGAAGCGGCTTCCAGCGCCACGCTGCCCGCCACCAGCAGCGCCGAGCTGAGCCACAGCTGCCACGGCAGCGCGAGCGCGACCGCATCGCCGCTGCTCATGCGCATCACGTAGGCGACGGTGAACAGGGAGAACAGCGCGGTGACCACGCCCATGAAGACCCACAGGCCGATGCCCGCCGCGCTCGCGTGCGCGTCGCGCAGCCGCACGTCGCGGGGCAGGCCGCGCAGGCGCAGGGCGGCGTCCGCGTTCATGCCGGTGCTCCGCGCGCGCCGCTCACCGGCACGTCGTCCTTGTCGTCGCTCGCCTGCGGCGGTGCGTTCTGCGCGATGAAGTCTTCCGCCGCGCCCGGCACGCCGTAGGCGTAGGCCCAGCGGTAGGCCACGGGCAGCCGCGGCCCCCAGTTGCCGTGGCCGGGCGGCGTCTCGGGCGTCTGCCATTCGAGCGAGGCGGCGCGCCACGGGTTGGCGCCGGCCGGCCGGCCACGCCAGGTGCTCCAGGCCAGGTTGACGATGAAGAGCAGCTGCGCCGCGCCGACCACCAGCGCCACCACGGTGATGAATTCGTTCAGGCTGAAGGCCGACGGCGGAATGAACTTGTAGCCGTCGAAGTTGTAGTAACGCCGCGGCATGCCCAGCACACCGAGGTAGTGCATCGGGAAATAGATCGCGTAGGTGCCCAGGAAGGTGATCCAGAAATGCAGCCGCCCGATCCGGTCGTCCAGCATGCGTCCGGTGATCTTGGGGAACCAGTGGTAGATGCCGCCGAACACCACCAAGAGCGGCGCCACGCCCATCACCATGTGGAAGTGCGCCACCACGAAGTAGGTGCCCGACAGCGGGATGTCCACGCTCACGTTGCCCAGGAAGAGGCCCGTGAGCCCGCCGATGACGAAGGTGCACACGAAGGCCAGCGCGAACAGCATCGGCACCGACAGGTGGATGTCGCCGCGCCACAGCGTGAGCAGCCAGTTGTAGACCTTGATCGCCGTGGGCACCGCGATGACCAGCGTGGTGGTGGCGAAGAAGAAGCCGAAGTACGGGTTCATGCCGCTCACGAACATGTGGTGCGCCCACACCACCACGCTGAGCCCGCCGATGGCCACGATGGCCCACACCATCGTGCGGTAGCCGAAGATTCGCTTGCGCGCGTGCACGCTGATCAGGTCCGACACGATGCCGAAGGCCGGCAGCGCCACGATGTAGACCTCGGGGTGGCCGAAGAACCAGAACAGGTGCTGGAACAGCAGCGGGCTGCCGCCCTTGTGGCCCGACAGCTGCCCCATCGACACCAGCGCCGGCATGAAGAAGCTGGTGCCCACCGTGCGGTCCAGCAGCAGCATCACGCCGCTGACGAACAGCGCCGGAAAGCCCAGCAGCGCCAGCACCGTGGCCACGAAGATGCCCCACACCGTGAGCGGCATGCGCAGCAGCGTCATGCCCCGGCAGCGCGCCTGCAGCACGGTGGTCGCGTAGTTCAGCCCGCCCATGGTGGTGGCCACGATGAAGATCAGCAGCGACACCAGCATCAGCACGATGCCGCCGCCGTGGCCCGGCGTGCCCGGCAGGATCGACTGCGGCGGGTACAGCGTCCAGCCCGCGCCCGTGGGGCCGCCCGCGACGAAGAAGCTGGCCATCAGCACCACCACCGACAGCAGGTAGACCCAGAAGCTCAGCATGTTGAGGTAGGGGAACACCATGTCGCGCGCCCCCACCATGAGCGGGATCAGGTAGTTGCCGAAGCCGCCGAGGAACAGCGCCGTGAGCAGGTAGATCACCATGATCATCCCGTGCATGGTCACGAACTGGTAGTAGCGCTCGGCGTTGATGAACTCGAACTGGCCCGGAAAGCCCAGCTGCAGCCGCATGAGGTTGGACAGCACGAGCCCGACCACGCCCACCGCGATGGCGGTGCAGGCGTACTGCACGGCGATCACCTTGTGGTCCTGGCTCCAGACGTAGCGGCGCAGGAAGCCCTGCGGCGCCGGGTGGCCGGCGTCGTCGTGCTCGTCGTCTTGAGTGAGCGCAGAAGAAGTCATCGCGCGGCCTTCTGTTCGGTGGCAGCCTGCGCCGGCGGGCTGCCCAGACTCTGGATGTAGGCCACCAGCGCGGCCAATTCCTCGTCGCTCAGGTCGATCTTCGGCATCACCGGCGGGAAGCCCTTCACGTGGCGCGCCTGCGGGTCGCGGATGAAGCTGCGCAGGTAGGCCTCGTCGACCAGCGCGGTGGTGCCGTCGGCCATCGACTCGTTCTTGCCGTACAGGCCCTTCCAGGTCGGCCCCACGCGTGTGCTGCCGTCGATGGTGTGGCAGGCCACGCAGCCCTTGGCATCGGCCAGCGCGCGGCCCTGGTCGACGCGGCCGCCACCGCCGGCCGGTGCCTGGGCAGCCTGCGCCGCCTTGGCCGCTTGCGCCAACTGCATCGCGCCGAAGGTCGGCAGCGCCGTGCGCCAGGCCTCGTAGGCCGCCGCGTCCTCCACCACCACGAAGCCGCGCATGTTCGGATGGCCCACGCCGCACAGCTGCGCGCACAGCGCCTCATAGCGGCCCGCGACGGTCGGCGTGAACCAGAAGCGGCTCACCTGCCCCGGCACGATGTTCATGCGGGCGCGGATGGGCGGCACGAAGAAGTCGTGCAGCACGTCGTGGGAGCGCATCAGCACCAGCACCGGCTGGCCGATCGGCAGGTGCACCTCGTCGCCGGGAACCAGCAGGTCGTCCCGCCCCGCCGCGTCGGCTGGGTCGAGCCCGAAGGGGTTGGCGGCGCTGACGAAGCGCGCATCGGTCGCGCCCAGCTTGCCGTCCGCGCCCGGCAGGCGAAAGCGCCACTGCCACTGCTGGCCCAGCACCTCGAGCACGCGCGCGTCATGCGGCGTGCGCACGTAGTTCGCGTACACCACGAGGCCAGGCGCCAGCAGCGCCATGATGCCGACGGTGGTGCCGCCGATGAGCCAGCGCTCCAGCGTGCGGCTCTCGGGCGCATGCGGCGCCACGCGGCGCCCCTCGCGGTGGCGAAAGCGCACCACGGTGTAGGCGAGGAACAGGTTGATGACGACGAAGAACAGGCCCGTGATGAGCAGCGTGATGGTCAGCGTGTCGTCCATGCGCTGCCAGTTGGAGGCCAGCGGCGTCGTCCACCACGGGTTGACGGCGTGGAACGCCACCGAGGCCACCACGATGAGCAACAGGACGACGGCGATGGTCATGTGCTGCGCTCCCTGGGGTGGCCATCGTGGGGTCCGGGAGTCGCATGCGCGGCGGCTTCAGCGGATCGCCGGGATCCGCGGCTCTTCGCCCTCGAAGCGGGCCTCGGGGTGCGTGGCCTCCAGCATCGCCTCGACCTCGCGCACGCGCGACGGCGGCAGGTCGACCATCAACAGGACCTGGCCCTGCGCGATGGCGCTTTCGAAGCGCGCCAGCCGCGGGCTCGGGATCGACACGCCGACCATGGTGGCCGACCAGGCGCCCACCACGCCGCCCAGCAGCGCCAGGCCCACGGCCACGGCCCATTCGGGCTCGTCGCCGAACACGGGGAACAGCAGTGCGGCCAGCAGCCCGACGACCACGCCGCAGGCGGTGCCGAGCACCCAGCCGGTCTTGGCGGCGTGAACGAGGTCGGAGGTCTGCCAGACGTTGGCCGCATGGAGCCCGGCCATGTCCTGGCCTTCGCGTGCGGCGAAATGCAGGTGTGCGATGTCGACACGCGCCTGCAGCAGATCGTGCATGGCCTGCCTGGCACTCGCCAGGTCCGGCAACAGCCAATAGATGCGTCTTTTCACGGCGCCTCCTTTCCGTCTTGCGACGAGCAAGAGACCATGCTTGAGTTATAGGCTCAACAAGGGCCGCATTCAAGTCGGCGCGCCATCGGGACCGACCCGGTGAGTACGGAAGTTCGTCGGTTTCCAGAAGGGCAATTGCACTGAATAATCCGCCGCTCCAGGCCCCCACGGCCTCATGAAAAACAAGAAGGAGCAGACGACATGCGCATGGAGCGAGGCCCCCGGTTTTCCCACTTTTCTCGGTTTTCTTTTCCCCGCCGTCATCCGGCATCCCCCCTTCCCTGGCTCGCGGCCGCCCTTGCAGGGCTCGCAGGCGGCGCCGCGCACGCGGCCTGCGGCCCCACCGCCACGCCGGTCACCGGCGACACCGTGGTCTGCGACGGCACCACGACCGTATCGCCCAGCGTGATCGCCACGCCGGGCAGCACCGGCGTCACCATCACCGTGAACAGCGGCGCCACGCTGACCACCAACGCCACGCAGGCGCTGCTGGTGCGCGATGCGAGCACCATCACCAACAACGGCACGATCACGGTGTCGGGCGGCTCGGGCTCGGCGCGCGCGGCGATGGTCGCCACGGGCAACGACAACACGCTGACCAACAACGGCACCCTGAGCACCACGAGCAGCGGCACCTCCGGCATCCTGGTGACGTCGAACAGCAGCACGCGCACGCGCATCACCAACAACGGCAGCATCGTCACCACGGGGGGCAGTTCGCATGGCATCTCCCTGCTGGGGCCGGGCAACACGGTGGTCAACAACGGCAGCATCTCGGCCATCGGCACCTCGGCCAAGGGCGTGTACCTGCAGGGCGGCAACCTCGTGGCCAACCTGCTGGTGAACACCGGCAGCATCGCCACCACGGGCGCCAACTCGCCGGCGGGCGGCGCCGACGCGGTGCATGCGAACACGCTCGGCGGCAGCTTCTTCTCGCGCGTGGAAAACCGGGCCGGCGCCTCGTTCTCGAGCGCCAACGGCTACGGCTACCGCGGCCAGAACGGCAACGACGTGCTGGTCAACGCCGGCACCATCGAAGGCCACGGCGGCGCCGCCAGCACCGACGCGATCTACATGGGCGCGCTCGGCAACGGCACGCTGATATTGCAGACCGGCTCGGTCATCAAGGGCGGCGCCGACGGCGGCGTTGGCAAGACGGCCAGCACCTTCCTCGAAGGCAGCGGCACGGTCGACAACGCCTTCCGCAACTTCCAGCACCTGACGATGCGCGGCACCGCGTGGTCGTGGCTGACCGACGCGAGCTTCTCGGATTCGATCCGCGTCGAGTCCGGCCGCTTCACCCTGCCCGCCACGCTGACCAGCCCGGTCATCGCGGTGTTGCCCGGCACCACCGTGGCCGGCACCGGCACCTTCGCGGGCAACGTCACGAACCAGGGCACGCTGCTGCCCGGCCCGAACGACGGCGTCGGCTTCGGCGCCTTCACGGTGCGCGGCAACTACGTGGGCGGCAGCGGCGCGCTGCTGCAGGTCAACACCGTGCTGGCGGGCGACAACGCGCCCTCGGACAAGCTGGTGATCGACGGCGGCGCGGCCACGGGGTCCACCGGCCTGCGCGTGGTGAACCGCGGCGGCCTGGGCGCGCCCACGCTGGCCGACGGCATCCTGGTGGTGCAGGCCGTCAACGGCGGCACCACGGCCGACCACGCGTTCTCGCTGACCCAGGCGGTGGAGGCCGGCGCCTACAACTACCGGCTGTTCCGCGGCGGCGCGACGGGCAATAACCGCGACAACTGGTACCTGCGCAACAACGGCTACCTCGTGGGCGGCACCGTGGTGGGCTCGCTGGAGGAAGCCGCCGAGGTGATCGCCGAGACAGGCGCGCCGGCGACGGTGGAACAGGTCAAGCTCTACCGGCCCGAGGTGCCGCTGTACAGCGCCATGCCGATCGCCGTGCGCCGCCTCGGGCTGGCGCAGCTGGGCACCTTCCACGACCGGCAGGGCGATGCGCAATTGCTCGCCGACGGTGAAGGCCGGCAGGCCTCGTGGGGCCGTGTGTTCGGCGAAAGCACGCGGCAGCGCCTGCGCGGCGATGCCAATCCGCAGTTCGACGGCAGCGTGAGCGGCCTGCAGCTGGGCCACGACTTCCTGGCGGCCACCGACAGCGCGGGCGGGCGTCACCGCGTCGGCGTGCTGGGCGGCTACACCCGGGCCAGCGGCCACGCGAGCGGCGTGGCCGGCGGCGCCACCAACGAGGCGGCCGGCCGGCTCACCGTCGAGGGCTACAGCCTGGGCGCCTACTGGACCCGCATCGCGAGCAGCGGCTGGTACAGCGACGCCGTGCTGCTGGCCACGCGCTACAAGGCCGATGCGCGCTCCACCCTGGGGCGCGGCGGCCGTCCGCACGGCACCAGCGTGACCGCCTCGCTCGAGGCCGGCTACCCGCTGGCGCTGAGCGACACCGTCACGCTGCAGCCGCAGGTGCAGCTGATCTGGCAGCGCAACTCGCTCGACGACTTCGACGACGGCCTCTCGACCGTGCGCTTCCAGCGCGACAACGCCGTCACCGGCCGGCTGGGCGCACGGCTCGAAGGCCGCTTCGAGGCAGGCGGCGGCGTCTGGAAGCCCTACCTGAAGCTCAACCTGTGGCACACCTTCAGCGGCAGCAACGCGATCTACTTCGGGCCGAGCGACCGGGTCGCCAACCGCCGCAACGCGAGCGCACTCGAAGTGGGCGGCGGCATCGTCGGGCAGGTGAACAAGACGCTGTCGGTCTACGGCGGCCTGGCCTACACCAGCGCCATCGGCATCACCGAGCAGACCGGCGTGCAAGGGCAAGTGGGGCTGCGCATGCGCTGGTGACCCCGGGGCGCCGGGTGCCCGGACGGCTCGACTTTTGACCGTCCGTGCAAATTTGATGGCATGCGGTTTGCTTGATAAAGATCAACGGGTATCCACGGATAGCCAGTCTTTTTTGACCGTATGGATAATTTAGCCCATCATCCCGTCCGCCCGCCACGAGGTACACCCCGATGAATCACCCCCCCTTGCGCAGCCGCTTCTGGTCCGACCTGACCAGTGAAGAGTTCTCCCGCCTCGACCGCGAACGGCTGATCGCCGTGCTGCCGGTGGGGGCGACCGAACAGCACGGCCCCCATTTGCCGATGTCGACCGACACCGCCACCATCGACGGCATGGTGCGCGCCAGCCTGCCCTACCTGCCCGACGACCTGCCGGTACTGTTCCTGCCCACCGTGCCCTACGGCAAGAGCAACGAGCACTCGCGCTACCCGGGCACGCTCACGGTGTCGGCGAACACGCTGATCTCGCTGTGGAAGGACGTCGGCGCCTGCGTCGCCAAGGCCGGCGTGCGCAAGCTGGTGCTCTACAACAGCCACGGCGGCCAGATGAGCGTCATGGACATCGTGGCGCGCGACCTGCGCGAAGAGCACGACATGATGGTCGTGGCCGCCAACTGGTACACGCTGGGCCTGCCCGAAGGCCTGTTCACCGCGCACGAAGGCAAGCACGGCATCCATGCCGGCGACCTCGAGAGCTCGGTGATGCTGCACCTCACGCCCGACTATGTGCGCAAGGATCAGTTCCAGAACTTCGGCTCCATGACCGAGCAGCTGGCGGCCGAAAACAAGTTCCTGTCGATCACGCCCAGCGGCAAGCTCGGCTGGCAGATGCACGACATCAACCCGGCCGGCGCCGCCGGCGACGCCACCCGCGCCAGCGCCGAGAAGGGCGCCGCGGTGCTCGACCACGTGGGCCAACGCTTCGTCGAGCTGCTGCACGAGATCGACCGCTTCCCGCTCTCGCGCCTGGCCAACGTTCCGGCCTGGCGCTGACGCCAAGGAGTCCCATGGAAAGCATCACGCCATCCACGCCGCCCCTGGTCCGCCTGCGCAACGTCGGCAAGCGCTTTGCCAACGGCACGCTCGCCCTGCAGGGCATGACGCTCGACATCGGCGAGCACGACTTCGTCAGCTTCCTGGGCCCCTCGGGCTGCGGCAAGAGCACCGCGCTGCGGCTGATCGCCGGGCTCACCCGCATCAGCTCGGGCGACATGCAATGGTCGGGCGCCAACACCGGCAGCGCCAAGGACAGCAAGAGCGACCGCGACCTGGGCTTCGTGTTCCAGGAGCCCACGCTCATGCCCTGGACCAAGGTGTTCGACAACGTCTGGCTGCCGCTGAAGCTCGCGGGCATGAGCCGCGACGAAGCCGCGCCGGTGGTGCAGCACGTGCTGGAGCTGGTCGGCCTCTCGCGCTTTGCCGACGTGTACCCGCGCGAGCTCTCGGGCGGCATGAAGATGCGCGTGTCGATCGCGCGCGCGCTGGTCACGCACCCGCGCCTGCTGCTCATGGACGAGCCCTTTGCCGCGCTCGACGAAATGACGCGCATCAAGCTCAACAACGACCTCTTGGCCATCTGGCGCGAGCATCGCTTCTCGATCGTGTTCGTCACGCACAGCGTGTACGAGTCGGTCTACCTGTCGAACCGCATCGTCGTGATGGCGGCGCGCCCGGGCCGCGTGATCGACGAGATCGCCATCGACGAGCCCTACCCGCGCGGCGAAGCCTTCCGCACCTCCAGCCGCTACAACGCGCACTGCACGGCTGTTTCGCAATCTCTGCACGGAGCACTCCATGGCCTCGACATCGACCATTGAAACCGTGATGCCCCTCGACACCACCAACGAAGCCACGCCGTCCGCCGAGACGCTGCGCGCGCACGAAGACAAGCTGCGCCGGCGCGAGGCCACGCTGCGCATCGTCGTGCCGGTCGTCATCGTCGCGGCGCTGCTGCTGGTGTGGGAATGGATGGTGCGCGCCAACGACATCCCGCACTACATCCTGCCCGCGCCCTCGCTCATCCTGCGCACGCTGTTCGACAACTGGGGTTCGCTCTCGGGCGCGCTGTGGTTCACGGTGAAGCTCACGCTGCTAGCACTGGGTGCCGCCATCGTCGGCGGCGTGCTGCTGGCGATTGCGTTCGCGCTGTTCAAATGGGTGGAGATCGGCCTGTTCCCGATCGCCGTGATCCTGCAGGTGACGCCGATCATCGCGATCGCGCCGCTCATCTTGATCTACGTGTCGAGCACCACCGCGGCGCTGTTGCTGTGCGCGTGGATCGTGGCCTTCTTCCCGATCCTGTCGAACACCGTCATCGGCCTGAAGAGCGCCGACAGCAACCTGCGCGACCTGTTCCAGCTGTACAAGGCCTCGCCCTGGCAGACCTTCCGCTACCTGCTCGCACCCAGCGCGCTGCCGTACTTCATGGCGGGCCTGAAGATCGCCGGCGGCCTGAGCCTGATCGGCGCGGTGGTGGCCGAGTTCACGGCCGGCACGGCGGGCAAGGAGACGGGGCTGGCCTCGCGCATCCTCGAGTCGAGCTTCCGCACCGAGATCCCGATGATGTTCGCGGCGCTGCTGCTGGTGTCCTTGCTGGGCATCGTGATCTTCATCGTGTTCGCCGCCTTGTCGCGCCTCGTGCTCGGCCACTGGCATGAAAGCGAAATGCGCCGTGAACGCTAGAACCCCGCTGTCCACCGTCGACTGGGACGCCGTGCGCGAGGACCTGCGCGGCCTGAACGTGATCGCCACGCCCAGCCAGCGCAAGCAGCTGTCCAAAGACTTCTACTGGTACAGCCCGATCCTCACGGCGCAGCTCGCGGGCTGCGTGGCCGACCTCGTGGTCAAGGTCAGCACCGAGGACGACGTGCGCCAGGCCGCGGCCGTGGCCGCGAAGTGGAAGCTGCCGCTCACCGTGCGCGCGGGCGGCACCGGCAACTACGGCCAGTGCGTGCCGCTCGAAGGCGGGCTCGTGCTCGACGTGACGCAGATGTGCCGCGTGCTCGACCTGGCCGAGGGCCGCATCCGCGTCGAGGCCGGTGCGCGCATGCACGACATCGACCTGGCCGCACGCGAGACCGGGCAGGCGCTGCGCATGTGGCCCTCGACCTGGCACGTGGCCAGCATCGGCGGCTTCATCGCGGGCGGCTTCGGCGGCATCGGCTCGTTCCGCCACGGCATCCTGCGCGACCCCGGCAACCTGCTGCGCGCGCGCGTGATGACGGTGGAGCGCGAGCCGCGCGTCATCGAGCTGGTCGGCGACGAGATCCAGCAGGTGCACCATGCCTACGGCACCAACGGCGTGATCCTCGACGTGGAAGTGGCGCTGAGCCCGGCGGTCGACTGGGTGCACTGCACGGCGCTGTTCGACACCTACCGCGGCGCGCTCGACTTCGGCATCGCCGCGCAGGCGCCTTCGCTGGACATCTTCCTGCTGTCGACCGTGGAGGCGCGCTTCTCGCCCTACTACACGGCCATGGGCGATCGCTTTCCGCCCGACCGGCACGCGGTGTTCACCATGGTCTCACCCGACTCGATGGCCGAATTCCGCGCGCTCGCGGCGGCGCACGGCGGCACCCTGTCGGTGGCCGGCACCGAGGCCGAGCTGCAGGCCGAGGGCCTGCCGCCGGCCTACGAGTGCGCCTTCAACCACACGACGCTGCAGGCGCTGAAGGCCGACCGCAGCTGGACGTACCTGCAGGTGGCCTACGCCCAGCCCTTCGACCCGGCCGTGGTCGAGCGCCACATGCAGATCTTCGGCGACGACGTGCTGCAGCACCAGGACTTCGCGCGCGCCAACGGCCAGTGCGGCACCTTCGGCATCCTGCTCGTGCGCTGGAAGGGAGAGGCCCACCAGTACGAGGTGATGCGCGAGATCGAGTCGCAGGGCGGCGCGCAGATCTTCAACCCGCACGTCTTCACCATCGAGGACGGCGGCATGAAGACCATCGACACGCAGCAGATCGAGTTCAAGAAGCGCAGCGACCCGATGGGCCTGATGAACCCCGGCAAGACGCGCGGCTGGACACCCGACATGGCCGTCGAGCGCTGAGAAAAAGATTTAGTCTTCGCATCCCGTCCCCACCCCAACCTCCACAGGAGTCCGTCCCCATGCGCATCCCCGCTTTCTCTCTTCGGCCGCTGGCCTTCGGCCTGGCCCTCGCAGGCGCCGCCTTCGCCGCACAGGCCCAGGACAAAGTGGTGTTCGCCACCAACTGGAAGGCGCAGGCCGGCCACGGCGGCTTCTACCAGGCGCTGGTGGATGGCACCTACAAGAAGTACGGGCTCGACGTGGAAATCATGCAGGGCGGCCCGATGGTCAACAACCGGCCCATGCTGCCGGCCGGCAAGGTCGACTTCCTCATGACCGGCAACCTGCTGCAGTCCTTCGACAACGTGAAGAACGGCGTGCCCACCGTGGTGGTCGCGGCCATCTTCCAGAAAGACCCGCAGGCCATGTTCGCCCACCCGGGCCAGGGCTACGACACCTTCAAGGACATGACGAAGGCGCCCGTGGCCTTCATCGGCAAGGACGGCCAGTTCAGCTTCTGGCAGTGGATGAAGTCGGAGCACGGCTTCAAGGACGCGCAGCTCAAGCCCTACACCTTCAACGTCGGCCCGTTCCTGGCCGACAAGAAGTCCATTCAACAGGGCTACGCCATCTCGGAGCCGCTGTCGATCAAGGCCCAGGCCGGCTTCGACCCGGTGGTGCACCTCTTGGCCGACCACGGCTTCTCGACCTACGCCACCACCATCGAGACCCGCGCCGACCTCATCAAGACCAAGCCCGAGACGGTGCGCAAGTTCATCGAGGCCTCGATCGTCGGCTGGAACAACTACCTCTACGGCGACAACAAGGCTGCCAACGAGCTCATCGCCAAGACCAACCCCGACGCCACGCCGGCCGCGCTGCAGGGCTCCATCGATCTCATCAAGAAGATGGGCATCATCGACAGCGGCGACTCGCTCACCAAGGGCATCGGCGCCATGGACGAGGCGCGCGTGAAGGACTTCTACGACAAGATGGTCAAGGCCGGCCTGTACAAGCCGGGCGAGATCGACCTGTCGAAGGTCGCGACCACGCAGTTCGTCAACAAGGGCGTCGGTGTCGACATCCGCAAGAAGCTCACCGGCAAGTAATTCGCTCGTTGTCTTTCCCGTGGGTCGCGCGGGGCTTGCGCCGGGGTCAGATGCCGGCGCCTGGGTTGCCATAAGGCACTGCGCGGCCTTTGTTCCCTTGGGCTCTGACCCCGTCTCGCCGAACAGGCGAACCGGCCCGAACCATGAAAACGCTCGTCGTCCATTGCCATCCGAACCCTGACAGCTTCAACCACGCGCTGTACCGCACCGCCCTCGAGGCCCTCACGCCGCGACACCCCGTCAAGGCCATCGACCTGTACGCCGAGGGCTTCGACCCGACGCTGACACGCGAAGAGCGCATCGCCTACCTCGACAACCCCGAACTGATCCGCGAACGCGTGAAACCCCACGTCGAAGCGCTGCTGTGGGCCGAGCACCTGGTGTTCGTCTACCCCACCTGGTTCCATGGACCGCCGTCCATGCTCAAGGGCTGGCTCGAGCGCGTGTGGCTGCCGGGCGTGGCCTTCCTGCCGGCCGAGCGCAAAGGGCAGCTGGCGAAGTCGGGCATGCGGCACATCCGCCGGCTGACGGTGGTGACCACCGGCGGCTCGCCGCGCTGGTTCGTGATGGCCATCGGCGACCCGGGGCGACGGCTGTTCACGCGCGCGCTGCGGGCGCTGTTCGCATGGCGCTGCAAGGTGACGTGGCTGCAGCTGCACGACATGAACGCCGTCACCGACCGCGACCGCACCCATTTCATCGCGCGCGTGGCGCGCACGCTGCACAACATCCAGTAGACACGCAGGGAGACACACACCATGAGCCTCGAACGCACGCTGACCGTCCGTGTCGAACGCATCTCGCGCCAGACGCCGGAAATCCTGGCCTTCGAGCTGGCGCATCCGTGGGGCCGGCCGCTGCCCGGCTACGAGGCCGGCGCGCACATCGACGTGCACATGCCCGGCGGCTTCTCGCGCCAGTACTCGCTGGCGCGCGCGCCCTCGGGCAGCGGCGGCTACGTGATCGGCGTGAAGCGCGAGCACGCGAGCCGCGGCGGCTCGGCCTCGATGCACGAGCGCGTGCGCGAGGGCGACCTGATTGCGATCAGCGCGCCGCGCAACACCTTCCCGCTGCGCGCCGAGGCCCGCCGCCACCTGCTGCTGGCCGGCGGCATCGGCATGACGCCGCTGCTGGCCATGGCGCAGGCACTGGCCGCGCGCGGTGCCGATTTCACGCTGTGCGTGTTCGCACGCAGCGAGGAGCACCTGGCCTTCGCCGAGGCGCTGCACGCGCCCGCGCTGGCGCCGCACCTGAAGCTGCACCTCGACCAGGGCGACGCGACGCAACGCATCGACCTGCGCGCGCTGCTGGCCGAGCGCGCACCCGACACGCACCTGTACGTGTGCGGCCCCGGCGGCTTCATGCAAGCGGTGCGCGAGGCCGCCGCGCACTGGCCCGAAGATGCGCTGCACACCGAGTACTTCGCCGCGCCCACCGGCACGGCCGCCGCCACCACGGGCCTGCCCTTCACGCTGAGGCTGGCGCGGCGCGGCATCGAAGTGCCGGTGGCGGCCGACCAGACCGCGGTCGACGCGCTGCACGAAGTGGGCATCGACATTCCCGTGTCGTGCCAGCAGGGCCTGTGCGGCACCTGCGTGGTCGAGGGCGACGGCGACGGCGCCGAGCACCGCGACTTCTGCCTCACGGGCACCGAGCGGCGCACCAAGGTGGCGCTGTGCTGCTCGCGCGCCAAGGGCCCCGACCTGGTGCTGCAGCTGTGAGCGTGACCGACACCGACAGCGAAGCCCCCGCCACGCGCGGGCGTTCGCGCAAGTACACGCAGGTGCTGGGCCTCATCAACCAGGCCGCCATCGAGGTGTTCGCCAGCGAGGGCCTGGCCGGCGCCTCGACGCAGGCCATCGCCGACAAGGCGGGCCTGTCGAAGGCGCAGCTGCACTACTACATCGAGAGCAAGGAGGCGCTGTACCGCCAGGTGCTGCAGGACATCCTGACCGATTGGATCGTGGTGTTCGGCTTCAGCGACGAGGCCTTCGGCCCGCGCAAGGTGCTGGGCGACCTGATCCAGCGCAAGATGATGTTCTCGTTCGAGCACCCGCTGCGTTCGCGCATCTTCACGGCCGAGATGATGCGCGGCGCGCCCGTCATCAACAGCATGATGGACACGAGCAAGCAGCGCACCGACCAGGCCGCCGCCGTGATCCAGAACTGGATGAACCAGGGCCTGATGGACACCGCCGACCCGATGCTGGTGCTGTTCCACATCTGGGCCGTGACGCAGTTCTATGCCGACCACGCCACGCAGGCCGCCTACTACCGCAACACGGCGCAGCAGGGCGACGACAAGGACCGCCGCTACCTCATCGAGCAGGTGACGGAGTTCCTGCTCAAGGGCGCGGGCGTCAAGTAGCCGCGCGCTGCGGCAGGTACATGGTGGCCTCGACTTCGACGAGCACCTCGTCGCCCGGCAGGAAGCGCGACACCTCGACCACCGTGCTCACCGGCGGCTCGCCCGGATAGAACAGGCCGCGCACGCGGTTGTAGAAGGCGTAGTGCGGCAGGTGGCGGAAGTACTGCACCAGCTTCACCACGTCTTCCATGGTGCCGCCGTGCTCGGCGGCGATCTGGCGGATGCGCTCCAGCACGAACCAGCTCTGCGCCACGATGGGCGCCTCGAAGATGTCGACCGACATCTGGCCCGTGGCATAGCCCACGCCCTGCAGCGCGGTGCGGGCTTCTTCCGGGATGGCGTCGTAGCCGGCCACCGCGCGGCGCGTGGCCGGGTCGACGGCGACCACGCCGCTCATGAAGACGAAATCGCCGACGCGCTTGGCGGCGGCATAGTTGGCCATCGGCTTGCCCATGCTCATGGTGTTGTCGGCTCCAGAAGTTGACCCGCGCGGTAGACGCTGCGCAGGCGGCCGCGCGGGCCGATGAGTTCGTGTTCGTCGGTGGCGGCCAGCACCACCAGGTCGGCCGGGCAGCCCGACGCGATGCGGCCGTCCCACGCGAGGCCCAGCGCTTTCGCGGGGTTCACGGTGATGGTGTCGAGCCAGCCGGCGGCGGGCGCCAGGTGCGCCATCTGCACGCCCAGGCCGAAGGTCTCGAGCAGGTCGTAGCTGCCGTAGGGATAGAAGGCGTCCTGCACGTTGTCGGTGGCCAGGCTGGCGCGCAGGCCGTGCGCCGCGGCCTCGCGGATGCGCGTGATGCCGCGCGCCACGGGCGTGCGGTCCCACGCGCCCTGCAGGTAGAGGTTGGTGGTCGGCAGCGCGACGAGGTGCAGCCCGGCGCCGGCGCACAGCGTGAGCGTTTCAGCCGCCACCGCATCGTCCTGCACCGAGAGCGAGCAGGCGTGGCCGCAGACCACGCGGCCCTTGAAGTCGCGCGCGCGCACCAGCTGCGCGATGCTGCGCAGGCCGCTGGCGTCGGTGTCCAGGCCTTCGTCGACGTGGAAGTCGAGCCCCAGCCCGTGCTGCTGCGCGAGGTCGAACACGCGGCCCAGCTTGGCGAAGAGGCCGTCGTTGCGGTAGATGAAAGCGCCCAGCGAACCGCCCGCGCGCTTCACGTCACGCGCGATGCGCTCGCCGGCCGCGAGGTCGGCGAACACGTCGAGCGGCACGAGCGCGACGAACTGCAGTTCGATGCGGCCGGCCCATTCCTCGCGCAGCGCCTCGAACACGGCCAGCGCGGCCGGCGGCTCGGGCTCGACCCAATCGAGGTGCGTGCGCAGCGCGCGCGTGCCGGCGCACCAGGCCTCGTGCAGCGCGCGCTCCATGCGCAGGCGCAGCGAGGCGCCGGTCCAGCTCGCGCGGTGGCGGCCCATGCGTTCGATGGCGGTGAACAGGTCGCCCTGCGCGGCGCCGACGTCCTGCACGGTGAAGTTCTTGTCGATGTGCGCGTGCGCCTCGACGAGCGCGCTCAGCAGCGTGCCGCGCGCTTGCGTCTGCGAGGCGCTGGGCGCGATGGCCGCGACCTTGTCGCCCTCGATCGTGACGTCGAAGACCTGCGCATCGCCCGCTGCCGCGAAGCCCCGCAGCGGCGCCGGAATGCGCAGCGCTTCGAGCGTCGTCGTCATGCGCGCTGGCGCCAGTCGCGCAGCCAGCCCAGGCCGGCCGAGGTGCCGCCGGGCTCCATGCCGCGGCGCGGGCGGTACTCGCAACCGACCCAGCCTTGCCAGCCACACTGCGCCGAAACCTCGTCGATCACGCCGAAGAGGTAGTCGTAGTTCTGCTCGCCCACATCGGGCTCGTGGCGCTCGGGCACGCCCGCGATCTGCAGGTGGCCGACGCGGCCGGTCGGCAGGTACTGGCGCAGCTTCATCGCCACGTCGCCCTCGACGATCTGGCAGTGGTACAGGTCCATCTGCACCTTGAGGTTGGCGGCGCCCACGGTCTCGACGATCTGGTGCGCGTGGTCCTGCCGGTTGAGGAAGAAGCGCGGAATGTCGCGCGTGTTGATCGGCTCGATCAGCACGTCGCGCCCGGCCTTCGCAGCCTCGGCCGCGGCCCAGCGCAGGTTTCCGACATAGACGGCCTCTGCCGCCTCGCGCGTGAGGCCTTCGGGCACGAGGCCGGCCATGACGTGGATGCGCGGGCAGTCGAGCGCTACGGCGTAGTCGATGGCCTTGGCGATGCCTTCGCGGAACTCGCCCTCGCGCCCCGGCAGGCAGGCCAGGCCGCGTTCGCCGCCGGCCCAGTCGCCAGGCGGGCCGTTGAACAGCACCTGCTGCAGGCCGTTGTGCTTCAGGCGCGCGACGATCTCTTCCTTGCTGAAGTCGTAGGGAAAGAGGTATTCGACGGCCTGGAAGCCGTCTTTCGCGGCGGCGTCGAAGCGGTCGAGAAATGCGAGCTCCGGGTAGAGCATCGAGAGGTTGGCGGCGAATTGGGGCATGGGGTGTTTGTACTACCAGCGCGCACCGAAGGTGCGGCGCAGTTCATCGATCTGGTCGGGGGTGAGCGGTGCGGGCCGGGTGGCCTGCGTGAGCATCTGCAGGCGGGCGGTTTCTTCCAGCTCTTCGAGCACGGCCATCGCGGCGGCCGGCGTCTCGTGCCAGACGTTGGGGCCCAGGCGCGCGAGCATCGCCGCGCGGATCGGCGTGCCGGCCGCGCCGTAGCGCGCGATGGTCTGCGCCACCTGCTCGGCCGCCTCGGGCGCGCCGGGGCGGTGGTACGGAATGACCGGCACATGGCCGACCTTCATCACGAAGTAGGGCGTGAGCGCGGGCAGCAGTTCGGCTTGCGGGTTGCCCAGAGTCAGGGCGACGCAGTGCGTGCTGTGCGTGTGGATCACGCAGGCCGTGGCGGCATCGAAGCCGCGCGCGGCGGCGTAGATGCGCGTGTGCAGCGCGATGGTCTTGCTGGCGCGGTCGCCGCCGGTCTGTTGGCCATGCGCATCGAGCCGTGCGAGCCGTGCGGGGTCGAGAAAACCCAGGCAGGCATCGGTCGGCGTGATGAGAAAGCCGTCGTCCAGCCGCACGCTGATGTTGCCGGCCGTGGCGTGCACGTAGCCGCGCTCGAACAGGCTGCGGCCGACGCGGCAGATTTCGTCGCGGGCTTCGTTCTCGGTCATGCGAGCACTGTAAAAGCTTTGGTGAAGAAATCGTCGCTGCCGAAGTTGCCCGACTTCAGCGTGATGTGCAGCCCCGCTTCGGGCGCGGCGTCGCTGCGCGCATGGCACCACGGCACGCCGGGGTCGATCTGCGGACCGATCTGCATCTGCGCGATGCCCAGCGCCTGCACGCAGGCACCCGAGGTTTCGCCGCCGGCCACCACCAGCTGGTGCACGCCGCGCTCGACCAGGCCGCGCGCAATGGCGGCGATGGTGCGTTCGACCATCGCGCCGGCTTCTTCCACGCCGAGCCGCCCCTGCACCGACTTCACGGCGCCGGCCTCGGCGGTCGAGTAGACGAGCACGGGGCCCTTGTCGATGAGCGGTGCGGCCCAGGCCAACACTTCGGCGGTCACGTCCACGCCCGCCGCGATGCGCAGCGGGTCGATGGCCATGGCCGCGCCGCCGCGCTGGATGAAGTCGAGCACCTGCCGGTTGGTGGCCAGCGAGCAGCTGCCCGAGACCACCGCGGTCTTGCCGCCAGCCTTCGGCAACGCGCTGGCCTGCGACGACGGCGCGAGGCCGAAGTTGGCCGGCAGGCCGATGGCCACGCCCGAGCCCGCCGTGAGCAGCGGCAGCTTCGCGAGGGCCGGTCCCATGCGCAGCAGTTCGTCGTTCGACACGGCATCGACGATGGCGATCGACACGCCCTCGGCCTTCAGTTGCGCGATGCGTTCTTCGATGGCCGCTGCGCCGCGTGCCACCACCGCGTGGTCGATGAGCCCGACCTTGCGCGTGCACTGCGCCTGCAGCACGCGCACGAGGTTCGGGTCGGTCATCGGCGTGAGCGGATGGTTCTGCATGCCGCTCTCGTTGAGCAGCACGTCGCCCGCGAACAGGTAGCCCTTGAACACGGTGCGCTTGTTGTCGGGGAAGGCGGGCGTGGCGATGGTGAAGTCGCAGCCCAGCGCGTCCATCAGCGCCTCGGTCACGGGGCCGATGTTGCCCCTGACCTCGCCGGTGAAGGTGCTGTCGAAGGTGGAGCAGTACTTGAAGTAGATCTGCTGCGCGCCCTGCGCCTGCAGCCAGCGCAGCGCATCGAGCGACTGCGCGATGGCCTCGGCCGGCGCGATGGTGCGCGACTTGAGCGCGACCACGACCGCGTCCACGTCGGCATCGAGCGGGCCGGCGGGCACGCCGATGGTCTGCACCACGCGCATGCCGGCGCGCACGAGGTTGTTGGCCAGGTCGGTGGCGCCGGTGAAGTCGTCGGCGATGCAGCCGAGCACGAGCTTCGCCATCGCTCAGCCCTTCAGCGCCAGCGTGACCGCCTGCGCGTTCTCGCGCACGTAGTCGCTCAGGATGGCGTCGAAGCTGGCGTCGGCCTTCAGGCCCAGCGCCTCGGCGCGCGCGGCGTGGATGCGGCTGGGCCAGCTGGTGACGATCTTCGCGATGGCGGCGTCGGGCTCCCAGTCGATGAGGGCGGTGGCCTCGGGGCCGGCGATGCGCTCGAGCGCCTGCGCCATCTCGCGCACGGTGGTGGTCAGCGCGGGCAGGTTGACGGCGGTGCGCGCACCCCATTCGGCGGCGCCGGCGGTGGCCGCGCGCACGATGCCCGCGACGGTGTTGCCGGGCGAGGCCAGCGCGACCGGCGTCTCGGGCGCCACGGGGCAGCGTGCGCGCACGCCGGCCAGCGGCTCGCGCAGCATGCCGCTCAGGAAGCTGGAGGCCGCGCCGTTCGGACGGCCCGGGCGCACCGACACCGTCATGAGCCGCACGTTGCGGCCCTGCACGAAGCCCTTGCGCGTGTAGTCGGCCACCAGCTGCTCGCCGATGAACTTCTGGATGCCGTAGCTGTTCTGCGGCGTGGGCAGCGTGGTGTCTTCGATCACCGCGGGCAGGCGCTGCTCGGGCGAATCGCCGAATACTGCGACGGAGCTGGAGAACACGAACACGGGCGCATGGCCCGCGCTGCGGCAGGCGTCGAGCAGCGCGCGCGTGGTGTCCAGGTTGCTGCGCATGCCGAGGTCGAAGTCGGCCTCGCACTCGCCGCTCACGGCGGCGGCGAGGTGGAACACGGCGTCGGTGTCGGCCAGCGGCAGCGCGCCGTTGGCGGCTTGCTCGTACAGGTCGCCCTGCACGAACTGGATGCGCGCGTCGGCCGCGAGGTCGGCGGGCGGCGGCACGCGGTCGGCGAGCGTGATGCGTGCGATGTCCAGGGGCTGGCCGCCGGCCAGAGCGAGCGGGCCGCCCGCGAGCAGGGTGCGGGCGAGGCGGGCGCCGAGGAAGCCGCAGCCGCCGGTGATGAGAACGTTCATGGTGTGTGTCTTTCCTGGGTCGGTGGAGCGCAGACGCTCGATGCTATTTTTTCGATTCTTTCGCAGCGGGCAGTTCGATGCCCGGGAAGATCTTGATGACCGCGCTGTCGTCCTCGCGCGCGAAGCCGGCCGTGGAGGCCTGCATGAACATCTGGTGCGCGGTGGACGACAGCGGCAGCGGAAACTTGCTGGCGCGCGCCACGTCGAGCACCAGGCCCAGGTCCTTCACGAAGATGTCGACGGCCGACAGCGGCGTGTAGTCGCCCGCCAGCACGTGGGCCATGCGGTTCTCGAACATCCAGCTGTTGCCGGCGCTGTGGGTGATGACCTCGTACAGCGCGTCGGGGTTCACGCCTTCGCGCAGGCCCAGCGCCATGGCCTCGGCCGCGGCGGCGATGTGCACGCCGGCCAGCAGCTGGTTGATGACCTTCACCTTGCTGCCCGCGCCGGCCGAATCGCCCAGGCGGTAGACCTTGGCGGCCATCGCGTCGAGCATCGCGCCGGCCTTCTCGTAGGCCGCGGGCGTGCCGGCGGTCATCATCGTCATCTGGCCGCTGGCGGCCTTGGCGGCGCCGCCGGAGATCGGTGCGTCGAGGTACAGGATGCCCTGCTGCGCCAGGCGCGCCTCGAGCGCCACCGACCAGTTCGGGTCGACGGTGGAGCACATCACGAACAGGCTGCCGGGCTTCATCGATGCCGCGCAGCCGGGCGTGGTGCCGTCGCCGAACAGCACCGACTCGGTCTGCGCTGCGTTGACGACCACGCTGACCACGATGTCGCACTGCGCGCCGAGCGCGGCCAGCGTGTCGCAGGCGGTGCCGCCTTCGCGCGCGAAGGCCTCGGCCACGCCGGGGCGCACGTCGAACACATGCGGTGCATGGCCCGCGCGGCGCAGCGATTGCGCCATGCCGCTGCCCATGGCGCCCAGGCCCACGAGGCCGACGACGGGGGTGTTGGTGGAAGAAGAAGTCATGTCGTGCGTCCTTCGATCAACGGTTGACCAACTGCTTGGGCGTGAGCCACACGCCGATGGCGCCGAGCACCAGCGCGCCGGCCAGCACGTACATGCCGATCTGCGTGCTGCCCGTGAGGTCCTTCAGGTAGCCGATGAGGTACGGGCTCACGAAGCCCGCGAGGTTGCCCACCGAGTTGATGACCGCGATGCCGGCTGCCGCCGCCGTGCCCGAGAGGAAGGCGGTGGGCAGCGACCAGAACAGCGGTGCGCAGGTGAGCACGCCGGCCGCGGCGAGCGACAGGAAGGTCAGCGACACGACCGTGTTCTGCGTGTACGAGGCCGCGACCGTGAAGCCCACGGCGCCCATCATCGCGGGGATGATCAGGTGCCAGCGGCGCTCGCGGCGCGCGTCGGCACTGCGGCCGAACAGGTTCATCGCGACGATCGCGCACAGGAACGGAATGGCGCTGAGCAGGCCGATGTTGAAGTTGCCCTGCACGCCCGTGGCCTTCACCAGCGTGGGCAGCCAGAAGGTCAGCGCGTACTGGCCCATCACGAAGGCGAAGTAGATGAGCGCCATCCACCACACGCGCGCGTCGCGGAACATCGCGCCCACCGAGTGCGGGCCCTTGGCGCCGTGCGCCTGGTCGCGGTCGACCTCGCGCTGCAGCAACTGCTTCTCTTCGGGCGAGAGCCAGCGTGCATGCTTGATGCCGTTGTCCAGGTAGAACAGCACCATCACGCCCACCAGCACGGCGGGAATGGCTTCGATGATGAACATCCACTGCCAGCCGTGCATGGCCGACACGCCGTGGAAGGCGTCCATGATCCAGCCCGACAGCGGGTTGCCGAAGATGCCCGCCACGGGAATCGCCGACATGAACACCGCGATGATCCGCGCGCGCCGGTGCGACGGGTACCAGTGCGTCAGGTACAGGATCACGCCGGGATAGAAGCCCGCCTCGGCCACGCCGAGCAGGAAGCGCAGGATGTAGAAGCTGGTCGGCGTTTCCACGAACACGAAGCAGGCCGACAGCAGGCCCCAGGTGATCATGATCCGCGCGATCCACACGCGCGCGCCCACGCGGTTGAGCAGCAGGTTGCTGGGCACCTCGAACAGGAAGTAGCCCAGGAAGAAGATGCCGGCGCCCAGGCCGAACACGGTTTCGCTGAAGCCGAGGTCCGCGCCCATCTGCAGCTTGGCGAAGCCGACGTTCACGCGGTCGAGGTACGCGACCACGTAGCACAGCATCAGGAAGGGCACGAGGCGCCAGAACACCTTGGCGTAGGCGCGTTTTTCGAGCGCGGCGTCGGGCGCGTCAGCCGCGAGGGGCGCGCCGGCCTGGAGGGTGGAAGTCATTGGGAGGGAGTCCGCTGGATGAAAAAACGGGGCCGTCCCGTCACCCTGCGGCGCGGTCGCCCCTTACTTGTCAGGTCATCATACAAATTTAAGACAAGCTCCCGGATACGGGATAACCCGCACATTCTGCCCTCTTGAGAAAACCGTAAGCGTGGGCTTACTTTCCCGCAGGCCAGCCTTCGACCAGGGGTCGGGCGAGCTGGGCGCCTTCCTGCTGCCAGAAGGCCGGGTCGGCCTGCTCGATGCGGCGGATGGCGTTGTCCATGTGGGCCTTGGCGGCCTCGCGCGCGGCCAGCGGGTCGCCGGCATCGATCGCCTCGACGATGCGCGCATGCTCCTGCGCCACTTCGCGCACGAAGTCGGCACGGCGCGCCTCGTTGGCGCGCGTGACGCGGGTGGCGCCATGCAGGAACTGCCGCAGGTACTGCAGCGTGCCGATGAGGAAGGGGTTGCGCGCGGCCTCGGCGATGGCGCGGTGAAAGCGCACGTCCTCGTCGGCCCCGTTGCCGCCCATCGACACCGCCGCGTGCAGCGCATCGATGGCGTCGCGGATGCGCAGCATGTCCTCGGGCGTGCGGCGCTCGGCCGCGAGCGCGGCCACCTCGGCCTCGAGCGCGCGGCGCAGCTCGACCATCTGCACCACCGCTTCGCGCGAGGCCACATGCGGCATCTCGAAGCGCAGCGGCTCCACCCCGGCAGCGCGCACATACACGCCGCTGCCCTGTCGCGAATCGACCAGCCCGAGCGACTTGAGTCGCGACACCGCCTCGCGCACCACCGTGCGGCTCACGCCGAACTGGGTGGCCAACGCGGTCTCGGTGGGCAGCCGGTCGCCTTCCGACAGGCGCCCGCTGCGCACCTCGGCCACGAGCGCTTCCGCCACCTGGTCGGCCAGGCGGACGGCGGGAGCAAGGGACTGGAAGCGGGCGGTCATGGGCGCGGGAAGGCGGTGGGGCCTGCGACTCTAACGCAGGCACCGCACCGTCACGCCGCATGGCCGCGCCGGCGTCAGGCGCCGAGCGCGTGCCGCGCGGCCCGCGCGATGCTCGCTGCGTCCACGCCGAAGAAACCGCGCAGCGCGGCGCGCGTGTCGCTGCGACCGAAGCCGTCGGTGCCCAGCGTGAGGTAACGGCGGCCTTCGGGCAGGAAGGCGCGCACGCTCTCGGGCAGGGCGCGCACGTAGTCGGTGGCGGCGACGATCGGGGCCTTGCCGCCCTTGCCGAGCTGCTGCGCGACGAAGGGCGTGCCGGCATCTTTCTCGCCGGCCAGCGCGCGCTGCTCGCAGGCCTGGCCGTCGCGTGCGAGTTCGCTCCAGCTCGTGACGCTGAACACCTCGGCCGCGATGCCTTCGTCGGCCAGCTGTTGCGCGGCCTTGATGACTTCGGTGAGGATCGCGCCCGAGCCCAGCAGCGTGACGCTCTGCTTCGCCTTGCCCGATGCCGGCGCATACGTGCCGAAGCGGTAGCAGCCGCGCAGGATGTCGGCCTCGGCGCCGGCCGGCAGGTCGGGTTGCGCGTAGTTCTCGTTCATGAGCGTGACGTAATAGAACACGTCCTGCTGCTCGACCATCATCTCGCGGATGCCCGCGTCGACGATGACCGCCATCTCGCCCGCGAAGGCCGGGTCGTAGGCCTTGCAGTTGGGGATCGTCGCGGCCACGAGGTGGCTGCTGCCGTCCTGGTGCTGCAGGCCTTCGCCACCGAGCGTGGTGCGCCCCGACGTGGCGCCCAGCAGGAAGCCGCGTGCGCGCTGGTCGGCCGCCGCCCAGATGGCGTCGCCCACGCGCTGGAAGCCGAACATCGAGTAGTAGATGTAGAACGGCAGCATCGCCAGGCCGTGCACGCTGTAGCTGGTGGCCGCGGCCGTCCAGCTGGCGATGGCGCCGGCCTCGCTGATGCCCTCTTCGAGGATCTGGCCGTCGGTGGCTTCGCGATAGCTCAGCACCGAGCCGATGTCTTCCGGCGCATAGCGCTGGCCCACGCTCGAATAGATGCCCACCTGCTTGAACAGGTTGGCCATGCCGAAGGTGCGCGCCTCGTCGGCCACGATGGGCACGATGCGCGGGCCCAGGGCCTTGTCCTTCATGAGGTTGCCCAGCATGCGCACGAAGGCCATGGTGGTGCTCATCTCCTTGCCGGCCGCCGCCGTGGCGAACTGCGCGTAGGCCGCGATGTCGGGCTTGGGCACGACGTCGCAGGCGGTCTCGCGGCGCGGCATGGCGCCGCCGAGCGCTTCGCGGTGCTGGCGCAGGTAGCGCATCTCGGCGCTGTCTTCGGCCGGGCGGTAGAAGTCCATCGCGGTGGCCTGCGCGTCGGTGAGCGGCAGGTTGAAGCGGTCGCGGAACTCGATGAGGTCGACGTCGCCCATCTTCTTGTGCGAGTGCGTGGTCATCTTGCCCTGCGCGGCGCTGCCCATGCCGTAGCCCTTCTTGGTGTGGGCCAGGATGACGGTGGGCTGGCCCTTGTGGGCGGCAGCGGCGGCGTAGGCGGCGTGGATCTTCACGAGGTCGTGGCCGCCGCGCTTCAGGCGGTCGATCTGCTCGTCGGTCATGCCTTCGGCCAGGCGCGCGAGTTCGGGGTTCTGGCCGAAGAAGTTGTCGCGGTTGAAGCGGCCGTCCTTGGCCGCGAAGGTCTGCATCTGGCCGTCGACGGTTTCGGCGAACACGCGCGCGAGCGCGCCGCTCACGTCCTGCGCGAACAGGCCGTCCCAGTCGCTGCCCCACACGAGCTTGACGACGTTCCAGCCGGCGCCCGCGAAGAGCTTTTCGAGCTCATCGATGATGCGGCCGTTGCCGCGCACCGGGCCATCGAGGCGCTGCAGGTTGCAGTTGACGACCCACACGAGGTTGTCGAGCTTTTCGCGCGCGGCGAGCGTCAGCGCGCTCATCGATTCGGGCTCGTCCATCTCGCCGTCGCCGAACACGCCCCAGACCTTGCGGCCTTCGCAGTTCAAGAGGTTGCGGTGCGTGAGGTAGCGCATGAAACGCGCGTGGTAGATCGAGCTGATCGGGCCGATGCCCATCGAGCCGGTGGGGAACTGCCAGAAGTCCGGCATCAGGTACGGGTGCGGGTAGCTGCACAGCCCGCGCGCGCCGCTGCCGCCGGTGAAGGCCGGGGCGGTGAGTTCCTGGCGGTAGTGGTTCAGGTCTTCTTCGCTCAGGCGGCCTTCGAGGTAGGCCCGCGCATACACGCCGGGTGCGCTGTGCGGCTGGAAGAACACGAGGTCGCCGCGGTGCGCCGGGCTGCGCGCATGGAAGAAGTGGTTGAAGCCGGTCTCGAACAGGTCGGCCGCGCTCGCGTAGCTGGCGATATGGCCGCCGAGTTCGCCGTACGCCTGGTTGGCCTTGGCCACCATGGCGAGCGCGTTCCAGCGCATGAGCGAGGCGAGCTTTTCCTCCACCGCGAGGTCACCCGGGAACGGCGGCTGGTCGGCCGCGGCGATGGTGTTGACGTACGGCGTGGCCAGCTCGGGCTGCCAGCCGATGCGCTGCTGCCGCGCCAGGCGCGCCAGCTCGGCCAGCATCTGGCGCGCGCGCTGCGGACCTTGCGTCTGCGCCAGCGCCAGGAAGGCGTCGCGCCATTCGGCGGTCTCTTCGGGGTCGGGGTCGTGCGACGGCGGCGTGTCGAGCAACAGGGCGCGCATCTGGTCGGCGGAGATCGGGGCGTTCATGCCAGCACTTTAAGCCGCCTTGCGGAAAATTAGCTACCGGCACCAACGACTTCATGGCTATTCACAAGCATAAAATGCCGCAACCCAAGCGCTTTACGGAATTTCATGGAACTCGACGCCATCGACCTGCGCATTCTCGACGAGCTGCAACGCGACGGCGCCCTGTCGAACGTCGAACTGGCGCGCCGCGTGCACCTGTCGCCCTCGCCCTGCCTGGCACGCGTGAAGGTGCTGGAGACGAGCGGCGTGATCGACCGCTATGTGGCGCTGGCGAACGCCAAGGCGCTGGGCCTGGGGCTCAACGTGTTCATCTCGATCAGCCTGACCACGCAGAGCAAGCAGTCGCTGGCCGACTTCGAGCAGCGCATCGCCGAGCACGACGAGGTGATGGAGTGCTACCTGATGACCGGCGACAGCGACTACCTGATCCGCATCGCCGTGGCCGACATGGCGGCGCTGGAGCGCTTCATCATGGAGCAGCTCACGCCGATCCCGGGGATCGAGAAGATCCGCTCGAGCTTTGCGCTCAAGCAGGTCAGATACAAAACGGCGCTGCCGTTGCCAGCAGCGCCGTCCTGAAGCAAGCGCAAGCCGCCGCAGCGGCAGCCTCGCCTTACTTCGCCAGCTTGATCTGGATCGGGTCGGCCGTGAGGTAGCCGACGGCCGCGGCGTAGCGGTCCTTGTAGTTGGCGCGCACCAGCGGGTCGAGCGTGGCCTGCACCTTCGAGTGGATGCCGCCCCAGTCACCCGCGTGCTGGAAGTTGCTCATGATGTAGGTCCAGCCGTTGATCTCGTCCACGGCATGCAGGCCGGTCGATTCGCCACCCGCGGGGATCGACATGAGGCGCGAGAGCTTCTTGGTGTCGATGTTGTAGGCCCACAGGAAGTTGTTGACGTGGCTGCTGCTGTCCTCGCCGATGAACAGCGTGCGCAGCTTTTCCGAGAACTTGATGTTGTCGGGGTTGCCGATCTTGTCGGGGCTGGAGGTGTTGCCCAGCACGTCGGGCGTGGGGAGGTCTTCGCCCACGATCAACGCGCGGGTCTGCGTCGGCACCCAGTCACTGTTGATGGACTTGCCGTCGGTGTCCTTCTGGCCGCCAGCCAGGTTGTGCGCCATCACGCCGCCGGCGCTGAGCTTCTTGGGCAACGCGATGTTGTTGGCCGCCGACCAGCCCTTGCCGCCGCTGACCATCGAGTCCTGGATGTTCTGCAGCGCGGAATAGGCCACCTTGTCCTTGATGTTGACGGTGGTGCCTTCCATCTTGGTGAAGGCCATGCTGGCGCCCTTCACGTTGGCGTAGCGGTGGGTTTCCAGGAAGGCCGCGGCCTTTTCCATGCCGGGCTTCACGCGGCCCCAGCTTTCCTTGCCGTCCAGGAACATGTGGGTGTACGTGGGGTCGGCGGGGTTGGTGGTGGTCACGTCCATGATGTCGGTGGCCTTCAGCGAACCGGCCAGTGCCTCGATCTCGGCGCTGGTGGCATGACCCAGGTTGATCCACGTCATCTTGGTGGCGGATGCAGCGGCGGGGTCGATCGAGTAGCCGGCCTCGTAGCGGGCCACGTAGAGCGTGCCGGCCGACAGGTCTTTTTCCTTGTCCGCGACGAACATGAAGAAGCCGCCGTTGGTGTAGTCGTCGCCCATGATGGCGGTGCGGTTGTCGGGCATGACCTGGATCAGCTCGTGCGAGATGCGGCCCATGCAATAGTGCTTCTTCACGCTGCCGGTGCCGTCGGGGTTCACGGTGATCTCGGGCAGGTGGCCGTAGTGGTACGGGTTGGCCTTGGTCTCGTCGCCGAACACGTTCTTGCTGTAGGCCTTGAACATGTCGGTGCCGGCGGCGGTGGTGGCGTCGGGCTCGTACTCTTCGCTGGACAGGTGGGTGTTCCACGGCGACAGGCTGGCGCCGCAGGTGATCCACAGGCCGTGAGCGCTCGACATGTCGACGTTGTGGTACTTGACCAGGCTCAGCTTGCCGGTGGTCTGGTCCTGGTCGAGCGTGAGCACCGCGATGGGCGAAGGCAGCGTGCCGTAGGTGTTGTCGCCCTTCAGGTTGCGACTGGTGTATTCGAACTGCACAACGGCGAACACCGCCTTGCCCTTGACGCCGGGCACGTTGGCGTTGGGCAGCGAGATCAGCGAGGTGCCGTCCGGGCTGTCCGAGAAGAACTGGCGCTCCTTGCCCGCCACCGAGGCGTCGATGATCGGCTGGTTCTTGATGTCGACGTAGCCGCCCGCGAGGATCTTGCCGCCCTTGCCGTCCGGCACCATGTCGCCGGTCAGGAAGAAGGGCTGGTAGGCCAGGCGGTATTCGGTGGAACTGCCGTTGTCGAACGACACCTTGAGCGTGGAGCCGACCGTGTTCGTGGCCATGGCGGCCGGGTCGGCCAGCGTGGGCGCGGCCATGCCGTTGAATTCGGCCGAGACGAACTGCGCAGCCGGTGCGGGCGCCGGCGCGGGGGCCGGCGGCGGCACCACGAAGGGCGGGAAGGCCTGGCCACCGCCGCCACCACCGCCGCAGGCGGTGAGGAAGGCGACGCCGCCCAGCGGGAGCATCGGGGCGGCGCCCAGCAGTTTCAGGGCGTGACGGCGGGAGGCGCCGGGCGCCTTGGCTTGATCAGTCATTTGTTTTCCAGGGATCGTGGGTGGTTCGGCATGAGGCCGAAAGTCGACCTCTGTCAGGGCGCAGACCTTAAAAGGCGCCCATGACGAAGGCATGCATCGCGCATGACAGAACGATGACGACCGCCACGAACACACCCCGCCCACGCACGGTCGGCGGCATGCAAAACGGCGCGGGATCACCGCGCCGTCGTGTCGTTCAAGGAAAAGAAATGGCCCTCAGGGCGCCGGCAACTGCCTCGGCCACAGCGCCCACAACCGCAGCGGCTGGTTCACGCTCGCCGCCAGCCGGCCGGCCTCGGCGCCGGTGCCGGCGAAGTAGTCGGCGCGCACGGCGCCCAGGATGGCGCTGCCCGTGTCCTGCGCCACCACGAGCTTCTGCAATTGCGCGGTCGGGCCGTTCGAGGCGAGCCACACCGGCGTGCCGTAGGGAATGCTCTCGCGGTCGACCGCGATGGAGCGCCCTGCCGTCAGCGGCACGCCCTGCGCGCCGCGCGGGCCGAAGGCGGCGTCGAGTTCGCTCATGGTCTCTTCGCGGAAGAACACGTAGCGCGGATTGCTCCACAGCAGCTGCGACACGCGCTGCGGGTTCTGCGCCACCCAGGCCTTGGTGTCGTCGGGCCACTTGCCGACCTTGGCCACGCCCTGGCTCATCAGCCACTGCTGCACGCTGCGATACGGCTGCTCGTTGGTGGCCGCGTAGGCCACGCGCACGGTGTGCTGGTAGCCGTTGGCCTCGGTGATGCGCAAGCGGCCCGAGCCCTGGATGTGCAGCATCAACGCGTCGATGGGGTCGGCCATCCAGGCGATCTCGCGACCGCGCAGCGCGGCCTGGGCCTCGGGCAGGGTCTCGATCTCCTGGCGCGTGAACCAGGGGCGCTTGGGCACGAGGCCGTCGGGCGCCTGGTACAGCGGCACGCTGAAGCCGGCCGAGGGCACGCGCGAGGCCTCGTACACGGGCTCATAGTAGCTGGTGAGCTTGCCTTCGCTCTGCCCCGCGAGCGATTCGACGCGGTAGGGCTGCAGCCGGTCGGTCATCCAGCGGCGCTGCTCCTCGGGCGTGGCGATGGCCAGCTGGCGCACCTCGCGGCACAGCGGCGCGAAGGCGGCGTTGGGGCGTGCGCAGTTGGCCAGCAGCGCGATCCACGCCTCATGCAGCGGGTCTTCGCTGAAGCCCGGCAGTTCGGACCAGCCCACGGGCACCCAGCGGCTTTTCGGATGCGCGAGCGATCCGGTCAGCGGACCGAGGTCGCGCGGCGGGGTGACGGTGGGTCGGGTGGGGGTGTCGGGGGCACGGGGGCCGAGGGAACAGCCGGCGAGCGTTGCTACGATCGCAAGCCCGACCAGCCACTGGAGTCCATTTCTCATGGGTTTGATTCTGCTTGAAGCCCTCGCCGCGGGACTCGTCCTGATCTTGATCATCTGGTGGACCATGTTTTCCGGGCGTAACAAGGGTGAATTGCATGACGACCCCGACGCCGAGCGTGAGGACAAGGATTCGCCGCCCAAAGTGTGAATTGCTCGTGTAGCCACACGGCGCGGCCCACTGTCGGACAAGCACCCCATTGCTACAACTTTAGTAGCAATCATCGCAGCATTCACGGGCGATGGCGAAAGTTTTCTTATTTTCCGTAGGGCTTTGAGCACGTACCATCGCATACCCGCCGGGGGCTAAGCTGTGGCCCGCTTGATTCAACCTTGAAAGGGATCGCCATGAAAAAGTTCGTTCTTGCAACCACCGCAGCTGCCCTCGTCCTGTCCGGCTGTGCCGGCGGAATGACCGACACCCAGCGCAACACCGGCATCGGTGCCGGCATCGGCGCGCTCGGCGGCGCCGCCATCGGCTCGGCCACCGGCGGCAACCGCGGTGCCATCGGCACGGGCGCGGTGGTCGGTGCGGCGGCCGGCGCGCTCGGCGGCTACCTGTGGTCGCAGCGCATGGAAAACCAGAAGCGCCAGATGGAAGCCGCCACCCAAGGCACCGGCGTGGCCGTGACGCAGACCGCCAACAACGAGCTCAAGCTCGCCATTCCGAGCGACGTGTCGTTCGACGTGGGCCGCTCCAACATCAAGTCGAACTTCGCGCCCGTGCTCGACCAGTTCGCCAACGGCCTGCGCAACAACCCGAACGCCGAGGTGCGCATCATCGGCCACACCGACAGCACCGGCTCCGACGCCATCAACAACCCGCTGTCGGTGGACCGCGCCGCCAGCACGCGCGACTACCTGGTGGCACGCGGCGTGAGCGCCGCGGCGTTCCGCATCGAAGGCCGTGGCTCGCATGAGCCGGTGGCCGACAACAACAGCGACGCCGGCCGGGCACAGAACCGCCGCGTCGAGATCTACGTGGGCGAGCGCGCACAGCGCGGCTGATCGCCGCCCCACCGGGAAACCGGCCGCCCTATCGAACGGCCGGTTCCCGTTTCAGTTTTCATTGGTCCAAGCAGAGGGAAAATTCATGAGGAAGTTTGTTGTGTCTAGCGCGGCCCTGGCCGCTGTGTTGTTCATCGCGGGGTGCGCATCGTCGACCCCGCCGGCCGAAGCACCGGCCGCACAGCAGGCCGCACCGGCCAACAGCTGGACCGCCCGACTGGACGCGCTGAAGGCCGAACTCGAAAGCTCCACCAAGGGCACCGGCGTGGTGATCTCGCAGACCGCCGACAACCAGCTTCACGTCGTGATTCCGAATGAACTCTCGTTCGACACCGGCCGCGCCAACGTCAAGCGCAACCTGGCGCAGGTGCTGGACAAGGTCGCCGAAGGCCTGAAGAGCGCCACCACCGCCAGCCTGCGCGTGGTCGGCCACACCGACAGCACGGGCAGCGAGGAAGGCAACGAGCGCCTCTCGGTGAGCCGCGCCGACAGCGTGCGCAACCACCTGGTGGGCCGCGGCGTGTCGACCACCGTGATCACCACCGACGGCCGCGGCTCGCGCGAGCCGCTGGCGGACAACGGCACGGCTGCTGGCCGCGCGCAGAACCGCCGCGTCGAAATCTTCGTCGCCGAGAAGATCTGAGCCCAGGTGCTGCGCGCATGTCGCGCGGCACCGTGAGGAAATCCCGCATGAGGGCACGGCACCGCCGGCCCTAACATCGCGCGGCCTGCACGCGGCGCGCGCACCGCGTGCCGGGCGGACACGAGAGGAAACTCCGATGAACGCCATCGCGCCGGCCCCATCGAGCGTCGCATCCCGCTTTGCCCCGGACATCATCGCCGCGGGCACCGGTGCGCGACCCCAGTACCTCGTGACCGGCGGCGACCAGCTGTTCGCCGCCCGCTGGCAGCAGGACGCGTGCTGGCTGCCCTTCCACGACGCGGCGCATCACGTGCTGGTGCTGCACGTGAACGGCAGCACGGCGGTGCGCAAGTACGAACGCGGCAAGCTCGTCGCCTCGCGTTCGCGGCTGGGCAGCGTGAGCTTCATCCCCTGCGACGGCACCGAATGGGAGATCGGCGGGCGCTGCGGCGTGGTGCACCTGTACATCGGGCAGGCGCTGATCGCGCGCGTCGCGGCCGAGGAAGGCCTCGGGCCGGCGGCGGAGATCGATCCCTTCTTCGCGATCCGAGACCCGTGGCTGCAGGGCTTCTTCCAGATGCTGGTGAGCGAGGTGGAGCTGTACGGCAGCGTGCCCGCAAGCCCCGATTCGCTGCTGCTCTCGCAGAGCCAGCACCTGCTGGCGCATCACCTCGTGCGGCGCCACTGCGCACCGGGGCGCGGTGCGCTGCCGCGCGCGGAGGGCGCGCGCCGGCAGCCGGTCCTGACGCCGCGGCAGCTGCGCCGGGTGACCGAGCACATCGACGCGCACCTGGCCACGCCGCTGAGGCTGGCCGACCTGGCAGCGTTGGTGCACCTGTCGCAGGACCACTTCATCCGCAGCTTCAAGGCGGCCAGCGGCATGGCGCCCTACCAGTACCTGCTGCGCCGCCGCCTGGAAGGCGCCGCCGAACTGCTGCGCACCAGCGACCTGCCCGTGGAAGCCGTGGCCGCGCGCATGGGCTTTGGCAGCGCCGCGTACTTCTCGACGCGCTTCCGTGCGTTCGTCGGCGTGGCGCCAGGCGCCTATCGCCGCATGCGCTGAACCGCGCTGCAACTTGCGCAAAAGCGCGCCACTTTCGACATCCCGTGCTTCGTTCGGGCCAACAGGCCATGGCGTGAGAAGCCGCTCCTAGACTGGCTTCGCAGGCCGATCCCGGCCGCATCACCCACGGAGACACCATGACCCTGACCGCCCTGAAAGCCACGCCGCCCGCCAGCGCCGCCCACGCGCGCATCACGCTGCCGTACCCGCATTTCCAGAAGCTCGACAACTATCCATGGAAGCCGTGGGTCATGCCCGGCGTGGCCTACAAGCTGCTGAGCATCAACCGGCGCAGCGGCGGCTTCACCTGCCTGCTGAAGGTCGATCCCGGCACCGAGGCGCCGGTCCATCACCACCTGGGCGCCATCGAGGTGATCGTGCTCGAAGGCGACATCTACTACGAGCGCAACGACATCGGCCGCCCAGGCGACTACATGCACGAGCCCGCCGGCGACATCCACCAGCCACGCTCCGACGGCGGTTGCGTGCTGTTCTGCGTGTTCGAGGGCGCGATTGCCGGGCTGGGCGAGGACGGCATCGTCGACGGCCGCAGCATGCTGGAGATGGCCACGCGCGACGGCGCGGCGCAGCACGTGCACAGCTGAGGCCCCGCCTGCAGGCTAGAGATCGCGCAGGCGGTTGGCGAGCTCCACCGCCGACTTCACTTCCATCTTCTCGAACACGCGCGCCCGGTGGACCTCCACCGTGCGCACGCTGATCGCGAGCTGGTCGGCGATGAGCTTGTTCGGCAGGCCCTCGACCACGAGGCGCATCACGTCGCGCTCGCGGTCGGTCAGCTCGGCGATGCGGTCGGCCAGGCCGCGGCGCACGCGCTGCACCTCGAGCGCGCGCTGCGACATGCCCAGCGCCTGCTCGATGCGGTCGACCAGCGCGTTGTCCGAGAACGGCTTCTCGCAGAAGTCGAAGGCCCCGCGCTTGACCGCCTCGACGGCGGTGGGCACGTCGGCATGGCCGGTCAGGAAGATCACCGGCATCTCGGCCAGCAGGCCGCGTTCGGCCAGCCGGTCGAACAGCACCAGCCCGCTCATGCCGGGCATGCGCACGTCCAGCAGCAGGCAACGCGGCTGATCGGGCAGCGGCGCCTCGTCCAGGTACTGCTCGAAGGCCTCGGCGCTGCCGAAGTGCTCGCTGGCCAGGCGGCGCGAACGCAGCAGCCAGGCCAGCGCCTCGCGCACGCTGGCGTCGTCGTCCACGATAAAGATCAAGCCATCGATCAGCGGTTGCATGCCATGAGGTCCAGCGGAACAGAGAAAACGAAGAAGAAGAAAAAGGCGGCTATCCCGCAGCCGGGAGCGTAAACCTGAAGACGGTGCCCCGGGGACGGTTGGGCTCGAACATCAGCGCGCCGCCATGCTGCTCCACCACGGTGCGGCACAGGCTCAGGCCCAGGCCCATGCCGTCGGGGCGCGTGGTGAAGAAGGGTGTGAACAGGCGCGCCGCCACCTCCTCGCTGATGCCGCAGCCCAGGTCGGCCACGGAGAACTCGAGCCAGCGCCGGCCGTCGGCCGGCACGGTGGCGCCCACCGGCAGGGCACGCGCCACGCGCAGGCGCAGCACACGGCTGCCGGGCGCGTGGTCGGCGCCGTCCATGGCCTGCATGGCGTTGCGCGCCAGGTTCAGCAGCACCTGCTCGACCAGCGTGCGGTCGCACACCACGGCGGGCAGGCGCTCTTCGCACACGATCTCGATCGTCACGTCGAGCTTGCGCGCCTGCAAGCGCACCAGCGGCAGCACGGCGTCGATGAGCGCCTGCGGCGCCACGGCCTCGCGCATGCGGTCGCGCCGGCGCACGAAGTCGTGCACGCTGCGGATCACCTGGCCGGCGCGGTCGGCCTGCTCGGCGATGCGCTTCACGGCCATGGCCACCTCGGCCTGCTCGCCACGCGCCTCGGGCCCGATCAGGTTGAGCGAGCCGGTGGCGTAGCTGGCGATGGCGGCCAGCGGCTGCGTGAGCTCGTGGCTCAGCAGCGAGGCCATCTCGCCCACGGTGGCCAGGCGCGCGCTGGCCTGCAGGCGCTCCTGGCTGGCGCGCGAGAGTTCCTCGACGCGGCGCTGCTCGCTCACGTCGATGAAGGCGCTCATCCAGCCGGTCTGCACCTTGTGCGCGTTGATCAGCGGGGCCTCGAAGATGAGCACCGGAAAGCGCGTGCCGTCCTTGCGCATGAAGACCGACTCGAAGCCCTCGCGCGGCGGCAGGCCGCCGGCGAAGCGGCGCGTTTGCCGCAGGTGGTATTCGTGCGCCAGCTCGGTCGGCCAGTAGGGCGCCTCGACGCTGTCGGCCATGAGCTCTTCGGGCGTGAAGCCGACCATCTCGCAGAAGGCCGGGTTGACGTAGGTGATGCGCCCCTGCAGGTCGCGCGCGCGCAGGCCGGTGATGACCGAGTCTTCCATCGCCTTGCGAAAGGCCAGCGCGTCGGCCAGGTCGCGCTCGGCGCGCAGGCGGCGGCGGGTGTCGCGCGCCAGCAGCACGAGCACCGACACGAGCGCGATCGAGATCGCCGTGACCAGCGCCGTGAGCATGTTCGGGAACAGGTCGGGCGCGGCGCGCCAGCCGTCCACGCGCAGCATGAGCGAGGCGCCCGGCAGGTCGATGCGCTGCTGCGAGGTGAACACGCGCGTGCCGATGCGCCGCGAGGTGCCTAGCGCCACCAGCCGCGTGCCGTCGGCCTCGGTGAAGGCGACCTCCTGGCCGCGCGTGAGCGTGGGGCCGACCAGCTCGACCAGCGTGTCGCGCAGCGAATAGCTGGCCACCAGGTAGTCGCCGGCGTCCATCGGCAGGCACAGCTCCATCACCTCGACGCCGCCGCCGCCGGCCACGGGCACGTAGTGGCTGGGCGAGTAGGCGGGCGCGCCGGCCTTGCGCGCGGTGGCGCAGGCCTGCGCCACGTCGGCCTGCGCGGGGCCGCGGTTGCTCTCCTCGAGGATGCGCGTGCGGTAGGGCGTGTTCACGGCTTCGATGGGTTGCAGCTGCGCATCGCGCCACTCGAGCCGCAGCCATTCGCGGTGCTCGCGCAACTGCGCCGCCGCGCGGTCGGCCCAGTGCGTGCGCTCCATGCCCGGCGCGAGCGTGGCGCGCAGGCTCTGGGCGTTGCGCTGCAGGCCGCTGCGCAGGTCGACGACGGCGTCGGCGGTGTCGCGCTCCAGCGCGGCCTGCACCTGCTCGACCTCGTGCCGGCCGGCCAGCCACACGACGGTGACCAGCAGCGCCGACACCAGCACCGCCAGCAGCAGCCACAGAAACCAGCGCTTCCACAGCGAGCGCAGGCGCGCGAAGGCGACGACCCAGGCCCGGCGCTGCGGCGGTGCGGAAACCTCGAGCGCCTCGTCGGCCATCGTCAGGCGAGCACGCGGTGCGACAGCGCGGGTAGCTGGGCGCGCGTGCGCTCGACCTGCCGGGCGTCGAGGTCGAACAGCACCACGCCCTCTTCGGCGGCCTGCTGCGCCACCACCGTGCCCCAGGGGTCGATGACCAGCGACTGGCCCCAGGTCTGGCGGCCGTTCTCGTGCGTGCCGCCCTGCGCGGGTGCGACCACCCAGGCCAGGTTCTCGATGGCGCGCGCGCGCAGCAGCACCTCCCAATGGGCGGCGCCGGTGGTGCGCGTGAAGGCGCTGGGCACCAGCAGCAGGTCGGCGCCCTGCCCTGCCAGCGCGCGGTACAGCTCGGGAAAGCGCAGGTCGTAGCACACGCTCATGCCCACGCGCCAGGCGTGGCCGTCGCGCGAGGGCAGCTCGAACACCACGGGCTGCGCGCCCGGCGCGATGACGCGGCGCTCGTCGTAGCGCTCGGTGCCGTTGTCGAAGAAGAACAGGTGGATCTTGTCGTAGCGCGCCACGCACTTTCCCTCGGGCGAGAAGGCCAGCGAGCTGTTGAACACGTGGTCGGCGTCGTCGCTCTCGATGGGCAGCGTGCCGCCCACGATCCACAGGCCGAACTCGCGCGCCGCGTCGGCCAGGAAGCCCTGCACCGTGCCGGCGCCCGCGGTTTCGCGCAGGCCTAGCTTGTCGGTGTCGCGCGCGCCCATCATGCAGAAATACTCGGGCAGCACCGCGAGCTCGGCGCCGTCGCGCGCCGCCTGCCCGAGCAGCGCGTGGGCGCGCACGAGGTTGGCTTCGCGGGCGATGGCGGACACCATCTGGATGGCTGCGACTTTCATTGCGTGGTCTCCGTTTTCTTGCCTTCGCTGGCGCCCGTGGATGTCGATCCACCCGGCAGGCCGGGCAGCAGCTGCAGCGAGCGCGGCACCTTGGCGATCTTGGGGTCGGCCCAGGTGCCTTCGACGTGGAACTCCTGCGTGGCGGCCGCCGCGAGCGGCTTGCTCAGCACCCACTGCGCGAGGAAGGTGCCCAGGCCGATGGCCGGGTTGATGGCTGTGGCCACCAGCGCGGCCGTGCCGGCGTTGATCTCGGGCACCACCACCACGCGCAGGTTCTGCGTCTCGCGCACGATGTCGGCCGAGCCGTCCATGAGCGCGGCGGCGTTCACGCCCTTCATCTGCAGGTTGTTGGTGCTGGCGATGCCCTTGTTGATCTTGGCGTCGCCGCGGATGAAGTCGAAGGCGAAGCCCTGGCTGAACACGTCGCGGAAATCGAGCGTGAGCCGGCGCGGCAGCGCCTGCAGGCTCAGCACGCCCAGCAGCTTGGCCAGGCCCGGGTCGGCCTTGAGGAACTGGCCCTGCTCCACGTCGACCTGCAACTGGCCGCCCAGGCTGGGGTAGTCGAGCGAGAACGGCGAGCCGCGCCAGTTCACCTCGCCCTCGAGTCGCCCCTTGCCGCGGCGCAGCACGCCCGGCATGCCGAAGCGCGTGAGCAGGTCGCCGGCGTCGGCGATGTCGAGCTTGAAGTTCATGGCCGTGGTGCGGCGCTGGCCGGCGCTTGCGCCGCCGCCCGCCGGCGCGGCCCAGGTGCCCTTGGCGGTGAAGGTGGCCTCGGGCACGCTGAAGGCGAGCTTGTTGAGCAGCCATTCGCGCCCGCCGCGATTGACGGCGTCGATCTCGGCGCGGCCCAGGCGCTTGCCGAGCAGCTCGAAGTCGTCGACCACGATGTCCAGCGCCGGCAGGGTGCCGGGTTGCTCGTCGAGCAGGGTCTCGACCTGCGTGGCCTCGGCCGGTGCGATCTTCAGGCGCGCGAGCCGCGCATAGAGCCGGCCGGCCTGGCTGTGGCTGTACTCGGCGTAGCCGCTCAGCTCGGAGGCGTCGACGTTGGCGCGCCACAGCGCACCTTCGCGCGTGCCGCCGAGCACCACGTTGTGCAGGGTGCGCCCCGCGATGCCCAGCTGCTGCGCGCGCACCGCGATGCGCGTGGGCAGGTAGGCCAGGTCGGGATCGTCGGCGCGCTCGCCGCCGCCGACCACCGCGGCGGTGCCCACCAGCGTCTGCCAGGCGCCCATGTCGAGCTTGGCGACGTTGACGTTGGCGAACACGCCGCGGTCGGGCGGCAGCGCCGTCTCGCCGGACGCCAGCCCGATGCCGATGCCGCCGCGCAGCACGTGCGCCTGGCCGTTGGCCGACAGCTCGCGCACGTACTGCACCGAGCCGACGCGGCCGAGCTCGAGCGTCAGCTGGTCCTGCGTGGCGCGGCGGGCGTCGCGCGCCAGCACCTTCTTCTCGATGCGCAGCGGCATCAGCTCTTCGGCCGTCTTGACCAGCGGCGTGGGCAGCGCCAGCGCCAGCCCCTGCAGGCTGCTGGTGAGCGAGAACTCGGGCGTGTCGTCGCGCATCGAGAAGGTGGCGGCGTAGGGCGTGCTGCCGGTGGCGTGCTTGGCCAGGCGCGCGAGCCAGTCGACCTCGCGCGCGCCGCGCAGGCCTTCGGCACTGGCCGTGCCCTGTGCCTTCAGCGCCAGTTCGCGCTGCGGCCCGCTGAAGCGGCCCTTGCCTTCGACGCGCACCTCGCCGCCCAGCAGGCGGGCCTGCACGCCGGCCAGCGAGAAGCCGGTGTCGGTGAAGTTGAGGGTGCCGCGCGCCTGCGTGAACGGCGGCGCCTCGGGCACCACCTGCAGCTCGTTGTCGGCCAGCGTCACGGTGGCCTGCACCTTGGTGTTGTCGACGTTTTCCAGCGGGAGGTCCAGGCGCAGCTTGTAGTCGGCCGAGCCGGTGGCGCGCGCGCGCTGCAGGAACGGCCCGGCCTCGCCGGCCAGCGGCGCGCCGGCGCGCAGCACTTCGCCCAACGGCCCCTTGGCCTGCGCATCGACACGCAACAGCGCGGCGTGGTGCGACATGTCGGCGATCTGCGCCTCGGCCTTCGTGACCTCGACGCCGGGCGCGCCGGCAATGCGCCCGCGCGCATTGCGCACCAGCATGCCCGCGCGCTCGAACACCAGCTCGCCCGACACGCCGGTGAGCGCCGGCCACACGGGCGGCGGCGCGGCGGGCGGGCCGGTGCGCGACGCCGGGGTCGCGGGCGCGGCGGTGGCGGCCGCGAGCGAGGGCGGCACGTAGGCATAGTGCACGTCCGACACCTTGGCCGCGATGCGGAATTCGCCCTGCTTCGGGTCCATGAAGGGCATGTCGTGCAGGTCGCCGCGCACGCGGAAATCGACCGTGCTGGCGGTGCCCTTGACGACCGATTCGCGCACGTAGTCGCGCGTGTGCTGCGGAATGTCGAGCGGCAGGTAGCGGAACACGCGGGTGCCGTCGGCGCGCGTGAGCTTGCCCTGCAGGTCGAGCACGCCGGGGTGCTGCGCGCGGCTGCTCGAGGTGGCCGGGTCGCTGGTGCGCCAGTGGGCTTCGGCCTCGCCCTCGGCGTCGGCATTGGCGAAGCGCAGCTTCGACACCTGCACCTGCATGGCGCCGTTGTCGAGCTTCCACTGCAGCTGGGTCGAGAGGCGGTCGATGGGGATCACCGGGTCTTCGAACACGCCGGGGAATTCGAGCGTGCCCTTGGCCATGGCCAGCGTGGCGGTGCCGCCGGTGTGGCTGGCGTCGAAGTCGAGCGTGGCGCCGCTCAGGCCCGGGGTGCCGGGGTGCACGCGCGGCGGCGCGGCGGGGCTGCCGGCCGGCGCCGGGGTGCTTTGGGCGGTGGCGGCCGGCGCCGGCTGCGAGGCGACGCGCAGGCCGCTGACCCGGCCCTTGGCCTGGTAGCGCGCGATCGCGTCGGGCGCGCCCTGCCAGTTCATGTCGATGCGCTCGACCAGGCCGCGCGGCGCATAGGCGCCCAGCACGCGGTGCGTGGCCTCGCCCAGCGGCAGGCGGTCGGCGATGAGCGCCAGCGCCGCGAGGTCGAGCCGGTCGGCCTTCAGCGCGCCGTGCTCGGGCGTGCGGCCCTTGGCCGGCGTGTGCTGCAGCCACAGGTTGCCGCCCGGCCAGCGCAGGCCGTCGACGGTGTCGAACTGCAATGCGGTGGTCGAGAACTCGAAGGTGTCCGCGTTCATCTGTCCCGCCAGCCGGCCGGTGACGGCGCGCAGCACCAGCGGCTGCAGGCCCTTGCCGAGCGAGGCGTCGATGCGGTTCAGGCCCAGGTCGGCCGCGCCGCCAACGATGCGCCCGTCGTCCACGTCGGCCCACAGGCGCAGCGCGCCGTTGCCTTCGCGGATGCGCGCGTCGAGCGAGACGTACTGGCCCAGGCGCGTGACGTCGATGTAGGGCAGGTCGGCATAGAGCTGGCCGTCCCAGGTCTGCCAGTGGCCGCTGCGGATCGACAGCAGCGGCTGGCGGAACTGGCCGCGCAGCGTGAAGCGCTCGCCCCAGCCGGCCGGCGGCGTGGCGTCCAGCCGCAGGCCGTGGCGGCGCGCGCCGTTGCGGGACACGAAGCGCACGTCAGTCAGCAGCAGCGGTTCGGCGCGGCGCTGCTCGTCGGTCCAGCGCACGGTGCCGCCTTCGATGATGAACTCGCGCTGCGCGAAAAACCAGTCGGCGGCGCGGGTTTCTCCGGTCGTGTCGGTCTCCATGTGCAATCCAGCCACATGGAGTTTTCCCTGAGTGTCGCGGCGCACGTCGAGCTGCGGGCCCTCGATATAGAGCTGCTCGAAATTCAGGCGCCACAGCGAGCGCGGCGACACGCTCGCCACCACCCGCACGAGGCGAAGGGCCTCGCGCTGGTCTGCGTCCTGCAGCACCACGTCGCGCAATTCGAAGGCCGGAAATAGCCCTTCGGAACGGGCGGTGATGGCGCCGATGCGCACCGGGACACCGATGGCCTTGCTAGCCTGCGCCTCGAGTGCACCGCGAAAATCGCCGATTCGCGGCACAATCCACGCGTGCAGGACCACGACTGACAGTGCCAGCAGAAGCCACGCAGCGAAGAGCAGACCCAATAGCCAGCGCGCTGTCACAGCGGTGATTTGGAGCAGACGTGAAGGGGAAGACGCCGTGTCGTTCATTGAGGATCGCGCTGTGTCGGGAATTATGACCGCCAGCCTTGAGCCGGGTTCCGCGCCAACCCACACCAGTGTGAATCAGTTGCCATCCAATCCGACGCCTCCCGCGTTTTCTTCCAGTTCCCGATTCGTCCAGCGGCTGCGTCGCCGCTATGCGGCCGAGCTCGAATTGCTGCCGCCCGGCGAGCCCCGGCGCGAATCGATGACCGTCGCCTACGACGCCCTGCGCGCACGCGGCGTGGCCGTGGGCGATGCGTTGCGCATCGTGCGCCAGCTCACGATGGAACGTCTGGTCACACTCGACTGCGACCAGCAGGCCCCGCTCGCGGTGGTGACCACCGCCGTGACCGAGCTGGCCGAACTGGCCCTGGACATCGCCTGCCAGGACGCCTGCCATGAACTCGACGCCCAGCACGGCGCGCCGCTCGGCCCCGAAGGCCAGCGCTCGCAGCTGTGGGTGATCGGCATGGGCAAGCTCGGCGCGCGCGAGCTCAACGTGTCCAGCGACATCGACCTCATCTACCTGTACGACGTGGACGGCGACACGGCCGGCGATGCCGACGGGCGCGGCAAGCTGTCCAACCAGGAGTACTTCGCGCGGGCCGTGAAGCGCATCTATGCGCTGGTGGGCGACGTGACCGAGCACGGCTTCGTGTTCCGCGTCGACCTGGCGCTGCGGCCCAACGGCAACTCGGGGCCGAGCGTGGTCTCGCTCGACGCACTCGAAGAGTATTTCCAGGTGCAGGGCCGCGAATGGGAGCGCTTTGCCTGGATGAAGAGCCGCGTGGTCGCGCCGCGCGCCGTGGTGCTCGGCGGCCAGGCCCAGGCGCTGCGCAACGTGGTGCTGCCCTTCGTGTTCCGCCGTTATCTGGACTACAGCGTGTTCGATTCGCTGCGCATCCTGCACCGCCAGATTCGCGAGCAGTCGGCGCGCCGCAGCGCCGGACGCCCCGAGCGCGCGAACGACGTGAAGCTCTCGCGCGGCGGCATCCGCGAAATCGAATTCACCGTGCAGCTGCTGCAGGTGGTGCGCGGCGGCCAGTTCCCCGAACTGCGCACGCGCCCCACGCTCGACGCGCTGCAGCGGCTGGCGCGCGCCAACCTCATGCCGCAGGACACGGCCGACACGCTGGCCGCGGCCTACGAGTTCCTGCGCCGCGTGGAGCACCGCATCCAGTACCTGGACGACCAGCAGACCCACGTGCTGCCGGTCAACGACGACGACCTGCGCTGGATCGCGCAGTCGATGGGTTATGCCGACTGCTGCCCCTTCCTCGAACAGCTCGACACGCACCGCGAGTTCGTGGCGCAGGAATTCGACAAGCTGCTGGGCGGCGAGAAGCCCTGCAACGGCAAGTGCAACGGCAAGAAGGCCGCCGCGCCCGCCGACCTGGCCGACCTGCTCGACGACCTGCCGCCCGTGTTCGCCGAGCGCATCCGCGACTGGTGCGAGACGCCGCGCGTGCTCGCCCTGCGCGAGGAAACCCGGGGCCGCCTGCGCCAGCTGGTGCAACGCACCGGCCAGTGGCTGAAGGAGCCCGACGGCGAGGGCGCGGGACAGACGCCGCGCCATGTCGATGCCGCCATGCGCTGGGCCGACTGGATCGAGCCGCTGATGCGCCGCGAGAGCTACCTGGCGCTGCTGGTCGAACGCCCCGCCGTGCAGGAGCGCCTGCTGCGCCTGCTGGGCGCCGCGAAATGGCCCGCGCGCTACCTCATGCAGCACCCGGGCGTGATCGACGAGCTCGCGAGCGACGAGATGCTCTCGGGCCGCTTCATCGCCGACGAATTCGAACGCGAGCTCGAAGCACGTCACACCTCGCTCACCCGCACCGGCGAGGCCGACGAAGAGCGTTTGCTGAACCTGCTGCGCCACGCCCATCACGCCGAGGTGTTCCGCACGCTGGCGCGCGACGTCGATGGCCGCATCACCGTCGAGCAGGTGGCCGACGACCTGAGCGCGCTGGCCGACACCACGCTGCGCGTGACCGCACGCTGGTGCTGGCCGCACGTGCGCAACCGGCACCGCGAGGTGCCGCAGTTCGCGATCATCGGCTACGGAAAACTGGGCGGCAAAGAACTCGGCTACGGCAGCGACCTGGACATCGTGTTCGTCTACGACGACGACGACGAACGCGCCGGCGAGGTCTATGCGGCCTACGTGCGCAAGCTCATCAACTGGCTCACGGTGAAGACGCGCGAGGGCGACCTGTTCGAGATCGACACCGCGCTGCGGCCCAACGGCAACTCGGGCCTGCTCACCACCAGCTTCGAGGCCTACGAGAAGTACCAGCTCGGGCGCGGCAGCAACACCGCGTGGACCTGGGAGCACCAGGCCATGACGCGCGCGCGCTTCGTGCTGGGCAGCGCCGACCACGGCGCCGAACTGGGTGCGCGCTTCGACCAGGTGCGCGAAGCCGTGCTGGTGGCGCCGCGCGACCGCGAGGCGCTGAAGGCCGAGATCATCGGCATGCGCAACAAGCTGCGCGGCGCCCGCCCCGTGAAGGCCGACCGCTTCGACGTGAAGCACAGCCCCGGCGGCATGGTCGACGCCGAGTTCGCGGTGCAGTTCCTGGTGCTGTCGGCCTCGGGCGCGCACCCCGAGCTGATTCCCAACCTGGGCAACATCGCGCTGCTGCTGCGCGCCGAGCAGGCCGGGCTGCTGCCCGAAGGCGTGGGCCGCAACGCCGCCACCGCCTACCGCGAGCTGCGCCGCGTGCAGCACACCGCACGCCTGAACGAAGAGCCCACGCAGGTCACGCCGCCCGCCCTGAGCGCCGAACGCGACGCCATGCTGGCCTTGTGGAAGGCGGTCTTTGGCTGACCGCGCCCTCGCCTCCCGCGCGCTGACGGCCTGCGCCCTGGCCGCGGCGCTCGTGCTGGCCGGCTGCGCCAGCGGACCGCGCAGCAGTGGCGGCGGCGTCGCCAGTGGCCGCGACGGCCCCGGCAGCAACATCCCGTCCGACCTCGACCGCGTGCCCGACGCCGAACCCCGCATCGAGGCGATCCGCAGCAGCGGCGGCACCAGCAAGCCGTACACGGTGCTGGGCCGGGGCTACGTGCCGATCACCGACGACCGGCCGTTCCGCGAATCGGGCATCGCCTCGTGGTACGGGCGCAAGTTCCATGCGGCCTCGACCGCGAGCGGCGAGCCCTACGACATGTACGCCATGACGGCCGCGCACAAGACGCTGCCGCTGCCGAGCTATGTGCGGGTGCGCAACCCGGCCAACGGGCGCGAGGTGATCGTGCGCGTGAACGACCGCGGCCCCTTCGTGGACGGCCGCGTGATCGACCTGAGCTACACGGCGGCGCTGAAGCTCGACCTGCTGCGCGGCGTGGCGCCGGTGGAGATCGAGCGCATCACCAACGACGACATCCGCACCGGCGCCTGGCGCCGCGATGCGGGCACGGCCTATGCCGCGGCGCCTGCGCCGGCACCGGCTCCCATCCGGGTGGCGGCGGCGCCGGTGGCCGTGCCGTCGGCCTGGGTCGCGCCGGTCGCGATGACCGCCGCGGCAGCCCCCGCCGCGACGATGCCCGTGGCACCGCAGACGCCGGTGATGGCCGCGGCACCGTCGGAACCCGAGGCCCCGGCCGGACCGCGCGAGGCGATGGTGGTGACCGACCTCGCGCCGCTGGCCCCGCTCGCCGCGCCTGCCACGTCATCGGCGCCATCGACGCCCTCTTCCGCTGCCGCCGGCTTCTGGGTGCAGCTCGGCGCGTTCCGCGAACGCGACGGCGCCGAGACGCTGAGAAGTCAGGCCGCGCGCGGGCTGCCCACGCTGGCACCGCAGCTGCGCGTGTTCAGCGAAGCCGGCACGCACCGCCTGCAGGCCGGGCCGTTCCCATCGCGCAATGCGGCGGGCGAGGCCGTCACGCAGCTGCGCGACAGTCTGCGCATCGCGCCGATGGTGGTCGAGCGGCGCTGAGGCTCAGGGCATCGCCTTGGCCACGACCTGCGAACGCAGGCCCACGCCGAGGCGGTTCCAGGCGTTGATCTGCGCCACGGCGAGCGAGAGCTCGACGATTTCCTGGTCGCTGAACACGGCCTTCAGGGCTTCGAACTCGGCATCGCGATCGGCGTGGTGGTCGGCCAGGCGCGTGAGCGTTTCGGCCCAGTCCAGCGCGGCGCGCTCGCGTTCGTTGAACAGGCTCACCTCGCGCCAGGTGGCCAGGCTGTTGATGCGCTGCCAGTCTTCGCCCTGCACGCGCAGGTCGCGCACGTGCATGTCCAGGCAGTAGGCGCAGCCGTTGATCTGCGAGACGCGGGCAAAGACGAGGTCGATCAGCACCTTGCCGAGCGTGCTCGACTCGAAGCTGCCGTTGACGGCGATCATGGCCTGGAAGGACTTCGGGGCGAACTTGGTCCAGGCGAGACGGAGGGCGGGGGCTTGGCTCATGAGATGTACTCCAGGGTGGTTGAAGGAAAACAGCGAAATCTGCTTGCTACACCCTGAAGACGCGCCAGCCACCGGCCCTGTGACAGGCTGCCCGAATTTTTTCTTCAAGCGCCCCGTTTGGCCGCGAACAGCTGGGCGATGCGCGCCAGCTTGTCGGGGTTGCGCTGGGCGCGGATGCGCACGATGCGCTCGCCCTCGATCTCGAAGGTCTGGGCCGATTCGAGTTCGCCGTCCAGAAAGCGCAGCATGCCGGGTTCGCCGTTGAGCTCGACCAGCTCCATGCGCACGCCCGCGCCCATGCGGCGCCAGAGCGAGAAGTACAGCTGCGCCAGCCGCTGGCTGCCGCGCAGGATCTTGCTGAAGGTCTGCACCTTGCCGCCGCCGTCGCCGATGAGTTCGACGTCCTCGGCCATCAGCGCCTTCAGGTCCTGCATGCTGCCGCGCGCGGCAGCGTCGGCGAAGGCGCGCAGCAAGCGCTGGTGGGTGTCGCGCGAGACCTGGAAGCGCGGGCGCGCCTCCTGCACCTGGGCCTTGGCGCGGTGCACCAACTGGCGGCAGGCGGCCTCGCTCTTGCCGAGGGTCTGGGCGATCTCGTCGTAGTCGGCGTCGAACACCTCGCGCATGAGGAAGGCGGCGCGCGCCTCGGGCGCCAGGCGCTCGAGCACGGCCAGGAAGGCGACGGAGATGTTGTCGACGCGCGCTAGCGTTTCCTCGGGCGTGTCGGGCGACCCGGTGAGCGTGGGCTCGGGCATCCACGGGCCGATGTAGTGCTCGCGCTGGACCTTGGCGCTGCGCAGCCGGTCGATCGACAGGCGCGTGACGACGGTCACGAGCCAGGCTTCGGCGCTGTCGAAACTGGCCTTGTCGGCCTCGTGCCAGCGCAGCCAGGCGTCCTGCACCACCTCTTCGGCCTCGGCCACGGAGCCGAGCATGCGGTAGGCGATGCCCTGGAGGCGGCGGCGGTGGCTGTCGAAGGTGAGGGTCGGGTCGTCCATGCCCGATTAGACGTTTGACGCCGGCGCGCTGTGACAACCCGCGCCCAAAAAAAATCGCCCCGGCATGCGGGGCGATTTGTCGGGTCGCGGGTGCGGCTCAGGCGCCCTGGTATTCGGGCTTGGGGCCCAGCGTGGCCGAGACTTCCTTGCGGTAGCGGTTCAGCTCCTGCACGGTCTTGAAGCTGCGGTTCATCAGCAGGCTCAGGTTGTGCAGGATGCGCTCGCCGACCTTGGTTTCCCAGCCGGCGTCGAACTTGATCTGCTTGTCCAGCCAGTGCTCGAGCCAGTCGGGGTCGGGCATGCGGCTCTGGATGGTGTCGTTCGGGAACAGCGCCTTGTTCACGTGCAGGTTGGTCGGGTGCAGCGCCTGGGCGGTGCGGCGCGCGCTGGCCATCAGCACGCCGACCTTGGTGAAGGCGGCGCGGGCCTCGTCGCCGAACTTTTCCATGGCGCGCTTCATGTAGCGCAGGTAGGCGCCGCCGTGGCGGGCTTCGTCCTGGCTCAGCGTGGTGTAGATGTGCTTGATGACCGGCTCGGTGTGCCACTGGGCGGCGCGGCGGTACCAGTGGTTCAGGCGGATCTCGCCGCAGAAGTGCAGCATGAGGGTTTCGAGCGGGGGCGCCGGGTCGAAGTCGAAGCGCACCTCGTGCAGCTCCTGCTCGGTGGGCGCGTGCTGCGGGCTGAAGCGCTTCAGGTACTCCATGAGCACCAGCGAGTGCTTCTGCTCTTCGAAGAACCAGATCGACATGAACGCCGAAAAGTCGCTATCGTGCCGGTTGTCGCGCAGGAACATCTCGGTGGCCGGCAGCGCCGACCACTCGGTGATGGCATTCATCTTGATGGTCTGCGCCTGCTCTTCAGTCAGCAAGGAAGCGTCGAACGACTGCCAGGGGATGTCCTTGTCCATGTCCCAGCGGACGGATTCGAGTTGTCTGAAGAGTTCCGGGTAGAGCATCAAAGTCTTTCAATGGCCGCCGATTTTAGTCGGGCCGTTTGGCGCGCCCGTGACAGACGCGCGATGATGTGCTTACGCGCGCGCCCGCGCCATAGATGCACACCCCCCTTTTCGATCCAGGAGCCCGTCATGCGAACCCCCGCCCGATTGTCGATGCTGCGACGTTGCGCCACGGCCTTTTCCCTCGTAGCGGGCCTGTCCGCCGCCCTGTCGGCGGGTGCCCAGACGGCCCCCGCCGCCCCTGCCGCGCCCGCGGTGGGCGGCGCCGCCGGATGCCCGGCGATCCTGCAGCACAGCTTCCCGCGGCTGCAGGATGAAAAGCCCCAGAACCTGTGCCAGTACTCCGGAAAAGTGGTCCTGGTGGTCAACACGGCCAGTTTTTGCGGCTTCACGCCGCAGTACAAGGGGCTGGAGGCGCTGGACATGAAGTACCGCGCCCGCGGCCTGGTGGTGCTGGGCTTCCCGTCGAACGATTTCTCCCAGGAATCGGGCTCCAACAAGGAAATCGCCGATTTCTGCGAAAGCACCTTCGGCGTGAAATTCCCGATGTTCGCCAAGTCGTCGGTGCGCGGCACCGACGCCAACCCGCTGTTCAAGCAGCTCGCGCAGGCCTCGGGCACGACGCCGAAGTGGAACTTCTACAAGTACCTGATCGGGCGCGACGGCAAGGTGGTGCAGGCCTGGTCGAGCATGACGGCGCCCGACGAGAACGGCTTCATCCAGGTGATCGAGAAACAGCTCGGCCCCAGCGGCGACTGACCGGCCCTGCAATGTGAACTTTGAGTCACAAACGTTTACCTCTCGAACGGGAACCGTGCGGCGGCACCGCGCTCATACTTGAGCGTGGGCGGCCAAGGCCCACAGGTTTTCATGTTGCGAGGTCTTCCGGGCGCCTGCCGTCCGGTTGAAATCCCGAGGCGATTCTTCTCCTCCTCCCTCCCTCCCTCCTTCGTGTCGGGGCGCCTCGCAGCATTTTTGTCTTCCCGCCGACAGCGGGGCCCGCGATGACGCAGCGCCCCCTCGGCCTTCCCGCATGCGGTGGCCCGAACGGCCCCAAGAAAAAAGCGCCCCACGGGGCGCTTTGTCGTTTCAGGGCTGGGTGTCGATGAAGCTCGGCCGCAGCATGAGCTTGTCGTACAACTTGGCCAGGTTGGCGTGGTCGCCGCGCCAGTCGATCTCGGGAAACCGCAGCCCCAGCCAGCCCAGCGCGCAGCCGACCGCGATGTCGGACAGGCTCAGGTGGATGCCGCTGCAGAAGGGCTTGTCGCCCAGGCCCTTGGCCATGGCGGCCACGCCGGCCTGGACCTTGGCGCGCTGGCGCTCGATCCAGGCGGCGCTGCGCTCGGCGTCGGCGCGGCCGGTCCAGGTGGCTTCGAGGCGCCAGAGCACGCCGGCGTCCATGACGCCGTCGGCCAGCGCTTCCCAGGTCTTGACCTCGGCGCGCTCGCGGCTTTGCTGCGGAATGAGCTTGCCCACGGGCGACAGGGTGTCGATGTATTCGACGATGACGCGCGAGTCGAACATCGCCTCGCCGCCTTCCATGATCAGGCACGGCACCTTGCCCAGCGGGTTCGAATGGGCGATCGTGGTGTCTGCGGACCAGACGTCTTCGATCACGAACTGGTAGTCGAGCCGCTTTTCGGCCAGCACCACGCGCACCTTGCGCACATACGGGCTGGCGGCGGATCCGATCAGTTTCATGAAGGCTCTCTCCCCATCGCTTGTTAACGTTTGTTCGCAGGCATTTTAGGTGAAGGGAAAAAGACGGCGCCCGAATTCCCCCGCGGCGCGGCCACCCGGCAGCCGCCTAAAATTCGGGCATGAGCTTTTCCACCGTCTCCGCCCTCTCCCCCCTTGACGGCCGCTATGCGGCCAAACTCGCGGCCTTGCGCCCGCTGATGAGCGAACAGGGCTATATGCACCGTCGCGTGCAGGTGGAGGTGGCCTGGTTCATTGCGCTGTCCGACTGCGGCTTTGCCGAGTTCAAGCCCCTCACGGGCGGCGCCCGCAAGTACCTGATGGGGCTGGTGTCGCACTTTTCCGAGGCCGACGCCTTGGCCATCAAGGACATCGAGAAGACCACCAACCACGACGTGAAGGCCGTCGAATACTGGATCAAGTCGAAGTTCGAGGCCCGCCCCGAGCTGCTGGCCGCCGCCGAGTTCGTGCACTTCGCCTGCACCAGCGAGGACATCAACAACACCAGCCACGCCCTGCAGATCCAGGCCGCGCGCGACACCGTGGTGCTGCCGGCCATCGACGGCCTGATCGCCAAGCTGCGCGAGATGGCGCACCAGTTCGCCGACGTGTCGATGCTCTCGCGCACGCACGGCCAGACCGCCAGCCCCACCACCGTCGGCAAGGAAATCGCCAACGTGGCGGTGCGCCTGACCAAGGCCCGCGCGCAGATCGCCGCCGTGCAGCTGCTGGGCAAGATGAACGGTGCCGTGGGCAACTACAACGCCCACCTGGCCGCCTGGCCCGAGTTCGACTGGGAAGCCTTCAGCCGCAAGGTCGTCGAGACGCCCGCGCCGCTGGGCCTGGGCCTGAGCTTCCAGCCGTACAGCATCCAGATCGAGCCGCACGACTACATGGCCGAGCTGTTCGATGCCGTGGCGCGCGTCAACACGATCCTGGTCGACTTCTCGCGCGACATCTGGGGCTATGTGAGCCTGGGCTACTTCAAGCAGCGCCTGAAGAAGGGCGAGATCGGCTCGTCGACCATGCCGCACAAGGTCAACCCGATCGACTTCGAGAACGCCGAAGGCAACCTGGGCCTGGCCAACGCGGTGCTGCGCCACCTGAGCGAAAAGCTGCCCATCAGCCGCTGGCAGCGCGACCTGACCGACAGCACGGTGCTGCGCAACATCGGCGTGGCCTTCGGCTACGCCACGCTGGCCTACGCGAGCCTGGCCACCGGCCTGGGCAAGCTCGAGATCAACCAGGAAGCGCTGGCCGACGACCTCGAGGCCTCGTGGGAAGTGCTGGCCGAGCCGATCCAGACCGTGATGCGCCGCTTCGGCGTGCAGGGCGCCTACGAGCAGCTCAAGGAAGTCACGCGCGGCAAGACCGTGACGGCCGAGGCGCTGCACGGGCTGATCCGCTCGCTGGCCATTCCCGAGGAAGAGAAGACCCGCCTCCTGGCCATGACGCCCGCCAGCTACACCGGCAAGGCCGCCGAACTCGCTCGTAGAATTTAGGCTTCCCCCGCGCCGATCCACCGGCCCGTGCCGCCCACGGCCGGTGCGCCTCGTTCGCCCACCGATACCTCCCAGCCAACGTGCCCTGTGCAGGGCACGCCAGCCGACAACCCTGACGGGACGCCCCGACGTCCCCGTTGTTCATGCGGCGCGCCCCACTGAGACGCCTCTGGCTCACGCTCCACCGATGGATCGGCCTCACGCTCGGGCCGCTGCTCGCCCTCACGGCGCTCCTGGGCGCCCTGCTGGTGGTGGCGCTGCCGCTCGACCGCGCGGCGCATCCTGAGTTCTTCGTCGCGAACAGCAACAGCAGCACGCCTCCGGCGCCGCTGGAGCCCCTGCGCCAACGCCTGCTCGCCGAGTTCGGCCCCGACACCAACTTCACGCTGCGCCCGCCACGCCAGCCCGGCGACACGCTCTGGGTGCTGGTGCGCGGCCCGTGGGACGGCACGCTCTACCTCGACCCCGCCACCGGCGCCGAACAGGGCCGCCGCGGCACGCACGAAGGCGCCTACAACCTGCTGTTCGAGCTGCACAGCAGCCTGCTGCTGGAAGACACGGGCAAGGGCATCCTCGCCATCGCCGCGCTGGCGTACCTGTTCCTGCTGGTCACCGGCGTGGTGCTGTGGTGGCCGGCACGCTGGCCGCCCTCGCTGCGCATCGTGCTGGACCGCGGCCTGCTGCGCGGGCTGTTCGACCTGCACCGCACCGGCGGCGCCGTGCTCGGGCTGCTGATCGCGGTGTCGGTTTTCACCGGCGCCTACATGGCCTGGCGGCCGCTGGGCGGCTTCATCTCGACCACCCTTGGACAGACGCCGGCCAAGGCGCCGATCGTGCCCAAGGGCACCGCCAACGGCCCTCGCCTGCCGCTCGACGACCTCGTCGCCCGCGCGCAGGCCGTGTTCCCCGGCCAGCCCATCGGCTACGTGCAGGTGCCCGGCCGATCGGACCGGCCGCTGCGCGTGCGCTTCCGGCTCGCCGACGACCCGCACCCGAACGGCATCGGCTCGGTGTGGGTGCATCCGGTCACGGGCGAGCTGCTCGGTGTGCGCCGCTGGCAGGACATGGACACCGGCAATGGCGCGGTGGCCGTGATCTACCCGCTGCACACCGGCGTGCTCGGCGGCGTGGTGCACCAGGCGGTCACCGCGCTGCTGGGCCTGGCGCTGGCGGGCCTCGGCCTGAGCGGCGTCTGGCTCTGGTGGCGCCGGCGCGCCGTGGCTGCGGCCGCGCGCAGCCAGGCGCTGTCCCGCGGCACGGCGCCCTGAACGACGCACACCCCATCCCTTCATCCATCACAAATACATCGAGGAGGACTCCCCTTGTTCCCGCATAAGAAAACCGCCATCGCCCTGGCCCTGCTGCCCCTGAGCCTGCACAGCTTCGCGGCCGACGCCGAGCCGTCGAAGTCGCTCGAGGCCATCACCGTCACCGGCGACTGGCTCGGCACGCCCACCGAGACCAAGGTGCTCGAGCACGCCGGCGCGCGCAGCATCGTCGAGCGCCAGCAGATCCAGGAAAGCGGCTCGGCCAGCGTGCGCGACGTGCTGCGCCAGGTGCCCGGCGTGCAGGTGCAGGAGAGCAACGGCACCGGCGGCAGCGACATCTCGCTCAACGTGGGCGTGCGCGGCCTGACCTCGCGGCTGTCGCCGCGCTCGACCGTGCTGCTGGACGGTGTGCCGCTGGCCTACGCGCCCTACGGCCAGCCGCAGCTGTCGCTGGCGCCGGTGTCGCTGGGCAGCCTCGAGGCGGTCGACGTGGTGCGCGGCGCAGGCTCGGTGCGCTACGGCCCCCAGAACGTGGGCGGCATCATCAACTTCGTGACGCGTTCGATCCCCAAGCAGTTCGCGGGCGAAGTGGGCGTGGGCGTGGAGAGCGCCAGCCACGGCGGCGGCACCAAGAGCACGCCCAGCCTGTTCATCGGCGGCACCAACGAGAACGGCCTGGGGCTGGCACTGCTTTATTCAGGTACGCACGGGGACGGCTTTCGCCAGAGCAACGACAAGACCCGCATCGACGACCTGATGCTCAAGGGCGCCTACCGAATCTCGAAGACCGACGACATCGAGATCTCGCTGCACCACTTCGAAGGCAAGGGGCGCATGCCCGGCGGCCTGACGACGGCGCAGTTCGCGGCCAACCCGTTCCAGTCGGACCGCCCCTACGACGAATTCACGGGCCGCCGCACCGACGGCTCGCTCAAGTACACGCACAACGACGGCGTGAACAAGTTCGAGATGCTGACCTACTACACGGACTCGTACCGCAGCAGCTACCTCGAGCAGGAAGGCACCGGCGCCAACGTCAACCGGCGCCGCCTGACCACCGCGCCGCGCAACTACAAGACCTACGCCTTCGAGCCCCGCTACTCGCGCCTGATCGACTCGGGCAGCGTGGTGCAGGAAATCAGCATCGGCGCGCGCTACCTGAAGGAAGAGGCCTCCGAGGTGGCCACGCGCAGCAGCTACTACCGGCCGGCGCCGGGCTTCGACGCCTACGCGCTCGCGCAGCCGGCGTACCAGACCAGCAAGGGCGGCACGACCGCGCACGCGTTCTACATCGACGACCGCATCGACTTCGGCAACTGGACGGTCACGCCCGGCGTGCGCTACGAGTCCTTCCGCTCGCACAACGACGTGTTCACGGTGGCCAACAACCGCATCACCAACGCGATCTACCCGAAGATCGATTCCAACGAGGTGCTGCCCACGCTGTCGGTGCTCTACCGCATGAGCGAGCGCTGGACGCTGTTCGCCAATGCCGGCGTGTCGTTCGGGCCGCAGCAGTACGCCCAGCTCGCGCAGTCGACCACCAGCCTGCACCCCGAAAAGGCCAAGACCTACGAGATCGGCACCAAGTACAAGGGCGAATCGTGGAGCGGCGAGCTGACGCTGTTCAACATCAACTTCGACAAGGAGCTGCAGCTGGCGCGCTCCATCACCGGCGACGTCGGCCAGTGGACCGACCTGGGCGCCACGCGCCACCGCGGGCTGGAGTCGGCGCTGCGCTACGACCTGGGCAGCCTGAGCGACGCGCTCAAGGGGCTGTCGGTGTCGGGCTCCTACACGTACACGCAGGCCACCTCGAAGGCCGGCGCGTTCGCGGGGCGCGACCTGCCCTTCTATTCGCGGCATGTCGCGACGCTCGGCGCGCGCTACGAGCGCGGGCCGTGGACGCTCAACGCCGACCTCTACGCGCAATCGAAGCAGCGTTCGCCGGGCTCGCCGGACGACGGCGCGAAGTACATCACCGTGGAAGACCCGAGCGGGCGGCTGGGCGACATCCCGGGCTACGGCACGGTGAACCTGCGTGCCGCCTACGACTTCGGCCCCTCGCTGAGCCACCTGAAGCTGGCCGTGGGCGTGAAGAACCTGTTCGACCGCCGCTACTACAACCGTTCGGTCGACAACAACGGCGGCAAGTACGTGGGCCAGCCGCGCACGGTGTACCTGCAGGCGTCGCTGGCGTTCTGAGGCCGAAGGGGCGCGCGCATACACTCGCGCACCCATGGCTCTCAAATCCACCATCTTCAAGGCCACCCTCGCGGTGGCCGACATCGACCACGGCTACTACGCCGACCATGCGCTGACCCTGGCGCGCCACCCCAGCGAGACCGACGAGCGGATGATGATCCGGCTGGTCGCGCTCGCGCTCAACGCGCACCAGCTGCAGGACATCTGCAACGGCGACGGCACGCTGGCCTTCGGCGCGGGCCTGTCGAACGTCGAGGAGCCCGACGTGTGGCTGCGCGACTTCACGGGCCAGACCAAGATCTGGATCGAGGTCGGCCAGCCGGAAGACAAGCCCATCATCAAGGCCTGCGGCAAGGCCGATGAAGTGATCGTCTACTGCTTCAACCACGCGGCCGAGATCTGGTGGCGCGGCATCGAGAGCAAGCTCACGCGGCCGCAGAACCTGAAGGTCTACCGCGTGCCGACCGAGGCCTCGCAGGCGCTCGCCAGGCTAGCGCAGCGCAGCATGCAGCTGCAGGCGACGATCCAGGAAAGCACGCTGACGCTGGGCGACGGCGTGAACAGCATCGACGTCGAGCTGCTGCGCTGGAAGTAACGAGCCCGGGCGGCTAGGCCGCCGGCATCATCTCGCCGCACTGCCAGCACTGCTCGAAACCGCCTTCGACCTGCTCGCCACACACGCACAGCCAGCTGCGTTGCGGGCGGTTCTGCAGCTCGTGCAGCAGGCGCTTCGCGAGTTCGTACTGCGATTCGTCGTCGATCCAGATCTCGGGCAGGCACTGGTCAGGCGGCAGCTGGCCCATGACCGCGCCGAGGAATTCGCGCTGCACCGTCGCGGCCACGCCCTCCTCGCACAAGGCGTGCGCCCACACGGTCGCGATCGCGAGGTTGGGGGCTTGCGCGAGGCGGCGCATGGTCAGGGGGCCCAGTGCTTCTCGTCGTCCGGGTCGAACTCGGGCTGCGCGGCGGTGGGCTCGGCTTCGCGTGCGCGCTCGGCATAGCGGTTGAAGCGCCAGGCCGAGTCTTCCATGGTGATGCGGCGCCAGGTGACGCGCTTCTCGACCGGCGTCATGGCCGGCCAGTACTGCACCTCGTCGAAGCTGCGGCCGCAGCCCTTGCACTCGTCGTCGCCCTGGCTGGTCGAGCAGATCGCGATGCAGGGCGTGTCGGGCGTGCTGTGGTACCAGTCGAGCCAGGCGGCCCAGGCCTTGGCGGGAAAGCCGACCTCGTCGACCTCGTCTTCGTGGTGGAAGACCATGAGCGCGTAGACCTCGGCCAGCGCGCGCAGCTCGGGCGCCAGCGTGATGCCGTCGGGCGAGGGAGACTTCTCGCGCCAGTGGTTGATGGCGGCCTCGATGTCGGTGATGTGGATGGCGGCCATGGAGAGTGAAAAAACAGCGAGCGGCGATCATAGTCCCGCAATGTCCCGCTCCTTCTTAGGGCCATAGTCGCTCCCAAAAATGGAGCATCCAATGCCCACTGCATGCGCCCCTCCGGACATTTGCCCTCAAATGTAAAGAAAACTTTTGGTTGCCTCGGCGCGGTCTTCAATGCTCTAATCCCGCCCACGAAGGGGAGTAGCTCCCGATCGCTGTCCCCGGGCAGCGTGAATCGTCAGGTCGTCAATACGAAGCACAACACTTCCGGCCTGTCGGGCGACACACGCGCGGACGCAGGTCGGCGCGCTTGCTGTTGTCGAGCGAGACCTTCGATTTGAACCTGCGCAGGTTTGGTCGAAGCGTTCGCAAGTCCCCGGTGTCACCCGGCCTTCGCTCCCCCGCTTTCGACCGCACCCGTGCAGGGTGAATCGAAACGCATCGGCATGCCGCTGCCCGTCGTGGTCCCCATCAGGGAGCTGCGGGCGTGGCGCCAAGACAAAGAGGAATCTATGGAACAGTTCATGGCCCCGGAATTCTGGGTCGCAGTCGGTCAGATCATCATGATCGACATTCTTTTGGGCGGCGACAACGCCGTCGTCATCGCGCTGGCCTGCCGCAAGCTGCCGCCCGCGCAACGCACCCAGGGCATCCTGTGGGGTACCGCCGGCGCCATCGTGCTGCGCGTGATCCTGATCTTCTTCGCGCTCACGCTGCTCGCGATTCCGTTCCTGAAGCTGGTGGGCGCGATCCTGCTGCTGTGGATCGGCGTGAAACTGCTGGCCCCCGACCATGACGACGCGCACGGCAACATCGCCGGCAGCGACCGCCTCTGGGGCGCCGTGAAGACCGTGATCGTGGCCGACCTGGTCATGAGCGTGGACAACGTGATCGCCATCGCCGGTGCCGCACAAGGCGCGGGCGACGGCCACCAGATGCCGCTGGTGATCTTCGGTCTGCTCGTGAGCATCCCGATCATCGTCTGGGGCAGCCAGCTGGTCATCAAGCTGATGGACCGCTTCCCGATGATCATCACGCTGGGCGGCATGCTGCTGGGCTGGATCGCCGGCACGATGGCCGTGTCCGACCCCGCCCTGGCGAACCCCGCCAACTGGACCTGGGTGCCGAAGGTGCCGCAGACCGACACCATCAAGTACGCCGCCGGCATCATCGGTGCACTGCTGGTGCTGGCGATCGGCAAGTGGGTGGCCTCGCGCAAGCCGGCCCCCGCCACCCCGGCCCACTGAGCGTTCGTTGAACGATAAACGCCCCGCACTGAAACTTCTTGCATCAATCCGGTCTCTGTCACTCTAACTATCAAAGGAGAGCACTCATGGAAAAGATCATTCTTTACGTCGACGACGCCGTCTATGCCAGCGAGCAGTTCGCCGAACTGGCGCCGGATGCCGACAACGTCGTGGCGCGCCATTGGGTGCTCGTGGCCTGCGCGCCGCGCATGACACACCGGATCAGCAAGTGGGTGAGCCACAGCGCGCGCGAGAACTGGCGCGCCAAGTGGTTCAGCAAGGTGCAGGCGCAGATGCTGCCGCTGCTCGAACGCAACGGCGGCCAGGTGACGGCGGTGCTGGCCAAGGGCCCGCTGACCGACCTGACGCAGCAACTCAAGCGCGAGCACGCGGCCACCCACGTGGTCGATGCGCGCCGCCCGAAGATCGGCGTCGACCTGGAACCGGTCACGCCCGACCAGACCCCGGCCAAGCAATCGGGCTGGGCCTTTCCCGGCGCCGTGATGGGCATGGGCGCGCTGCTGGTGCTGGCCAACGAGCTGGCCGAATAAGCCTGATCAGGGCCGCACGCCCTCCCGAACCGACACAAGCCCCGCTGCGGCAACGCAGCGGGGCTTGTTCTTTTGTGCGGGCCCGTGGGGTATCCTGCGGCGCATGCGCATCCTCCTCAAATGGCTGCTCAGCGCCGTCGCGCTGCTCGCGGTCGCCTACCTCTACAGCGGCGTCCAGGTCCAGAGCTTCGGTTCGGCGCTGCTCGCGGCGGCCGTGATCGGCCTGCTCAACATGGTCGTGCGGCCGGTGCTGGTGATCCTCACGTTGCCGGTCACCATCGTCACGCTCGGGCTGTTCCTGTTCGTGATCAACGCCCTGCTGTTCTGGGCCGCCTCGGGCCTGCTCGGCGGCTTCCATGTGAACGGCTTCCTCGCCGCGCTGCTGGGCTCGCTGATCTACTCGCTGCTCGGGCTGCTCATCGAGAGCGCGCTGGGCGGGCTGCTGTCCTCCCGGCGCTGAGCGCCGCCCCTCGTCGCTTCACTACTTCAGCGGCGGCTCCTCGGCCTGCTGCTTGACCAGCACGTCGACGGCGCGCGCGCGCGTGTCGATGATCGATGCCTCGTAGTGGTCGATGGGCGCGCCCGACTTGCGGACCAGCTCCTGCGCCGCCTTGAAGCGGTCGCGCGCCGCCGGGTAGTCGAGGATCGCCACGTTGGCCTCGGCATCGGCGCGGATCGCGCGCAGCGTGTCGTTCTGCGCGCCGTACAGATTGGCCAGCGTGCGCCAGGCCGTGGCGTCCCGCGGATGAACGGCCACCCAGTCGCGCAGCACGGGCACCATCGGCGCAGGCTGGCGCTGGGCGATCGCCGCTTCGGCCGCGAGGATCATCTCAGGCCGCTCCTTCGACTTGGCGTCGAGCAGTGCCGCCGCGCGAGAGGCGCCACCGGCCGCGAGTTCGATCTCGGCCTGCAGCCAGCGCGCCTGCTTGCTTGCGGCCGCATCGTCGGCCGTGCGGGCCACGAGCCGCTCGGCCAATGCGCGCGCCGCCTTGAAATCGCGCAGCTCCTTGGCCGCCATCGCCGCCGCGTAGAGCGTGCCCGCCTGCTGGGCCGGTGAACTGCCCGCGAACTCGCCGCTCGACGCCGCATTGACCCACAGCCGCAGCACGTCGACACCCGGGCGCGTCAGCACGCGGGCGCGCGAGGCGACCATCGCGTGGTCCATCACCAGCGGCACCGTCGGCGGTGCCGCTTCGGCACGGAACTGGAACCGGCCCTGCATGTCCGAGATGCGCTCGGTCGTCAGCGGGTGGCTGCGCAGGTAGGGGTATGAGCCGTTGTCGTTCAGGCGCGAGGCGTACTGCAGCTTCTCGAACATCGCCGCGGCGCCCTGCGGCGCAAAGCCCGCCTGCGTCATCACGCCGAAGCCGATGCGGTCGGCCTCGCGCTCCATGTCGCGCGAGAAGCTCAGCTGGTTCTGCATGAACAGCGCCTGGCTGCCCATTATCACCGCCTGGCCGGCGTCGGAATTGCGGCTCTTGCTGGCCGCGATCATCCCCAAGATCAGGCCGGCGATCATCAGGGGCATCTGCTTGCCCTGCTTGCTCATGATGCGCGAGATGTGGCGCTGCGTGACGTGCGACAGCTCGTGCCCGAGCACCGTCGCCAACTCGTCGCGGCTGCCGACCGCGGCCAGCAGCCCCAGGTTCAGCCCGAGGTAGCCGCCCGGCAGCGCGAAGGCGTTGATGTTTCGGTCGCGCCCCAGCAGGATGGTCCAAGCGAAACGCTCGTCGAGCTCGGGCGTGAGCTCGCCGCGCGAGCGCGCAGCGGCCAGCAGCCGCTGCCAGATGTCCTGCACGTAGGCGGCGATCACCGGGTCGTCGATGTAGTCGGTGTCGCGGTACAGCTCGCGCACGATCTGGTCGCCCAGCCGGCGCTCGGCGCTGGCCGTCATCTCGCCGCCGTCACCGAGGCCCGGCAGGATCTGCTGCACCTGCGCCAGCGCGGGGGCCGGCAACAGCACCTGGGAAGCTATCAAAAAGGTAGCGCACACCGCATGCCGGAGGGGCGTCGGGCGCGTTTTCTTGTGGGAAGAGGGAGTCAAGCGCGGCATTCCTCGTCTGTGGCTCGGGCTCGTATGATGCATCTTCAAAACGAACGTTCACCGATGAGCACCCTCACCCATTTTGACGCCCAGGGCCAGGCCCACATGGTCGACGTGGCGGCCAAGCCCGCCACCCACCGCGTGGCTGTGGCCACCGGCCGCATCGAGATGCAGCCCGCGACGCTGGCGCTGATCGAATCGGGCACCGCCAAGAAGGGCGACGTGCTGGGCATCGCGCGCATCGCCGGCATCCAGGCGGCCAAGAAGACCAGCGACCTGATCCCGCTGTGCCACCCGCTGGCGCTGACCCGCGTGGCCGTGGCCTTCGCGCTCGCCGAGGGCGGCCAGGCGCCGCAGGTGGCCTGCACCGCGACCGTCGAGACCGTCGGCCCGACCGGCGTGGAAATGGAAGCCCTGACCGCCGTGCAGGTCGCGCTGCTCACCATCTACGACATGTGCAAGGCCGTGGACCGCGGGATGCGGATCACCGACGTGCATGTGCTGGAGAAGCACGGCGGGAAGTCGGGCAGCTACGTCGCGACGGCGGGCTGAAATCCAGCGGCTACAGTTCGGGCGCGTCGTCCGGGCGGTTGTCCAGCCAGCGGGCGAACGCGGCTGGAAACGCTACACGGAAGCGCTCGGCCAGCGCGTGCGCTTCTGCATCGCGCCCCAGCAGCTCGGCGCTTTCGATCAGCTTCACGATGACACGCGGCTCGGGCGATAAGTGCAGCACGCGCCCGGCCAGTTCGAGCATGTTTGCGGCATTCGCCGGCGTGACGGCTGTCAGCGTCACCTCGGCGAAGTCCACCTGGCGTGAGAACAGCCATGAGCCCTGGAGCTTGGCGAGCGTGTCGTCGCGGTAGGCCGGCATGCGGGCGTCGCGCGGCAGGTAGATCTGGCTGATGCGGGTGTAGTCCCAGGCGGCGTAGCCGATGACGACGACCCAGGCCGCGGCGGCTGCGAATGCAGCGAGTTTTCTGCCGTTCGCTTCCGGGCGCTTGGGCGATGCCGGCCACAGGATGCCGAGGCACAGGCCGAACACTAACTGGAACGGGCCGTACCAGAGCGGGTACTCGAGCAGGCTGTGCACGAGGATGACGCCGAGCAGGCCCCACGCCATCAGCCGCAAAGGATCGCGCTCGCGCCAAGGCTTTGCCGCCCCCACCATCCACAGAAAGCCGCCGCAGATGAGCAGCGCCGCCGGAATGCCCAGCTCGACCGCGAGGTGCAGCGGCAGGTTGTGGGCGTTGTCGAGGATCACGGGGAAACGCGGGCCGCCGTACAGCGTGGCGAAATGCGCGAAGCTGAGCTCGCCCCAGCCCCAGCCGGTGAGGGGGCGCTGGGCGATCAGGGTCAGGACGTTCTGCCAGAGGACGATGCGGCTGTCGGTGGTGACGACGGCGGGTTGCAGGCGGTGGAGCATGCCGGTGCCGGAAACCGCAGTGCCGGCACTGGCCAGATACGGCAACAGCCAATGAAATGCGACATACAAGGGAATCGCGCCGAACAGGACCCACGGCGCAGGAAGACCGAAACGCTCGCTCTGCGCGCCTCCTTGCGATCCGCGGCGCTCCCGCCATGCCATGACGGCGGCGATGCTGGCGATCAACAGCAATTGCAGCAAGCCCGTGCGGGATACTGACGCCGCCACGGCTGCGACCAGCAGAACGGCTGCGACACTCAACGCCCATCCAGTGCGTCGAGATCGCCGCGACGCATACAGCCATAACGCCGCGACCAAGGCAAGGTTGATCAGCGTCGCGAACTGGTTGCGCTGGCGAAGATTCCCCCAGGCACGTCCTTCGGAGGGAGAGGTGGTCAGGTGGCCAAGAAACTCCGTCCAGCCGTAGTACTGGAGCAGGCCAAGGACCGCGGTCAGCAAGCCTGAGACGAGCAGGCCCATCGCCACTGAACGGGCATGCGACCCTTGACCGCTGACCGCCCCCGCGCCAATGGAGGCTGCAGCGCCTATTCCCACGAACACGCCCAATGTGGGCCACAGGATCGCGGTGACTCGGCCCACGTCTGACAGCACGACGAAGAACGCACTTGCGGCCAACCAGATCCACATCTTTCGTTGCAGAGGGCCTGTTGGCATCAGCACCAGCAGTCCTGCAAGGCATGCCCCTGTGACGAACGACTGCCAAGTATTGACTGAGGGTCCCGCGACCAGCGGGCTCAAGAAAGGGAATGCCACCAGCCCCGCAAGCACCACGAGACTTGCGCGGTCGGCCACAGGTGCGGGGGCGCAGGCAATGTCAACGGTCATCCGTTGACATTGTGCCCTTGGCCCGAATTTCCGAACGGCGGCCCGGTCGGGCCAGAGAGCAACGCCCGACAACCCTGCCGGCGACAGCTTGCCGTACCGTCAGGATCTCAGAACGGTGGCGAAACCACCGGCCTCCAGGCGCGGCGCCAGACCTTGGGCGCCGAGCAGCCGTCACCGGCCTTCTGCGTGCCGCCCACCCCGGTCAGATAGCCAGTCTCGTTGGTGCAATCGACATCGGGCCTCAGGTCCGGCCGGCCTTCGTTCGGCTGGCCGATCATGTTGCGCGAACTCACGTTGCCACGCGTGAAGCCACCAGCAGGAATGGAGACGATCGAATAGAAATCGAAGCTGCCATTGGAATCGACGTCGAAGGAATACTTGTTCTTGCCCGTCAGCGCGTCGAGCACATAGATGATGTTGGGCAGGCTGCCGGTGGCCGTGCAGGACTCGAGGCCCAGGTTCCGGTCTTCCGGCAGGAATGACGTGATCATCACGCTGCTGCCCAGGTTGGCCAGGTCGCCCACAACGCGTTCACCATTGGCCATGGCCCCGGTGTAGTTGATCACCCCCAGATTCAGCAACCACCCCTTTTTGGTTTTCCAGTCCACGGGGTTGGCGCTGACTTGGTAGAAATTCTTGCCATTCTCGATGCCGGTTCCCAGTTTCGCCGACCCCGTGTCGATGGTTTGCGCCACCAGATCCGCGAGCACGACCTTGTTGAAGCCCGTCTTGTCGTTGCCCCCGATCGGCGTCTGGTCCCAGATGCCGTAGATGGCCTGCTTTGTTGCAGGCGTCGTCAGGTCGTCCTCGTCCAACAGGATGCCGGTGCCCACCACCACGATGGCGCCGCACTGCGACGTGGTGCTGTACGTGCAGGCGCTCGCGTCGCCGGGGTGGACCTGCCATGTCGGCGCCGCGTAGATGGGCTGCGTCTTGCCACCCGGCGTGGTGAACAGCGGCCGGTCATAGGACACCACGAACTTCGAACTACGCAGGTCGAAACGCCACAGATTGCCGTTGGCGTCACCGGCATAGGCGGCAACGATCTTGCGGGTGGTGTCCCGCACGGCGACTACACCGCCCAGGCCGCGGTTGCCGCCGGTGACGGCGTTGCCAAACGCGGCTGGCAGCGGGATGAATTTCTTGAGTTTTCCGGTGATCGCCTCCACCACATACAGGCCGACCTGCTTGCCCGTCGCCGGGTAGTGGCCGCTGCCCGTCAACACAACCCAAGTGCCGTCGTCCAGCTGACCTGCGGTGGGGTTGTTGGTCACATTGGTCAGGTTGTCGTATCCCTCGGTCTTGTTGTTCAATTCCCAGAGAAAGTGATCCTTGGTCGGGGTCCGGTTCCCCGAGTTCATGGGTGACTCCAAGCCATACATGAAACTGCCCGCGCGCCCACCCGTGCCGAACACCAGTTGGCGCCATGCGGCGGCTCCGCCCGCAGGGGTCAGGTTGTTCGTGTCGTACACGTCGTGCTCCACCAATGGCCCGTCAAGCGTGTAGCGGAAGCGGAAATTCGAGTTGGCCAGATCGATCTGTGAGGCCATGGCCCCCTTGGGCATGAATTCGGCCAGTTCCGTACCGGCCGGAATGCCCGACAGCGTGGTGTCGTTCTTGGCGGCGTTCAGCACATGGACCTTGCCGTTGTTGGTGGCCGCAAAGATGGTCGGAGGCAGCGATGTCTTGTTGCCCTTATAGGCGGCATAGGTGTCCTTGCCATCGACCGAGCCATAGATGTTGTAGCCCATGTCGATACGTCCACCCACGAACACCGGCGGCGAATTGACCGAGGCGCCGATCGGCTGCTTGCGTGAGCGATAGACGGTGTTGTTGATGTCCTTCTGCGGGTCCTCACCCAACAGGTAGCGGATGAAGCTGCTGTCGGTTTTTTGCAGGTTGTCCGCATTCAACAGCGCCTTGAAGTCGAGCGGCAAATTATTCAGCGTCGTGTTGTAGTTCAACTCCACACGCTTGGTGGCGAGTTTGCTGGGCGCATTGGCGTCGTAGTCCGACAGGGAAAAAATCTTCCGGCTCGTCAGGGCCGGCATCTTGGCATTGGCGGACCATGCGGGAACTGCCTTGCCGGACGAATCCACGGAAAGATAGCCGCCGCTGGCATTCAGCTGGAAAGCCTTGATGTCGCCGCTGTTGTCGGCCGTTTGATATTCCGTCGTGTACTTGTATTGGTTTTCCAGTGTCTGGAATTCGCTGCTGTTGCCTGACACGGCCACACCGGCATCGTTGCCCGAACCCACCATGCTGCTGAGCGCATTGTCGAGAGCTTGGCGAACATCTTCGCCCGAATAGACGCTGTACGCGCGACCACCACCAGTGAAGCCGGCGCGGATGAAGTCATCGACGCGCCGGGCATCGGCCGCACTGCCAGAGGTCGAGTTCAAATCGCCAGATGCCCACTTGGGACGCGTTGTTGAATTACCGGCAAGCCAATCGTTGTTGTATGCATTGATTTGTGCCCAGGTCAAACCGTTGGCCGTTCCAGACTCCCCCGACGGCGTCAACCCCCAGCCAATCGTGAAGGTTGTCATGTTCTGCCAGAAAGTGGGGTTGTGCTGGCCTTCAATGGGAGGGACGTTATTAGGCAGTGTGTCGGAGAAGTCCGTGCGCCAGAAGTAACGGGCCGTCAGGTCGGCGAAACCGTAGCTGCTGGCCTCTCCATCGCTGTAAGGGATGTAGAGATTGCGGGCTGCGAGCCTGGTTGCCAGATTGGTATTGGTATTGCTGGACCCCGTGGCTCCGCTCGGGTTGAATTGAAGCGCGGCGGGGTTGCCAGACGGATTTCCGCTGTAATTCGTGCCCTGCGTGCTGGCATATTTGATATCGGCGTTTTTTGTGGTTGCAGAATTCCACGCGCCATCGGACAACACGATTGAATAAGCGCGCCGGCAGCTCAGATCGTTGGCTGCGCTGGTTTCACCCGTGCTTGTTGGATCATTTTTCCAGGGATTTCCGTAAGTCGATTTGACGTCACCATTGTAATAGCTGGCTGCGAGGGACAGCGTATTATGGCTTGGCGTTCCTTGAGCCGGAATGATTCCATAGATCCAGTTGTAGAACTGTGTTTTCCACTTCTTATTGGCATCATCTTTGTCGTCGATGAAATACCGAACACCTCGTACGATGCTGGTTGCCGTTCCGCTTTTTTCGGTTGCCGTGTTGGTGTAGTTGTATTGAACATATCCCACACGAAACTTGTTGTCATAGTTTTGCATCGCCTGACCCACGGCCGTACTGACCGCGAGGGTGCGAGTGCGATACCAGCGATACCAATTGAGAATGTTTTGAAGTTCTTTTGCTTTGGTGCACTCGGTCGCATTTGCTCCGCAATCTGTGCGCTTGTGCCCGGTGGGCAACGTCACGCTGCCTGATGTCGGAGTGATATCTGTCGTGGTATTGGAGGAGCAGCTGGTGTTCGTGCATCGAACATAGGAAAATTTCGCATCACTGTCTATGCTGCCCGCCGTCGTGTACGTGACATAGGACGGGACGTAATTATCGTCATTGATCGTGTAATCGATGCCCGGCGCCGAATACGTAAATTTTCTGGATGATTGGTTGTCTATGAAAACAAGCGGATTGACTTCTGCGACACCGTTTGAATTGACTCGAGGCGAATAAGTAATCGAAGGGTTGTAGTACTGCGTGTTGACGCTGCTCGATCGCATGCGATACCACGCGTAATCACACGAACTGCCTTTGCATCTTTCAGGCATCGAATACCCTTCCTGGTATTCGTACGCCATCGATCCTGAATTGTCCAGTACGAACATCAGGTTGGGCTTGGCGCCCGGCACTGCACTGAACAATGGCGCTTGGCTGGGCGAGCCGGCAGCAAACGCGCCGACCACAGGAAAAGCTGCAACAACGAGCGCAGCGATCAAACGGTGCGCGATCCGTCGAAAAGCTCGCCACGCGCAGGTTGTCTGCGTGGTCGGTGCAAGGGTCTGGAATGCAGTGTTCATCGCTTATTTCCCCGGGCGATCTGGTGTTTCTTCAAGGGTGCCGTGAGGCCGGTGACGTGGTGCGACGCTCGTGGTGCGCAACCAACCGGATCTCAGGCACTGCTATTTGTTTGAGCGAACCGTTGCGTTCGCTATTTCCAGCAATCCGCAACGTCGATGCCCGTGGCGGGGCTCGCTACCCCCTTCACGCCTTGGCTGTTCAGGGTCAACGTGCCGCACTTGTCTGCGCTCATGCTGCCGGTGCGGGTGGCCTTGAGGGTGTAGCTGTGCGTGGTGTCGGGCGCAAACACGGCAATGGTGTAGTTGGCGGCGCCCGTCTTGGGCGAATTGCGCAGGTTCGCGGGAAGCATGCTGACGTCGCCGTTCTTCTGTTCGACTTCGCTGGCGCTTGTGCCTCCCGCACTGGCGGTGTAGCGGTCATTGGCCGAGTAATAGCGCTGCATGAACTGCGCGGCTTCCATCAGGATGCCTTGGGCTTCGGCACGCTTGGAACGACGCACATGCTCCTGGTAGCTCGGCAACGCGACGGCCGCAAGGATGGCAACGATCGCGACGACGATCATGACTTCGATCAAGGTGAAGCCGCGACGGGACCGACGGGAATCGAAAGGTAGGTATGTCATAGCGGAGAGAGGCGGGTGCATGGAATCAACTGCTGCGCGACAGCACGGACTGCATCCATGATTCGGAGCCCCGGGTGGATTTCCCGGTCGAGCTGTCGAACTTGGCGTTGTTGGCGAAGCCCCGGGCGGTGATCAGGTAGCCCGTGAGCTTGGGCGTGGACGTGCTTTCGATCTTCTGAATGAGGCAACGCGGCGCGATGTCCAGCTGTGCGGAGTCGACGTCGGTGCCGGAGGGCTTCTTGTTGTAATAGTCCGACGGAAGGCTGATCACGTTATTGCCGGTCCAGCTGGCGCTCTTGCGCCACTCGGCGGCGAGGTCGAACTCCGAACCGATCGTGGTGGTAATGATCTTGCCGCGCAGGCCCGTGGTGGAGTACTCGGTGTAGTCCTTGCCGTCGCCATCGAAAATGGCCACCTGCTCGCAGAAACGCAGCGCGGTTTCCGCGGCCTCCCGAGCTACTTCGGTGGAGCGGATGCCGTTGATGCTGCGCTCGCTCTGGGTCGCATTGCGGATGGCGAATGTGCCCAGCAGCGACATGATCACGATCAGGATCAGGGTGATGACCAGCACCGCACCACGCTCTCGCCGGACAACAGGGGTACGTCCCAACAGTATGTGCGGGCAGCGATGAATAAAAGGCGTGGTGCTCATTGGATGATCAGGCGGTTTCTCAACAGCACCGTGGTGATGTAGGCCCTGCGCAGATAGCCATCGTTGTTCGTGATGTCAACGTTGCTGCAGTTCTTGTAAGACGTCCCGCCGGCGGGCACGTCCTTCACGGTCCGATCGCTGCGCATGAGCAGGCACACGCGCACGCTCAGCACACGGCTCCAGCGGTCTTCAGTGAGATCGGGAAGGACACCGCTGCTGGCCAACGCGTCGACCCCGGACGCACCCAGGTACTGGACGATCTGGTGCCGCATGGGATCGTAGGTAGAGGCCAGTTCGGCGCTGGGGCGATTGGCCACGCCGTAGAGGATCTGCATGTCTTCGACATTGGCCAGCAGCGGCTGCGCGGTGCCGATGATGTTGGCCGTTGCGCCGCTTTTCTCCGATCCGCGGCAGGACAGCATGGGCTGCGTACTCGCGTCAGTCACCGAGTAGCGGTTGTCTGCCAGGGTGTAGTTTGGCGCTGCAGACGCGGGCGTCGGAGGTGGGGCCACCTGCGAGGGGGTCGCCGCGAAGATGCCGGTGCCCACGCAATTTGTCGCCAACGGCGTGCTGTCGGTCGAGGGCGTCGTGTTGTCCGTGGTGGCCTCGTACCGGATGGCGATGGCGTCGCTGCCGCCGCCCGGTTTGCACGCTAGGCTGCCAAAGGCGCCCGCAGCGGTGGCATCGGTAAAGCCACCGTCGCACCCACGCACAGCCGGGCCCGCGTAGTTGCCCATCACAGTGGCACCGCTGCCTGGAATGATCTGCCGCGAGTAACCAGCTTGCTTGAGTTGCTGCTGGATCAGGTTGAGCGCGAGGATGCCGTCCTCGTTCATCTGCGTTTCGACCTGGGACATCTGGCTGCCCCGACTGGATGCGACATAGATCGAGAGGCTGGACGCCAAGATCACCAGCCCGAGCGTCAGCGCGATCAGCAATTCGAGCAGGGTGAAGCCGGCGATGTGCTGCCGGCGCGCACGGGGCGAGAAGGTTGCGGTGTTCCTCATAGCGTGACCCGGAAATACATGCAGGTCAGCGAAGCCTCGGTCGTCTCGGAAATGTTGGCGCCCTTGGGACACGGCTGCGACTGACGAAAGCCATCGCCCTCCTGGATCGAGGTCCAGATCAACCAGATGTTCAGCACGCGGGTGGCTGGCAGGCCGTTCACGCCCGCCGGTGCGTCCGTCAGGTCTGCGGTGACGTAGGCGGTGCCGCCCGGCAACCGATTGGCGACGTTGGTGAGCCACTGGGACTTGTCGTAGTTCGCAATGGCCGCGCCGCAGGTATTGATGGGATTCGTGGGATTGGAGGTATCGACCTGGCAACTGGCCGGTGCCTCCGTGGGGTCGGTCGTAGCGGCCGAACGCGTGCTGGCGGTGTACGCCGTGGTGTTGGCGTAGTTCGCAAAGCCGGAGAGATTGGCTCGGGCGCGCTCCGTGTAGTCGGTCACGAGGCTCAAGCCGGTGGCCCGCATGCGGGAGAACTGGTTGTACTTGATGGCCGAGGATGTGAGCCCCGCCATGCCGAACAGGGCAACGGCCAGGATGACGATGGCCACCAGCACCTCGATGAGGGTGGCGCCTCGTTGTCTGTTGTGGGTTTTCATGTCCGTGAAAAGAGGGCGGGGCTGTCCAGGTACGGCCGAGCTGTCGGGCGACCTCATCCCTCGTTGCTATCGCAGTCGGACGCGTTCGCTACGGAACGAACACGGCCGGGCTTGGTGATACAGAGGGCCTTGCGCGCCCACGGCGTGGCGCTGGCACTGCTGAAACCGGTGGCGTCGATGTCGATGCCGTTGGCAGCGCCGTTCAGCAGACCGTTGGGCATGAAGACAAAGCGCCCTGCGGTCTTGAGCTTGATGGACGCGATGCCGGAGGGCTCCACCTGACGAAGCAACAGTTCATCGCCGTTCGTCGAAGAAAAGTCGTTGTTGGCGTCGCGATCGTTGTTGACGAACACGATCCAGCCGCTGGCGTAGCCTTTGGCGCCCGCGGCGGTCTCACAGGCGGTGGCGGTGCTGGACGCCACCCGGCACACAACAACCGGGCGTCCACGCGCAATCGCCTCGGTGCGCGCAATGCGCAGCGAGCCAGTCAGGGCATTGACGGTATTGGAGGCGCGCCACTGATTGATGAAGCGCGACATCGACGGGGCGGCGATGCCGACCAAGATCGCGAGGATGGCGAGCGTGACGAGCAGCTCGATGGCCGTCAGGCCGCGCTGACGCTTCCTGGCGACGAGCGTTTGCATTTGTTTTGTAATGTGTCCATATGTGAATCGAATGCTATCCATTCTTGGAGGACACAAAGCCGCCGCTCATCGCTCCCAAGCGACCATCTGGCAGAGACATGCCAGCTTGCGCTGGCTCTTTTTGCACCAACTTTATCGACGGTTGCTGCGGCCTCGCGAAGGGCGCCTAGGCTTATGGCGACACGAGTTACCACAACTCACGACATTGCACCGAGTCAATAGTTTGATCGATTTCGCGCGTGACCCGACTCAAAATCACCGACTCAAAAGTGTTGACGCTGGATCGATGAATTCCGAACTAATTGGCACCATCACTCGAATATTAGCCAAAGCAAAGCCTCGGATTTTCATTGTTGAGATTGACAAATGAATTGCAAACCCTCAAAGGCAGCATCTTGCCTACGCAAAAATTTCAAGATCCACGTCATTGAATTTCTCCAACTCACAAAATCACTACTCAATCGCGCTCTCGGCATTGAAATTAATGCTTGGCAAGTTAAGATTCCTTTTTGCTAGGGCACCCCAATTTTCAATAGCTTCTTGGCACATTTTTCTTCCGTGAATTTTGCAAATTCTAAGAATCACGGCTTGAGCAGCATCACTTTTGTCATTCATCCCCAACGCAAGAGCATATCGAAATAAGACAGGAGGATATCCATACCGCAACGCTGTCATTTTCATTGAATTCAACTCATCCACTGTCATATTCGGCCGCGCCTCTTTGGCAGCGAATTTTTGAAAACTCTCTAGCTGATTCAATACGATAGCATTCGGAGTGGAGATCACCATCGCTTCCGCCCCTATCCCAGCCGCCTCCAGTCGAAATTCTCGAAAGGATTCTTCAAAGCGAGCATAGTCAAACACAATCACAAGAAAAAGTGGGAATGTGAGAGCAAGAATACAACACAGACTCTTCCCTTTTTTCATTTTCAAATCAACCCCTCCCCCCCTCTGAAGCCATCCCATCAAAATTCCAAGCGGAATTAAAAAATACGCATAGTCAAAAGGGTATTCCAGCATCGAATGAACAAAGAGCCCGACAATTATGGCAAATACCCACAACTCCGATGCATCCCTCAATTTAAAAAATACCCCAAAACACCAAATGGCCAAGGCCAACACAAGAGCAGCACCCAAAAAAACCCCATTCCAGAGCATCAAGTCAAGAATAAGATTGTGACTGTGTTCAAAATAAGCTCCGACGCTAGGATGATCAGGTGCAATCGCATATTGCGCCGCCCCGACCTGTTGCCATCCGTAACCCCAGAGCGGCTCGCGTCTTAATGCATCGACCATTGATACCCAATAAGACAGCCTTATTTCTTGTCCAACTGAGCTTTGGAAATTACGCCCGCCACCAAGAAGCAGAAAATCGTTTATTTCACGAAACTTGAAGACGCCAATCAATGCAAGCACGCACAAGAGCAATAACAGAACTCCTGAAATTCGAATTAGAAATTTCCCCTTCTTCATCCATAGCAAAATCACAAGAATGGCCAACTGAAGCAAACCAGTCCGTGACTGAGACAGTACCATGCCAATGACAAAAAAGCAGGCAAAAAGAAAAAATGGCAGCCTCCCGACCAATTTTCGCTCATAAATATAAAGCGCAACGCACAGCCCCACGAAACAAATAGTCCCAAAATGATTGGGCTGTGCAACGTTCGCAAATGGGCGCCCCCCCGGTTTCAGCTCCGCAAAATAAACGCCCAACTCCTGGGAACCGGTCCACTGAAGCAATGCAATAGTGACACTCAGAATCGAAAATCCGGCAAGCCCGCCCAAGAAAGCCAACAACCACTCATTTCCCAATTTATCTTTTGCAATAGACCCAACAATGACACAACCGAGCCAAATCAGTATGTAAAAGACAGAAACAAGTGCATCACCGCTATATATTATTTTCCCGAATGCAACCTGAAAAACAACAACAACAACCGAAACGCACGCGACAAACATCAGCAACGCCGACTGTTTTCCTCGATCTATTATTTTGACTTCGGCAAGAATCAGAGCCGCCATCAAGAAAAAGACCAGAATTGAGGCTCCGTCGCTCCATGCAGATACCCATGGCGCGTAATGATTGGGAACAAGCCAGCCAACCCCAATCAGGCTCGACGTAATAAAAATCAGGACTTGCCGAAGCGAAAATTTGGACATAAAAAAAGGCAGCCGAAGCTGCCCATTTCTTTCAGAGAATTATTACCCGCGGCATGAACCCGGACGGAACTTGGGATCGATGGTGCCGTTGCAGACCCAACGACCGATAACCGAACCGGCAGTGGGAACAGTCGTTCCAGTGGCGCCTACGTACGGCGTCAAGGTAATGGTTCCGGTAACGCCCGGAATATTCTGAGCCGTGACGGTAACCACGCCGGCATTGCTGGTTGCCACACTGGCCACGTACTGGGAAGTGGCAGAAGTCGATTCGCACCCCCATGCACCTGCGTTCGGCAATGAGGTGCCTGTGGCCGATTGCACGACTTCGCTAATCGTCGTGCGGCACGCCGACGCAGCCAAAATCAGCTCCGTCACCTTTGCGCGCTTGGTGTAATCCTGATACGCCGGCAGAGCCACAGCAGCCAAGATACCAATGATCGCCACAACGATCATCAATTCGATCAGGGTGAAACCCTTTTGCACATTGCGTGCGATAGAACGACGGTTCATTCATTAACTCCAGGTTGGTTTGTAGAGCCCGGGAACCAGCCCGGAGCGGGGTAACTTCCGCAGCATCCGTGCCACCCGGTTTCCCCACCCTGCAGCCCTCGATCAGGCCGTCTTTGGTCACAAGATGGTTACATGATGTGACACAACTCGCACTCAGATGCCAATTGTGTCGACAAATTTGTCATGCCCGACCGGGCCCTGTCAGAAGGTCAGCACTCCATCCGCCTTGAGCCAACGGATGTCCCGCTGCGCCAACCCAGCCACCTCCCGCCCCGCCAGCATCTCGATCTGGCTCATGATTTCCTCGGTCTCGGCCGGCTTGGTGTGGGTGATGTAGATCGGGTACTGCTTGCCCGGATCGATATGCGCCAGCTCGTGCGCCAGCGCCACCGGCGACAGGTGCAGGCTGCGTTCGGCCAAAGCCTCCTCGCGGGAGCTGAAGGCCGTCTCGATGACCAGCATCGCCACGTCGATCGCGTTGATGCGCTCCCAGAAGGGCGGGTTGCGTTCGGTGTCGCCGCTGAAGACCCAGTGGGCGCCACCTTCGGCCCGGCGGATGGCGAAGCCGCAGGCCGGCACGGTGTGGACGGCCGGCAGCACTTCGATCAGCTTGGGGGCGTCGCTGCCCAGTTCGAGGCGTTGCCCGACCGCGATCTCGTGAAAGCTCACGAACGGCGATTCGGGGCTGGGAATGCGTTCGAAATTCGGCCAGATGACGTTGTTGAACACATGCGCCCGCAGCGCGTCGATGGTGGCGGCCAGGGCATGCACGCGCAGCGGCCGGGCGCGGCGGCTGCCGACGGCGTCGAGCATCAGGGGCAGGGCGGCGATGTGGTCGAGGTGCGAGTGGGTGAGCACCACGTCGTCGATGGCGGCCATCTCGTCGAGGGTGAGGTCGCCGACACCCGTGCCGGCGTCCACGAGCAGGTCCGCATCGACCAGGAACGAGGTGGTGCGGCAGTCCTTGGCGATGGCGCCCGAGCAACCCAGCACGCGAACCTGCATTGTGGAAGACCCCTTGTATGCGTCTGTCGTCATTTGGTGTCGAACCGGGTGGCGCCGTCCCAGTCCGGGTCCTGCGGGCGAAGCGCCATCGAGGCTAAACGCTGGGCGTAGAGCTGGTAAAGGACTTTTTTCGCATCCGCGGCGAGCAGGGGAGCCAGCAAGTTCCGGCCCAGCGCCCAATCCTGGCGGCGGTAGGCGGCGAGCACCTGGCTCCAGCGGTCGAGTTGCTGCCGTGTCGGGTCCTGCGCCTCGGCATCGGCCTGCGGCGCGAGCGGGGTGTAGATGGCCACAGCCTGGGCCTTGCCCTTGACGCGCACGCTGTCGAGTTCCTGCCAGACGAACCCGGGCGCCGCCTCGCGGGTGGCGCCGCTGGCCACGATCTCGACCCCGTAGTGTCCGCTCAGGCCCTCGAGCCGGGACGCGAGATTGACCGCGTCGCCGACCACGGTATAGCTACGCCTTGCGGTCGAGCCCATGTCGCCGACGCTCATGAGGCCGCTGTTCAGGCCGATGCCCGCGCTGATCTCGGGGCGGCCGTTGGCACGGTGCTGGCGGTTGATGTCGTGCACGGCGGCGGCCATGTCGATAGCCGCCTGCACGGCAAGCGCGGCATGGCCGGGCGTGTCGATGGGCGCGCCCCAGAAGGCCATGACGCAGTCGCCCATGTATTTGTCGACGGTGCCGCGGTGTGCACTGATCACCTCGGTGAGCCGGCTGAAGACGGTGTTCAGGAAGGCCTGCAGCTCGGCCGGCGCCATCTGCTCGGACAGCCGGGTGAAGTCGCGCATGTCGCAGAACATCACGGTCATTTCCTTGCTCTCGGCGCGCATGCTGTAGCGGCCGGGGCGCACGAGCATTTCGTCGACCAGTTGCGGTGGCACGTAGGTGCCGAAAAGCCGCACCAGCCCGCGCCGCGCACGCGATTCGACGAAGTAGCCCCAGCTCATGTTGAGCGCGAAGGCCAGCGCCACCATAACGAGCGCCGACGCCAGCGGGAGCACGAGGCTGTGGCCGACGTAGAGCCAGGTGTTGAGGCCGACCAGCGCGGCGACCACGCCCGCGCCGAGCAGCACGGCGCGCGACGCGGACAGCAGCGACAGCCCGAACGCGAGCAGCAACCCCGCCGCCAGCACGGTCAGCACTTCATAACCCGGCGCGTAGTCGGGCACGGCCAGCAGGCGCCGGTCGAGCAAGCCCGAGACGATGTTGGCGTGCACTTCGACGCCCGGGAACGCCGCGCCGACCGGGGTGGCGCGCAGGTCCTGCAGGCCGGGCGCGGTGGCGCCGAGCAGCACGATCTTGTCCTTGAGTTCGCCCGGCGCCAGCCGGCCATCGAGCACGTCGGCGGCGGCCACGTAGCGGAACGACCCTGCGCGCGGCCCGCCGGGGCCGCGGAACGGCACCTGCAGGCTGGCACTCTGGTCGACCGGGATGCGCAGCGACCCCAGCACCAGCGCCTGCAGGCGCGGAAAGTTGCCGTCGCCGGCCACGAGCGCCGGCCGCACGGGCGGCGAGCCGTTCGCCAGCCGGTACACCGCCAGCGCCAGCGACTCGTAGTGCCCGGGCGACGCATGCTCGCCTTCGTAGCGGGCAATGAGCGGCACGCTGCGAATCACGCCGTCGTCGCTGCCGTCACCAACCAGGGTGTTCAGGAACCCCGCGACCGGCGCCGCGCGCCCCAGCACCGGCAGGCTGGCGCCGAAGCCGTTCCAGAGCGTGACGAAGGAAGCATGGGGCGGAAAGGCGTCGGGCGGCAGCACGGGCGTCGCCGGCAGCAGCCCCTTGGCGCTGGGCTGTTCGGTGCGGGTGAAGTAGTAGCCCAGCGCCACGGGCTGGCCGCGCAGGGCCTGGGCCAGTGTGGCGTCGTGGTCGAGGGTCGGCGCGAGCTGATCGATTTCGGCAGCGAGGCCCGGCACGCCGCTCAATGGCCCGGCTGCGATCTCCTTCAGGCGCCCGAGGCCGGAGCTGCGATCGGGCTCGAGAAACATCACGTCGAAGCCGAGCACAGCCACGTGTTGGCGGGCCAGCAGTTCCGTCGTGAGGTTGGCAATCTTGTCGCGCGGCCAGGGCCACTGGCCCTCGCGCGCCAGGCTGGCGTCGTCGACATCGACGATCACGACCCGCGTGTCGGGCGTGCCCGGCATGGTGGCGCGCAGGCGGGCGTCGTAGATCAGGTGGTCCAGGTGCTCGATCACGCCCAGCCGCCAGGCGCCGGTGGCATGGAGCAGCGCCAGCACCACCGGTAGCAGCGTGATGGCGATGCGCGGCCAGTGCCGCCGCAATGCGCTCATTGACGTACCTCCGTGCTTCGCACTGCGGTGCGAGCTTGCTTGGGGCGGCCCGGCGCTGCGCTCATGGCCGATCAGCCTTGGACAACGGATGCCTGCCGGCGAGAAAACGGGGAGCGGAGCAGGGCGTCCGGGCCGGCTCAGACCCGGACGAACTGCATGCGCGAGGCGCCGCCGAGTTCGAGCACGTCGCCCTCCTGCAGCGCGACGGCCTCGGCGCCCAGCGGGGCGCCGTTGAGCGTGACGCTGCCGACGACGGTGGCCGCCACGTAGCCCTGGCGGCGGCGGGTGACGACGGCCACGGCGACGCCGGGCTTGCCGATGGTGGTGACCACCTTCTGCAGCGGGACGTCCTGGCCTTCGTTGGCGCCCGAGAGCACGCGCAGCACGGGCACGCCCAGCTCGACCAGCGCGCCCGATTCGGTGGGTGCCGACGAGAGCGGCATCGGCGCCGAATACTCGGAGAGCGAGGCCCGCACGGAGCCGGGGCCGGCCATGAGGTTGCTGTGCGAGCGGAAATGGATGCGGCAGCCGCCGACCTCGATGACGTCGTTGTCCTGGAGCGCCTGCTTCTGGACGGCCAGCGCATTGACGTAGGTGCCGTTGGTGCTGTTGAGATCTTCAATTTCGACTTCGCCGCCGCTCATGTGCAGCACGGCATGCTCGCCGCTGACGGCGAGATTGTCGATCACGATGTCGTTGTAGGCGCGCCGGCCCAACGTCGTGCGGTTCTTGGCGAGCGCCACTTGGCCGATGACGACGCCATCGACCGAAATGATCATCTTCGGCATGGCCGATTACTCCCCGTTTGCAAAGATCCAGCACCGTCAGGCGGCGCAAACGGTCCGCCGCCTGGGTTGGCTGCTACATGGCCCCGCGGGTCGCTTCGCTGACGCCCGCCTTGGCCAGAACAACTGAAATGTTATCCCGTCCGCCATTGTCGTTTGAAATTGCAACCAAAAGTGAAGCCATCTCCTTCAGCCCCAGATCACGGCTCAAAAGCGTGAAAAGCTGCGCATCCGGCACCATCTCGCTGAGCCCGTCGGAGCACAGCATGTACAGGTCGCCCGGCCTGGCGCTGTGCTCGTGCATCTCCAGCAACACCTGGGCTTCCACGCCCACGGCCCGCGTCACGAGGTTGCGGGTGGGGGAGTTCAGGGCCTCTTCGGGCGTGATGGCGCCCGCGTCAAGCTGCTGCTGGCGCAGCGAATGGTCGCGCGTGAGCTGCTCCAGCTTGTTGTTGCGCAGGCGGTAGCAGCGCGAATCGCCGATGTGGCCGACCACCACGCGCTGGGGGCGGAACGCCGCCAGCACCAGGGTCGTGCCCATGCCTCGCAGTTCTTCGTGGGTGATGCCCGCCTGGAGGATGGCGCCGTTGGCCTCGTCGGTGGCCGCCTGCAGCGCACGCCGGACCACGCGGGCGGGCGCCTGCATGCCGGCCTGGGCGAACCAGCGGCCGAAGCTCGCGTGCATCAGCGAAATGGCCATGGCACTGGCCACCTCGCCGCCCTTGTAGCCGCCCATGCCGTCGGCCAGCAGCGCCAGACCGAGGGCCGGGTCGACGTGCACAGCGTCTTCGTTGTGAGCGCGCAGGCGCCCGACATCGGTCAGCGCCGCAAACTCCCAGCTCAGCGCCGGTCGACTGGAGAAAAGGGAAACGCCAACACCTGCCATCGTTTGTCAGCGCTCGCTTTTTGAAGGGATCAGTGCGCAGCAGCGCGTGCGCGCCGTTGCAGGAAGCGGCCCAGGGCCACGACGAGCACCGCGCCGGCGATCGCGCCCACGTAGTGCATCCAGGGGTTGGCCGCCAGCGCCTCGTGCAGCGACACGTCGCTCACGATGGTCTCGCCGCCGACCCAGCCGATCAGCGCGGCACCCAGCATGACGATGATCGGGAAGCGTTCCATGAGCTTGATCATGAGCGTGCTGCCGAAAATCACCAAGGGGATGCTGATGGCCAAACCCAACACCAGCAGCACCATGCTGCCTTGCGCGGCGGCCGCCACGGCGATCACGTTGTCCAGGCTCATCACCAGGTCGGCCAGCAGGATGGTCCGCACGGCCGCGAACATGCTGCCGTACTCCTGGGAATCGCCGTCGCCTTCGTCTTCCTCGCTGAGCAGCTGCAGGCCGATCCACAGCAGCAGGGCGCCGCCGATGATCTGCAGGTAGGGCAGCGCCAACAGCTTGGCCGCCACCACCGTCAGCACGATGCGCAGCACGACGGCCGCGCCCGAGCCGAACAGCACGGCCTTTTTCTGTTGCGCGGGCGGCAGCGATCGCGCCGCCATGGCGATCACGACGGCGTTGTCGCCCGAGAGGATGATGTTGATCCAGACGATCTTGATCAGACCGATCCAGAAGTCCGTGCTTTGAAGAAGTTCCATGTCTCTGATTCCACTGTGTTGTAGTTAAAAAAGCGCCCGCAACTCAATGCGGGCGCTTTTTCATTTCTGCGTGGTAATGCGAGCGGCGGGAATGCCGCCAGCGGTGGGTGTGCTTTTTACAGCTTGCCCTTGAGCAGCTTGGCCAGCTCCGAGAAGTTGCGCGTCACGGTGAAGCCGCACTCTTCCATGATGGCGAGCTTGGCTTCGGCCGTGTCGGCACCGCCCGAGATCAGCGCGCCGGCGTGGCCCATGCGCTTGCCGGGAGGGGCGGTGACACCGGCGATGAAGCCGACGACCGGCTTCTTCATGTTGTCCTTGCACCAGCGGGCTGCGTCAGCCTCGTCGGGGCCGCCGATTTCGCCGATCATGATGACGGCGTCGGTGTCCGGGTCATCATTGAAGGCCTTCATCACGTCGATGTGCTTCAGGCCGTTGATCGGGTCGCCGCCGATGCCGACTGCCGACGATTGGCCCAGGCCGATTTCCGTCAGTTGAGCCACGGCTTCGTACGTCAGCGTGCCCGAACGCGAGACCACGCCGATGCGGCCCTTGCGGTGGATGTGGCCGGGCATGATGCCGATCTTGATCTCGTCGGGCGTGATCAGGCCGGGGCAGTTCGGGCCCAACAGCAGGGTCTTCTTGCCGCCGGCCGCTTCCTTGGCCTTCATCTTGTTGCGCACTTCGAGCATGTCGCGAACCGGAATGCCTTCGGTGATGCAGATCGCCATGTCCAGGTCGGCTTCGACAGCTTCCCAGATGGCGGCCGCGGCGCCTGCCGGCGGCACGTAGATCACCGACACGGTGGCGCCGGTCTGCGTGGCGGCTTCCTTCACCGAACCGAAGATCGGGATGTTGAAGATCGACTCGCCGGCCTTCTTCGGGTTCACGCCCGCCACAAAGGCGTTCTTGCCGTTCGCGTATTCCTGGCACTTCTCGGTGTGGAACTGGCCGGTCTTGCCGGTGATGCCTTGCGTGATGACTTTGGTGTCTTTGTTGATGTAGATCGACATGACTTGTTCCTTAGGCCTTCTTGACTGCTGCCACGACCTTCTGGGCCGCGTCCGCCATGGTGTCGGCGCTGATGATCGGCAGGCCCGACTCGGCCAGCAGCTTCTTGCCTTCGACTTCGTTGGTGCCCTTCATGCGCACGACCAGCGGCACTTGCAGGTTCACGGCCTTGCAGGCTGCGATCACGCCGGTGGCGATGGTGTCGCACTTCATGATGCCGCCGAAGATGTTCACGAGGATGGCTTCCACGTTCTTGTTCTTCAGCATGATCTTGAAGGCTTCCGTGACCTTCTCGGGGGTGGCACCGCCGCCCACGTCCAGGAAGTTGGCCGGCTCGCCGCCGAACAGCTTGATGGTGTCCATGGTGGCCATGGCCAGGCCGGCGCCGTTCACCAGGCAGCCGATGTTGCCGTCCAGCGAGATGTAGGCGAGGTCGAACTTCGAGGCTTCGACTTCGGCCGCGTCTTCTTCGTCCAGGTCGCGCAGGGCCACGATTTCGGGGTGGCGGAACAGCGCGTTGCTGTCGAAGTTGAACTTGGCGTCCAGGGCGACGACGTTGCCCTTGCTGTCACGGTTGAGCGGGTTGATCTCGACCAGCGAGGCGTCCGTCTCCATGTAGCAGGTGTAGAGCTTCTTCAGGATGTCGACCGTCTGGGCGGTCGAGTCGGCCGGCATGCCGATGCCGTCGGCGATTTCCTTGGCTTGCGCGTCGGTCAGGCCGTCCTTGGGGTCGGCGTAGACCGTGATGATCTTCTCGGGGGTGGAATGGGCCACTTCCTCGATGTCCATGCCGCCTTCGCTCGAAGCGATGAACGCCACCTTCTGGGTGGCGCGGTCGGTCACGGCCGAAATGTAGTATTCCTTGTTGATGTCGGCGCCGTCTTCGATGTAGAGGCGACGCACCTTCTGGCCTTCAGGGCCGGTCTGGTGGGTCTTGAGCTGCATGCCGAGGATCTCGCCAGCCAGCTTCTTGACGTCTTCGATCGACTTGGCGACCTTGACGCCGCCGCCCTTGCCGCGGCCACCCGCGTGGATCTGGGCCTTGACGACCCAGACCGGGCCTCCAAGCTTCTGGGCGGCCTCGACCGCCTCCTGAACCGTATAGGCCGGGATGCCGCGCGGCACCGGCACGCCGAACTTGGCAAGGATTTCCTTGCCTTGGTACTCGTGAATCTTCATGAGGGATGTCTCTCGGAAGGAGGAGGTTGAGAACGGGAGATCGGGAGTGAGACTGTTGTTTCTGCTCTGTTGTTCGCGGGCGACGGCAGCCTGACGGCTGGGGGCGGCGAACAACCGCGGACTGTATCATGGTGCGCCGCACCAATACTTGATGCGCGGTTGCGGTCAATACGTACTTTCTTCTAGCCACCCTACGCATACTCCGATATGGCCAAGGTTTTCATCGACGGCGAAGCCGGCACCACCGGCCTGCAAATTCGCGAGCGGCTGCAGACGATGCCGCAGATCGAGCTCGTGAGCATCGCGCCCGAGCTGCGCAAGGACGTGGCCGCCAAGCGCGAGCTGATGGCCGGCGTCGACCTCGTGGTGCTGTGCCTGCACGACGATGCGGCGCGCGAGTCGGTCGCGCTGATCGACCAGCTCCCGGGCAAGAAGCCCAAGATCATCGACGCCTCGACCGCCCACCGCATCGCGCCGGGCTGGGTCTTCGGCTTCCCCGAACTCGTCGAAGGCCATTGGCAGGCCGTGGCCAAGGCCGACCGCGTCGGCAACCCCGGCTGCTACGCCACGGGCGCCATCGCCATGGTGCGTCCGCTGGTCGACGCGGGCCTGCTGCCGGCCGATTTCCCGGTGTCGCTGCCTTCGGTGAGCGGCTATTCGGGCGGCGGCCGGACCATGATCGAGGACTACGAGGCCGGCAAGGCGCCGCTGTTCGAGACCTACGCGCTCGGCCTGAAGCACAAGCACATCCCTGAAATCATGACCTACACCGGCCTCACGCGCCGCCCGGTCTTCATTCCGTCGGTGGGCAACTTCAAGCAGGGCATGCTGGTGCAGTTGCCGCTGCACCTCGACCTGCTGCCCGGCAAGCCGAAGGCCGGCGACCTACAGGACGCCCTGGCCGCCCACTATGCCAAGAGCAACACACCCGAGCAGTTCGTGAAGGTGCTCCCGCCGACCGACGACGGCAAGCTCGACGCGCTGGCGCTCAACGACACCAACCAGCTCGAGATCCGCGTGTTCCCGAACGAGGACCACCGCCACGCCGTGGTGATCGCGCGCCTGGACAACCTGGGCAAGGGCGCCAGCGGCGCCGCGGTGCAGAACCTCAAGCTGATGCTGGCGCTCTGAGCCCCCGCTTCAAGCGCTGACAAGAAGGAAAGGCCGGCCCGCAAGGACCGGCCTTTTTTGCTTTCAGTCGACCCGCATCGTGCCCGTGTCGCGGTAGCGCACGTGCCACGAAAACGCCTCTTCCAGCCGGTGCGGCGTGTGGCCGCCGCAGGTCGCCACGGCGCGCGCGTGGTAGTCCTGCAGCATCGCGCGGTACGGCTCGGCCGCGCAGTTGGCGATGATCGCCGCCGCCCGCTCGCGCGGCGCCAGCCCGCGCAGGTCGGCCAGGCCCACTTCGGTGACCAGGATGTCGACGTCCTGCGGCGCATGGTCCACGTGCGACACCATCGGCACGATGCTCGACACCGCGCCCTGCTTGGCGACCGACTTGGTCGCGAAGATCGACAGGTAGGCGTTGCGCGCGAAGTCGCCCGAGCCGCCGATGCCGTTCATCATGTGCGTGCCCAGCACGTGCGTCGAATTGACGTTGCCGTAGATGTCGGCCTCCAGCGCCGTGTTCAGCGCGATGATGCCCAGCCGCCGGATGATCTCCGGGTGGTTGCTCACCTCCTGCGGCCGCAGCACCAGCCGGTCCTTGTAGCGCTCGAGGTCGCCGAACACCTGCCGCGCCTTTGCAGGCGACAGCGTGATCGACGAACCCGAGGCGAAGTCCAGCTTGCCGGCGTCGAACAGGTCGAAGGTCGAGTCCTGCAGCACCTCTGAATACATCGTGAGGTGCTCGAACGGCCCCGCGCCCAGCCCCGACATCACCGCGTTGGCCACCGTGCCGATGCCCGCCTGCAGCGGCAGCAGCCGCTCGGTGAGCCGGCCCTGCGCCACCTCGCGCTCGAAGAAGGCCACCAGGTGCGCCGCGGTGGCCGCGGTCTCGGCATCGGCCTGCAGCACGGTGGAGGTGCTGTCGGCCTTGTCGGTGATCACGATGCCCAGGATCTTCTCGGGCGGGATCTCGATGGCGCTGGTGCCGATGCGGTCGTGCGGCGCCACCAGCGGCATCGGCTCGCGCTGCGGGCGGTGCTTGGGAATGAAGATGTCGTGCAGCCCTTCGAGCGCGGTCGACTGCGAGGTGTTGATCTCGACGATCACCTTGTCGGCCAGGATCGCGAAGCTCGCGCTGTTGCCGATCGAGGTGCTCGGCACCAGCGCGCCGGTCTCGGTGATGGCCACCGCCTCGATGATCGCGATGTCGATCGGCGGGATCTGCCGCGTGCGCAGCATCTCGACGGTTTCCGACAGGTGGTGGTCGATGAACATCACCTCGCCGCGGTTGATCGCCTGGCGCAGCACGGTATCGACCTGGAACGGCATGCGCCGGCTGATGGCGCCGGCCTCGGTCAGCTGGCGGTCCACGTCGCCGCCGAGCGAGGCGCCGGTCATCAGCGTGATCTTCATCGGCGCGCGGCGCGCGCGGGCCGCGAGGGCCAGCGGCACGGCCTTGGCGTCGCCGGCGCGCGTGAACCCGCTCATGCCGACCACCATGCCGTCGCGGATCCATTCGGCGGCGGCTTCGGCGGTGGTGATCCTGCTGCGCAGGGCGGGCAGGCGGATGCGGTCTTCGTGCGGCATGGGGGACAAAACGTCTTTCTTTCGTCAGGCAGGAAAAAGAAAAGCCGGCACCGCGCGCGCGGCGGGTGTCAGCGCAGGAAGTAGTCGACCGGCACCAGCGGCGCCGGCGCCGGGGCGCCCACCGACTGGCACAGGTCGATCTCGAGCGTGCGGCACAGGGCCTCGAGCGGCAGGTCGTTCGACTCGGTGCCGAAGGGCTCCTCGATCTCGTCGCCGAGCGCGTCCAGGCCGAAGAAGGTGTAGGCCACGATCAGCACCACCACCGGCGTCATGAACCCGACCGAGTCCACCAGCCCGAAGGGCAGCAGGTAGCAGTACAGGTACGCCGTGCGGTGCAGCAGCAGCGTGTACGAAAAGGGAATGGGCGTGCTGAGGATGCGCTCGCACGATGCGGCTGCGGCACTCAGCGCCGACAGCGTGCCGTCGACACCCGCCGCCAGCGCCGGGTCGATGCGCCGCGCGCGCAGCGCTTCGCGCAGGTCGGCGCCCATGTGCATCAGCAGCGCATGCGGCCGGTTGGCGACCTGCGTCAGGCCCTGCCACTCCGCGTCGCGCAGGAAAGGCTTGGTGTCGCTGGCGGCATCGGTGCCGCGCAGTTGGTGGCGCAGCGCATGGGCAAACGCCGCGGCGCGCAGGGTCATGCGCACGCGCAGGTCGTCCAGGCGGCGGACGGTGTCGGCGCCGGCGTTCACCGGCGCATCGCCGTCGATGAGGCTCTGGCACTGGCGCGCCAGGTTGCGCGAACGCAGGATCACTTCGCCCCAGAGCTTGCGCGCTTCCCAGAAGCGGTCGTAGGCCGCGGTGTTGCGAAAGCCCAGGAAGATCGCCAGCGGCAAGCCGAGCAGCGCGAAGGGCACGGTGCCCAGCGGGATCTTGATGGAGCCGAAGCGCCCATGCAGCACCGTGACGACGATGGCCACGATCACGTTGAGCGTGAGCGCCGCAGCGATGCGCGGCAGGACGGAGCCCCGCCAGGACAGAAACAGCTTGAGCCCGGACGGGCGTTTCCGGACGATCATGAAAGCGGGGGGCAGGGGAGACAGGCAGGCATGGAGGCCGCGCACACCGCAAGGCCCGCGCGGGCGCTGATTGTCGCCGAGGCGTCAGCGCCGCAGCAGCTGCACGCCTCAAGACCAACGAAGACGGTCGGGCTCAGCGCACGAGCCACAGCCCCACGCCCAGCAGGACGGCCTGCGCCACCAGCGCGATGTAGAAGAGCTTGCGCGAGGGCGTCGACATCTCCTGCAGCACCTCGTGGATGCGGCGCGTGAGCAGGGCGCGCAACGCGGGGTCTTCGCCCGTTGCGGGCGTCGTCGCGCCGTGCGCGGCACGCTCCTGCTGCCACTCGGCCAGCATGTCGCTCAGGGGCAGGCGGCCCAGCACGAAGCCGACCACCGCGCGCACGGCCCGGCCTTCGCCGAGCACCGGCGCGAGCTGCTGGCACAGGGCGTCGGGTGAGAGCCAGTCGGCCACGCGCTGCAGGCCGCCGTGGGTGCGCGGCATGGCTTCGATGCGGCCCGCGATCGCGTCGCCCAGCCGCTGCGACACGGCCTCGCCGCGCGCCGCGACCAGGTGCTGCATCGCGCGGGCGCGGCCCCGCTGCACGCCGAGCAGGAAGTACACGCCGACGAACAGCGACAGCAGCACGGCCACCAGCAGCGGCGGCGACATGATCAGCGCCAGGATGGCGCCCGCGCCACCGGCGCGCGCCGCCGGGATGCCCGGGCCCTGCAGCTGGCTCAGGTAGTAGAAAAACACCCCGCCGCCGAGGAACAGGCCGATCAGCGCGCCCTTGATGGCCGAGCCGGCGAAGGCGAAGCCGGCCTTGGCGCCGGTGCGAACGAGAGATTGCGGGTGGGCGGGTGGCGACGACATGAAGGGTTCCTCCGGTTTTTCTGGAAAGCCGCCTCCTGCGAGGCCGGTCGCTGGCGATCATGCCACCGCCTTCCCGCACCATAATCGCGCCACACAACAACGAGGAGGATCGTCATGGGAACCGTCAAGTTTCAGAAACCGACCGGCGCATTCGTCGCCGCATCCTGGGCCGCGCTGATCATCGGCGCCATCGTGTACCTGCTCGGGCTGTGGAATGCCGCGATGCAGCTCAACGAGAAGGGCTACTACTTCACCATCCTCATGTACGGTCTGTTCTCGGCCGTGTCGCTGCAAAAGACGGTGCGCGACCGGCTCGAGGGCATCTCGGTCACCGGCATCTACTTCGGCCTGTGCTGGGTCTCGCTGCTGCTGTCGGTGGGCCTGCTGGCCGTGGGCCTGTTCAACGCCTCGCTGGCCGCGAGCGAGAAGGGCTTCTACGCCATGGCCTTCCTGCTGAGCCTGTTCGGCGCGGTGGCGGTGCAGAAGAACGTGCGCGACATCGCCGCGTACAAGGCCGAGAACCCGCTGGCCGACGACGTCACGGCCACCGAGTAAACCAGGCCGGGCTCAGCCCGCCTCGAGCAGGCGGCGCAGGGCCTGCAGGTCGCGCGCGATCCATCCGGCATCGCGTGCAAAGGCCGCATCGTCCATGTGCGGCTGGCGCAGCAGCGTGAACTGCAGCTCGCACACGCCAGGCGCCACGCCGATCACGCGAAACGGCAGGTAGACCTCGGGCACGCCTTCGGGCGCCACCCAGTGGTCGAGCACGCCCAGGTCGTTGGGCGGCGCAAAGCGCATGCGGGCCTCGCCGCTTTCGGGCGTGCGCACGATCCAGTGGTCGCCGTGCGGCACCAGCGCGCTCTTCGCGAGGCCGCTGGCCCAGTCGGGCAGCCGCTTCGGGTCGGACGCGAGCGCGTAGGCGTCGCGCCATTCGCACTGCACGCGCTGCGTGATGACGCGGGACAGGGCCGCGTCGCCTTCATTCGCCGTTGGGGTCGTCGCTTGTGTCATCGAAGTCGCTCCTGAGCACCTTGGACACGACGGCGCCCGAGAAACCGCGCGCCATCAGGAATCGCATCTGTTTCGCGCGCTCCTTCGCATCGGCGGGTGGCGCGTCGAAGCGGCGGCGCCACAGGGCCGTGGCGCGCTCGACTTCGGTCTCCTGCAAGCCGGCCACCGCCTGCGCGATGGCTTCGGGCGCGATGCCCTTGGCCTGCAGTTCCTGCTTCACGCGCAGCGCGCCCGAGCGAGCGGCACGCTGGTGCAGCACCGAGGCGACGACGCGCGGCTCGCTGATGAAGTCCTTGGCGGCCAGCTCGTCGAGCGCCTTCGCCAGCGTGCCGGGCTCTTCCTCGTGCCTGGCCAGCTTGCGCTCCAGCTCCGCGCGCGAATGCTCGCGCTGGCTCAGAAGGCGCAGGGCGCGGCCTTTGAGGGAGGGGGCGCTGAAGGCCATTCGGGGGTGGGTCGCTCAGACGGCCCACGCAACACGCGAAGGCCGCCCCGTCGAACTTACTCTGCCGCCTTGTCAGCCTTCGAGGCCTTGGCGGGCTTCTCGGCCTTCTCGGGTTCGCTGCCGGCATCGGCCGCGAGCAGCGGAATGCCCAGCGATTCGCGCACCTTGTTCTCGATTTCGCGCGACAGGTCGGGGTTCTCGCGCAGGAATTCGCGGGCGTTGTCACGGCCCTGGCCGATCTTCTCGCCGTTGTAGGCGTACCAGGCGCCCGACTTGTCGATGATCTTGGCGTTCACGCCCATGTCGATGATCTCGCCCTCGCGGCTGATGCCTTCGCCGAACAGGATGTCGAACTCGGCCGTCTTGAACGGCGGGCTGACCTTGTTCTTCACCACCTTCACCTTGGTTTCGTTGCCGATGGCTTCGTCGCCCTTCTTGATGGTGCCGATGCGGCGGATGTCCAGGCGCACCGAGGCGTAGAACTTCAGCGCGTTGCCGCCGGTGGTGGTTTCGGGCGAGCCGAACATCACGCCGATCTTCATGCGGATCTGGTTGATGAAGATGACCATGCAGTTGGTCTTCTTGATCGTGGCGGTGAGCTTGCGCAGCGCCTGGCTCATCAGGCGGGCCTGCAGGCCGGGCAGCGAGTCGCCCATTTCGCCTTCGATTTCGGCCTTGGGCGTGAGCGCGGCGACCGAGTCGACCACGATCAGGTCGACGGCGCCCGAGCGCACCAGCGAATCGACGATCTCGAGCGCCTGCTCGCCGGTGTCCGGCTGGCTGATCAGCAGGTCGGACAGGTTCACGCCGAGCTTCTGGGCGTACTGCACGTCGAGCGCGTGCTCGGCGTCGACGAAGGCGCAGGTGCCGGCCTGCTTCTGCATGGAGGCGATCACCTGCAGCGTGAGCGTGGTCTTGCCCGAGGATTCCGGGCCGTAGATTTCAACGACGCGGCCACGGGGCAGGCCGCCGACGCCCAGCGCGATGTCCAGGCCCAGCGAGCCGGTGGACACCACCTGGATGTCTTCGAGCGCCTCGCCTTCGCCCAGGCGCATGATCGTGCCCTTGCCGAACTGCTTTTCGATCTGGGCCAGCGCGGCCTGCAGGGCCTTGGCCTTTTCACTGTTGGCGACCGAGATGCTTGCGCCCTTGACGACTGCGTCCATGTGGAAATCTCCTTGAATATCAACGGTTTGTGTCGGGGTTCATCCATCTGCTTTTAACCACAGGCTGGATGCTTGAACAGTAGTGTAGGGGCTCATGGCGTTTCGCAAACCCACTTTAAAGTCAGTTTGCCTTACCATCTGAGGCCATGGCCGACCCCGCCTTTCCCACTGATCCCGACGCCTGGCGCCAGACCCACCTGGGCCGCCTGCTGGGCCATGCGATGCGCCGCTTCGACGAGCGTGTGCTGGCGCTCATGGCGCACGACATCGACGTGCCGCTGGCGCTGTCCAACCTGGCGGCGCGCGCGCAGGTGAGCGCGGCGCACATCCACATCACGCGGCACCTGGCGCGCGAGGGCTCGCGCCTGACCGAACTGGCCGAGCGCGCCGGCATGACCAAGCAGGCCATGGGCACGCTGGTCGACCAGTGCGAGGCCTGGGGGCTGGTCACGCGCGGGCCCGATCTGCTCGATGCGCGCGCGCGGCGCGTGCTGTTCACGGCCGACGGGCTGGCCTGGCTGGACGCCTTCCGCCGCGCCGTGACACAGACCGAGCGCGAGTTCCGCGCCAGCGTGGGCGACGAGATCGCCACCGTGGTAACCATCGGACTCGAAGCCTATACAGCGGGCTAGACTCGCGCTGAGACAAATGTGAACTGCGCCGGCATGGCGCCTGAATCCGCCGGAGGTGGCTCATGCGAATACTGATTGCCGAAGACGACCAGGTGCTGGCCGATGCCCTGCTGCGCAGCCTGCGCACCTCGGGCGCGGCGGTCGATCACGTGGCCAACGGCTCGCAGGCCGACACCGCGCTCATGACCCACAGCGAGTTCGACCTGCTGATCCTCGACCTCGGGCTGCCCAGCCTGCACGGCATCGAGATCCTCAAGCGCCTGCGCGCGCGCGGCTCGCAGCTGCCGGTGCTGGTGCTCACGGCGGCCGACAGCGTGGAAGAGCGCGTCAAGGGCCTGGACCACGGCGCCGACGACTACATGGCCAAGCCCTTCAGCCTGCAGGAACTCGAGGCGCGCGTGCGCGCCCTCACGCGACGCGGCATGGGCGCCACCAGCAACGCGATCCGCCACGGCCCGCTGGTCTACGACCAGGCCGGCCGGGTGGCGACCATCGACGGCAAGATGATCGAGCTGTCGGCGCGCGAACTCGGCCTGCTCGAGGTGTTGCTGCAGCGCGCCGGCCGGCTGGTCAGCAAGGACCAGCTGGTGGACCGGCTGTGCGAGTGGGGCGAAGAGGTGAGCATCAACGCCATCGAGGTCTACATCCACCGCCTGCGCAAGAAGATCGAGAAGGGACCGGTGCGCATCGCGACGGTGCGCGGGCTGGGCTACTGCCTCGAGAAGATTCCCGGTTGAGCGTGCCCCGCCCGCGCGAAATGCCGTCAGGGCTGCTTGCGCAGATTGACGAGCAGCGTGGCGCCGGTGTTCGAACGGATCAGGAACATGAGGCTGCGGAAGTAGCCATTGCTGTCGTACACGCCCGCCGGTACCAGCCCGATGATGGCTGGCCCGGCATAGCTGCCGGTGGCGGCGGGGGTGAGCTTGCAGTCGTTGGTGCTGGCCGTGGCGGCATTCACGGCCTTCAGCGTGAGGCTGTACATGTTCTTGGCCGAGCCGGGCTGCGCCAGGGCGACAGTGCCCGAGAGCGTGCACTGGCCGATCTGCACGCCGCTCGTGCTGCCAGTGAACACGCCCTGGCCATCGACCTGCACCGTCACGCCCAGGCTCGGGCTGCTGTCGGTGTTGGACCACGTGCCGGTCATGCTCGCCTGCGACACCGCCAGCGCGTTCTCGATCGTGTAGGCCAGCGGGCCGACATCGGACGGCCTGCGGTTGTCGTAGGCGTAGGTGCCATCCACCGACTTCTTCGGCGTGAAGGTGCCCGAGCCCGTCACCGGATATGCGTTGGGCGGAACATACAACTCGGTGTCCGGGTTGAACGACCAGTCGAGCCCCGTGACCTTCAGCGAACCCCACATCGTGCCCCCGAGGAAGCTGCCTGCCAACGAACCGTTGGTGCCGACGAAGGCAATGCCTCGCACGCCCGCGTAGATGCCTTCGCTGTCGTTGCCCACCGCGGCGGTGGAGCCGGGCTGCGGCGCACTCAGCGAGGGCGACGGCTCGGAGCCCGGCACAGCGGCACGGTTCTCGGCCGGTGCGGGCGCGGGCGCCGGGGCTGGGGAGGGCGCAGGGGCGGGCGCCGGAACCGGTGCGATCGGCAGCATCGGCATGCCACCGCCGCCTCCACCACCTCCACCGCCGCATGCGGTGACACCCACGCTGGCGGCCAACACGGTCGCGGCCATCCAGAGCGGCTTGGGGCAGCCGCCCACGGTCTTTTGCTTCATGATTTCTCCCTGATGTTTTTGAATTGCAGAAACTGCACGTCAAGGCTACAACCAGTCACACCTTGTCAATGAAACGTCACACCTGCGAATCGCAGTACTAGTTCACGCTCGCCCGCGTTCTTTCGTCTTGCCAGGAACTCCCTTGAAGCTCTTCCAGCGCGCCCAGCGCTCCCTGTTCGGCGAGATCCTCGACTGGATGCTCACGCCGCTGCTGCTGCTCGTGCCGGTGAGCATCGGCGTGACCTGGCTGGTGGCGCAGGGCATCGCCAACGCGCCCTTCGACCGCGCGCTGGAGCACAACGTGAAGGTGCTGGCCGAGCTGGTCACGGTGAAGCAGGGGCAGACGCAGTTCGTGCTGTCGCAGTCGGCGCGCGAGATCCTGCGTGCCGACGACGCGGGCCACATCTACTACCAGCTGCTCGACGGCCACGGCACGCTGCTGCACGGCGAGCGCGACCTGCCGCAGCCCAACGTGGACGACCCGCCCGGCACCAACGTGGTCCTGCTGCACAACAGCACGGTGCACGGCCAGCCGGTGCGCGTGGCCTCGCTGTGGATTCCCAGCGGCAGCGAAGAGGTGCCGCCGTCGCTGCTGCAGCTGGCCGAGACGCGCGAGAAGCAGGCGGTGCTCGCCACCGAGATCATCAAGGGCGTGCTGCTGCCGCAGTTCGCGATCCTGCCGCTGGCGGTGCTGCTGATCTGGCTGGCGCTGGTGCGCGGCATCAAGCCGCTGTCGGTGGTCGAGGCGCGCATCCGCGAGCGCCGCCCGGGCGACCTGAGCCCGCTCGACGAATCCTCGGTGCCGCTCGAGGTGGTGCCGCTGGTGTCGTCGGTGAACGAGCTGCTCGACAAGCTCAACGACTCCATCTTCACGCAGAAGCGCTTCCTGGCCGACGCCGCCCACCAGCTCAAGACGCCGCTCGCAGGCCTGCGCATGCAGGCCGACCTGGCGCAGCGCGAGGGCGCCAACGCCGACGAGCTCAAGCAGTCGCTCAAGCAGATCGGCCGCGCCAGCGTGCGCGCCACCCACACCGTGAACCAGTTGCTGTCGCTGGCGCGCGCCGAGGGCACCAGCGCCATGACGCACTGCCAGCCCTGCGACCTCGCGCGGCTGACCATCGAGGTGGTGCGCGAGGCCGTGCCGCGCGCCATCGAAAAGCGCATCGACCTCGGTTACGACGGCGTCCAGGCCGGCGCGCCCGGCGTGATGGTCGACGGCAACCCGACGCTGCTCAAGGAGCTGGTGCGCAACCTGGTCGACAACGCGCTCAACTACACGCCCTCGACGCCCGAGCGCCCCGGCGTGGTCACGGCGCGCGTGCTGGCCGACCCCTTCGGCCACGTGCAGCTGGTGCAGGTGGAAGACAACGGCCCCGGCATCGCCGAGGCCGACCGCGAGCTGGTGTTCGAGCCCTTCTACCGCGTGCTCGGCAACGAGGCCGACGGCTCCGGGCTGGGCCTGCCGATCGTGCGCGAGATCGCCAACCAGCACCGCGCGCGGGTCAAGCTCGAAGACGCGCACCCCGGCAAGCACCCGCCGGGCGCGCTCTTCACCGTGCGCTTCGAGGAGGCCCCGTCCGAATGAATCCGCTCGACACGCTGCGCCAACGCTTCCTGGAAATCCGCATCGACACCGACGTGTCCGACATGTTCGACTTCGGCGCCGATCTGCTCGAGTTGCAATCGCCCGAAGCGCTCGCCTTCCACTACACGCTGCTGCACGACACCGGCATGGACAGCGAGCTCTACGACTGGCTCTGCCGCAAGTTCGGCGAGCGCGGCGACGAAGCCGAAGACCACCTGCTCGCGCAGTTCGACCGCGAGCCCGACCCTGCGATGCAGGCCACGGTGCTGCAGCTGCTCGGCGGCTTCAAGTACCGCAAGGGCCGGCGCCTGAAAGAGACCGCGGCCCTCGCGCGCGCCGCGCTCGCGTCGCCGAACGACGAGCTGCGCTGCAAGGGGCTGTGGGTGATCGGCTGGCTCGGCGGCACGACCGACATCGCCAAGGTCGTGCCGCTGCTCGCGCACGACGCCGTCGCCGCAAACCGCCGATGGGCCGCGAGCGCGCTGATGCAGATCGTGTTCAACCGCCGCAGCGCTGCGCCCAAGGCGCTCGAGCCCTTGCGCCAGGCGCTCGACACCGAGACCGATCCGGCCGTGCTGGGCGGCATCCTGGTCGCGGTGCAGGAAATCGCGGGCAAGAAGTTCGGCCTGAGCTCCAGCTCGCACGAACCGCCGTCCGAAGAAAAGCTGCAGGCCGCATTGGCCAAGGCGCGGCGCATGTTCGCGCGCGCTGCTGCGGCCTGATCCGCTCAGGGCGCGGGCGTGCCCGAAGGCTTGGCGTCTTTGCGGATCTGCACCCACTCGGGGTGGATCTGCCGCGCCATGCGCTGCGGCTCGCGCTCGTCGAGCGCCGCGGGCGCGAGCCCGAAGCCGGCCAGGTCGCCGCGCGTCCACAGCCAGTAGCCCGCGTTGGCGGCGAGCAGGGCGATGAGGACCAGGCGCAGCTTCATGCCCTCGCTCAGAAAGACATGCCGCGCGGGCGCACGCTCACCTCGTCGCTCGAGATCAGTTGCAGGCCGGCGTCGGTGCGCACCTGCAGTTCGCCGCCCCAGGCCACGCCTTCGCACAGGCCGGCGGTGCCGTCGCTGAGCGTCACCTCGCGCCCGCGCAGCACATCGCGCGCCGCGAAGCGTTCGGCAAAGGGCGCGAAGCCGTGGGCCTCGAAGGCGAGCACGCTGCGCACCAGCGGCTCGGCCAGCGACAGCAGCACCTCGGGCGCGGACGCGTCGGGCTGCCACTGGCGCAGCCAGGCCGGCGGCGTGCGCATGCCGTCGCCCTCGCGCGGGCCGATGTTGATGCCGATGCCCACCACGAGGTAGCGCGCGGCATCGGGCCGCGCCGTCTGCGGCATCGCCGTTTCGATGAGGATGCCGACCAGCTTGCGGTCGTTCACCCAGATGTCGTTGGGCCACTTCAGGCCGACCTGGTGCGCGCCCGTCGGGTCGAGGCTTTCGGCCACGCTCACGCCCACGGCCAGCGACAGGCCCGACCAGTCGGCCGGCGCCAGCGGCATGCCGAGCGAAAAGGTGAGGGAGGCGGGCGCCTCGGGCTGCTGCGCGCTCTGCCACGGGCGGCCGAGGCGACCGCGCCCGGCCGTCTGGCGCTCGGCCACGAGCAGCACGGGGTCGGTGCGGCCGGCGCGCGCGCGGCGCATCAGCTCGGTGTTGGTGGAATCGATTTCGGCCACGGCCTCGACCGCGAAGCCGGGCAGCAGCGGCGCGACCGTCGCGGCGATCCGGTCTTCGAACCAGGCGCTGGCCGGCGTCGTGGCCATCGTCAGTCTCCGGCGGCGGCCGGGGCGTCGCCCTTGGACTTCTTCTTGCCGTCGGCCTTTTTCTTGTCGGCCTTCTTGTCCGATTTTTTCTTCTCGGCTTTCTTTTCAGCCTTCTTCGCTTCCTTGGCCTCGGCCTTCTTCTTCTCGGCTTTTTTCTTGGCCTTCTTCTTTTTCTTCTTGTCTTTTTCTTCGTCCTCGTCCTTGGGCGTCAGCAGCGTGCCGCGGCACATCTCGGAACCACACCAGCACGGGAACTCGGACAGCAGCTTCTCGGTGTACGGCTCGTCGATGATCAGGCCGTAGTCGTAGTTCAGTTCCTCGCCGGCGGCGATGTTTCTCAGGGCCTTGATATAAACGCGCCCATCGACTTCGTCGGCCTCGCAGTTCGGCTCGCACGAGTGATTGATCCAGCGCGCGTCGTTGCCCTTCACATTGCCGTCGATCACGCGGCCGTCGTCGATGTGGAAGTAGAAGGTGTGGTTCGGCTGGGTCGGGTCGTGCGGGTGGCGGCGCAGCGCCTCTTTCCAGCTGATGACCTCGCCCTTGTATTCGATCAGCGTTTCACCTTCGGCCAGGTCCTGCAGGGCGAACACGCCGTTGCCGTGGACGTCCGAGCGGCGCATCTGGATGCGCCGGCCACCGGAGCGCGTGGCGGCGGACCGGGCCTCGGGCTCGGTCACGGGGACGGCTTCCTTGTCGCGGCCGGCGGAAAGTGGGGATTTGGAAGGCATCGCCGAAGTCTGTTAGGTTGAATATGCACACATGCGTGTGCGCGCGTGCGCACGCGGAAGCCGCAGAGTATAGAGAGCCCTCAGATGACAAAGACTTTGGTAATCGCAGAAAAGCCGTCGGTGGCCCAGGACATCGTCCGGGCCCTCACGCCGGTGGCCGGCAAGTTCGACAAACATGACGAGCATTTCGAGAACGACACCTACGTCGTGACCAGCGCCGTGGGCCACCTGGTCGAGATCCAGGCCCCGGAGGAATTCGACGTCAAGCGCGGCAAGTGGAGCTTCGCCAACCTGCCGGTGATCCCGCCGCACTTCGACCTCAAGCCGGTCGACAAGACCAAGACGCGCCTGAACGCCGTGGTCAAGCAGGCCAAGCGCAAGGACGTGACGCAGCTCATCAACGCCTGCGACGCGGGCCGCGAGGGCGAGCTGATCTTCCGCCTCATCGAACAGTACGCCGGCGGCAAGAGCCCGCTGGGCAAGCCGGTGAAGCGGCTATGGCTGCAGTCGATGACGCCGCAGGCGATCCGCGACGGCTTCGACGCGCTGCGCACCGAGAAGCAGATGCAGGGCCTGGCCGACGCCGCGCGCTCGCGCTCCGAGGCCGACTGGCTGGTGGGCATCAACGGCACGCGCGCCATGACCGCTTTCAATTCGCGCGACGGCGGCTTCTTCCTCACGACCGTGGGCCGCGTGCAGACGCCCACGCTGTCGGTGGTGGTGGAGCGCGAGGAGCAGATCCGCAAGTTCGTCTCGCGCGAGTACTGGGAAATCCACGGCAGCTTCGCGGCCGAGGCCGGCCAGTACCCCGGCAAGTGGTTCAACCCCGACTGGAAGAAGGCCAACGCGCCGCTCCTGGCCAACGGCGAACCCGATGCCGAGCAGCGCGCCGACCGCGTGTGGTCCGAGCAGGAAGCCCGCGCCATCGCCGACGCCTCGCGCGGCAAGCCCGCCACCGTCACCGAAGAGAGCAAGCCCACCACGCAGGCCTCGCCCGCGCTGTTCGACCTGACCTCGCTGCAGCGCGAGGCCAACGGCCGCTTCGGCTTCAGTGCCAAGACCACGCTCGCGCTCGCGCAGAGCCTGTACGAACGCCACAAGGCGCTGACCTACCCGCGTACCGATTCGCGCGCACTGCCGGAAGACTATCTGCCGGTGGTCAAGCAGACCATGGAGATGCTCGCCGGCAGCGGCATGAAGCACCTGGCGCCGTTCGCGCAGCAGGCGGTCGACGGCAACTACGTCAAGCCGAACAAGCGCATCTTCGACAACGCCAAGGTGTCGGATCACTTCGCTATCATCCCGACGCTGCAGGCCCCGAGCGGCCTGAGCGAGGCCGAGCAGAAGCTGTATGACTTCGTGGTGCGCCGCTTCCTGTCGGTGTTCTTCCCGAGCGCCGAGCACCAGGTGACTACGCGCATCAGCACGGTGGAGCAGGGCGGCAAGAAGTACCCCTTCCGCACCGACGGCAAGGTGCTGGTCAAGCCGGGCTGGCTCGCCATCTACGGCAAGGAAGCCCAGGACGACGAGAAGGAAGACGACAAGGACGGCAAGCGCCTCGTGCCGGTGAAGCCGGGCGAGATCGTGCAGAACGAGTCGGCCGACCTCAAGGGCCTGAAGACGCGCCCGCCCGCACGCTATTCGGAAGCCACGCTGCTGGGCGCCATGGAAGGCGCCGGCAAGACGATCGACGATGACGAGCTGCGCGAGGCCATGCAGGAGAAGGGCCTGGGCACGCCAGCCACGCGCGCGGCCACCATCGAAGGGCTGATCGCCGAGAAGTACATGCTGCGCGAAGGCCGCGAACTCATCCCGACCGCCAAGGCCTTCCAGCTCATGACGCTGCTGCGCGGCCTGGGCGTGGAAGAACTGTCCAAGGCCGAACTCACGGGCGAGTGGGAATACAAGCTCGCGCAGATGGAGAAGGGCGCGCTGAGCCGCGACGCCTTCATGCGCGAGATCGCCGAGATGACGGAACACATCGTCAAGAAGGCCAAGGAGTACGACCGCGACACCGTGCCGGGCGACTACGCCACGCTCGCCACGCCCTGCCCGAACTGCGGCGGCGTGGTGAAGGAAAACTACCGCCGCTACGGCTGCACCGGCAAGAGCGGCACGGGCGAGGACGCCTGCGGCTTCTCGTTCGGCAAGTCGCCGGCGGGGCGCACCTTCGAGGTGGCCGAGGCCGAGCAGCTGCTGGCCAACAAGCACATCGGCCCGCTCGAGGGCTTCCGCTCCAAGGCGGGCTGGCCCTTCACCGCCGAGATCATCCTCAAGTACGACGGGGAAGAAGCGAAGAACTGGAAGCTCGAGTTCGACTTCGGCGACGACAAGAACGAAGACAGCGGCGAGATCGTCGACTTCAGCCAGCAGGACACCGTGGGCCCGTGCCCGGTCTGCGGCGCGCCGGTGTTCGATCACGGCAGCAACTACGTCTGCGAGAAGTCGGTGCCGACGAACGAGCAGCCGACCCCCAGCTGCACCTTCAAGACCGGCAAGATCATCCTGCAGCAGCCCGTCGAGCGCGACCAGATGGAAAAGCTGCTCGCCACCGGCAAGACCGACCTGCTCGACAAGTTCGTCTCGATGCGCACGCGCCGCGCCTTCAAGGCCTTCCTCACGTGGAACGCCGAAGAAGGCAAGGTGACCTTCGAATTCGCACCGCGCGAAGGCGGCAGCAAGTTCCCGCCGCGCAAGACCTTCGGCAAGCCGGCCGCCAAGACCGCGGCGGCCAAGAAGGTCGCGGCGAAGAAGACGCCCGCCGCCAAGAAGGCACCGGCCGAGAAGAAGGCAGCCAAGCCGCGCAAGCCGGGCGCGGGCCTCAAGCCCAGCGACTCGCTGGCCGCGGTGATCGGCGCCGAACCGGTGGCGCGCACCGAGGTCATCAAGAAGCTGTGGGACTACATCAAGGCCAACGGCCTGCAGGACGCAACCAACAAGCGCGCGATCAACGCCGACGCCAAGCTCAAGCCGGTGTTCGGCAAGGACCAGGTGACGATGTTCGAACTCGCGGGCATCGTGGGCAAGCACCTCTCGGCGCCCGACGCGGCCTGACGACGCATGCAGCGCCGACACCTCGCCACCGCCCTGTGTGCAGCGATGCTGCTGGGCGGCGCGGGCCTGGCCCAGGCCGCCGCGTGGCCTGACAAGCCCGTCAAGCTGGTCGTGCCTTTCCCACCCGGACAGGCCACCGACATCTTTGCCCGCGCGCTCGCCGAACAGCTCGGCAAGCGGCTGGGCCAGCCCGTGATCGTCGACAACAAGGCGGGCGCGGGCAGCAACATCGGCACCGAGTTCGTGGTGCGCGCGCCGGCGGACGGCTACACGCTGGTGGTGGCGGGCAGCGCGATGGCGGTGAACCAGACGCTCTACACCAAGCCGGGCTTCGACCCACGCCGCGACCTGGTCGGCATCTCGCTGATCGCGAAGGTGCCGCTGGTGTTCCTGGCCACGCCCGAGAGCGGCATCCGCACGCTGGCCGAGCTCACGGCGCGCGCCAAGGCCGAGCCCGGCAAGCTGAGCTACGCGAGCGCCGGCATCGGCGGCACGCAGCACCTGTCGGGCGAAATGTACAAATCGGCGGCGCATGTGTTCATCACGCACATTCCGTACCGGGGCAGCGGGCCGGCGCAGGCGGATTTCCTGGGCAACCAGGTACCGCTGATGGTCGACTCGGTGACGGCCGCGCTGCCGCACATCAAGTCGGGCAAGGCGGTTGCGCTGGCGGTGACGTCGGCCACGCGCTCGTCGCAACTGCCCGAGGTGCCCACCGTGCGCGAGAGCGGCGTGGCGGGCACCAAGAACTTCGAGGCCGTGGGCTGGCTCGGCCTGATGGCGCCGCGCGGCACGCCGCCCGAGATCGTGGCGCGGCTGAACCACGAAGTGACCGACATCTTGAAGAGCGAGCAGATGGCGCGCTTCATCCGCGACCGGGGCTCCGAGCCGGCGCCGACGACCGGTGCCGAGTTCGACCGCTTCGTGGCGAGCGAGATCGGGCTCTGGGGTGCGGCGGTGAAGGCTTCGGGCGCCAAGCCCGAGTAGCAGCTCAGGGCGGCGCAGCCAGCGGCAGCGCCGTCGCTTCCCCGCTGCGGTCGACCTCGGCCAGCAGCCAGTTGCGGAAATGATCCAGCGTGGCCAGCTGGCCGCGCCCTTCGGGGTAGCAGAACCAGTAGCCCTCGCTGCCCCGGTAGCCGCCGTTGGGCAGCGGCTCTTCCACCAGCCCCGACGTGATCTCGTCCTGCACCAGGCAGCGCGGCACCAGCGCCACGCCCATGCCGGCCATGACGGCGCGGATCATGGTCTGGAACTGGTCGAACTGCAGGCCGGCCAGCGGGTCGAGCCCGCGCACGCCGTGCGCCTCGCTCCAGTGCAGCCACGACTGCGGCACGCTCACATGGCGCAGCAGGGTGCAGCGCGCCACGTCCTGCGGCGTGCGGATGGCGGCCTCGGCCTGCGCGGCGCGCGGCGCGATCAGCGCCACGTCCTGCCCCGCGAGGTAGTGCGAGCGCGCGCCGGGCCAGTGGCCGTCGCCGAACAGGATGGCGCAGTCGAGCTCGGGCCGCTCGAAGTCGTAGCCGTGCACGAAGGGCACGAAATGCAGCGTGATCTGCGGATGGCGCTGCTGGAAATCGGGCAGGCGCGGAATCAGCCACTTGGCGCCGAAGGTGGGCAGGGTCGACAGGTGCAGCGCACCGCCACCGTCGCCGCTGGTGATGAGCTCCAGCGTGGCCGCCTCCAGCTGCGCCAGCAGGGCACGCACCGCCTTTTCGTAGCGCTCGCCGGCCGGCGTGAGCGCCAGGCGCTTGCGGCTGCGCTCGAACAGCGGCGCGCCGATCCAGCGCTCGAGCTCCTGCACCTGCTTGCTGACCGCACCCTGCGTGAGGTGCAGCGCCTCGGCCGCGCGCGAGACGCCGCCGAAGCGCACCACGGTGGAGAAGGCGCGCAGCAGGTTCAGGGGCGGGTTGAGGCGTCGCAGCGGCATGGGGGAGCCCATCAAGTCATTCCAGATTGGAATGATATCGGGTATATCCTTTGCTTCAGGTGAGCTGCAGCTTTGCACATTCACTCATCGTTCCATTGGAAGAACCCTCATGCAACGTCGTCATTTCCTCTCCACCCTGGCTGCCGTTTCTTTCGCCCCAGGAATATCTTTTGCCCAAGGCAAGCCGATCCGCCTGGTCGTGCCTTTCCCGCCCGGTGGCGCCACCGACATCACGGCCCGCGTGCTCTCCGAGCCCCTGGCCAAGATCCTCCAGCAGCCCGTGGTGATCGACAACCGCGCCGGCGCGGGCGGCTCGATCGGCATGGCCGAGCTGGCGCGCGCCACGCCCGACGGCCTGAGCTTCGGCGTGGCCACGCTGTCCACGCACGGCGTGAACCCGGCCGTGTACCAGAAGCTGCCCTACGACCCGATCAAGGGCTTCGCCGCCGTGACCGAGCTGGTGAAGGCGCCGGGCGTGATCGTCATCAACCCGGCCGTGCTGCCGGTCGGCAGCTTCGCGGAACTCGTGAAGTACCTGAAGGCCAACCCGGGCAAGGTGTCGTACGCCTCGCCGGGCAACGGCACCATCGGCCACATGTGGGGCGAGCTGTTCAAGAGCAGCACCGGAACCTCGATGGTGCACATCCCCTACCGCGGTGCGGGCCCGGCCATCAACGACGTGCTCGCGGGCCAGGTGCCGGTGTACTTCGACCAGGTGGCCTCGTCGCTGCCGCACGTGAAGGCCGGCAAGCTGAAGGCGCTGGCCGTGTCCTGGAGCGGCCGCCTCGACGTGCTGCCCGAGGTGCCGACGTATGGCGAACTGGGCTACGCGGCCAGCAACGACCCCTCGTGGTTCGGCATGATCGCGCCCGCCGGCACGCCGCCCGAGCTGGTGCTGCGCATGCAGCAGGCCGTGGCCACCGCGCTGAAGGACCCCGCGGTGCGCGAGCGCCTGGCGCTGCAGGGGCTGTACGCCTCGGGCACCACGCCGGCCGAGTTCACGAAGCAGATCGCGAGCGAGATCGAGAAGATGAAGAAGGTGGCCGCCTTCGCGCGCATCCGATTGGACTGACCGACACCGCCTATGCATCCAGTCCTGAAACTGATTCAAACCCGCGCCCAAGTGACGAGCGTCGCCGGGCACACCCCGCTGGTGCTGGACTCCCCGCACAGCGGCACCGTCTACCCCGAGGACTTCCGGCCCGTGTGCGAGCTCGCCACGCTGCGCCGGGCCGAAGACACCCACGTCGAGAAGCTCTACGCCTTCGCGAGCGACATGGGCGCCGCCTGGATCGAGGCGCACTTTCCGCGCAGCTACCTCGACGCCAACCGCGACATGACCGAGGTCGACACCACGATGCTCGACGGTCCATGGACCGACCCGGTGTCGACCGACCCGCGCGTGCTGTCGAAGGTGCGCCTGGGCAAGGGCCTGATCTGGAAGCTCACCGACGAGGGCCTGCCGATCTACGACCGGCCGCTCACGGTGACCGAGGTGCGCCAGCGCATCGACCAGTGCTGGCGCCCGTACCACGCGGCGGTGGCCCAGGCCATCGACGACGCGCATGCGCGGCACGGCTACAGCATCCACATCAACTGCCACTCGATGCCGGCCATCGCGGGCAGCCACGCCACCGACTTCCCGGGGCTGGCGCACGCGGACTTCGTGATCGGCGACCGCGACGGCAGCACGGCCGACCCGGCGCTGTCGCACAAGTTGTGCGAACACCTGCGCGCACGCGGCTACAGCGTGGACTACAACCACCCGTACAAGGGCGTGGAGCTGGTGCGCCGGCACGGCAACCCGGCGGCGAACCGGCACAGCATCCAGGTCGAGATCAACCGCAAGCTCTACATGGACGAGGCCACGCTGGCGCTCGACGAAGCCGGCGCCACGCGGCTGCAGGCCGACCTGCGTTCGATGGTCGAAATGCTGCTGGCGACCGACCCGCGCGTGGCAGGCTGAACACCGCCGCCCCTGCGGCGGCTGGTGTCTTTGTTACAGGGCGGCCGGAGCCCCCGGCCTATAGTGGGACGTCCTTAGTTTTCTGGAGTCCTGCCGTGAAGTCGATCCTTGCCGCCCTCGCCGTCCTTGCGACCGGTCTGCTGGTCTCGGGCTGCGCCGGCACCGCGCCGTCGCCGTCTTCGTCCTCCTCCACGTCTTCATCGGGCAGCGGCGTGACGGTGTTCGGCACCATCGACGCCGGCGTCAGCGGCACGACGAACAAGTCGTCGCGCTGAGCGAGAGCCTCAGGCGACTGTCGCCAGGTAGCCCCGCAGCGCATCGCGCAACTGGCGTGACAGCGTCTGCAGGTCGGGCCGCCCGCCCGTGCCGATGTGGGTGTGCGCGACCAGCCCGTAGATGATGGTCTGGCACACGCGCGCCGCTTCCTTCTTCTGCGGGGCGTCGGCCCCCACGTCGCCCGCCGCGTCCAGCACGCCCACCCATTCGGCCACGAAGCGGTCGTACATCTTGCGGTAGGCCTCGGGGCTGGAGAGGTGGCGCTCCAGCAGGTAGTGCGCGCCCCAGGCCACGGGCTGCGTGCGGTGCGCCTCGAGCTGCGCATCGATCACCGCGTCGACGATCTCGCGCCATGGTCGGCCTTCATTCGTGGCCACAACCGCGCGCATGTCCAGCAGCAGCGCCTTGGAACGCAGGTGCAGGCACACGCGCGCCAGGTCCTCCTTGTTCTCGAAGTACTCGTAGAAGCTGCCCAGGCCCGTGCCCGCCACGGCCACGATCTCGCGGATCGTGATGGCGGCGTAGCCCTTCTCGACCAAAAGCCGAACAAAGGCTTCCTGCAGCGCCTGCGAGGTGTGGCGCGCGCGGGACTGGCGCGGCTTCCTCCTCGGGGTGGCAGCGGGTGCGCGGGCGCGGGTCATGGCCGCCGAACCCGAACACCTCGCGGGCGGGTTGTTCCTAGAATTTTTGATCCCATCGAAAGGCATTCTGCAATGACCTCGCCCGACCGCGCCCCCGAGACAACGCCCCCCGCCGTCTACACCGGCGAGGGCGATGCGTGGCTGCCCGACGCGCTCTCGCGCGGCCCGTGGGACCCGCGCGCGCAGCACGGCGGCGCACCCGCCGCGCTGCTCGCGCACATCGCCGAACGCGCGGCGCCCGGCCCCGGCTGGCAGCTGGCGCGGCTCACGCTGGAGCTGGTGAAGCCGGTGCCGGTGGCGCCGCTGACCACGCGCACGCAGTCGCAGGCCTCGCGCGCCACGGTGCGCGTGGGCATCGACCTGCTCGCGGGCGACACGGTGGTGGCCCGCGCGCACGCGCTGCTGCTGAAGACATCGCCGCTGACCTTGCCGGCGAACCTGCCCGCGGGCGACGCGCCGCGTGAACTGCGCCCGCTGCCCGAGGACTGCACCGAGCGCCTGCGCATTCCCGGCCTGCCCGACGGCCTCTCGTTCCACCAGACCGCCGTCGAATCGCGCCTGGCGCAGGGCGACATCGCGCAGCCCGGCGCGGGCGCCGCGTGGTTCCGGCTGGCGGTGCCGCTGGTGCGCGGCGTGGCCACCTCGCCCGCGATGCGCGCGGCGGCGGCGGCCGACTTCGGCAACGGCCTGAGCTGGGTGCTGTCGCCCGCCGACTTCCTGTTCTCGAACGCCGACCTCAGCCTGAACCTGTTCCGCGTGCCCGAGGGCGAGTGGATCGGCCTGCGCGCCAGCACCGAGATGCACGCCGGCGGCGCGGGCCTCACCGTGTCCCACCTGTACGACACGCGCGGCCTCATCGGCCTCGCGACCCAGACGCTGGTGGTGCGCGAACGCGCCGCCGCCTGAACACGCCCTTCTTTCACCGATTCACGGAGACAACGCCATGACCATTCCCGGCATCCACCCCGACAACCAGGTCCCCGAGCTCAAGGACTACAACGTCTACACCAGCGACCCCGCCCTGCGCGGCGCGGTGGGGCGCGGCGGCGCCGCCTGGCGTGACGACGAGCTGGTGCGCCAGGGTGCCGAGTACGGCGCCGAGGCCACGCTGCGCGCCGCCGAGGACGCCAACCGCCACGAGCCCGAGCTGCACACGCACTCGCGCACCGGCACGCGCATCGACAGCGTACAGTTCCACCCCGCGTGGCACACCATGATGTCGATCGCGCGGCGCAACGGCATCGCCAACCTGCCGTTCTTCGACGAACGGCCCTCGGCCTGGGTGGGCTACGGCGCCTCGCTGTACATGCACAGCCAGATCGAGTCGGGCTCCACCTGCCCGACCACCATGACCAAGGCCTGCATCCCCGTGATGCGCCGCAACGCCGCGCTGTACGCCGACCTGCGCGACAAGCTCGCCGCCCACGTGCACGACCCACGCGACATCCCGCTCGAAGGCAAGACCTCGATGACCGTCGGCATGGGCATGACCGAGAAGCAGGGCGGCAGCGACGTGCGCACCAACACCACGCGCGCCGTGCCGGCGGGCAGCGGCCCGTGGGGCAGCGAGTTCCTCATCACGGGCCACAAGTGGTTCTTCTCGGCGCCGATGTGCGACGGCCACTTGGTGCTGGCCAAGACCGACGAGCACGGCTCCTCGTGCTTCTTCGTGCCGCGCTGGCGGCCCGACGGCAGCAAGAACGCGATCCACATCCAGCGCCTGAAGGACAAGGTCGGCAACCGCTCCAACTCCAGCAGCGAGGTCGAGTTCAAGGAGGCCTGGGGCGTGCTCGTGGGCGACGAAGGCCGCGGCATCCCGACCATCATCGAGATGGCCACCGTGACGCGCCTGGACTGCGCACTCGCCAGCGCCGGCTTCATGCGCCAGGGCTTCGCGCAGGCGCTGCACTACACGCGCAACCGCTTTGCCTTCGGCAAGGCGCTGGTCGACCAGCCCGTGATGACCGAGCTGCTGGCCGACATGGCGCTGGAAACCGAAAGCGCCACGCTGCTGGCGATGGAGCTGGCCTCGCGCTTCGGCTCGCCCGCGCCGCTGGACACGGCCTGGCGCCGCCTGCTCACGCCCGCCGCCAAGTTCTGGAACTGCAAGCGCGCGGTGGCGCTCACGGGCGAGGCGATGGAGGTGTTCGGCGGCAACGGCTACGTGGAAGACGGCCCGATGGGCCGCCTGTTCCGCGAGGCGCCCGTCAACTCGATCTGGGAAGGCTCGGGCAACGTGATGTGCCTCGATGTGCTGCGCGCCGTGTCGCGCAACCCCGACGACGCGCACCTCGTGCTCGACCACCTGCAGGAAGTGACCGCCGGCGAAGCGCGCCTGCAGACCGAGGTGCAGGCCCTGCGCCAGATGGTGCAGCTCGCGCCGCAAGACCTGGAACGCCAGGCGCGCCGCTTCACGCAGCGGCTGGTGCGCGCGGCGCAGGCCGGCTTGATGCTGCAGCACGCGAGCCCGCTCGCGGCGGCGGCGTTCGTGTCCAGCCGCTTCGATCCCGACTGGGGCCCAGTGACCGGCATCAGCGCCGGCACCAGCGACCCCGCGGCGCTGGTGCGCGCCGCCTGGCACTGAGCACGCGGAGACAACCCGGATGGATTTCGTTTCCCTGCTCGACCAGCACGCCCGCACCCAGCCCACCCACGAATGCCTGCGCGCCGCAGGCCGCGCCTGGACTTACGCCGACTTCGCCGACCTCTCGCGCCGCGCCGCCACCGTGCTGCGCGACCAGGGCGTGGGCCCTGGCGACAAGGTCGCGCTGCTGAGCTTCAACACGGTCGGTTTCGTCGCCGCGATGTTCGGCGCCTGGCGCCTCGGCGCGGCCGTGGTGCCGGTCAACCACAAGCTGCAGGCGCCGGAGATCGACTACGTGCTGGCCCATGCCGGCGTGCGCCTGTGCGTGGCCGACGGCACGCTCGCGGCGCAGGTCGCCGCGCGCATCGCGCACCGCTGCGACTGGCTCGCGACCGACAGCGCCGCCGACGGCCTGCCGATGTTCGACGACCTGATGGCGCAAGCCGCGCCGCTGGGCGGTGACGACACAAGCGCCCCGGCGCCCGGCACCGACACGCTGGCCCAGGTGCTCTACACCTCAGGCACCACGGGCAAGCCCAAGGGCTGCCTGCACAGCCACCGCAACGTCTTCATGGCGGCGGTGTGCACGGCGGCGGGCATGTCGCTGTCGCGCAACGAGCGCACGCTGGTCGCGATGCCGGTGTGGCATTCGTCGCCGCTCAACAACTGGCTGCTGGGCACGCTGCTGATGGGCGGCACCGTGGTGCTGCTGCGCGAGTACGCGCCCAAGGCCTTTCTCGACACGCTGGCCGAAGAGCGCATCACCTTCACCTTCGGCGCGCCCATCGCCTTCCTGGCGCCGCTGTCGGTGGTGCCCGACGTGCAACGCTACGACTTCAGCGCGATGCGCCTGTGGGCCTACGGCGGCGGCCCGCTCGGTGCCGACATGGCACGCAAGCTGGCCGACAGCTACCGCAGCGACCGCTTCGTGCAGGTCTACGGCATGACCGAATCGGGCCCGCTGGGCACGGTGCTCTACCCGGAAGACGCGATCGCCAAGGCCGGCTCGATCGGCCGCGCGGGCGTGCCCGGCGTGGCGATCGAGGTGCGCCACGCCGACGGCCGGCGCTGCGGCGCGGGCGAGGTCGGCGAGATCCACCTGCGTTCGCCGGCCGCGATGCAGGGCTACCTCGACAACCCGCAGGCGAGCGCCGAGGCCTTCGACGCCCAAGGCTGGTACCGCACGGGCGACCTGGCGCGCGTGGACGAGGACGGCTTCCTGTTCATCGTCGACCGGCTGCGCGACATGATCATCACGGGCGGCGAGAACGTCTATTCGAAGGAAGTGGAAGACGCGCTGGGCGCCCACCCCGACGTGCAGGACGTGGCCGTCATCGGTCGCCCGCACCCCGAGTGGGGCGAGACCGTGACGGCGGTGCTGGTGGCGCGCGGCGGGCGCGCGCTCGAGGCGCGCGAGCTGGTGCGTTTTCTCGAGGACCGGCTGGCGCGCTACAAGATCCCGCGCATCTTCGAAGTGCGCGAGAGCCTGCCGCGCACGGCGACGGGCAAGCTGCTCAAGCACCTGTTGCGCGACGCGGCGTGAGCGTTGAGCAGTGCAGTCGTTGATCGACCGGCACAACGACAGCGCTCAGCGGGCGCAGGACACTGGGTGCTTCCCGCAGCGAAATCAAGGAGGAGGCCGAAGGCCGGGGGACATTCGCGGAGGGAAGTACCCGGTGGCCTGTGCACGCGCCCCGAACAGCAACACTCAGCGCCGCAACAGCGCCTGCCGCAGCAACCGCGCCGCGCGGTTGCGAATGCGCCCCTGCATCTCGCGCATGCTGGTGCGCGGCGCCACGCGGGCGGTGGCGCAGGCCCACAGGAAGTCGTGCAGGATCGGCGTGTCGTCCACGGTCTCGGTGCTGCCGTACTTGTGGAACTCGGGGTGCCACTGGGTCGCCGCGATGTAGCCGCGCCCCTTCTCGGGCCGGCGGCGGATCGCCTCGGGCACGCGGTCGGGCAGGCTCCAGGCCTCGATCTCGAAGCCGGGCGCGAGCCCCTTGATGCCCTGGTGGTGGATGCTGTTGACGCGCGCCGTGCGCACCTCGGGGTACAGCTTCGCCAGGCGCGTGCCTTCGACGATCTCGATCTGGTGGAAGTTCTGGTCGTAGGTCACCGGGTCGCGGTGGCGCAGCGTCTCGGGGTGGCCGTGCTGCTCCTCGATGTCCTGGTAGAGCGTGCCGCCGAAGGCCACGTTGATCAGCTGCAGGCCCCGGCACACGCCGAAGATCGGCTTGCCGGCCTGCTCGAAGGCTTCCACCAGCGCGAGGTCGTACAGGTCGCGGATCTGGTCGCCGATCCAGGCGTCTTTCAGGGGCTCCTCGCCGTAGCTGCCGGGCCAGACATCGGCGCCGCCGTGCATCACCACGCCGTCGAGCCACTCGGCGTAGTGCGACAGCTTGGTGTCGCCGCGCGCCGTCTCGCCCGTGGGGCAGGGCACCATCACCACCATCGCGCCGGCCGACATGAGCCAGTGGGCGATCGATTGTTCGACGTACTGCAGCGTCTTGTTCGTGAAAAGCGAGCGGGCCGGGTCGGCGTGCGAGAAGCAGGCGGACAAGCCGATCTTGAGCCGGGCGGCGACAGGCTGAGACATGTCGATGGGTTCCCTGTGGACAAAGTTCATTGTGCGCCCATCGAACTTCGGTCGTGTGTCAGCCGAACCCCCGAAGTATGCTGTGCGGCGCATCAGGAGACACGCATGAAGACGATCAAGGGGCCGGGCATTTTCCTGGCCCAGTTCGCGGGCGACACGGCCCCGTTCCACTCGCTCGACGCCATCGCCGGATGGGCCGCGGGCCTCGGCTACAAGGGCGTGCAGATCCCCAGCTGGGACACGCGCCTCATCGACCTGAAGCGCGCCGCCGAGAGCAAGACCTACTGCGACGAGATCAAGGGCACGTTGGCAGGCCACGGCCTGGAGATCACCGAGCTCTCGACCCACCTGCAGGGCCAGCTGGTCGCGGTGCACCCGGCCTACGACGCGGGCTTCGACGGCTTTGCGGCGCCCGAGGTGCGCGGCAACCCCGTCGCGCGCCAGCAGTGGGCGGTGCAGCAGCTGCACCACGCGGCCAAGGCCTCGGCGAACCTCGGACTCACGGCGCACGCGACCTTCTCGGGCGCGCTGGCCTGGCCGTACCTGTATTCGTGGCCGCCGCGCCCGCCGGGCCTCATCGAGGAAGCCTTCGACGAACTGGCGCGCCGCTGGCGCCCGATCCTCGATGCCTTCGACGCCGTGGGCGTCGACGTGGGCTACGAGATCCACCCCGGCGAAGACCTGCACGACGGCGTGAGCTACGAGATGTTCCTGGAGCGCGTGGGCAACCATCCGCGCGCCTGCCTGCTGTACGACCCGAGCCACTTCGTGCTGCAGCAGCTCGATTACCTGGCCTACATCGACCACTACCACGAGCGCATCAAGCTCTTCCACGTGAAGGACGCCGAGTTCAACCCGACCGGCAAGCAGGGCGTGTACGGCGGCTTCCAGAGCTGGATCAACCGCGCCGGGCGCTTCCGCTCGCTGGGCGACGGGCAGGTTGACTTCAAGGCCATCTTCTCGAAGATGGCGCAGTACGACTTTCCGGGCTGGGCGGTGCTCGAATGGGAGTGCTGCATCAAGCACCCGGAAGACGGCGCGCGCGAAGGCGCGACCTTCATCCGCGACCACATCATCCGCGTGGCCGACCGGGCCTTCGACGACTTCGCGGCCGGTGGGGCGGACGTGGCGGCGAACCGGCGGATGCTCGGGATCTAACTCATCGAACGGATCGCGTCGTCGAGTATTTCCAGGCCGCGGTCGATTTCCTCCGGCTTCACATTCAGCGGCGGCGCGATGCGCCACACGGCCGCCATGCCGCCGACGGCCACGATGTTCATGCTCAGGCCGCGCGCCATGCAGGCGTCGGTGATGGCGCGGCCGCGCTCGGCGTCGGGCTCGCGGGTCTCGCGGTCCTTCACCAGCTCCACGCCCTGCAGCAGGCCGTGGCCGCGCACGTCGCCGATCACCTCGTGCCGCGCCTTCAGCGTGGCCAGGCCCCGGCTCAGCCGTTCGCCCATGGCGGCGGCGCGCTGGTTGAGCCCTTCTTCCTCGAGCACGTCGAGCACCGCCAGGCCGACCTCGGCTGGCAGCGGGTCGGACACGTGCGAGGTGACGTGCACAAAACCCTTCTCGTGGCAGTCCTGCTCGATCGCTTCGCTGGTGACCGTGGCGCCGATCGCCAGGCCGCCGCCCAGCGTCTTCGAGACGGTGAGGAAGTCGGGCACCACGCCCGCCTGCTCGAACGCGAAGTTGCTGCCCAGGCGGCCGAAGGCGGTCTGCGCTTCGTCCAGGATGAGCAGCATGCCGCGCTCGCGGCACTTGGCCTGCAGCTTCGGGAAGTAGCCGGCGGGCGGCACGATCACGCCGCCCGAACTCAGCACTGGCTCGGCAATGAAGGCCGCGAGCGAGCCGCTGGACTGCGCATCGACCATGTCGAAGCCGACATCGAGGCAGGCGGTGTCGCAGGCGTCGCGGCAATGGCGGATGGGGCAGCGGTAGCAGTTCGGCGCGGGGATCGACATGGTGCCGGGCTTGCGCGGCCCGTAGTCGACGTGGTGCCGGCCGGCGAAGGTGAGCGCAGCCATGCCGCCGTTCACGCCGTGCCAGCCGCCGTTCAGGCCCACGATCTCGTAGCGGCCGGTGGTCACGCGGGCCATGCGTGCGGCGGCCTCGTTGGCCTCGCCGCCGGTGGACAGGAACAGCGATTTCGACAGCGACGGCGGCAGCATCGCCGCCAGCCGCCCGGCCAGCGCCGGCACGGCCGGCCCGACGAAGCCGCTGTACAGGTGCAGCGCGCCTTCGCAGGCCTTCTCGATCGCCGCGACGATGCGCGGGTGGTTGTGGCCGATGGTGGCGCACATCTGGCCCGAGGTGAAGTCGAGGATCTCGCGCCCGCTCGCATCCCACAGCGTGGCGCCGCGCGCCTTGACGATGACATGCGGGCTCAGCCCCATGCCGTAGCGCACGAGGTGCTTGCTGACCACGGGGTCGTAGGTTGCGCCTTCGGCCATCGGATGCTCCTTGTTCGTCGGGGGAGCCCCAGCGTAGCCATCGGCCGCGAAATCCGGTGTCGTTGTGCGGGCCCGAAAACGAAGCCGATTGCGCGCACCTTGCGCCACACTGGCGGCACCATGAAAACCGGCACCCTCGATCGCATCGACCAGTGCATCCTGGCCGAACTGCAGGCCGACGCGGGCCTGCAGAACCAGACGCTGGCCGAGCGCGTGAACCTCTCGCCCTCGGCCTGCCTCAAGCGCGTGCAGCGGCTGCGACGCGCGGGCGTGATCCGCGAGGAGGTGGCGATCCTCGATGCCGCGCGCGTGGGGTTCCCGGTGCTGGTGATCTCGCGCGTGTCGCTGCGCAGCACCACGCGCGAGGCGATCGGGGCCTTCGAGCGCAAGGTGCATGCGCTGCCGCAGGTGCTGCAGTGCCACTGCGTGGCCGGCGAGACCGACTTCGTGCTGGTGATCTGCGCGCGCTCGCTGCCCGACTACCAGGCCTTCGCGCAGGAGCAGCTGGGCGACGCGCTGGAGCTGGAGAACTACTCGAGCGACATCGTGCTGTCGACCACCAAGTTCACGACCCGGCTGCCGCTGGACAGCGCCTGAGGGCGCCGCCGCTACAGCAGGCGCACCAGCCGCCGGATGGCACCGTCGATCTGCGACTCGGCGATCAGGCCGAAGCCGAAGGCCAGCCCGTTGGGCGCGTCAGGTGCCTGCGGGTCGGGCGCGAAACGCGACAGCGGCGGCAAGGTGATGCCGGCCGCCGCGGCGCGCTCGACCACCACATGGTCGCGCGCGCCGCCGTGCAGCCAGGCCGACAGGTGCAGGCCGGCATCGGACGGGATCGCCTCGAGCCGGCCCGCGCCGTGGCGCGCCAGCGCGTCGAGCAGAGCGCTGCGCCGTGCGCCGTACAACTTGCGCATGCGGCGGATGTGGCGCGCCAGGTGCCCTTCGGCGATGAAGGCCGCGAGTGCCTCCTGCCCGAGCACCGGGCCGTGCCAGTCGGCCAGCTCGCGCGCCCGCACCAGCGCCGCGCGGGCCCAGGGCGGCGCCACCACGAAGCCCAGGCGCAGCGCGGGAAACAGGCTCTTGGAGAAGGTGCCGACGTAGAACACCGAGCCGGCGCGGTCGAGCGTCTGCAGCGCGTCGAGCGGACGGCCGGCAAAGCGGAACTCGCTGTCGTAGTCGTCCTCGATGAGCACGGCGTTGCGCGCCCGCGCAAAGGCCAGCAGGGCGGCCCGGCGCGGCGGCGACATCGCCACGCCGGTCGGGAACTGGTGCGAGGGCGTGACGCAGACCACGCGCGCCTCGGGCGGGATGCGGTCCACGCACAGGCCTTCGTCGTCGGTCGGCACCGTGACCACCTTCGCGCCGGCGGCCAGCATGGCCTCGCGCAGCGAGGGATAGAACAGCTGCTCGACCGCCACCACCGTGCGCCCCGGCACCACCAGGATGCGCGCGAGCAACCCGAAGGCCTGCTGCGCGCCGGCCGTGACCACGATGTCGTCGGCCGTGCAGCCGACCGCGCGCGTGAACGACACGTGCGCCGCAATCGCCTCGCGCAGGGCGCCCTGGCCCTGCGGGTCGGCGTAGTCGGCGGTCTGGCGCGCCACGCGGCGCAGCGCGCGGTCGGACAGGCGGCGCCAGATGTCGAACGGAAAGGCGCCGACATCAGGCAGGCCGACGCGGAAGTCGTCGCGCGCGGCCCGCGGCTGCAGCGTGGGGGCGAGGTCGGCGCCGGGCACGTTCAGCGGCACCAGCCGCGGATCGCGCCGGGGCGCGGCGCCCGCCTCCTTGGGCGCGGCCCGGCCGCGCCGCAACGCGGGCAGCGTGTCGGCCACGTAGGTGCCGGAGCCCGGGCGCGCCAGCAGGTAGCCCTCGCTCAGCAGCAGGTCGTAGGCCGCCAGCATGGTGTTGCGCGACACGCCCAGCCGCTGCGCCAGCGCGCGCGTGGCGGGCAGGCGCGCGCCGGGCTGCAGCCGGCCATCGAGGATGGCGTCGCGCAGCTGGCGGTGCAGCGCGCGCAGCAGGTCGCGCGAACCGGCGGCCGGCAGGCGCAGGGCAAGCTCGAAAAGTGGCTCCATGATCTTTGCCGATTGTGGTTCTTTTGAAGAGCCGCCTGCAATCCTATTCTGGAGGCCTTGGAACACTTATCCATGGAGTCCTTCACCATGCACACCGCTCCTGAAACCTCACAGCAGCAACCGCCCGCCGAACGCCTGCCCCTGGGCCTGGCCTGGCTCGCGCTGGGCGCCTTCGCCATCGGCACCGAAAGCTTCATGGTCGCCGGCCTGCTGCCGGTGCTGGCGGCCGACCTGCAGGTCAGCGCCGCGCGGGCCGGCCAGCTGGTGCTGCTGTTCGCGCTGAGCTATGCGATCGGCTCGCCGCTGATGGCCGCGCTGCTCGCGCGCTTCGGGCGCCGCCCGCTGCTCATCGCCAGCCTGGCGACGTTCGCGGGCCTCACGGCGGCGGCCTCGATGGCGCACGGCATCGCGCAGCTGGCCCTGGCGCGCGTCGCGCTCGGGCTGGTGGCGGGCGTGTTCCTGCCGACGGCCAGCGCGGTGGCGGCGGCGATGGTGTCGCCCGCGCTGCGCGGCCGGGCGCTGGCCATCGTGACCGGCGGCGGCACCGTGGCGGTGGCGCTCGGCGTGCCGCTGGGCGCCTGGATCGCGGGCTGGGGCGGCTGGCGCACGGCCTACCTGCTGATCGCCGCGGTGGCGGCACTGGCCACCTGGGGCCTGTTCGTGGGGCTGCCGCGCACGCTGGCGCAGGCCCCCACTGACGCGGCCCCGCGCACCTCGACCTTCGCCGTGGCGCGCGAGCCCGGCGTGGCGCCGGCGCTGCTGGCCACGGTGCTGTGGGCCACGGGCGGCTTCAGCTTCTACACCTACATCGCGCTGTTCCTCGGGCACACGCTGGGCTTCGGGGCCGAGGGCGTGGGCGCGGTGTTCTTCGCGATCGGCGTGGCCGCCGCGCTGGGCACCGCGACCGGCGGCTGGGCCACCGACCGTTTCGGCGCCGACCGCATGGCGCGGGGCTTCGCGCTGGCGCTGGTGGTGATCATGGGCGGGCTCTCGTTCGCCGCGCAGATGCTGCCGCGCGGGCTGGCGCTGCCGCTGATCGTGGGCCTGTCGGCGCTGTGGGGCTTCGCCGGCTGGGGCTTCGGGCCGGCGCAGGCGGTGCGGCTGATCCGGCTGGCGCCCGATCGCGCACCGATGACGCTGTCGCTCAACGCCTCGGCGGTCTACCTGGGCATCGCGGCGGGCTCGGGGTTGGGCGGCGCGACGATCGCGTGGTTCGGCGTGAGCGCGGTGGGCTGGGTGGGCGCCGCCGCCCAGCTGGCGGGGCTGGTGCTGCTGTGGCGCGCGGCGCGGCGGGCCCGGTCGGCGGCGCCTGCGGCGTCGACGGTACCGGCCTGCGCCTGATCCTGCGGGTTGCTATATTTTCAATAGCTAAATTGATAGGATGGATGGCCCTTCGGGGCCTTTTTCATGCGAGCGTTGTTTTTAAGACAAGCAACTGTCATGCCCTGCAAGCTATAATGTCGGGTTCGTTTCGATACCACGACGAAGAATTTCGTCACCCCCGCCGGCCGATCTGCGTTGCCATCTGAATCCGGGATCCAGGATTCATCAGGCTTCTCGTTTCCAGCCCTCGGGCCACGCCGGCTTTCACAGTGTGTTGGAGCGCCAGACCGGGCGCCCATGAATGCCACCACTGCCTTCGTTCCTGTTGAAGCGAATCGCGCGTGCGGCGCGTCCGTTCTCACTAATTTTTCGGCATTGCGCGCCCCGCACCGGCACGCAGCGCCCCAGGCTTCATGGACACTTTCGCAACAGCATCGCGGTGGGCAGGTTTCTGCTTCCCGCACCGCAACGACAGATTCCTGGACGCCGGCTGACCCGCCGGCCGACTGAAACCAACACGCCCATCTTCATCTCCAACACACATCGAACGATTCAGAGGTAATCACACATGCCCAAGGAAGAACTGATCGAAATGAACGGCGCAGTGACCGAAGTCCTGCCCGACTCGCGCTACCGCGTCACGCTCGACAACGGCCACCAGCTGATCGCCTACAGCGGCGGCAAGATGCGCAAGCACCACATCCGCATCCTGGCCGGCGACAAGGTCTCGCTCGAGCTGTCGCCCTACGACCTGACCAAGGGCCGCATCACGTTCCGTCACCTGGAACGCCGCGGCCCCCCGCCGACCAACTCGGGCAACAACACGCCCCGCCGCTGAGCGACGCCCGGCCGGCCTTGCAGAGCGCCCTCCCGGAGGGGGCCCTGCAAGGCCTTTGTCTTTTCCGGGCCGTCACTTTTTCCCTCTTGCGTTTTCCTGTCTGTCTGTCTCCGGCTGCCGAACGATGAACTCCACCACCTCCCCAGCCGGCGGCCTCCAGGCCGAACCCCACGGCTTTGCCACGCTGGCGCTGTCGCCCCAGATGCTGGCCAACCTCACCCAGCTCGGCTACACGCAGATGACGGCCATCCAGGCCGCCGCGCTGCCGCCCGCCTTGCTCGGCAAGGACCTGATCGCCCAGGCCAAGACCGGCAGCGGCAAGACCGCCGCCTTCGCGCTGGCGCTGCTGTCCAACCTGAACCCGCGCCGCTTCGCCATCCAGGCGATGGTGCTGTGCCCCACGCGCGAGCTGGCCGACCAGGTCACGACCGAGATCCGCCGCCTGGCGCGCGCCGAAGAAAACATCAAGGTCGTCACGCTGTGCGGCGGCGTCGCGCTGCGCGGGCAGATCGCCAGCCTGGAGCACGGCGCGCACATCGTGGTGGGCACGCCGGGCCGCATCATGGACCACCTGGAGCGCGAGAACCTCGACCTCTCGGCGCTCAACACGCTGGTGCTCGACGAGGCCGACCGCATGCTCGACATGGGCTTCTTCGACGACATCGTGAAGGTGGCGCGCCAGTGCCCGAAGGAACGCCAGACGCTGCTGTTCTCGGCCACGTACCCCGAAGGCATCGCCAAGCTCGCGCAGCAGTTCATGAAGAACCCCGAGCAGATCACGGTGCAGGCCCAGCATGAAGGCAGCAAGATCCGCCAGCGCTGGTACCAGGTGAAGGACAGCGAGCGACTGCACGCCGTGAGCCTGCTGCTCGACCATTTCCGTCCCGTGAGCACGCTGGCCTTCTGCAACACCAAGCAGCAGTGCCGCGACCTCGTCGACGTGCTGCAGGCGCAGGGCTTCAGCGCGATGGCGCTGTTCGGCGAGCTGGAGCAGCGCGAGCGCGACCAGGTGCTGGTGCAGTTCGCCAACCGCAGCTGCTCGGTGCTGGTGGCCACCGACGTGGCGGCGCGCGGCCTGGACATCGCGCAGCTCGAAGCCGTGATCAACGTCGACGTGACGCCCGACTCCGAAATCCACATCCACCGCGTGGGCCGCACCGGCCGCGTGGGCCAGCAGGGCGGCTCGGAAGGCTTGGCGCTGAACCTGGCCAGCATGAACGAGATGGGCTTCGTCGGGAAGATCGAACAGCTGCAGGGCCGCGAGTCCGAATGGCACCAATTGGCCGAGCTCACGCCCGCCAAGGGCGCACCGCTCACGCCGCCCATGGCCACGCTGCAGATCGTGGGCGGGCGCAAGGAAAAGATCCGCGCCGGCGACGTGCTGGGCGCGCTGACCGGCGACTGCGGCTACACCAAGGACCAGGTCGGCAAGATCAACGTCAACGAGTTCTCGACCTATGTCGCGGTGGACCGCGGCATTGCCGAAGAAGCCGCCCGCAAGCTCGGCAACGGCCGCGTGAAGGGCAAGAGCGTCAAGGTGCGCCTGCTGACACCGCAGTCGACCTGACATCCCTCCCATGCTCCTGTTTGGGCGCTTGGCAGACGAAATCTGCCGATGTGGCCTAATCGGGGGTCGAACATCTTTTTTATCCGAGCTTTCCATGCCCAAGAAAATCCGTACCGAAGCCGACCGTCTTGCCAGCCCGAAGCCGACGCCCATGCCCGGCTACACCGTGCCGCGCAACGGTGGCGGCCAGAAGATCAGCCTCGAGCGCGGCACCGCCACGCGCAGCAAGAAGAACCCGGGCAAGCGTCCGAGCAAGGGCGGCTGATCCAGCCCCCGCGGCTCTTTCTTCGGAGCCACGACGAGCGCGCCCCCGGGCGCGTTTTGTCATTGGGGCCTGCCCTGCATCACGCGCCGCCATGTCCGACGACAACCAGATCTACATCCCGCCCTCGTTCTTCGCGGTCTACAGCGACGCACGCCAGCGCCTGCGCGAGCCGATCGACGTGGTGCGCGCGCGCTACGAGATCTGCGAAGACCTCGCCGGCCACCTCGTGGGCCATGCGCAGATCCAGCACCACACCGAGGTGCCGGTCGAAAGCGAGATCCTGCGGCGCATCCACGCGGGGCTCGCCACGCCGGAATCGGGCGTGTCGGTGCCCGAGGCCGGCTGGATCGTGCAGCGGCTGGCCGAGCTGCTGGGGTGGGAAGCGCCCGAGATCGCCGAGCCGGCGGGCGACTAGCCCCCGCGCGCTTCAACGCGCCGCGAACCGCTCCAGCAGGAAGTCGACAAAGGCCCGCGTCTTCGCCGCCAGGTGACGCGACGGGTACACGGCGTACACCGGCGTGCGATCCGCCTCCCAGTCGGCGAGCACGGCTTCGAGCCGGCCCGCCGCCAGCTCCGGTTCGACATAGATGCGCGGCACCAGGCTCAGGCCGAAGCCCGCGAGCAGGGCGTCGCGCACGGCGATGCTGGAGCTGACCTTGTAGCGCCCGTCGATCGGCACCGCCACGCTGCGCCCGGCGCGGCGGAAGGTCCATTTGTTCGCGTGGCCCGACAGCGTGAACTGCACGCACTCGTGGGCCTTCAGGTCTTCGGGCGCGGCGGGCCGGCCGTGGGCCGCGAAGTAGCCGGGCGCACCGCACAGCACGTGGGTCATGGTCATCAGCTCGCGCGCGACCAGGCTCGAATCTTCAAGTCGGTCGCTGCCGCGGATCGCGAGGTCGTAGCCCTCGCCGATCAGGTCGATGCGGGTGTCCTGCAGGTTCAGCTCCAGCCGCAGGTTCGGGTGGCGCGCCATGAAGGCGGGGATGTGCGGCGAGATGCAGGTCAGCGCGAAGGTCAGCGGCGCGCTCACGCGCAGCACGCCGCCCGGGCTCGCGCCCACGGGCGCCAGCGCGGCGTCGGCCTCGTCCAGGTCGTCAAGGATGCGCGCGAGCCGCTCCACGTAGGCCGCGCCGGCCTCGGTGAGGCTCATGCTGCGCGTGGTCCGGTTGATCAGCCGCACCTTCAGGTGCGCCTCCAGCTCGGCGATGTTCTTGCTGACCGCTGCGGCCGACAGCCCCAGTTGCCGCGCGGCGCCGGCGAAGCTGCCCGCCGCGGCGGTGGTGCGAAAGACCTTGAGGGCGGTGAGATGGTCCATGGGCCGGCGCTCGATTGACGACTGTCAGCAAAGAATCAATTCATTATTCGAGCATTCACAACCACAGGTCAACGCCGTAGATTCGAGCCATGACCTCCCGCACCACCGACCTCCTGCTCACCGCGATCGCGCCCGCGGTCTGGGGCAGCACCTACATCGTGACCACCGAGCTGCTGCCGGCGAACTACCCGCTGACGGTGGCGCTGCTGCGCGCGCTGCCGGCGGGCCTGCTGCTGATGCTGATCGTGCGCCAGCTGCCGCCCCGGGCGTGGTGGGGGCGCATCCTGCTGCTGGGCGCGCTGAACTTCTCGGTGCTGTGGGCGATGCTGTTCCTGGCCGCCTACCGGCTGCCGGGCGGCGTGGCGGCCACCATCACCTCGGTGCAGCCGCTGTTCGTGGTGTTCCTCGCCGGCCTGCTGCTGGGCGCGCCGGTGCGCGCGCTGTCGGTGGCGGCGGCCGTGATCGGCATGGGCGGGGTGGCGCTGCTGGTGCTCACGCCGAATGCCACGCTCGACGCGCTGGGCATCGCCGCGGCGCTCGCGGCGGCCGTGTCGATGGCCTTCGGCACGGTGCTCAGCCGCCGCTGGCAGCCGCCGGTGTCGGCGCTGACCTTCACGGCCTGGCAGCTGACGGCCGGCGGCCTGCTGCTGTTGCCGGTGGCGCTGTGGCTGGAACCGCCGCTGCCGGCGCTCACGGCGATGAACTGGGTCGGCTTCGCCTGGCTCGGCCTGGTCGGCGCCGCGCTCACCTACATCGTGTGGTTCCGCGGCGTGGCGCGGCTGGAGCCCTCGGCGATCGCGCCGCTGGCCTTCCTGAGCCCGGTGACGGCGGTGATCCTGGGCTGGGCCTTGCTGGGCCAGAGCCTCTCGGGCTGGCAGATGGCGGGCATCGGCATCGTGATCGCGAGCATCTGGCTGAGCCAGCAGGCGCAGCGCGGTGCGCAGCCGGTGGCGGCGGTGCAGCCCGCACCCAGCCGCTGAAGGCTTACGCCACTGGCGCTGCCTGGCGCAGCAGCTGCAGGTAGCCGGGCTGCACTTCCATGCGCGCGGTCGCGCCCTGGCGCTGCAGCAGGCGGTGCGCCTTCGGCAGCGCCCAGCAGGGCAGGTTGGTGAACATGTGGTGCTCGCAGTGGTAGTTGACCCAGTAGGGCGCCACGAAGATGCGTTCGAGCCAGCCGGCATGCGTGGTGCGCGCCTGGCGCAGCGGGTCGGCCTCGTTCTGCGCCACCAGCGCATGCTCGGCGATGTTGCGCACGCGGCTCACGAGCGGCAACCAGGTCGCCATCGGCAGCAGCCACATCGCCACCCAGGCCCACCCATAGCCCGCCACGGTGAAGGCCAGCAGGCCCAGGCCGTTGCCGACGAGAAAACGCCTGTCCTTCGCGAGTTCGCGCCCGAACACGCGCAGCGCCGATTCGCCCGGTGCACGTTGACGAATGCCGTCAGCGATGTGGCCGAAGCGCTGCTTGTAGAAGGTCTGGCCGCTGAGGTCGCGCACGACCTTGCGCCACATCGAGTCGCGCGAGATCGGGAAAGGCGCCGACAGCACGAGGTCGGGGTCTTCGGTCTGCTGCACGAAGCGGTGGTGTTGCAGGTGATACGGCCGGTAGTCGCGCAGCGTGGGCGAGCACAGCCAGTAGCCCACCCAGTCGTTGACCTTGCGGTTGCGGTGCAGCCCCGCGTGCGCGGCGTCGTGCATGAGGATGAACAAACCCAGCTGGCGCGTGCCGACGATCGGCACCATGAGCGGAATCGTCCACGGCCACATGATGCCCACGAGCATCGCGGCGCCGATCACGCCCCAGCAGTGCGCCACCAGCCACAGGCCCCGCCAGGACGAGCGCGCGGTGAGCGATTGCCACTCGTCGGGGGTAAAGAAGTCTTCGGGTCGAGCGCGGGGTGCAGCGGCCATCGGGCCAGTATGCGGCGAAGGCGCCGGCAGATCACGCGTAGTTCCCCGGTGTGGACGCCTGCGGGCGAGGCCCTTCGGCCTACTTGTCGATGATTTTCCGGGCGAAGACTTCGAGGTAGTCCATGAGCCGCTCGGCGCCCGCGATGGCCGCGGCCTCGTCGCCGGTGGCGATGCCCTGCGCCAGTTCGAGGTGCGCGTTGGCGCCCTCGACGATCTCGCCCTCGTGCTGGTAGGCGTACCAGAAGCGCCGGCACTGCACGATCAGCGGCACCACCGCCTTCACCGCCGAGTCGTTGTGGCTCGCCTGGTGCGTGACGAGGTCGAGCGCGCGGTCGGCCTGCATGTAGTCGTTCAGGTCGCCACGGCCCGCGGCTTCGACCATGGCCTCGGCGCAGCGCACGATGGCCTGGCGCTGCGGCGCGGTGGCGCGGCGCGCGGCGCAGGCGGCGATCAGCTGCTCGAGCACGCGGCGGGTCTGGATCACGTCCAGGTGGTCGGCCAGGTCGATGGTCGACACCAGCAGGCCGCGGCGCGGCTGCTGCACGATGAGACCGATCGACACCATGCGCATCAGCGCTTCGCGCACCGGCGTGCGGCCCAGGCCCGTGCGCTCGGCCAGCTCGGCCTCGACGATCTGGCTGCCGGGCTCCAGCTGCATGGTGGACAGCAGCGCCTCGATGGCGTCGTAGGCCAGGTCGGCCGCGCGGCGCTTGGGCGGGGGTCGGGGAGCGGTCTTCGGGGCGGCCATGGTGGGGGTGTGGATGTGCTCGTGCGTGTGCGGATGCGTGGCCGTCATTGTCGGGCGTCGCAGGGGGCTGCAAGCCCGGCCAGTGTCTCGATGCGCACCGGCACCAGCGGCGGGCGCGGCGCGGGCGGCGTCCAGCCGAACAGGAACTGCGCCGCGTCGCCGCACACGCGCCCCTGGCAGGCGCCCATGCCGCAGCGGCGGTGCAGCTTGGCGTCGGTCCAGCCGGTGCAGGCCGAGAGCGCGGCAAAGGGCACGTCCTCGCAGCGGCACACGAGCGTGTCGGGGCGGGGCAGGGCCCTGAGGTCGTCGGCCAGCGCGAAGCGGCGGTGCAGTTGGGCGGCGAAGGCGTCCCAGCGGGCGCGTTCGCGGTCGTGCGCGCGGGCCTGGGCGGTCTCGCCGACGGCCGCGTGGCCGGCGATGGTGCCCTGCGCCAGCGCGCGCTCGCTGCCGCCGAAGCCGGTGCATTCGCCGGCCGCGTAGAGGCCTGCGACGTTCGTGGCCTGCAGTGCGTCGACCGCGAGCCCCGGCCCCGCCAGCGCGCAGCCGAGCAGCTGGCCCAGCTGCGTGTTGGGCGTGAGGCCGAAGCCGCAGGCGATGCGGTCGCAGGCCATCTCGACCTCACGATCACCTTGCCGCAGCCGCACCGATTCGACCTGCGTCGTGCCTTGGGCCGAGACCACGCGCGACGCCGTGCGGTAGCGCGCATCGGCCAGCGTGAGCGCCTGCACGGCCTTGCCGGGCCAGCGCACGAGGCTCGCACCGAAGGCCGCGACCGAAGCGAACGACGCCTGCTCGGCGATGCGCAGCACCTGCGCGCCCGCCGCCTTGGCCGTGGCGGCGGCGGCCAGCAGCAAGGGCCCGCTGCCCGCGACGACGATGCGTTCGCCCTCGACCGGCAGGCCGGCTTTGATCAGCGCCTGCAGCCCGCCCGCACCCGTCACGCCGGGCAGCGTCCAGCCGGGGAAGGGCAACAGCAGTTCGCGCGCGCCGGTGCACAGGATGAGCTTTGTCCATCGCATGCGCGTCGCGCCCTCGGCGTCTTCGAGCAGCAGTTCATGCGAAGCAGGCGCAGCGACCACACGCGCGCCGCTGCGCACACGCAGGTTCGCGTGGCGTGCGAGCGCCTCGCGCCAGCGGCGTGCCTCCGGGGGCAGCGACGCGCCGGGGCCGTCACGCCAGATCTGACCGCCGGGCGCGGGGTTGTCGTCGATCACCACGACCGACGCACCACTGGCCGCTGCCGCCACGGCCGCGGCCATGCCTGCGGGGCCCGCGCCGACGACCAGCACATCGCACGCGTCGATCGCCACGCCGCTCATGCCGTGGTCTCCACGCGCATGCCCTCGGCGCACACGGTCTGGCATGCGAGGCGTCGCCGCCCATCGATCTGCACGCGGCACTCCTGGCACACGCCCATGCCGCAGAACGGCGCGCGCGGCTGGCCGGTGACCGAGGTGCGCGCCGCGCCCATGCCGCCCGCAACGCGCAAGGCAGCGGCGACCGAGCTGCCCGCCTTCACGCGCACGGGCTGGCCATCGATGTGCAGCAAGGTCTGAGCGCTCATGCCCGCTCCCGCAGGCCGCGCGGCGCATACGGCGCGGCGTCGAAATCGGGCGTCGCGCCGGTCATCAGCGCCGCGAGCACATGCGCGCTGCCCGGTGCCGTGGTCACGCCCAGCCCTTCGTGGCCGACGGCGAGCCAGAGCTTCTCGCGCCACGGGTGCCTGCCCAGCAGCGGCAGGCCGTCGGGCGAGGCGGCGCGCAGGCCGGTCCACGCGCGCACGGCGTTCAGGTCGGCGAGCCCCGGCAGGTAGTCGAGCGTGCGCTGGAGCATGCGCGCGAGCATCGGCGCCTCCACGGCCAGGTCGGTCGTGTCGAACTGGCGCGACGAACCCACCAGCAGCTGCCCCGTGGGCCGCGGCTGCACGTTGAAGGCGACCGAGTCGCCGTCGCTGTGGTGCGCGCTGGTCACGTAGCCCAGCTCGACGAGCTGGTGGCGCACCGTGCCCGGGTAGCGGTCGGTGATGAGCAGGTGGCCCTTCTTCGGGCGGATCGGCAGTTCGGGGCACAGCGTCGTCGCCTCGATGCCGTTGGCGAGCACGACCTGCGGCGCGGTGCGGCGGCTGCCGTCGGCCAGGCGCAGCGTGCCGTCGTCCTCGAGGGCCTCGACCTTCGCGTACTCGACCTGCACCAAGGCCGCGTGCTGCGCGAGCAGCCAGCGTGCCGCATTCGGCGCATAGAGGATGCCGTCGCCCGGCACTTCGAGCGCGCCCGACAGGCCGGGGCGCAACGCGGGCTCGGCGCGTGCGAGTTCGGCCGCGCCCAGCAGGCGGCTCTCGATGCCGAGCGCGCCCAAGCGTTGCTGCTTGCGTTCGGCCTCGGCCATTTCCTCGTCGTTCGCCGCGATCCAGAGCGTGCCGCAGGGGCTGTAGGCGCAGTCGGCGCCCAGGCGCGGCGCGAGGGCGCGCCATTGCGCGACCGAATGGCGGCTGAGTTCGAGCTCGGCCGCGTTGTCGTCCATCACCACGAGGTGGCCCATGCCCGCGCCGGTGGCACCGCCCAGGCGCGCGTCGAGCACGCGCACGCGGCGCCCGGCCTGCGCCAGCGCATAGGCGCACGCCGCTCCGACGATGCCGGCGCCGATGACGATGACGTCCGCGTCCATGCGCCCCGGTGTCAGAGGCGGATGCCCCAGCCGAAGGGGTCTTCGTCGTCGATGAGCAATGTGGCCTCGGCACTGATGTGCGCGCGGCCGCGCAGCGTGGGAATGACCTGGTCGCCGTCCATCGCGTAGCTCGCCTCGAAGACGCTGCCGATCACGCTGGCCTGCCGCCACACCGCACCCGGCGCGAGCTTGCCGTCGGCCGCGAGGCAGGCGATCTTGGCGCTGGTGCCGGTGCCGCAGGGCGAGCGGTCGTAGGCGTTGCCGGGGCACAGCACGAAGTTGCGGCTGTCGGCGCCTTGGTCATCGTTCGCGAAGAGTTCGATGTGGTCGATCTCCGCGCCGTTCGTGCCCGTGATGCCCTGCGCCGCCAGCGCCTTGCGCAAGGCGGCCGTGTAGTCAGTCAGCGCCGCGAGGTTGTCGCTCGCCACGCGCTGGCCGTGGTCGCTCACGAGGAAGAACCAGTTGCCGCCCCACGCCACGTCGCCGCGCACCGGGCCGTGGCCCGGCAGCTCGACCGCCACCTGGTGCAGGTGCCGGTACGCGGGCACGTTGCGCACGCTCACCGAGCCGTCTTCATGCAACGTGGTCGTCACCGTGCCCACGGGCGTCTCGATGCGGTGCTCGCCCACGCCGATGCGCCCCATGTGCGCCAGGCTCGCGACCAGCCCGATGGTGCCGTGGCCGCACATGCCCAGGTAGCCGGCGTTGTTGAAGAAGACCACGCCGGCCGCCGCATCCGGCGACACCGGCTCGCACAGCAGCGCGCCGACCACGACGTCGCTGCCGCGCGGTTCCAGCACGGCCGCGGCGCGCCACTTGTCGTGCTGATCTGCGAGCAGCGCGCGGCGCTCGGCCATGGAGCCCTTTCCCAGATCGGGAAAGCCGCCGATCACAAGGCGCGTGGGCTCGCCGCCCGTGTGCGAGTCGATGACCTGGATGCGTTGCATGGGTGTGGGGCTCACTCAGTAACTGGCGATCGGCACCGGGGCCGCGTTCTTGAAGGTGAAGACGGTGATGGGCGCCTGCTTCATGTTGCCCTTGTCGTCGTACGCGTAGGTGGCGGCCACGCCCTTGTAGGTGGCCTTGTAGAGCTCGGCGCCGACCTTGTCGGGATCGATGGCGTTGGCCTTCTTCATCGACTCGCCGATGAACAGCACCTGGTCGTAGTACGAGGCGGCGTACGCGTCGGGGTCGACGTTGAAGCGCTTCTTGAACTTCTCCTTGAAGGCCGGACCGCTTTGCGCCTTCTCGAGCATGGAGCCGCCCTGCGCGCAGAACACCAGGTCGTTCACCGCGTCGCCGCCGATCTTGCCGGTGGCCGGGCTGCACACCGTGTCGCCGCCCAGCAGCTTGCCGGGCACGGCCAGCTGCTTCATCTGGCGCGCCATGGGCGCGGCCTGCGGCGCGTAGCCGCCGAAGAAGATCGCCTCGGGCGCCTTGCCCTTCATGTTGGTCAGGATGGCGGTGAAGTCGACGGCCTTGTCGGTGGTGAACTCCTGGCCGACGATGGTGAGGCCCTGCTTCTTCGCTTCCTTGGTGAACTCTTCGGCGAGGCCCTGGCCGAAGGCGGTGCGGTCGTCGATCACGCCGACCTTCTTCACCTTCAGTTCCTTGGCTGCGTACACGGCCATGGCGCCGCCGATCTGGTTGTCGCTGGCGATGATGCGGTACAGGTTCTTGTAGCCGCCCTGCGTGACCTTCGGGTTGGTGCCCACGGTGGACACCAACGTGCCGCCGTCGCTGTAGATGCGCGAGGCCGGAATGGCCACGCCCGAGCAGTACGGGCCCATGACGAACTTGACGCCGTCGTCGACGAATTTCTGCGCCACGCTGACGCCGGTCTTGGCGTCGCACTGGTCGTCTTCGGAGATCAGCTCGAACTTCAGCGTCTTGCCGCCGACGCTGAGCTTCTTCGCGTTGAGCTCCTCGATGGCCAGGCGGATGCCGTTTTCATTGTCCTTGCCCGCGAAGGCGTTGGGACCCGACAGCGGACCGCTGTGGCCGATCTTGACCACCTGCTCCTGTGCCTGCGCGGGGCTGGCCACGGCCAGGGCGACCAGGCCCGCGAGACTGAGTGAGGAAACCATGCCTGCTTGTGACTTCATGCTTCTTCCTAGGGTTGGGAACAATGAAAAACGACAGGGCCCGACTGCATGGGATACCTGCCTCAGTTTAAATATATTAAGTACATATCTTGTGGATATCTGTGGGGCAAGCGCTCTTTCGGTGGCTGGGGTTCTGTGATATCTGTGAACGAACGGGCCGTTCAGGGCGGCGATCCCGCCGACGGGGCACCTTGCTCCGCGAATGTCCTCCGGCCTGCGGCCTCCCCCTTGATTTCGCTGCGCAAGGCAACCCATCGACGTGATCGGATCAGTGCGGTGGTTGATCGGCAGAGAACCAGCAGCGTGTCCCGTGCCCGGGACACTGGGTGCTTCCCGCAGCGAAATCAAGGAGGAGGGGCGCAGCCCCGGGGGACATTCGCGGAGGGAAGTACCCGGTGGCCCGGGCACGCGCCCCGGACAGGAGCACCCACCCGGACAACAACAAGAAGGTCAGTCGACCTTCGCCCCCGAAGCCTTCACCACCACCCCCATCGCATCCCAATCCGCACGCAGCAGCTTCTGGAAAGCTTCGGCACTCTGGCTGCGCGGCTCCACGCCCAGGCGCTTGAAGCGCTCCTGGATCGCCGGATCGGCCAGCACCTTGTTGGCCGCCGCGTTGATGCGCTCGACCTCGGCCTTCGGCGTGCCCGCCGGTGCCAGCAGGCCAATCCACGAATCGAAGGCGTAGCCCGGCAGGCCGCTCTCGCCCACCGTCGGCAGCTTCGGCAGGAAGGGGCTGCGCGACTGGCCCGTGGAGGCCAGCAGCTTCACGCGTGCGTCGTCCTGGAAACCCATCACGCCGATGCTCGACGAGATCACCGCCTGCACGCGGCCCGCGAGCACCTCGTTCACGGCCTCGCCGGTCGACTTGGTCGGGATGTGCGTCATCTGCAGGCCCGCCTTCGCGAGGAACGACGCCATCGCCAGGTGCGTGGCGCTGCCGTTGCCCGCCGAGGCGTAGTTGTACTTGCCGGGGTTGGCCTTGACCTCCTTGATGAAGTCGGCCGTGTTGGACACGTTCATGCCGCTGGCCACCGCCAGCACGTAGCCCGCATTGCCCACGTTGGCCACGCCGACAAAGTCCTTCAGCGGGTCGTAAGGCAGCTTGCTGTACAGGAAGCCCGCGATGTTGTGGCTGGCCGCCGCCAGCACCAGCGTGTTGCCGTCGGCCGGCGCCTTGGCCGCCACCGCGGCGCCCACCGTGCCGCCCGCGCCCGCGCGGTTCTCGACGATGGCGCTGCCGCCGAGCGCGACGCCCAGCTCGTTGTTGAAGGCGCGCGCCACCGTGTCCTGCACGGCGCCCGTGCCGAAGGGCACGATGATGTGGATCACGCGCTGCTGCGCGTGCGCGGCACCAAGGCCGCCCAGGGCCACGGCGGCTGCAAGCGCAGCCAGCGAACGTCGGGTGAACAGGGGAAAAGTCATCGAGGTGGCCGCTTTCATCGTCAACAAAAAAGTCGTTTTTCAGGTGCCCGACGGCAGCCAGCGCTGCACCAGCTTCACGAAATAGCTGGCACCGATCGGGATGATCTCGTCGTTGAAGTCGAACGAGGTGTTGTGGATGATGCAAGGGCCGGGCCCGTGGCCATCGAGCCGGTGGTCGCCGTCGCCATTGCCCAGGAACGCATAGCACCCGGGCCGTGCGAGCAGCATGTGCGCGAAGTCCTCGGCGCCCATCACGGCGGGGAAGTTGTCGGTGACCATGTCGTCGCCCACCACCTCGCGCATCACGCCGGCGGCAAAGCGCGCCTCAGCCGGATGGTTCACGGTCGGCGGCGAGGAGCGGTTGAAGTACACCTCGGCCGTGCAGCCATGCGCCGCCGCCACGCCGGCCGCCACTTCGCGCAGCCGCGCCTCCAGCTTGTCGATGGCCTCGATGGAAAAGGTGCGGATCGTGCCGCCCACCGTCGCCACATCGGGAATCACGTTCGGCGCATCCGAGCCCTGCAGCTGCGTGACCGCCAGCAGTGCGCGCTCGGTGCTGGGAATGGTGCGCGCCACGATGGTCTGCAGCTGCTGCGCCAGCGTGACCACCGCGGCCACCGGGTCGATGCCGGTGTGCGGCATCGAGGCGTGCGTGCCGCGCCCGTGCACGGTGATCTTGTAGGTGTTGCTCGACGCCATCAGCGCACCTTCGTTGAGCGCGAAGCGGCCGACGTCGCCGACGGGAAAGTTGTGCAGCCCGAAGACCGCGTCGCACGGGAAGCGCTCGAACAGGCCCTCGTCGATCATCTTCTTGGCGCCCGCCTTGCCCATCTCCTCGGCGGGCTGGAAGATGAAATGCACGGTGCCGTCGAAGTCATGAGGCCCTTGTTGCGACAGGTGCCAGGCGGCGGCCAGCAGCATCGTCGTGTGGCCGTCGTGGCCGCAGGCGTGCATGCGGCCGGGGTTCGTCGACTTGTGGGCGAACTCGTTGGCCTCGTGCAGCGGCAGCGCGTCCATGTCGGCGCGCAGGCCGATGGAGCGCGTGCCCGTGCCCTTGCGTAGCACGCCGACCAGGCCCGTGCCCGCGATGCCGCGATGCACCTCGATGCCCCATTCGGTGAGCAGGCTCGCGACCTTCTCGGAGGTGCGGTGCTCCTCGAAACCGAGTTCGGGGTGCGCGTGGATGTCGCGCCGGATGTCGATGAAACGGGTGGCGTGGGCGGCGAAGGCGTCGACGAGATTCATGGCGGGCGGCTGCGGGATCGTTCGCGAAAAACAGAAGCGAACGATTCTGGCGCAGCCGCCCGCGCGGCGCATGCTGGCTTACGCGCGGTTCGTCGCTCAGCCGAGCCGGCCTTCCTCGCGCAACTTCGCGCCGATGCGCCGGATCTCGGCCTCGCCCCGGTCGAGCGTCGCGCGGCTCGTGTGCACCGAGTAGTGGCCCATCACCAGCTCGTGCGGGTGCGGCACCGCCGAGCCGAGCACGAAGGCCGTGTCGCCCTGCGCCACGACGTCGATGGCCGCACCGGACTCCTCGAACACCGCGAGCTCGCCCGTGCCGATGGGGCCGCCGGTGCCGTCGCCCGCGTCGAGCCGGCCCGCATTCACCGCCACCCAGCCCACCGTGTGGCCGGCGGGCGGCGTGTAGCGCCAGCGTTCGCCGTCCTTCAATTGCACGGCCAGGTAGCTCATCGGCGAGGGCGCCGGAATGGGGCTCTGCGCCGCGCCATGGCGCCCGAGCAGCACGCGCGCCGGGCCTTCCTGCGGCACCTGCGAGGGCGCGAGGTAGATGCTCTGCGCGGGCGCGTTTTCTTCGGCGGCCGGCAGCGCCACCCAGAGCTGGAAGCCCTGCACGCGCGTCACGCCCGGCGCCGGTGCGCCCGTGTGCCACACGCCGTTGCCGGCGCGCATCCACTCGACGCCGCCGCCGCGCAGCACGCCCTGTTCGCCCGTCGTGTCCTCGTAGAGCGTGTCGCCTTCGATGAGCCACGTCAGCGTGGCGATGCCCGAGTGCGGGTGCAGGCCGAAGCCCTTGTGGCCGCCGTCGACATCGAAGCCGAACAGGTCGAGGAACACGAAGGGCTTGAGGTACTCGCCCAGGTCGCCGGGGCTCATGAGCCGCGTGATCGGCCCGTGCTTCGCGCCGCGCGTGCGGTAGACGATGGCGCGGGTGTCTGCTGCAACGACCGCGCTCATACGGCCTCCCTGGCGTTCTTCAGTGCGCGGGTCCACCACGCCATGTCGTCGAGCAGGCCCGTGGCCGACTGCGCCAGGTGCGGGAAGTCGTCGAAGGACTTGCCCTGCTGCCAGATGCCCAGGAACTCGACCATGCCGATGTGCACCGCGTGGCGCACCGGCGCCATCTGCATCTCGACCGCGACCAGCCGCAGCTGCTCCACCGCCCGCGCCGCGCCCACGCCGCCGTAGCCCACGAAGCCGATCGGCTTGCGGATGAACTCCTTGTAGGCCCAGTCGATCGCGTTCTTCAGCACCGCGCTCGGGCCGTGGTTGTATTCGGGCGTGACGATGATGAGCCCGTCGAACGTGGCCAGCTTGGCCTGCCAGCGCTGCGCGGCCTCGTTCTTCACCGGGCCCCAGGCGGGCGCCCCGGCTTCGTTGAAGAAGGGCAGCGGGTGCTCGCGCAGGTCGACCAGCTCGAAGGCGAGGTCGGTGCGCTGCTTCGCGATCTCGTGGATCCAGTGCGCGGGCTTCTCGCCGAAGCGGCCTTCGCGGGTCGAGCCGATGACGATGCCGATGCGGGGTTGTTGTTGCTGTCCGGTCATGGGGTGCGTGCTCCTGAATGAAATGGGGGTGGTCGAAGGCCGCAAGGCCATGGACCCAAGGTTAGGCACGCACGCATTGATCGACTAGACGGTAGAGTCGGATTGCACTCGTCCACGAACAGAAGGAATAGGCCTCGCCATGCTCGACCTCAACGACATCGCCGTCTTCGTGCAGGTGGTGCGCCACGGCAGCTTTGCCGAGGCCGGCCGCCGGCTGGGCCTGCCGCCCAACACCGTGAGCCGGCGCATCCAGCAATTGGAGGCGCAGCTCGGCACCCGGTTGCTGCAGCGCTCGACGCGCAAGCTCACGCTCACCGGCGCCGGGCAGGACTTTCACGAGCGCTGCGCCGAGGCGGTCGACGGGCTGGTCGAGGCCGGGCAGGCGCTCATCACCGGCAGCCAGGAACCCAGCGGCCGGGTGCGCGTGGCGGCCACGGCCGATTTCTTCGACTTCTTCCCCATGGCCTGGGTGGCCGATTTCCTGGCGGCGTACCCGCTGGTGCGCGTCGAGTTCGTGCTCAGCGACGCCAAGGCCGACCTGATCGCCGAACAGATCGACATCGCCTTCCGCGGCGGCGCGCTGGCCGACTCGGGGTACGTCGCCCGCCAGCTGCTCGGCCCGCGCACCGACGGCCTCGTCGCCAGCCCCGCCTACCTGGCCGCGCGCGGCACCCCTGCCACGCTGGGAGACCTGGCCGACCACGACTGCGTGACTCCCGCCCACCCGAGCGGCCGCACCACCTGGCGCCTGACCGGGCCCGGCGGGAAGGAAGAAGAAGTGCAGGTGGGCGGCCGTTTCAGCGGCAACACCGCGCAGGCCTTGCGCAAGGCCGCCATCGCCGGCCTGGGCATCGCGCTGCTGCCACCGGCCATGGGGCGGCTCGACGTGGAGGCGGGGCGGCTGGTGCCGGTGCTGCCGCAGTACCAGCGCACCGGGCACGGGCTGAGCGTGGTCTACCCGAGCCGCAAGCACCTGCCGCGGGCGGTGTCGGCGTTCATCGGGATGGTGACGCAGAAGCTGCGGGAGGAGGAGGCGTTGCCGGATGTATGGCGGGCGACGCGAGTGCGCCCTCTGATTTCGTGACTTATTTGGCAGTTGAAAGGGGTTGCCCCTCTTTCAGGGTAGTTCCGCGATGCGGTGCAACGCCGCCTGCTTTACAAGAGACGTTTTGAAACAATCATTTCGGAGCGGACCGAAGCTTGGCCACCCTCATCCCAGCCTTAGGCAGTTGCGTTTCCCGCATGACCTCCGGCGAGCGGCGCCTCGCGGAGCGCCTGGAACAAAAGCTCGACAGCGACTACCTCCTTTGGTACGACGTGCCCGTCGGGCCAAAACGCTCGCATCCCGATTTCGTTGTGCTGCATCCGCATCGCGGACTCTTGATTCTTGAAGTGAAGGACTGGCGGCTCGACACCATTCGCCAGGCCAGCAAGGGCAGTTGGGAAATCCTGGCGGATGGCGTCCCCAAGACCGTCATCAACCCGGCCGAGCAGGCTCGCCAGCATGCGCATCAGGTCGTCGACGCCCTCAAGCGCGACGCGCAGTTGGTCCACGCAGAAGGCAAATGGCAGGGCATGCTGACCTTTCCGTGGAGCTACGGCGTCGTCCTGACCAACATCACGCGCAAGCAGTTCGAAGCAGCCGAATTGCATCGCGCCATCGAAGCCCATCGCGTCGTGTGCTCTGACGAAATGACCGAAAGCGTCGACGCCGAAGCGCTGCAAAGCCAGTTCTGGAGCATGTTCCCAGTGCTCATGCGCGGCACGCTTTCCTTGCCGCAGATCGACCGTGTGCGATGGACGCTGTTTCCTGAGGTGAGGGTACAGAGCCAAGGCATCCTGTTCGACGACAACGACGCGGAAGCGCTGGTTCCCGACCTTCTGCGGGTGATGGACCTGCAGCAGGAGCAACTGGCTCGAAGCCTGGGGGACGGCCACCGCGTGATCCACGGGGTGGCCGGCTCGGGCAAGACCATGATCCTCGGCTATCGCGCCGAGTACCTGGCCAAGAGCGTGACCACCAAGCCGATCCTCGTGCTCTGCTACAACGAACCGTTGGCCGTGAAACTTGCGTCGATCATGGAAGCCAAGGGCCTGAGCGACAAGGTGCATGCGCGCCACTTCCACAAATGGTGCCGGGACCAGTTGGTTGCGTACGGGCAGGTGCCGACGGAAAAAATGAGCACGTCGAAGCTCATGGAAGAAATCGTCGACCGCGTGATCCGCGGCGTGGACCGCAAGCAGATTCCCTCAGGCCAGTACCAAGCCGTGCTGATCGACGAAGGCCACGACTTCCAGCCTGAATGGCTGCGGCTTGTGACGCAGATGGTCGACCCCGGCACCAACAGCCTGTTGCTGCTGTATGACGATGCGCAGAGCATCTACGAACGGCAGCGCACCAAGCAATTCAGCTTCAAGAGCGTAGGCATCCAGGCGCAGGGCCGCACCACGGTGCTCAAGATCAACTATCGCAATACCAAGCAGATCCTGCAGACCGCGAGCCTGATCGCTTCCGATCTGCTGACCGCGGAAGACAAGGACGACGACGGCATTCCGCTGCTGCACCCCATCAGTTGCGGACGCGAAGGCCATGCGCCCTTGGTGATTCGCCTGCCCACGTTGCGTGACGAGGCGGTCAAGGTCGCTGAGTTGCTGAGCGCCGCACACCAGGAGGGGCATGCATGGGGCGACATGGCCGTGATCTGTCGCCAGTACGCCGCCATGGAAGAGTGCGCAAGCGCGCTGCGACATCGAAAGTTGCCGCACCAAGTCCGCAAGGGAACGGGCGACTTCAAGCCCGACGCAGACACCATCAAGGTGCTCACGATGCACGCCAGCAAGGGACTTGAGTTTCCCGTCGTTGCGGTGGTCGGAAGCGGTGCCATGCCCCGCGAAACCGACGACGAACGCGAAGAAGCCCGGCTCTTTTATGTCGCGGCAACGCGGGCGACCCAGGCGCTCTTCATCACGGTCAGCGGCGACGCGGCATTCGGCAAGCGCCTTTAGGGCGCCACGCGCATCCGCCGGCATTCACGCCGTCGCCCTGGCATGGCACCTGGGGGTTCGTCCGGCCTCCCAGCGCAACGATGGGCATTCGCGTGAAAATGCCCGCCATGAAAATCGAAAAAGACACCGTCGTCACCCTCAAGTACAAAGTCGCCGACGCCCAGGGCAAGCTCATCGAAGCCAGCCCCGAGCCGATGGCCTACCTGCATGGCGGTTACGAGAACACCCTGCCCAAGATCGAGCAGGCGCTCGACGGCCAGGAAAAGGGCTACCAGACCACGCTGAACCTCGCCCCCGAAGACGCCTTCGGCCTGCGCGACGAGGCGCTGGTGCGCACCATCCCCAAGACCGAGTTCCCACCCGGCGTGAAGGTCGGCGGCCAGTTGCAGGGCCGGCTCGACGACGGCACCGAGCACGTGTTCACCGTGACCAAGATCAAGGGCCCGGTCGTGCTGCTCGACGGCAACCACCCCTGGGCCGGCAAGGCGCTGAAGTTCAGCCTGCAGGTGACGGACGTGCGCGCGGCGCTGCCGGTGGAGATCGAGCACCGACATGTGCATGGGGCGCATGGGCACCATCACTGAGTGACAGGGTCGGTGACGAACGCCGAGGGCCGCGTGGCCCGGCGTTCGCTTCGCCAGTTGTTTCTTCTTAGTTCTTCTTCCAGAACCTCGGCGCCTCGCCGATCGTCTCCAACGCATCGCGACACGCCGTCGCCCCCGCTGCGCGGCGCGCGCTGAACCAGCCGACCGCGAACCACGCACGCGGATCGCGCGCCGCGACCTCGCGGTACAGCGCAAGTGCGACCGCCTCGTCGTTGAACGCGCCCAGTGCGTCCTGCGCGGGGCGCAGGGCCTTCAGGTAGCGCTCGGCCGCGTCCTTCTTCTTTTTGCCGCCTTCCGCCTCGGCGAACAGCGGCGCCGCGAACTCCGCCAGGTAGCGCAGGCGCTTGAGCCGCTTGCGCGCGCGGTGCTGGTGTTCGGTGGCGAGCGATTCGAAACGCGGGCCGTCGCGCACCGCCTGTTTGTGCAAGCGCTGGAGCCGCTCGCGCAGCAACTGAAGGGCCGCGTCGGCAGCGAGCGGCGTCGGGCCCGTCGACTCGGGTGCGGCAGCGGTGAAGCCGATCAGCGACACCAGCACGTCCTGGAACGCGGCGGCGCGCACGATGTCGCCGGGTGTCGGTGCCGGCGCGGCAGCGGCACTGTCGACATCGCCCACCAGCGGATCGACCTCCGGCGCTCCCGCTTCGCGCAGCCGCGGCTGCGCGAGCTTCACGACCTGTTCGCGGTCGCGCAGTTCGCCGAGCGCGCGGAAGGCGTCGACCAGCGGCGGCTCCCAGGCGGCGGCGTCGAAGCGGCTGGTGTCAGCGTCGAGCCCCGCCAGTTCGCGCAGCGCGGTGCGCAGGCGGCGGATGCCGATGCGCAGCTGGTGGATCTGTTCTTCGTCGGTGCTGCCCGCGGCGATCTCGCTGGCGTTGGGCAGCATCTGGTCCAGGCACGACGCGACCACGGCCTGCTGGAGGGCGCGGCCGTCTCGGCCATGAGTGGAAAAGCGCGGCGCCTCGGCCTTGACGGCGGGCACGGTCTCCTGTTCGGCCAGCAGGCGCATGCCGCGCTCGGCCTTCGAGACGGTGCTGAACCACAGGCCATGCTGCTGCGACCAGCGCCGCGCGAGCGCCACGAGCCCCTGCACGTCGCCGCTCTTGAGTTCGAGCTCCAGCTCGCACACAGGCGAGGCGCGCTGCGCGGGCGTGCCCGCGTGCGCGACGACCTTGCCGACGTCGAGTGCCATCTCGACCACGGCGCCGGCCGGGCCGCTCACGCGCAGGTCGCGCGTAAGCCGCACGATGTCGGTCGACTGGCGCTCGACCAGCGGCAGCGCACCACCGTCGGCCGCTTGCAGCAGGCGGGCCAGCCGCTCGCCGACGGGCGTGCCGGCGTGGCGTGCGGGGTCGATGGCGGGCGCGGCGGCGCCGGTGCCCAGGTCGACGTTGTGCTCGAGCCGGTGCAACGCGTTGTCGCCGGCGGCCTTGACGGTCTGCACCCAGCGCCGGCCCTCCTTGCGCAGCCGCAGCACCATGCCATCGGCGACGAGGCGCTGGTCGGCGGTGTCGAAATAGCGGGCCTGCAGGCGCGTGCGCACGACGGCGCCGCGCCGCAACGCGGCTTCGACGGCCTTCAGGCGGCCGGCGGGAATGCAGAACTTGAACTCGATTTCCATGGTGTTCATGATGCCCGCTCTTTTTCCCCCTCAGCGACGTGGTGCCGGCCGATTTCCGGTGCATCGAAAAATCATGTGGACACCGTCCATTTTCTTTGATATCTTTTGTGGACGGCGTACACAAAGACGTCGAAAAACACCCGATCCACCCTTCATCGACACAGGAACCTCACCATGGCCACCAAGCAGATCTTCGTGAACCTCCCCGTCCGGAACCTCGACAAGAGCAAGGCTTTCTTCGGCGCGCTGGGCTACACCTTCAACCCGCAGTTCACCGACGCGAACGCCGCCTGCATGGTCATCCACGAAGGCAGCATCCACGCGATGCTGCTGATGGAGGACTACTTCAAGACCTTCACGAACCAGGGCATCGCGGACGCCCGCAAGGAGAACGAAGTGCTGGTGTGCCTGTCGTGCGAGAGCCGCGCCGAGGTCGACGAGCTGGTCGCGAAGGCGGTGGCCGCCGGCGGCACGACGCCGCGCGAGCCGAAGGACTACGGTTTCATGTACGGCCACGGCTTCCAGGACCTGGACGGCCACATCTGGGAACTGGTCTACATGGACCCGAACGCCGAGATGCCCTCGCAGTGAACGTGGGGGCCGGACGATGCCCATCGTTCCATATGCGCTCTTGATCGTTGCGCGGAAGGCACCTACCGAAAGGCGGCGGCGCCCCGATATTCCTGGTTCCGGCACGGCCCGCATGGCGGCCATGCCTGCCTCACCAAGGAATACCGACATGTCCGACAGCAACGACAACCGCAGCGCGTCTCCCATCGTCCAGGTCCAGCCGCTCGGCTTCCCGTGGCAGACGCTGGACCCCTTCCTGTTCTGCGTTTATCACGACGACGCGTACCCGAAGGGCAACGGCCGCATGGGCCCCGAGGCCTCGCTGGCCGGCCGCCAGATCGGCCAGGACTTCAGCCGCAAGGACGGCTGGAGCATGTACCACGGCGAGACGGTGCCGGGCTTTCCCTCGCACCCGCACCGCGGCTTCGAGACGGTGACCATCGTGCGCAAGGGCCTGGTCGACCACTCCGACTCGCTGGGCGCCACGGCGCGCTTCGGCGGCGGCGACGTGCAGTGGCTCACGGCCGGCAAGGGCATCGTGCATTCGGAGATGTTCCCGCTGCTGGACGCCGGCGCGCCCAATCCGCTGGAGCTGTTCCAGATCTGGCTCAACCTGCCGGCGAAGAACAAGATGGCCGAGCCGCACTTCACGATGTTCTGGTCGGAGGCGATTCCGCGCTTCGCCTCGGACGACGCGCAGGGCGGCCGCACCGAGGTGGCGGTGATCGCCGGGCGCTTCGGCCGCGATGACGCGCAGGCCCAGGCGGCCATCGACCCGCTCGCGCCGCCGCCCGATTCGTGGGCCGCGCAGGCGGGTGCCGACCTGGCGATCTGGACGCTGCGCATGACGCCCGGCGCGCGCTGGACGCTGCCGCCCGCCGCCGGCGAGGGCACGCGGCGCATGCTGTATTTTTTCAAGGGCGCCACCGCGCAAGTGGCGGGGCGGCGCGTGGACGGACCGGCGGCCATCGAACTGCGCGCCGACGCGGCCGTGGAACTGTGCAACGGCCCCGAGGGTGACGGCGAGTTCCTGCTGCTGCAGGGCCGCCCGATCGGCGAGCCGGTGGCGCAGTACGGCCCCTTCGTGATGAACACGCAGGCCGAGATCGCGCAGACGATGGCCGACTACCGCCGCACGCAGTTCGGCGGCTGGCCCTGGACCGACCCGGCGCCGGTGCATGGCGCCGAGGCCGCGCGCTTTGCGCGGCACCCGGACGGGCGCGAGGAAGTGCCGGGAGCCTGATCTACATCGGCTTCCGGGGCTGCGCGGTTCTCAGTAGCCGCGCAGCACCTCGACGCTCAGCGCGGTCATGCTCGGGATGAACTCGATCACGTCGGTGCGCGCGACGCCGCCCTGCACGAAGGGGTCGCGCGCCAGCACCGCCTCGAGCCCCTCGCGGTCGCCCGAGCGCGCGAGGATCACGCCGCCCTTGCGCGGCACCTGGCGCCCCGAGGCCACGAACAGGCCGCTGGCGTAGTGCTTCTTGAGCCAGGTGACATGCGCATCCATCAGCGCGTCGAGTTCCTCGAGCGGACGGATGTAGGTCAGGGTGACGATGAACATGGCAAAGGCAGGTCAATGCGGAAGATGACCCGATCCTATGACCTCGCCACGACCGTGGCGGGGCGAGAGTGTGTCTCGCGGGTAACTGTCGCATGCGGCATGTGCATGCCGGCCTTGTCGCCCACCGGACCTGCGCACCGGCGTGCGATCTCGTAGATTCGGCCGTTGCATTCCTCTGTTCATGTCACTTCACCGGAGACCCTGTTCCATGATCCAAGTCGTTGCCGTCATCACCGCCAAGCCCGGCCAGCGCGCCCTGCTGCTCGAAGCCTTCAAGGCCAACCGCGCCGCCGTGCTCGCCGAAGAGGGCTGCATCGAGTACGCCGCCACGATCGACGCGCAGGGCATTCCCCCGTCCAAGGCCAGCTTCGGACCCGACACCTTCGTGGTGATCGAGAAGTGGGCCTCGCTGCCGGCCCTGCAGGCGCACGCGGTCGCGCCGCACATGGCGGCCTTCAGCGCCCAGACCAGGGAGCTCACCGAGAGCAAGCGCATCCACGTGCTCGAACCGATCTGAGTCTTTCGCGCCGCCTTCGCGCGCGGCGCGATGCCTGCTACCCTCGCGCCGGGGAGAAGAAGACATCTCGGACGAGGGGGTTCAAGACATGGCGATCGTCTCCAGACCGCAAGGCGTGCGCTGGCGCACTGGCGCGCTCCTGCTGGCGGCACTGGCCACGGGCTGCGCACAGCTCGGCGCACCGCCCTATGCCGCCGACTACGAGGCGCTCGACCGGCTCGAGGCCCACAACCCCGGCAAGGTCGCGGTGGCCAAGGTGCAACCCACCGACCCCAACGACAGGATCAACACCCTGGGCCTGCGCCGCGCCAGGCTCGTGTCGCCCAGCGGCACCTTCGCCCAGTACCTCGAAGATGCGCTGATGCGCGACCTGAGCGAGATCTCGGTCTACGACCCCAAGGCGCCGACCCGCATCGCGGCGCGCATCCTCGTCAACGAGCTCGACCTGGGCGTGATCAACGGCTCGGGCCGCATGGACGTCGAAGTCACCGTCACGCGCAACGCCGCGCAGACGCTGCGCAAGACCTACCGCGGCGAGATTGCCTTCGACTCGAGCTACGCCAACATCGTGGCCGTGCCCGCCGGGCAGGCCGCGTACCCGCGCTTGGTGCGGGCGCTGCTGCGGCAGGTGTATGCCGATCCGCAATTCGTCGCGGCCATCGCGCCGCCTGCGCAGTAAGGCCGGAGAAGCACCATGTCGTTTCTTCTTACTTCTCCGATGCCCCGGCTGGCCACAGCGCTGGCAACCGCCGTGCTGCTGGCGGGCTGCGCCCACCCGATCACGATGATCACCGAGACCGCACCGCCCCGGTCGGCCGCCCACCTCATTCCCAAGAAGGTGGCCTACGTGATGACCGACGCGCAGCGCGACCTGCAGGTGACCACCGCCGGCGGCAGCGGTGACCGCGTGAGCTACTACCCGTACCGCGACCTCGAGAAATCGATCCGCGACGCACTGCGCGCGGTCTACCGCAACGTGGTCGTGCTGCGCACCGCCGGCGATGCCAAGGCCAACGAGGCGGCGGGCGTGTCGCTGGTGTTCACGCCGCAGATCAGGACCGATTCGAGCTCGTCCTCGTGGATCACCTGGCCGCCCACCGCCTTCACGGCCGAGGTGGCCTGCGTGGTGACCGACACCGCGGGCGCCGAAGTCACGCGCGTGCGCGCGGTCGGCAACGGCACGGCGGAGTTCGGCGAGTTCAACGGCGACTACGGCCTGGCCGCCCGGCGCGCGGCCACGCGGATGACGGCGCAGCTCAGCAGCGAGATACGGCGCAACGAGAAGCTGCGCTGAAGCTTTCGCAGACGGACGTCAGTCCAGACGCTGGTTGATCACACGCGCCACGAAGTTTTCCAGCGAGACCCGGATCGCCTTTTCAGTGGCTTTCCCAAGGGCCTCTGCACCCACAGGGCATTGGCCATCGAGCGACTCCTGGCCAAAGCCGCGCACCGTGGTCGTCGCGAGTTCCCGTCCATCGGCGGAAACTGCCGTGGTCTTGATGGAGATCTCGACGCTCGCATCCGCGGTGGGAACGAAGAAGCCCGGCTGGAACCGCAGGCGCGGGTTGAAGTCATCGAGGGCAAAGGTGTAGAGCACGCCATCGCGGCCCGCTTCCGAGGCTGTCGAAATCGGCACCACCGATGAGTGCGCCCCCGAGACCGTACGCACGATGGACGTCTTGATGGCTGGGCCCAGTGCCACCGGGAAGTTGTGCGGACCGCAGATGTGGCCCGGCTTGACGGTTTTCTCGAGCGTCGCCAGATCACTCGACACAGCGACGTACGCCTTGCTCGACTGGACCCGGTCACGGCGGACCTCGTAAGCCGCCGACGTGCTCCCGACTTCCGCCCGGTGAGCGCAGCCCACGATCAACAGGGCACCCGCGCAGATACCAGCCAGTCTTGCAATCACGTGCTTCTCCTCGTAATGAATTGTTATTTGATTCTAGGAGGCACAGCAGTGCACCTCGCGCAGCCAATAAAAAACGCGCCCTCGGGCGCGTTTCTTTTGGCGTCTGGCGTCTTACTTCGACACGACCTTCACCATCTCGAGGCACTTGTTCGAGTAACCCCATTCGTTGTCGTACCAGCTCACGAGCTTCACGAACGTACCGTCCAGCGCAATGCCGGCTTCGGCGTCGAAGATCGAGGTGCGCGGGTCGCCGCGGAAGTCGGTAGCGACGACCTTGTCTTCGGTGTAGCCCAGCACGCCCTTCAGCGCGCCTTCGCTCTGAGCCTTCATTTCAGCGCAGATCTCGGCGTAGGTGGCGTCCTTGACGAGTTCGACGGTCAGGTCGACCACCGACACGTCGGAGGTCGGCACGCGGAAGCTCATGCCGGTGAGCTTCTTGTTGAGCTCGGGGATCACCACGCCCACGGCCTTGGCCGCGCCCGTCGACGACGGAATGATGTTTTCCAGGATGCCGCGGCCGCCGCGCCAGTCCTTGTTGCTCGGGCCGTCCACGGTCTTCTGCGTGGCGGTGGCGGCATGCACGGTGGTCATCAGGCCGCGCTTGATGCCCCACTTGTCGTTCAGCACCTTGGCCAACGGGGCCAGGCAGTTGGTGGTGCAGCTGGCGTTGCTGATGATGGCTTCGCCAGCGTACTTCTTGTCGTTCACGCCGTAGACGAACATGGGGGTGTCGTCCTTCGAGGGGGCCGACAGGATCACCTTCTTGGCGCCTGCGTCGATGTGCTTCTGCGCGGTTTCCTTGGTGAGGAACAGGCCGGTCGACTCGAGCACGATGTCGGCGCCGACTTCGTTCCACTTGAGCTGCGACGGATCGCGCTCTTGCGTCAGGCGGATCTTCTTGCCGTTGACGATCAGCGTGTTGCCTTCGACCGTGACCTCGCCCTTGAAGCGGCCATGCACCGAGTCGTACTGGAGCATGTAAGCCAGGTATTCCGGCTCGAGCAAGTCGTTGATGGCAACGATTTCGATGTCGTTCTTGAAGTTCTGCACGGCTGCGCGCAGCACGTTGCGACCGATGCGGCCGAAGCCGTTGATACCGAGTTTGATAGCCATCTGACTTGCTCCTAAGGTTGAAAAACTTTTGATCGGACGGGAAGAGGACGAACCGCGCGACGCTCAGTCGCGCAGGGCCGCTTCCACGGTGGCGGCCACGTTCTCCGCCGTGAAACCGAAGTGCTTGAACAGCACGGGCGCGGGGGCCGACTCGCCGTAGCTGTCGATGCCGACCACGGCCGCGCAGCCGTACTTCCACCAGCCGTCGGTGCAGCCCATTTCGACCGCGACGCGCGGGATCTTCTTGGGCAGCACGGCCTTCTTGTAGGCCAGGTCCTGGCGGTCGAAGGTGGTGGTCGAAGGCATCGACACCACGCGCACGGCGATCTTCTTGTCGGCCAGCAGCTTCTGGGCGGCCAGCGCGAGCTGCACTTCGGAGCCGGTGGCGATGATGACGGCGGCCGTCTTCTTGTTCTTGAGGCCGACGTTCTCGGGCTCGGACAGCACGTAGGCGCCGCGGCTGATATCGCCCAGGTCGCTCTTGGCGGCGTAGGCGATGTTCTGGCGGCTCAGCAGCAGGGCGGTCGGGCGCGACTGGTTCTGCAGCGCCACGGCCCAGGCCACGGCGGTTTCGGCCGTGTCGCCCGGACGCCAGACGTCCAGGTTGGGAATGAGGCGCAGCGAGGCGGCGTGCTCGATCGACTGGTGCGTCGGGCCGTCTTCACCCAGGCCGATGGAGTCGTGCGTGAACACGTGCACCACGCGGCGCTTCATGAGCGCGGCCATGCGGATGGCGTTGCGGCTGTAGTCGCTGAAGGTGAGGAAGGTGCCGCCGTAGGGGATGTAGCCGCCGTGCAGCGCCACGCCGTTCATGATGGCGGCCATGCCGAATTCGCGCACGCCGTAGTTGATGTGGCGGCCGATCTCGCCGTGCGGCGGCTCGACGGCATCACCTTGTGCGGCTTCGTCTTCGCCGCCCTGGGGCACCACCGGTGCGGGGGGCGCGTTCAGCACGACGGCGCCGGTCTTGGCGTCGAAGCGCAGCGCGGCGGTGCTCTTGGTGTTGGTGAGGTTGGAGCCCGTGAGGTCGGCGCTGCCGCCGAGCATTTCGGGCAGCGCGGCCGTGAAGGCTTCCAGCGCGAGCTGGCTGGCCTTGCGGCTGGCCACGGTTTCGCCCTTGGTGTGGGCGGCTACCACGGTGTCGAACGCGACCTGGTGGAAGTTCTTGGGCAGCTCGCCCTTCATGCGGCGCGTGAACTCGGCGGCGAGTTCGGGGTACGCGGCCGTGTAGGCGGCGAAGGTGTCGTTCCAGGCGGCTTCGGACTTGGCGCCTTCGGCCTTGTGGTCCCAGTCGGCATACACCTCGGCCGGGATTTCGAAGGCGGGGTAGGGCCAGCCGATGGCTTCGCGCGTGAGCTTGATTTCTTCGGCGCCCAGCGCCTCGCCGTGCGCCTTGGCGGTGCCGGCGCGGTTCGGGCTGCCCTTGCCGATGGTGGTCTTGCAGACGATCAGCGTGGGCTTGGTGGCTTCCTTCTTGGCCTTGGCGATGGCCTTGGCCACTTCCTTGGCGTCGTTGCCGTCGATCGGGCCGACGACGTTCCAGCCGTAGCCCTTGAAGCGTTCTTCGGTGTTGTCGATGAACCAGGGCTTGACCTGGCCGTCGATGCTGATGCCGTTGTCGTCGTACAGGGCGATCAGCTTGTTCAGGTGCCAGGCGCCGGCCAGGGCGCAGGCTTCGTGGCTGATGCCTTCCATCATGCAACCGTCGCCCAGGAAGGCGTAGGTGTGGTGGTCGACGATGGCCAGGTCCTTGCGGTTGAACTCGGCGGCCAGCAGCTTCTCGGCCAGCGCGAAGCCCACGGCATTGGTGATGCCCTGGCCCAGCGGGCCGGTGGTGGTCTCGACGCCGGGGGTGACGTCGACTTCGGGGTGGCCGGCGGTCTTGCTGTGCAGCTGGCGGAAGTTCTTGATCTCGGCCAGGGGCAGGTCGTAGCCCGTGAGGTGCAGCACCGCGTAGATCAGCATCGAGGCGTGGCCGTTGGACAGCACGAAGCGGTCGCGGTCGAACCAGTGCGGGTTGGCGGGGTTGTAGCGCAGGTGCTCGCCCCACAGGGCGACGGCCATGTCGGCCATGCCCATCGGTGCGCCCGGATGTCCGGAATTGGCTTGTTGAACGGCATCCATTGCCAGCGCGCGGATCGCGTTGGCCATCAGGGCTTGGTTTGCCATGGGCAGTGGGCTTTCGGGGGAAAAGGGTGGGTGGGGGATACGGGAGAACCCGAGATTTTACCGGGCGAGCCGCGCCCGGCCTCGATACAGGGCCAACACCCCGCTGATGCTCTCTTGTGTCGCAGGCCCGGCTGCTAGAGTTGCCCCCCATGCAAGGGCTGCACCTCACCGCCGATCTCCACGACTGCCAATGCGGCCTCCAATGGCTCACCGACGGGCGCGCGCTCGGCGAGGTCTGCACCAAGGCCGTGGCCGCCGCCGGGCTGCAGGCCGTGGGCAAGCTGGTCCACGGCTTTCCGGCCACGCCGCAGGGGCCGGGCGGCGTGACGGCCACGCTGCTGCTGGCCGAATCGCACCTGTGCATCCACACCTGGCCGGAGCAGCGCGGCGTGACGCTCGACGTGTACGTCTGCAACTTCGGCGCCGACCACTCGGCCAAGGCGCACGCGCTGATGGCCTGCCTGGTGGCGCTGTTCCAGCCCCGCCACAGCGAACGCAACGAACTGCAACGCGGCCGTGTGGCCGGGTCGGTGCAGTGATGGCGGTGCGCGCGATGATCCTGGCCGCCGGCCGCGGCGAACGCATGCGGCCGCTGACCGACGCCACGCCCAAGCCCCTGCTCGAAGTGCGCGGCAAGCCGCTGATGCAGTGGCCGATGGAAGCGCTGGCCGATGGCGGCTTCACCGAACTGGTGGTCAACACCGACTGGCTTGGCGCGCAGGTCGCCGACCGGTTCGGCCCGAACCCTGTGCTGGAAGGGCATGGCGCGCTGTCCATTTCGTATTCCGACGAGGGCCGCGACTTCGGCGGCGCGCTCGAAACAGCGGGCGGCATCGTGCGCGCGCTGCCGCTCCTGGGCGAGGTCTTCTGGGTCGCGGCCGGCGACGTGTTCGCGCCCGGCTTTCGCTTCACCCAGGCCGCCGTCGACCGCTTCCTGGCCAGCGGCAAGCTCGCCCACTTGTGGCTGGTGCCGAACCCGGCGCACAACCTCAAGGGCGACTTCGGCCTCTCGCCCGACGGGCTCGCGCTGAACCAGGCGGCCGACAAATACACCTTCTCGACCATCGGCCTGTACCGCGCCGCGCTGTTCGCGCCGCCGTACAGCGACATCCCGGCCGGCAACCCGGGCGGCATCAAGGCCCCGCTGGCACCGATCCTGCGCGCCGCGATGGACAACCAGCAGGTGAGCGCCGAGCTCTACACCGGCGACTGGACCGACGTGGGCACGCCGCAGCGCCTGCAGCAACTCAACGCCGGGGTCGCGCCGGCAGCGGGCGCATGACGCTCGCGCCGCTGCCCGACGCCCTGCGCCTGCTGCCGCAGCGCCTGCAGGACCTGGCCCTGGCCACCGCCGCCGAACGCAACGACGGCGCGCCCGAAGACCCGCTGACCGTGCCGCTCTACGTGAGCGACTTCACGCGCCTGAGCCTCGCGCCCATGCGCCAGGGCTGGCACGTCGAATACTTCGGCGACACCTGGGGCGACGCCTTCGACGAAACCCTGGCCTGCCTGAGCCGGCAGGACGTGGCCGACTGCATCACCTCGCTGTCGTTCAACGGCCCCGACAGCGGCGCCAACGGCTCGCGCGAATGGATGTTCACGCCGCTGCTCGAGAGCCCGGTGATGTTTCCCCGCCTGCGCTCGCTGTTCATCAAGCCGACGCAGCCGGAGGACCACAACCAGTCGCTCGTCTGCACCAGCGACGGCATCCTCGAGGAAGGCGGCGACATCGCGCGATGGGTGCGCAAGACGCCGCACCTGAGCGAACTGACAGTGCCGAACGCGCCGAACGCCGACTTCTTCGCCGTGCCGCTGCCGCAACTGACCAGTCTGTGCGTCGGCGCGCATTTCGACACGCAGCACTTCATCCGCCACCTGGCCGCCGCAACGCAGCTGCCGGGCCTCAGGCTGCTGGATTTTTCCGAATCCACCGAGCAGCAGATGGCGTGGCCGGCCGACCGGACGCCCGGCGGCATCACGGCCTTCGAAGACTACGAGGCCTTGCTGCACAGCCCCGTGGGCGCGCAGCTGCGCGTGCTGAGGCTGCGCAACACCTGCCTCGACCTGGCCCAGCTGCAGCAGCTGCAGGGCGTGCGGCAGGGGCTGCAATTCATGGTCATCCAGTCAACGATCGGCGGCTACGTCAGCCACTTTGCACAGGATGTGTTCCCATGGCGGCATCTGGTACCCGCGGACCCCGGACTTGCACCGTATCGAAAGTGAAATCCCATGCTCAATGACACCACGATCTACGCCGAGCGCCGCGCGCGCCTCGCTTCGCAACTGGGCAAGGACGGCATCGCCATCGTCCCGACCGCGCCCGAGCGCCAGCGCAACCGCGACAGCGACTTCCTGTTCCGCCACGACAGCTACTTCTACTACCTGACCGGCTTCACCGAGCCCAACGCCTGGCTGGTGCTGGCGGGCGACGGCCGCGCCACGCTGTTCTGCGCGCCGAAAGACCTGGAACGCGAGATCTGGGACGGCTACCGCCTCGGCCCTGACGCCGCCCCCGCCGCGCTGGGCGTGGACGAGGCCTTCTCGGTGAACGACCTCGACGCCAAGCTGCCGAAGCTGCTCGAAAACCGCTCGACCGTGTGGTTCCCCTTCGCCACCCACAAGGGCCTGGAAACCCGCATCGACGGCTGGCTGCAGTCGGTGCGCGCGCGCGTGCGCTACGGCGCGCTGTGCCCCGAGGAGCAGCGCGACCTGTGCGGCCCGCTCGACGAGATGCGCCTCGTGAAGGACGCGCACGAGCAGGACATCATGCGCCGCGCCGCACAGATCAGCGCCCGCGCCCACATCCGCGCGATGCAGCTGTCGGCGCGCATGCTGCGCGAGGGCAAGGACGTGCGCGAGTACCACCTCGACGCCGAGCTGCTGCACGAGTTCCGCCTGGGCGGCTCGCAGTACCCGGCCTACGGCTCCATCGTCGCGGCCGGCGCCAACGCCTGCGTGCTGCACTACCGTGCCGACGCCGCGCCCGTGCGCAAGGGCGAGCTGGTGCTGATCGACGCCGGCTGCGAGCTCGACGGCTACGCCAGCGACATCACCCGCACCTTCCCGGCCGACGGCAAGTTCAGCGGCCCGCAGCGCGCGCTGTACGACCTGGTGCTGGCCAGCCAGGACGCCTCGGCCGCCGCCACCAAGGCCGGCAACCGCTTCAACGACCCGCACGACGCGGCCGTGAAGGTGCTGGCGCAGGGCATGCTCGACCTGGGCCTGCTCGACGGCAACAAGGTCGGCGGCGTCGACGACGTGATCGACTCGCGCGCCTACTTCCAGTTCTACATGCACCGCACCGGCCACTGGCTGGGCATGGACGTGCACGACTGCGGCAGTTATGTCGAACCCACGCAGGTGGGCGAGGTGAGCGAGCGCAAGGACCCGCTGTCCAACGAACTCATCAAGAACCGCCCGAGCCGCATCCTGCACCCGGGCATGGTGCTGACGCTGGAGCCCGGCATCTACGTGCGCCCCGGCGAGGGCGTGCCCGAGAAATTCCACAACATCGGCATCCGCATCGAGGACGACGCGATCGTCACGGCCACGGGCTGCGAACTGATTTCGCGGGGGGTGCCGGTGAAGGCGGATGAGATCGAGGCGTTGATGCGCGCCTGAGCGCGAATCAGGCGGGCAGCGCGCAGAACAGCGCCTGCCCGATCGCGAGCACCGCCGCGCCCATGGCAATGCGCGGAAAACGGTGCGGCAAGCCACTCAACAACCCGACCGTCGCCAGCGCCGCCGCAGTCAACGCCCCCAGCCACAACACCCACCCCACCGACCCGCCCGCCGCCTCCAGGCTGGCCCACAGCGACAGGCACAGCAGCGCAGTGCCCCCGAGCTGCAGCCATCGGCGCCAGGCGCCCGGCGTGTGGCCGCGGCCGAAGACGTCTTCGCTGTGACGGTCCATCGCGAGGCTCAGCGCGCAGAAGCCGGCCAGCGAGGCGGCGAACACCAACCCGAGCAGCGGCATCACGATCCCTGACCCGAGGCAGCAAGTTCCGTTGGCGGCGGCGGCTTGACGGCTTTCTTGGGTGCCGCCAAAGCCTTGCGGCGCTTGCGCTCCACCAGCCAGGTCGCACCCGCCAACCCCAGGCCGAGCGCGATGACCACGAGGTCGAAGCCCGCCACCGAGCTAGGCCCATTGCGCAGGCTCACGGTGAGCGGCGCGGGGCCGGTGAAGGCATTGAGCACCGGCAGCAGTGCGAACAGCAGCGCGCCGAGCGCAAGCTGCGCCTGCCACATGCGCAGGGTCGGGCGCAGCAGGCCCAGCACGGCGGTGGCGCCCCAGACGATGAAGAACCAGCGGATCTCGGCCTCGTTGCGGCCGGCCACGTCGACCGGCAGCAGGCGGTTGGCCCAGAAGAAGGCAGCCATCGCCACGGGCAGGCCGGCAATCGCGCCGAGGTTCAGCCCGTCGACCAGCCGCAGGCCGAAGCCGATGCGTCCGCCCTGCTTGAGGGTCTTGGCGTATTTCTGACGCTCCTTCACGGCCCACAACAAGAGGCCCGTGGCCACCATCAGGCAGCCCGCCAGGCCCGAGACGAAGAACAGCGCGCGCAACAGCGGATCGGCGAAACGGCCGATGTGCAGGCCGTAGAGCACGCCGCGCGTCTCGGCCGCGGCCTTGGGCACGTCGCCGAAGGTGCCGATGAGCGCGCCGGTCGTGCCGTTGAACTGCATGCTGGGCTGGTCGTACGACAGGTGCCGGCCTTCGGCCCGCGTGAGCGAGACCACGGCGTTGGCGTCGTTGGGCTGGTGCACCACGATGCGGCCCACGGGCGCGCCGTCCCAGTGGGCCGTGGCCTGCGCCACCATGGGCGCGAGGGGCGCCAGTGCGGCCTTGGTGCCCGAGGCCTTGATCTGCGTGCGCACGCCGCCCGGGAAGGCCTCGGCGAAGAAGGTGTCGTTGCCGCCGTGCGCCTTGTAGGCCACCTGCGGGCCCCACGGCATGTACATGAACATCAGCGTGACCAGCCCGGTGTAGGTGATCATGGCGTGGTACGGCAACGCGAGCACGGCGGTGACGTTGTGCGCGTCGAGCCACGAGCGCTGGCCCTTCTTCGGGCGGAAGGTGAAGAAGTCCTTGAAGATGCGCTTGTGCGTGACGATGCCGCTGACGATGGCCACGAGCATGAACATCGCGCAGAAGCCGACGATCCAGCGCGCCCAGAGCGCGGGCATGTAGTGCAGGTCGAAATGCAGGCGGTAGAAGAACTCGCCGCCGCGCGTCTCGCGCGGCGCGGTGATCGCCTGGCCCGTGGCCGGGTCGAGCATGGCGCGGTCGAAGCTGCGGCGCCGGTCCACGGGCGGCGAACCGGGCGGCGGCGGCGGCTTGGCCCACAGCAGACTCACGCCGGGCTCGCGCTCGGTGGGCAGGGTGATGAACCAGCGCGTGGCATCGGGCGCGTGGCGCTGCATGAAACCCAGCGCGTTGTCGGCGGCCACCGGCTGCGGCACCGTGCCAGGCGCCACGGCGTGCAGCTCCGGCTTCATCCAGAAGGTGATCTCGTCCTTGAAGTACGAGGCCGTGCCGGCCGCGAACACCATGAAGAGCACCCAGCCGACCAGCAGGCCCGACCAGGTGTGCAGCCAGGCCATCGACTGACGGAATCCTTCCTTCATGCGGCACCTCCGCCGCCCTGGGTCCACAGCAGCAACAGCAGGCCCTGCAGCGCCGCCGCGATGGCGAGGCCGGTCCAGGCGCGCCACGCCGAGCGCGCCGCGAAGACCCACATCACGGCCACGGCGTAGACGAGGAAGGAGGCCAGCGTGCCGGTCAGCGCGGCTTCGCTGCGCGCCATGCCGAAGAGGACGGGCAGGCCCAGCGCGAGCACGGCGGCCGACAGCGCGGCGACGCCGTAGCCGCCCGCGATGGCGGCGACGGCCCGCGACGCGACGCCCATCCGGTAGCGGAGGCCGGCGCTCACGACGGGCGCCGGACGACGTGCAAGGTCGTTCGGAAATTCATGGGACAGAGGGAGGGGAGAAACCTGGAGAATGAGAATCATACTCATCTTCTCGGTTTTTCTCGCCCCCGCCCATCCCGCGAGCGGGGCCTTGAAAGGCGCGCGGCGCCTTACTTCGCCTGCAGCAACGCGCCGGCTTCGAGCAGCACCAGCTCGTTGTCGTCCGCCTTGTTCGGCTCGCGGCTGCTGGAGAACGGCAGGTTGTTGTCGTTGCCGACCACGATGTGCGTGGCATCGACCACATCGACGTTCTCGATGGTGAAGAACGGGAACTTGAGCACGCCGTCGTTCAGCGGCTTGCGCGCGAGCTTGTTCGGGTCGGCGATGTTCAGCAGGTCGATGTAGCCGATCTTGCGCACCGCGCCGCCCACGTTCGCGTCGCTCAGCTCGACCTTGTAGACGCGCTTGAACTTCGCGATGTCGTGGAAGCAGTCGGTGCGCTTCTGGCCTTCGGGGCAGGCCTTGTCGCTCGTGCCTTCGCCGTTGTCGCGCTCGATGATGAGGCCGGTGGTGCCGTCGATCATGTTGAAGTCGCCGATGGCGTTGCCGTTGGCTTCGAGGACGTACTTCCAATGGCGGCCCGTCCATTTTTCCGTCGCCACGTCGAACTCCAGAACGCGCAGCGCTTCCTTGCCGTCGACCTTCTCGTAGTCCTTGGCCTCGGCGTTCCACACCGGGCCTTCGAGCAGCGCATAGAGCTTGCTGCCGTCCTTCGAGGACGCCATGCCTTCGAAGCCCTTGGAGCGCTTGATCTGGAAATCGACCGCGCCGCCCGGTGCGCCCGGCGTGGTCACGGCCGGATGGTCGGGCGAGCGCACGGCCTTGCCGTCGACCTGCGTGTCGAACACCGCGAGCACCTTGCCCTTCAGGTCGGCCTTGATCAGGAAGGGGCCGAACTCCTCGCCGATCCACAACGCGCCGCCGGCGAACTGGAAGCTCTCGGGATCGAAGTCCGAGCCCGTCAGGTAGCGCTGCTTCGTGCCTTCGTGAACGATGCGGAACGGCACCTTCTTGTCGGGGTCGTGCAGGAAGATGGTGTTGATGCGATTGAACTTGCCGCTCTTGAAGTCCACCTTGTAGTGGTTCAGGTAGAGCATGAAGTCGGGCGAGTTGGCCTTCGCGCCGGCGCCGTTGTCGGTGAGGATCCAGAACGTGCCGTCGTCCATCTTCTTGATGCCCGAGTGCCCTTGCAGCGGCTGGCCCTTGAAGGGCACGGACACGCCGGTGCCACGGCCGGCCGAGAGGCCTTCGACGGTGCCCAGCGCCTCGACGCGCTTGCCCGAGGTGAACTTGCCGCTGACCTGCAGGTCGGCCGGCGCGTCTTTCGGTGCGGCGACAAAACTCTGCGCAGGCAGCACGGCGTGGCCGGAGAGCGTGGCGGGGAAGGCGGTCTGGGCCACAGCGCCACCGCAGGCGAAGGCGGTGGCCAGGGCGACCAGAGAGAGGGAAGCGAAGCGCGTCATGAACGAAAAAGCTTTCAGTCGAAAACGCGTGACCTTGCCGGGCAGGCGTGACGCCGCCGTGACATCCGCTCAGCTCAAGGTGCGATGTCCACCGTCACTTCACGCGACTCGGCGCGGCCCTGGTCATCGACCGCGCGCAGCACGTAGCGCCGTCCCGATTCGGCCATGTCGGGCATCCACGTGATGCCTTCGCCGGGCGCCGCCTTGCCGACCAGTGCGTCATCGGCGAACCAGTAGATCGTCTGCGTGCCCGCCGCCGCTTCGGCGCGCAGCACGAGCGGCTCGGGCCTCTTCACGCGCAGCGTGTGCCGCACGCCGCGCAAGGGCGAGGTGATGAGCGGTGCCGTCTCCGAAGCCTCGCCCTTCTCGCAGCCATCGGTCGGCAGGCTCGCGCGCGGCAGGCCGGCTTGACGGAACAGCCGCCGCATGTCGCTGCCCCATTGCTCGACCACCTGCTGGCGCGCGTTGGGCTGCGGCCCGCACACCACCTTGCCGGTCGTTTCATCAACCCACACGGCACGGTGCAGGTTGCTCACCTGGATCGGCGACTTGCCGGCGATGAACCATGTCGTGGTGCGCACCGGGCACAGCGCATCGGGCAGTCCGCCCGTCGCGGTGCACACCTCGACCTGGCGCAGGTCCGCCGGCTGGCGCGTCGCGATCTCGCCGGGATCGAGCCGCTCCGCGCGCAGCGCATCGACCATGCGCAGGAACAGCGGCGCGGCCGCATCGACGCCCACCAGCGCGGGGTTGCTCGTGCCATCGAAGTTGCCGACCCACACCACGAGCACATGGCGGCCGAACACGCCCGCAGTCCACGCATCGCGAAAGCCCCACGACGTGCCCGTCTTCCATGCGATGGCGGGTCGTGCGGGCAGCGTGGTGTCGGGGCGCGGCGTGTGGCGCAGCATATCCAGCGTGATGAACGAGGCCTCTTCGCTCAGGAGGCGCAGCGGCTGCACCGGCCGCTCGTCGGGCGCGGGCTGCGTGTAGCGCAGCGGCTGCGAGATGCCGCCGTTCGCGAGCGTGGCGTAGAGACCCGCGAGCTCCTCGGGCGTGACCTCTCCGCCGCCCAGCACCAGCGCGAGGCCGTAGTGCGATTCGCTCTGCAGCTTCTGCACGCCCGCGAGCCGCATGAAGTCGTAGAGCCCCGGCTTCGACAGCTTCGCCGCCACGGCCACCGCGGGGATGTTGCGGCTGCGGATCAGCGCCTCCTGCGCGGGCAGCGGGCCGGCGAAGCGGTGGTCGAAGTTCTCGGGCGTGTAGGGGCCGAACGATGTCGGCGCGTCCTTGAGCATCGTCTTCGGATGCAGCAGGCCCTGGTCGAGCGCGAGTGCGTAGATGAAGGGCTTGAGCGTGGACCCCGGCGAGCGCTTGGCCTGCGTGCCGTTGACCTGCCCCGCGATGACGTCGTTGTGCCAGTCGGCCGAACCGATCAGCGCGCGCACCTGCATGGTCGAAGCGTCGAGCAGCAGAGCACTCGCATTGGTCATGCCGACGTCGGCGTGCGTGCGCAGGTACTGGCCCATCACGCGTTCGAGCGTGGCCTGCATGCGCAGGTCGATGGTGGTGCGCACTTCCTGCACACCGCGCTCCTGCGCGAGCAGCATGTCGGTGGCGTGCGGCGCGAGAAAGGGGAGGCTGCCGCGCGACTGCGCGGAGAGCGCGAGCTGCGCATCGGGCGCATGCTGCTTTGCCGTCGGATCGCGCTCGGCCCACAGCGCCCACAGGCGTTCGCGCGCCGACTGCAGCTCGGCATTGCGACCGCGCTCGGCAATGCGCTTGACGGGGTTCTGCGGAATCACCGCAAGCGTCAGCGCCTCGGGCAGGCTGAGCTTGGCGGCATCCTTGCGGAAGTAGATGAGGCTCGCGGCCTGCACGCCTTCGATGTTGCCGCCGTAGGGCGCGGTGTTGAGGTACGCCTCGAGGATCTCGCGCTTGCTGAAGCGCGCCTCCAGCCAGAGCGCCGCGCCGATCTGCGCGATCTTGCCCAGGGCCGTGCGGCTGTCGATGCCGTAGACGCGCCGCGCGAGTTGCATCGTGAGCGTCGATCCGCCCTGCCGGCGCTCGCCGCTCGCAATGCGCCACGCGCTGCGCACGAGCGCGGCGGGGTTGACGCCGGGGTGCGCGTAGAAGCGGCGGTCTTCGTACAGCAGCACCGCATCGACCAGCGTCGGCGAGATGCGGTCGAGCGGCACCCAGAGGCGGTATTGCTCGTCGCTTGCGAGGGTGAGGCGCAGCAGCTCTCCGCCTTGCGCATACACGGCACGCGAGCTGCCGACGGTTTCGCTGAGCGGGGCGTGCGGCCACAAGCGCAGCAGCGCGAGCAGGAAAGCAACCGCCAGCGCCCACAGCGCAGGCTTGCGCAGCCTTCCCAACTTCACGCTGAAGCGCATGACGGCCTCCGCTGCCTTGCGTCAGTTCGCCACGACCTGGAAGCGCGCACCCGCCGAGCGCGAATACACGCGGCGGTCGTACATCGCCTCGCCGTACGCCGCAGGCACCACGAAATCGCCGACGTTGGTGGCGCGCGCCTTGTAGGTCACTTCGAGCAGGTTCTTGTCGACGGCGCCGTAGAACACCACGCGGTCTTCGCGGATGTCGGCGTACTGCACCTTCCACGAGCCGCCGCCACCGAGGCGCTTCTTCCAGATCGGCGCATCGGCATTGGCTTCCTCGTCGTCGCCCACGGCCTGCAGCACCGGCTCCAGGCCGCCGGGCAGCAGGTCGACCAGCGCCACGTCGTTGAGCTGTGCGCGCTCCAGGCTGCGCACGCGCACGCGCACCGTGACCTCTTCGCCAAGCTTGGCCTTGGTGATCGGGTTGCCCTTGGCATCGAGCACTTCATGGAAGATCTCCAGGCCCTGGTTCACCGGCGTGGTGGGCACGTTGCGCTCGAAGCCCTGCTCGGCCCAGCTGTAGTACAGGTTGAAGTCGCTGTCGTTCGAGAGCTTGAGCCTGGCCGTGCCGGCGGGCACCGCGGCACGCGTGATCGGGTTCACCGAACCCAGTGCGAGCGCCGCGGCCTGCCCTTGCGCGTTGACGCTCTGCGCCGTCAGCTTGCCCTCGGCGTTCTGCGCCACCGCTTCGAAATACGCATCGACCGCCAGCAGCATCGAGGCCGACGACAGGCTGTTGTACCAACCGTCGCGCACCATCGCGCCCATGCCTTCCCACACGTCCGGCTTCAGCGTCTTCAGGCGCGACGGGAAGTGGCGGCCCACCAGGTGCAGCGTCATGCTGTCGTGCACCAGCGGGTCGTAGTAAGCACCCCAGACGTTGCGGCGCTGTTTTTTCTCGGTGCGCGCGAGCAGGTCGGACCACACCGGGTTGAGCAGCTCGTTCGCCACCTGCTCCTGCTTCACGAGCTGGTAGCTCGCGGCGAGGTACACGGCGCCCAGGTCGTCGCTCCAGCCTTGGGTCTGCTTGTTGCGCCACGCTTCGCGCAGGTTGGCCAGTGCGGCCGGCGCGATGATGCCCTGGCGCGTGAGCAGGTAGGCCGCCTGCGTGCGCTGGCGCCAGCCGTCGAGCGAGGTGTCGCCGCTGCCAAGCCAGCCTTGCAGGTAGGTGTTGGCCTTCTGCAGCAGGTCCTGCGGCACGGGCAGCTTGTGGTCCTTGGCTTCGATCAGCAGGTGCACCGCGTAGAGCGTGGCGAACGCATCGGTGCCCGCGCCGGGCCACAACGCGAAGCCGCCGTCGGCCGTCTGCCGTGCGCGCAGCTGCACGAGGTAGCGCTCGAAGGTCTTGCGCGCCTCGGGCATCGGGCCCTGCTCGGGCGTGCGGCCGCGCGCCATTTCCTTCACCAGCTCGGGGCGGCCCGACAGCAGCACGGCCGGGAAGGTCTGGCTCGTGATCTGCTCGGTGCAGCCGTGCGGGTAGACCTCCAGGTACTGCATGAGGCCGGTTGCGAAGGCCCACGGTGCGGCGGACACCGCGACATCGCTCTTGCGGAAATTCGGGTACAGGTCGGCCTTGCTCGACAACTCGCCCGCGCGCTGGAAGCTGCCCGCCTGCACCAGCGTGACGAACGGCGACGCAGGCCGCACGCTCACTTCGGTAGACAGGCGCGCGCTGAAGGTCTTGTGCGTCGAGGTGAACACCAGCGCGGAAGAGCCCAGCACCGCCTGCTCGCCCGGCTTGGCGCGCACGTTGAATTTGGTGCTCGCTTCGCCGCGCTCGTTGACCTTGAGCGTCTGCGTCGCATCGCCCACCACTTCGAGCCCGCCCGAGGCGGTGAGCGTGAGCGCAATGGGCACGTCCTTGCCCGAGCCCACGATGTTGTTCGCGAGGCCCACGCCCACTTCGACGGTGTCGCCGGGCGCCATTGCGAGCGGCGCGTTCGGCAATATCACCATGTCACCGCGCACCACGGTGCGGGTGCTCTTGGCGGCGGTGGTTTCGTCGTTCACCGCAACGGCCATCACGCGCAGGCTGCCGTTGAAGCTCTCGGGCACGGTGTAGCTGAACTCGCGGCTGCCGTTCACATCGACCAGCCCCGACCAGTAGGCCACCGGCTTGTCGCGCTTGCGCTTGAACGGATTCAGGTGCTTGCCGAGTTCACCTTCGCCGTCGCCGCCGGGCGCGGCACCCTGCATGAGCTTCTTGAACTCCGGCAGGATCAGGTCGAGCGTCTGCAAGGTGCCCACTTCGAGCGCCCGCTTCTGGAAGAAGTGCTTGAGCGGGTCGGGCGTCTTGTAGCGCGCCACCTGCAGGATGCCTTCGTCCACCGCGAACAGCACGGCGCGCGTGGGCTTGTCGCTGGTGAGCTTCATCTTCACCGTCTGCCCGGGTTTCACGAGTTCGCTGCTGGTGAGCTGAAGGTTGGCGGTGCGCTTCGCAAGGCTGGTGGCGAAGGGAATGACGCCGTACGACAGCGGGCTCATGTAGACCTCGTCCGAGGCCGGGTCGCGCACGAAGTGCACGTTGATGTAGCCGGTGCCCTCGAAGTCCTTGGGCAGCACGATCTTCTGCACCGAGGCGGTCTTGTCGGTCTTGAACCATGCGTGGGCGTAGACCTTGTCGCGCTCGATGGTGATGAGGCCGGCGCCCACGTACGGCGCGCGGATGCTCACCTCGATCTCCTGGCCCGGCTCGTAGTCCTTGCGGTCGAGCGTGAGCTGCAGTTCGGCGTTGCGGTCCAGCGAGCGCGAGACGTTCGCGTTGCCCGCCACGCTGTACTCGACGCGGTTCAGCTCCAGCCCGCCGGCATTGCGCACCACGTAGGCGAAGTTGCCGGGCGTGGAGGTGTTCAGCGCGATGGTGTTGCCGCCCGCGACGATGGCCAGCGGCTTCTCGTCGATCACGATTTCCTTCTTGCGCGACTCGTAGCGGTAGAGGCCGTTGTCCTGCTTCACGAGCACCGACAGCACCTTGCGCTCCACGCGCTCAATCTTCAGGGCGTCGACGGCCGTCTTCTTCGCCTGCGGGTCGATCGCGATCACGGTGGCATTGCGCGCGGCGCCCTTGCTCACGTAGCTGGTGTCGCCATCGACCTTCACGCCCACGAGGTAGGGCATGTCGCTCACCAGTGTCTGCGCCTCGGCCGAGACGCTGCGCCCGCCCTCGGGCTCGAAGGCCTTGGCGAGCACGTGCACCTGGTACGTTGCCGCATCGAAGCGCGAGAGGCGCAGGTCGAACTCGGCCTTGCCTTCGGCACTGGTCTGCACGCTGCCCAGGTCGTCGACCTGCTTCTCGGTGGCGCGCTGCGGATCGAAGAAGGCGTAGTCGGCGAACGCGCGGAACACCGGGAAAGCCGGGCTCAGCGTGAGCGTGCCTTCGACCTTGCGGTCGGGCGCGGGCGTGCCGAAGAGGTTCTGCACGTCGATGAGCGCCTTCAGGTCCTTGGGCCTGACCCAACCTTCGGCCACCTCGTTGCTGAGCTTGGCGACGACCTTGGTGCGGTCGGGCAGGAACTCCTGCACCTTCACCGTCGTGCTGCCGATCAGCAGGCCCTGCACCTCGGGGTTGCCGGGCGACGATTCGCGCGGCAGGTAGAGGTTGACGGTGTAGTTGCCGGTGGGCGAGGTGTCCTGCGTGGCGTGGGCGATTTCCGCCGCGCCGCCGGGGCCGAGCTTGAGCTTCTCGCGGCGCACGCTGAGTCCGCGCGCGTCGATGATCTCGGCCTCGAGCGGCAGGTCGCGCAGCGACGTGGCCCAGTTGCCCGCCTTGACCATCATCGCGATGTGCATGGTGTCGCCCGGGCGGTAGATGCCGCGGTCGCTGAACACGTACGCGGTCATCTGGTTCGGCACGCCGGCCGCGCGCAGACCGCCGACGTCGAAGCGCGAGATGTCGAGCGTGCGGTCGCTGCGGTTGAAGGGCAGGAAGCTCAGATCGCCGTCCTTGCGCACCACCAGCACCACCGGCGCCTTCTCGCGCTGGTAGCCGGCGAGGTTCGGCAGCTTGGCGGCGCCCGTGGCGTCGGTGGATTGCGACGCGACGATCATGCCGTTGCGGCCCCACACCTCGACCAGCGCACCGGCCACGGGCTGGCCGTTGGCGATGCTCTGCACGAACACGTCGCGCGTGCCGTCGAGCGACTTCTTGGCGACGATGCCCAGGTCGGTGACGAGCACCAGGCGCTGGTCCTTCTGGTCTTCGGGGTTGCCGCTTTCGGGGTCGCCTTCGCCTTCCGATGGCTGTTCTTCCTGTTGCTCTTCCTCGGGCTGCGCCTGCGTGGCGTCGCCTTCGGCCTTCTTCTTGGCCTTGGGGTCGTAGCCCTGCACCTTGAGCAGGAACACGCCGCGGCGGTCGGCCACGTCGCTGCGCAGGTACTGCGCGAAGTCGACGGTCTCGTAGTGCGCCTTGCCAGCGGGAATGCTGAGCGGAATTTCCTTCTGGAAGCGGTCGACGAGGTTGTCCGACTGCAGGCTGCCGTTGAACTGCGGATGCGCGAAGTCGCCGTTGGTCTGCGTGACCAGGTGCTGCAGCTGCTGCGGCAGCAGGCGTCCGATTTCCAGGCGGATGCCGGGCAGGTCGCGCACCAGGATCGGCAGCTTGCGTTCACCGGAAAGTGCGAGCAGCGAGCCCTGGCTCATGATGGTGAGCTCGGGCGCGAAGGTCTTGAGCAATCGAACGTCTTGCCGCGCCGCGCCGAGCTGGTAGCCGCCCGGCGTCTTCAGGCCCTTGGCCACGCGCACCAGCAGGTAGCGGCCACCCTCGGCTTGCGGGAGGCGGAAGCTGACCATCTCGGTCACTTCGCGTTCGCTGGCGATGGGCTGCAGATTGATCTTCTTCGCGCGACGCAGCACGGCGTCGGTGACCTTCGAGGGGTCGGCGGACCAGTCGAACTTTTCTTCCGGGTCGCCCTTGGCTTCTTCCGTGGCGGGCAGCAGCCAGGCCTGCACCACGCGCGCCATTTCGCGCTCGTGCACCGGCATCGAGGCGGTGATGTGCATCACATGCTCGGGCTCGCCATTCTCGCCCGTGACGATGGTGGGGTCGATGCTCGCGATGTCGAGGCTGAAGAGGCCGGGGATGTCGACCGCGCGCGAGATGTCGTTGCGCTGGCCGGGGCCGCCCTTCTGCGCGACCGCGCCGGAGGTGAGGCTGAGCACCACGGGGCGCGTCTTCTCGGGAATGGGCAGCGGCTCGGACTGGAGGGTGGCGGTGAGGCGCAGCTTGTCGTAGCTGACGGTGAACTTCTCGCTCGCGCATTTGCCCACGCTGAAGATCGAGGTGCCGCAGGCCTGGTCATAGGTCAGCACCAGGCGCTTTTCGAACTCTGCCGTGTTGACGGGGTGCGAGAAGCGCACCTGGAAGAGCGCGCGCCGCACGTTGGCCTGCACCGGGTCTTGGTAGAACTCCGCGCCCGCGATGCGCGCGTTGAACTCGGGCGAGGTGAACTCGTACTTGCGCTGCTCGATCTCGATGTGCGGTGCGAGCGCGTCCTTCGCCAGCTGCACCTTGTAGGGTTGGCCGACCGGCCAGTCCTGCGCGGGAAGGAATTCGAGCTTCTTCTGGCTGCTCCACGACCAACGCCCGGCAATGGCGGGCTCGATGCTGACGCCGGTCGCCTCCTGGCCGATGCGCGCGATCGGCGCGACCGAGGCGGAGAAGTTGATGACGACCGGGTTGGGCCCCTTGTCGTTCTCGATCTGCGTGCGCGGCGGCGGCACGATCTGCGCGGTGGAAACAACGGGCTCGACGCGGTCGGGCGTGAGGCCGTGCCACCACTTCAGGACCTGCGGGCTGGCGAACCAGCCGGCCAGCACCAGCAGCGCCAACAGCACCACCCAGGCCAGCCGTTGCTGCACCCACTGCAGCCCGAAGAGAAGAAAGGCGCCCACGATGCGCAGCCACCCCGGGGGTCGCCAGGAACCGATGAGTCCGCGTGCCAGCGGACGCAGGAACCCGAGCACGCGGCCCAGTCCGGTGAAGAGCACGTCGCTGAGCGACGCGAGTTTTCGATTGGCAACTTGAAGCATGGACGCTCCCCCGATGTTTTTGTTGGCGCCTGACAGTCTCTGCCCGGTCTGTGAAGCCATGGCGCTGTGTGTGAAGTCTGCGTGAAAACCGCACAGGGCCCGCGCACCGGCCCGTCTCGAACGTCAGAACGAAAGTGCGGGCTTGTTCACCATCAACCAGAACACGACGGCCATGGCCACGAAGGCCGGGTAGCCGAGCAGTTCCCAGTAGCGCTGGTAGCGCAGATACAGCGACGGCAGCGCGGTGCTCTCGCGATGCGCCTGCCCCGCCAGGGCCGCCATGCGGATCTGCAGCCACACCACCGGCAGCCAGCATGCCCCCGCGAACGCGAACAGCCCCAGCGAGAGCGCCAGCCACGGCGTCGACAGCGGCCAGCCCGCCAGGTGCGCCAGCGCGAAGCCGGTGACCGGCTGCAGGATGACGGTGGGCGTGGTGAACCACCAATCGGCCCGCACCACCAGCCGGCTCACCACCGCCTGCGCCGGCACGCTGCCGCTGCGGTTGGCAAAGAACATGTAGAAGGCCGAGCCCAGCCCCGTGCCGACCATCAGCACGCTGGAGACGATGTGCAGCCACTTGAGGACGAGGTAGGTGTTCATGGCGTGGCGCGTCGGTACAGATGCCAGAGCAGCGCGGCAATGGGCAGGTTCTTGAGCAGCGGGCCGAGCGGATGCAGCCACAGGTCCGGCTGCAGCACGGTCGCCACGAGCGTCATGGCGAGCATCGACGCGAAGGCGGCCAGGTAGACGGTGCGGCCGGGTCGCAGCCACAGCGCCAGGCCGATCGCAAGATCGGCCGCCGCGCCGCCGACGATCAACGCCTGCACCAGCCACGGCGGCGAGGCGATGCCCGCGTCGGCCAGCACGCGCCGGCTCTGGCCGTCGAGTTCGACGATGCTGGCGACGGCGGTGAAGAGCCAGACGGTGACGAGGCTCAGGCGCAGCAGGCGGTCGTCGTCACGCGTCTTCGTCATGCCGCGTCGCTCCCATGCTGTGCCCGTTGCCACTGAACGACCTCGTCCGCATGCCCCGCGAGAAAGTCGCGCATGCGCGCGAAGCGCCGCTGTGTCTGCCGCGCGAAGACCTGGGCCACCACGGGCTCCAGCAACCAGCGCAAGGCTTTCGGTCCGGCTTCGATGGTGTAGACGTAGATCAGCACCGAATGACCGGGCTGTGTGTCCCGGTGTCGCATCGATGCGGCCCAGCGGCTGAAAGGAAAGGAACGGCCGACCATCGACGCCGCGGCCACATGCGGCCGGTCGAAAGTGACGAAGCGCGTGCGCATCGACAGGCCGCGCAACCAGCCGCCGCCGGTGTTCTCGGTTTCCGCGCCCACGAAAGGGCAGGGCGCGCCGCCCACCACGCGGGCGTTGCCGACCAGCGAGTCCCAGCGCGCACGCCAGACGTGATAGTGGAAGGCATCGAAGACCACGTCGGCCGGCGCCGGCATGTCGAATTCAAAGCGCTGGTGTGCCATGGCCTGCTGCGCTTGCCCCTTCGTCGATCACGTCCGTCACCATGCCCCAGCGCGCGAACTCGGGGTCGAACTCGGGCAGCGCGAGCAGCCCGGCGCAGGCGTGCGCGCCCACCGGCAACGCCTCGCCGCGCGCGAGCCGGCGCGCCAGCAGGATGGCGGCCATGCAGGGAATCTCGGGGCCGTGGTTGTCGTCGGCCGCGATGTGCCAGGCGCGGCGCGCGATGACGCCGTGTGCATCGGTGCCTTCGACGCGCACCACCATGCCGCCCAGCGCGGTGCCGAACGCATCGAACACACCGCCCGTCGCGTGCAGCAGCGGCGCCAGCTTCTGCGGTGCGCGCAGCAGGCCTGTGCGACGCAGGAACGCCAGGAAGGCGAAGGCCTGCTGGGTCAGGCCGACTTCGAGTGCGGCGCGGAACATGACCGACTGCACGCCGGCGTAGCGCGCCGGAAAGAGTTCGAGATCGGGGATGTCGCACAAGGCGCCGCGGCGTGGCTTCATGCGCGCGAACTGCACCTTTGCGGGATGGGCCCAGCCGGGCTGCTCGGTCCACCGGCCGCCCTGCCAGACGCGGATCGGCGCGCCGCAGTAGGCGAGCACGCCCGCGAGCGTGGCTTCGCCGCGCGGCGCGCCCTGTGCCGGCGCGATGCAGATGTCGATGCTGCGGATGCCTTGCCAACCGGCGGCGAGGTGATCGACCACCGCCGACGACAGCGCGGGCACGGTGCTGGCGCCTGTCACGGCGGTGCGGCCCGCGCTGCGGAAGGCGGCGTCCATCGCGGCGGGAAAGTCGCAGACGAAGCGCCGGCCGTCGGCCAGGTCGATGTAGTGCGCGCCGGCAGCTGCCACGGCCTGCGGCACGCGGTAGTCCTGGCCCTGGAACGGGCCGGCGGTGTGGATGACGAGGCCGACGCCCAGAAAGCCCAGGCCCTGCGCGAGGTCGGGCGACTGCGCATCGACGCGCACACCGCGTGCAATGCCGCCCAGCGATTGCGCGAAGGCCGTGGCCCGTTCGAGGTCGCGCCCGCCGACCCACAGTTCGATGCCCGGGTCCTGCGCCAGCACGCGGCTGATGCGCGCGCCGAAGTTGCCGTAGCCGCCGAGCACCAGCGTCTTCATGCGACGCGGGCTCCGGCGATGTGGCCGCGCGTGAACGCTTCCTCGAAGATCGAATAGCCCGACCAGTCCGCGTGCGCGAACGACAGCCGGCCCGCGGCCACGCGGTCGCCGTGCGCGCCGATCTGCGCGAGCAGGCCGGGGCGCGGGATCGACATGGCGTGCCCGTAGCGCGTGATCTCGACGCGCGTGGCGAGCGCGGGCAGGTCGGGGTGCGGCACCGACAGCTCGGCCAGCAGCTCGTCGCGCCATGCGGTCCACGGACGCTCGAGCAGCAGCTGGCGGCCGTCGCCGGTGTCGTAGCCGCTCGGGCCCAGCGGGCGGTACCAGCTGAGCACGGTGCCGCGCGGCGTGGGGTCGAGCGTCTGGTGGCGCGCATCGACGTAGCCAAGGCCGCGCGTGCCGTAGATCACGTTGTCCCAGCTCGGCGCGGCGCCGACGCGGTCGGCCAGCGGCCCCCGCAGGTGCACGTTGGCGACCAGCCAGGGGGCGTAGCGCACATGCGCGGCGGCGCTCGTCAGCAGCGCCGGCGGGTTCTCGACCACGCGCGCGGCGATGAAGACGGGCAGCGCGACGATGCAGCGCTCGGCCTGCCAGCGCACCATCGATTTCGAGGCGGTGTCCCATGCATCGACCTCGACGCCCGCGCGCCCTTCGGCGATGCGCGTGACGACCTGGCCGGTGTGCAGGCGCTCGCCCAGCGGCGCGGCCAGCTGCTTCGTGAGCCAGCCGTTGCCTTCGGGCCAGGTGAGCACGCCGTCGCGGTCGGGGTTGGTGTCGTTGACGCTGCCACTCGCGTCACCGGGCGCATGGAAGCCGTGCCGGCTTGCGAAGTAGTGGATGCCGGCCCAGGCCGACACTTGCGCGATGCCGGCGCCGTAGTCGTCGCGGCAGCAGTAGTCGAGGTACCAGCGCAGGTGGGCGTCGTCGAAGCCTTCGCGGTCGAGCCAGCCCGCGAAGGGCAGGGCGTCGAGCGCGAGCAGCTCGGGCGTGACGGCGAAGCGCAGCGTGGGAATGGCGAAGTGGGCAGCGTGCTGCAGCGCGTCGATGCGCTGCGCGAAGCGGCGGTACTGCGCCTGCGTGCCGGCGCCCACGTCGTGCACGGGCAGCAGCCCGTCCTGCCACTCGCCGCGGAAGAACAGGCGTTCCTGCGGGCTGTGGCAGAGGTGGCGCTCGTCGTAGGTCCAGCGGCCGGCCACGCGGCGGCGCAGGCCGAGTTCTTCGAGCAGGTCCTGCACCTCGTGCGCGTCGTCGCCGGGCGTGGGCAGGTAGTGCGCGCCGAGCGGGCAGGCGATGCCGCCGACCGAGCCGCCGCGCGCGTTGCCGCCGGCGGTGTCTTCGAGTTCGAGCAGCGCGAAGTCGTCGATGCCCGCGAGGCGCAGCGCGCGTGCGGCCGCGAGGCCGGCCACGCCGCCACCGGCGATGACGACGCGGGTGCGCCTGACGGTGGCCGGGGCCTGCGACTTGAGCGTGGCGTCGCGCATCGCGTGGCCGCGCGCGACATCGATGCCGGTGAAGCCACCTTCGATGGGCGGCGGCGGCGCCTCGCAGCCGGCCAGCGCCAGGGCGCCTGCACCGGCAGCGACGCCAAGAAAGCCACGGCGCCTCATGGCACACGGCTCCTTCGTGGAACACCGCGGAACCGGCTTTGCCGGGCCGCTGGTGTTGCCCCCGGCAGGGGGTTGGCGAAGCGACACGAAGTGCCCGCAGCCTGGGGGCGAGCCATATCAGTGAGCCATGACCTTGCCCCACTCCTGTTCGTAGGTGGTGACGAGGGTCTGGTTCGACAGGCGGTTCACTTCGGTCGGCACGCGTGCCATGTCGAGCGGAAAGTCGAACATCAGGGGCAGCGTCGCCGGTGTGAGAAAGCGCATGCCGCCCGGCAGCGCGTCGGGCAGCCGGTAGGGCCGGTGGCTGGCGATGATGTAGCCCCATTCGCCGAAGCTGGGCACGTGCGCGTGGTACGGCGTGGCCTTCAGGCCGACCGACTCGATGGTGCTCGCCACGGTCCAGTAGCTCTTGCGCGCCACCAGCGGCGAGGTGGTCTGGATCACGGCGTAGCCGCTGGCCGACAGGCGCCGGTCGAGCAGCGCGTAGAAGCTGTTGGTGTAGAGCTTGCCGATGGCGAAGTTGGTCGGGTCGGGAAAGTCGACCACGATGACGTCGAAGGTGTCGCCCTCCTGCTGCAGCCACTGGAACGCGTCGGTGTTGACGACCTTCACCTTCGGCGACGAGAGCGCGTGCCCGTTGAGCGCGGCCAGCGTCTCGTGCGTGGTGAAGAGCTGCGTCATGTTCGGATCGAGCTCGACCAGCGTGACCGACTCGACCGAGGGGTACTTGAGGATCTCGCGCACCGCCATGCCGTCGCCGCCGCCGAGCACGGCGACTTTCTTGGGCGCGCCGTGCGCCGCCATCGCGGGGTGCACCAGCGCCTCGTGGTAGCGGTACTCGTCGCGCTCGGCGAACTGCAGGTTGCCGTTGAGAAACAACCGGTGGCCCAGCGCGCCGCGCGTGACCACGATGCGCTGGTAGGGCGAGCTGGCGCTGAAGACGATGCGGTCCTGGTAGAACTTGTCTTCCGCCAGCGTCGTGATGTGGTCGGCGCCCCAGAAGGCGCCGATGAGCGCGGCCAGCGTGAGAAAGCAGGCCACCGCGTGCGCGCCCGCGCGGCGCAGCTCATGGCGGAACAGCCACAGCGCCCACACGGCCACTGCGGCGTTCATCACGCCGAACAGCAGGCCGGTGCGGATCATGCCGAGCTGCGGCACAAGAATGAGCGGGAACGCGACCGACACGGCGAGCGCGCCCAGATAGTCGAAGGTCAGCACCTGCGACACGAGGTCCTTGAGCACGATGTTGCGCTTGAGGATGCGCATCACCAGCGGGATCTCGAGCCCCACCAGCGTGCCCACCACCACCACGAGGCCGTACAGCAGCAGCCGGAACGCGCCCGGCACGTAGGCGTTGGCCAGGAACAGGATCGCCGGCAGCGCGCCGCCGATCAGCGCCACGAGCAGTTCGATGCGAAGGAAATGCGCCGGCAGCTGCCGGTCGAAGTAGCGCGAGAGCCACGAGCCGACGCCCATGGCGAACAGGTAGGTGCCGATGATGGTGCTGAACTGCAGCACCGAGTCGCCGAGCAGGTAGGAGCTCAGCGCGGCCGCGCTCAGTTCGTAGACGAGGCCGCAGGCCGCGACGACGAACACGCTGGCGAGCAGCGCGATCTCCACGGGTTGCGGCCCCCGCGCATCCGGGGTGCGCGCGGGCAGGGCCGCGTCGCTCAATGGATGGCTGCGGCCACGATGACGCTGATGCCCAGGCACATGGCGGCCACGACGAGCGCCAGCGCCCTGTTCTGCTTCTCGACGATCTCGCCCCACAGGTCATAGGGGGTGATCTTGTCGATGATCAAGAAGCAGATCCAGAAGACCACCACGCCGATCAGCGCATACACGAGCGATCCGAGGACCACGCCCGGTTTCAGCCATTCAATTCCCATGGGGACCTCCAGTCGTAGCAATAAAGAGAGAAACAAGAGAGCGCCTGCGCGCGATCTTCGTCATTTGTGGCCGCCGCCGCTCGAATAGCCGCCGTACGAACCGCCCGAGCTGCGGTACCCGCTCGAGGAGCCGCCGCTGCAGTTGCTCATCATGATCAGCACGAAGAGGATGACCACGATGACGAGGATGATCGTGCCGCAGCCCATGCCCGACGCGGCGCTCACGGGCAGCGCGTCGCCGCGCGAGAACAGGTCTTTCTTGGCGTCGAGCTTGAAGGCCGTGGCCACCGCGCCGCTGTCGATCTTGCTGCCCGACGACCACGTCAGCTCGTTGGCCGAGCGCTCCATCGAGAGCAGCGCGCCGCCGCTGGCGAAGTCGCGGTTGAAGGTCTTCTGCCCGCGCTCGACCTGCCAGTAGAACTCGCCGGCCACGTAGGTGGTCTCGGCGTTGTAGGCGTACTGCTGCTGGTAGCGCTTGTTGAGGTAGGTGGCGGTGGTGCCGTTCTCGGCCATCACGGGCGCGCCGGTGGTCGGCTTGACCATGCTCCAGCCGTCTTCGGCATCGACCAGGAAGCTGAAGCCGCGCTTCTTGTTGTACAGCAGGTACTCGTCCCAGCCGAACTGCTCGTCGTCGCCGGGCTCCTGGCCCATGCGGTGCTGGAAGCCCACCACCTGCCACTGCGCGCCCTGCAGCTGGCCCACGCTGCCCAGCGCGATGAGCGGGCGCACCGGCTCGTTCTGCTCGGCGTGCTTGAGCTCGCCGCCGATGCCTTGCGACAGGTCGATGATGCTGTTGCACGAACCGCAGGTGATGCTCTTGCTGTCGGCCAGGTTGACCGTGACGGGCGAGCCGCAATTCGGGCAGTTGAAGCTGCGGCCCTTCTCGTCCTTCGCGGATTCGTCGCGCAGGCCGGTGAGTTGCAGGTCGTCGAGCTGCACCGAGCGGCCGAGGTAGGCGGTGGGCGGGGCGGTGCCGTAGTCGATGCTGAGCACCAGCCCCTTGTCGTTGCGCAGCTCGACCATCGCGAACGGTTGGCCGAGCTCGGGCAGGTGCGGCAACTCGCCCTGCGCGGAGGTCAGCGCCACCTGTTCGTTGGAGGCGACGGTGTAGCTCTGGCCGGCGAACGCGGTGGTGGCGCCCACGCGCAGGTCGGCGGGCGGTGGCGCGGCGCGCTGCAGGTCGAAGGGCAGCGCGAAGACGTAGGCGCCGTTGTCCTCGCTGAGCACGCCGGTGCGGTCGCCGTCGAGCGCGGCGATCCACTCGGTCCAGCGCCCGCCGGGGTAGGTGTACTGCAGCCGGCCGATCAGCGTGAAGGGCTTGTCCTGGATGCGGCCGGCGGCGAACAGCTGCAGCGGGCTGAAGTCGTCGAACAGCTCGGCCATCTTGCCGGTGCGCGCGAGCGTGTCGCCCTGGCGCACGACGGTGCTCTGGCAGTACGGGCAGACCGCGTGCGTCGATTGCGCCGAGCGGAATTCGACCGGCGCGCCGCAGCCGGGGCAGGGCGCGCGGTAGTAGCGTTGGGAGCCGGTTTCCTCAGCCATGGCGCACCGGGTGCGATGGCGCGGCCGGCCACGAATGATTCAAGCCCAAAAGGCCTCTGACGCCCGCTGGGCGGGCGTCAGTCGCTATCGAAAACATTGCGACGAATCAGACGAGCTTTTTCAGCAGTTCGGCCTTCTTGGCGTCGAACTCTTCCTGCGTGAGGATGCCCTTGGTCTTGAGTTCGCCGAGCTTCTCGAGCGTGGTCATCACGTCGGCGGCGCTCACCACGGCCACGGCCGGCTGCTGCGTCGTGGCCGCGGCCTGGGCCGCGGCGTTCGGGCTCAGGCCCTGCGCGAGGTTCTGCGCCAGCACCTGGCCGAGCGCCACGCCGGCACCCAGGCCCATCGCGTCGCCCGCGATGCCGCCGCCACCGGCCGCGCCTTCGGCGAACTTGGGAATGGCCTGCGCCGTCTGGTACTGCATGAACTTGCCCATGTCGTTGCCGACCATGCCCATGCCGATCTTCTGGTCGAGGATCTTCTGCAGCTCTTCAGGCAGCGAGACGTTCTGGACCGTGATGTTCTCGAGCTTGATGCCGATCTTTTCGAACTCGGGCACCAGCTGGGTGGCCAGCGCGGTCGCGAACTGGATCTGGTTGGCCGCCAGGTCGAGGAAGGGCAGGCCGCTGGAGGCGATGGCGTTGCTGATGTTCTGCAGCACCAGGCCGCGCAGCTGGCCGTCGAGGTCGGCCACGGAGTAGATGTCGCGCGTGCCGGAGATTTCGGTGTGGAACAGCTTCGGGTCGCCGATGCGGAAGCTGTAGTTGCCGAAGGCGCGCAGGCGCACGGCACCGAAGTCCTTGTCGCGGATCGTGATCGGCTGGGGCGTGCCCCACTTCTGGTCGACCTGCTGGCGGGTGCTGAAGAAATAGACGTCGCTCTTGAAGGGGGATTCGAAGAGCTTGTCCCAGTTCTTCAGGTACGTGAGCACGGGCAGCGTCTGCGTCGTGAGCTTGTACATGCCGGGGCCGAACACGTCGGCCACCTGGCCTTCGTTGACGAACACGGCCATCTGCGACTCGCGCACGGTGAGCGAGGCGCCGTTCTGAATTTCCATCTCGGCCATCGGGAAACGCCAGGCCAGCGTGCCATCGCCGGACTCGGTCCACTGGATGATGTCGATGAACTGTTTCTTGATGAAATCCATCAGGGCCATGGTCGTTCCTCTCGAGATGTTGTCGGTTTGTGTCCCAGCCACACATATTGCCACAGGGCTTTGACGGCGCCCCGTGCTTTTGGTCATGCCTGCCACCGGCCATGCGGCGTAGGGCGGTATGGACCGAGGTCTACAATCGGCGCCCCCAGAAGAAGCGCCACCAGGAGCAACGGCACATGTCCGATTCGACCGCATCGTCCCCTTCGACCCCCACCCCGGAAGACAAGCGCGCCCTGTTGCGCCGTGCCGCCCTCGAGTACCACGAGTTTCCCGTCCCCGGCAAGATCGCCATCGCGGCGACCAAGCAGATGGTCAACCAGCGCGACCTGTCGCTGGCCTACTCGCCCGGCGTGGCCGCGCCCTGCGAGGAAATCGTCAAGGACCCGGCCAACGCCTTCAAGTACACCTCGCGCGGCAACCTCGTGGGTGTCATTTCCAACGGCACCGCCGTGCTGGGCCTGGGCGACATCGGCCCGCTGGCCTCCAAGCCGGTGATGGAAGGCAAGGGCGTTCTCTTCAAGAAATTCGCCGGTGTCGACGTGTTCGACATCGAGATCGACGAGAAGGACCCGGTCAAGCTGGTCGAGATCATCGCCTCGCTGGAGCCCACCTTCGGCGCCATCAACCTGGAAGACATCAAGGCCCCGGACTGCTTCTACGTCGAGCGCGAGCTGCGCAAGCGCATGAAGATCCCGGTGTTCCACGACGACCAGCACGGCACGGCCATCACCGTGGCAGCCGCCATGCTGAACGGCCTGAAGGTGGCCGGCAAGAACATCGCCGAAGTGAAGCTGGTCACCTCGGGCGCGGGCGCCGCGGCGCTGGCCTGCCTGAACCTGCTGCTCAAGGTGGGCCTGAAGCGCGAAAACGTGTTCGTCACCGACCTGGCCGGCGTGGTCTACGAAGGCCGCGAAGAGCTGATGGACGACGACAAGCGCCAGTACATGCAAAAGACCGACATGCGCAAGCTGTCGGAAGTGATCGCTGGCGCCGACGTGTTCCTCGGCCTGTCGGCCGGCGGCGTGCTCAAGCCGGAAATGGTCGCCAAGATGGCGCCCAAGCCGGTGATCTTCGCGCTGGCCAACCCGAACCCCGAGATCGCGCCCGAAGACGCCCATGCGGTGCGCAACGACGTGATCATGGCCACGGGCCGCACCGATTACCCGAACCAGGTCAACAACGTCCTGTGCTTCCCGTACATCTTCCGCGGCGCGCTCGACTCGGGTGCCACCACCATCACCGACGAGATGGAGATTGCCGCGGTGCACGCCATCGCCGAGCTGGCCCAGGCCGAGCAGAGCGAGCGCGTGGCCGCCGCCTACGCCGGTGAAAAGCTGAGCTTCGGCCCCGAATACCTGATTCCGAAGCCCTTCGACCCGCGCCTGATGATGAAGATCGCGCCGGCCGTGGCCAAGGCGGCCGAGGAAAGCGGCGTGGCGCTGCGCCCGATCAAGGACCTGGACGCCTACCGTGACAAGCTGCAGAGCTTCGTCTACGCCTCGGGCACCACCATGAAGCCGATCTTCGACGCCGCCAAGCGCGCGCCGAAGAAGCGCGTGGCCTACTGCGAAGGCGAGGAAGAACGCGTGCTGCGCGCCGCGCAGATCGTGGTGGACGAAGGCCTGGCGCGCCCGACGCTGATCGGCCGTCCGGCCATCATCGCCCAGCGCATCGAGAAGTTCGGCCTGCGCCTGAAGGAAGAGCTCGACTACGACGTGGTCAACGTCGAGCAGGACCACCGCTACCGCGACTTCTGGCAGACCTACCACCGCATGACCGAGCGCAAGGGCCAGACGGTGCAGACCGCCAAGATCGAGATGCGCCGCCGCCTCACGCTGATCGGCGCCATGCTGCTGCACAAGGGCGAGGTCGACGGCATGATCTGCGGCACCTGGGGCACCACGCTGATCCACCTGCACTACATCGACCAGGTGATCGGCAAGCGCCCCGGCGGCTGCGCCAGCACCCCGCAGGACGTGCCCGTGTACGCCTGCATGAACGGCCTGCTGCTGCCCGACCGCCAGGTGTTCCTGGTCGACACGCACGTCAACTACGACCCGACGCCCGAGGAACTGGCCGAGATCACGACCATGGCGGCCGAGGAAATGATGCGTTTCGGCCTCAAGCCGAAGGCCGCGCTGCTGTCGCACTCCAACTTCGGCACCAGCAACGAGCCCAGCGCCGTCAAGATGCGCAAGACGCTCGACCTGCTGCGCGTGCAGGCGCCCTGGCTCGAGGTGGACGGCGAAATGCACGGCGACGTGGCCCTGGACAGCAAGCAGCGCGCGGTCGTCATGCCGCACAGCGCGCTCGCGGGCGACGCCAACCTGCTGGTGTTCCCCAACATCGACGCCGCCAACATTTCTTACAACCTGCTCAAGACCGCGGCCGGCGGCAACATCGCCATCGGCCCGGTTCTGCTCGGCGCGGCCAAACCTGTGCACATTCTCACGGCGAGCGCGACTGTTCGCCGCATCGTGAACATGACAGCCTTGACAGTGGCCGACGCAAACGCCGAGAGATAGGCCATTTGGCGAGAGTGGACGCCAACTTAAGGCGTCGCTTTCTGCCCTCGCGACTGCTCAAACTTTGGGCAGTCGCTTGCTATTTTCGCCAGCGTGGTGCACACTCGCGGGCTTGAATTTGCGGGTTAACCCCGAGGTTGAGCGCAATTCAAACCCCCCGCTCTTTTCTTGTGGTGCCCCATGGCGGCTTACGCCTCGATCACGTCCTCTGTCACTAAGTTTGCGCTCACCAGCTTGATGCTGGTGGCTCTGACGACGGGGGCCGAGGCCCGCGGATGGTTCGGCGCCGACAAAACGTCCTCCGAGGCATCGATTGCCCTGACCGATCTGCCGGTCCAGGGCCAGCGAACCTACCAGGCCATCCTTGACGGTGGCCCCTTCCGGTACGACAAAGACGGCACGGTATTCGGCAATCGCGAACGCATCCTGCCAGCGGCACGCCGCGGGCATTACCGCGAGTACACGGTGCCAACGCCCGGCGCGCGCAACCGCGGCGCCCGGCGAATCGTTTGCGGTGGCGAGCAGCGCACGGCGCCCGAAGCCTGCTGGTACACGGCGGACCACTATGCGAGTTTCAGACGGATTGCGCCATGAGCGATGACAACGACCTGAGCGGCGCCCCGAAGCGCCCCGACGAGATGATGATGACTATGGAAAGACCAGCGGATATGACCTTATCCCTTCGAGCCGTACGCCCGAACATCGTGCAATCGATCCGCGCGTTCCGCGTGAACGACCTGCAGGATGCCGCCAACGCGGCCGGCCAGCACTTCCTGTACGCCAACCTGGGCAACGCCCAGACCAAGCAGGACGTGCTCGACCTGATTGCCCAGCAGTTCACCTTCCCGGCGCACTTCGGCAAGAACTTCGACGCGCTGTACGACTGCATGACCGACCCGTTGCATAAATCGGGCCCGCAGCCTGGTTTCGTCATCGTGCTCGAACAAATCCCGGCCAACGCCAAGTTCGACAAGGAAGCGCGTGAGCAACTGCTCGACATCTTCCGCGACGCTTCGGACTACTGGGGCGATCGCAAGGTCCCGTTCCGCTGCTTCTATTCTTTTCTGTAGCCCGTTCTGCATCCACCAGCCAAGCAGAACGGGCGAACGAGGCTCAGCCGACCGCTGAAACCCTCGATGGCATCGAAGTCAACACCACCGCCACGGCAGCCGCTGCGGCCACGCCCGCCGCCAGCACCGAGCCGGCCGGCGAGAAAATGCCGACCGACAAGCTCGTCGACGTGTCGCCCCTGGCACTGCGCATGAGCAGCCCCTTCAATGCGGGCTACTGGCTGGCAGCTGCTTAATTAACAGCAACCGCTCACCGCCACAAAAAAGCCCGTCATCGACGGGCTTTTTTCATGGGGGAACGGCTTGGGCCAGTGCGACGTATTCAGCCACCGGCACCTCTTCGGCGCGGCGCTGGATGTCGAACTCGCCGGTGAAGCCGTGCTCCCCGAGCCACTTGCCCAGCGTGTGCCGCAGGATCTTGCGGCGCTGGCTGAAGGCCACCTGCACGATCTCGCCGAGCCGTGCCGCATCGACCGCCGGCGGCTGCGCGAGCGGCACCATGCGCACCACGGCGCTGTCCACGCGCGGGGGCGGGTCGAAGCTCTCGGGCGGCACGAACAGCACGTTCTCCATGTCGTAGCGCCACTGCAGCATCACGCTCAGGCGGCTGTAGTCCGAGGTGGCAGGCCGGGCCACCATGCGGTCGATCACTTCCTTTTGCAGCATGAAGTGCTGGTCGGCGATCAGATGGGCATAGCCCAGCAGGTGGAACAGGATCGGCGTGGAGATGTTGTAGGGCAGGTTGCCCACCACGCGCAGCGGTTTCGGTTCGGCCTTGGCCGCGAGCTCGGCGAAGTCGACCTTGAGCACGTCCGACTCGATGACGTCCAGCTGCGGATGTTCGCGCAGCCGCTTGGCCAGGTCGCGGTCGAGCTCGATGACCGTGAGGCGGCCGAGCCGTTCGACCAGCGGCTGCGTGAGCGCCGCCAGCCCCGGCCCAATCTCGACCATCGCGTCGCCGGGCTGCGGCGCGATCGCCTGCACGATCCCGTCGATGATCCCGCCGTCGGACAGGAAATGCTGTCCGAACCGCTTTCTTGCAATGTGCTGTGCCATCGCGGCCTAAGACGCTGCCGCGGCCATCAGGACTGCGGCGTCTCGCGGTATTCGACGTAGGCGCGCGCGCGCACTTCCTGCACCCAGGTGGTGAAGGCTTCTTCGACGCGCTGTTCGCGCAGCGCGGCACGCGCGGCTTCGCGCTGCTCCGACTGGCTCAGCTTGGCTTCGCGACGGCCGACCACCTGGATCAGGTGGACGCCGAAGCGCGACACCACGGGGTCGCTGATCTGGCCCGGCGTGAGCCGGTCCATGGCTTCCTCGAACTCGGGCACGAACTGGCCGGGGCGCGACCAGCCGAGGTCGCCGCCTTCCTTGGCGCTCGCGTCCTGCGAGTTGTCGCGCGCCAGGCCGGCGAAGTCGGCGGTACCGGCCTGCACGCGGCGCTTGAATTCCTGCAGCTGGGCCACCGCCTGCGCGGTCGTGCGCTTGGGGTCGTTCAGCAGCAGGATGTGGCGCACCTGGGTCTGGGTGATGGACGCATCCGACGAACCTACCTGCGCCTTGGTCAGCACCTTGAGCACGTGGAAGCCGGCGCCCGAGCGCACGGGTCCGGCGATGCCGTTCACCGCGGTCGATTGCGTGGCCTCGACGAACACCGGCGGGTAGCGGTCGGCGCTGCGCAGGCCGAGCGCGCCGCCGTTGGCACGGTCGGGCGAGTCGGAGTTCTCGCGCACCAGCTTGGCGAAGTCTTCGCCGCTGCGCGCGCGCTGTGCAAGGTCGGTGGCCTTCTTCTGCGCGGTCGCGACCTGCGCCTCGGTGGCGTTCTCGGGCACGGCCACCAGCAGCTGGGCGATGTTGAGGTTGAGCAGGGCGTTGTTCTTGACGGCGCTCTCGCGCTGGTCGCGCAGGTACTCGTCGGCCTCGGTGTCGCTGATCTTGACCTTGGACTCGACCTCGCGGTCGCGCAGGCGCGTGAGCAGCAGCTGGTCGCGCAGGTCGTTGCGGAATTCGCGCGGCGAGATGCCCTCGGCCGCGACGCGGCTGCGCAGCTCGGTGAGGCTGATCTCGTTCTGGCGGGCCACGGTCTGCTCGGCCTGGTCGATCGCCACGTCATCGACCTTGATGCCGTTTTCCTTTGCCAATTGCAGCTGTGCGCGCTCGGTGATCAGGCGCTCCAGCACGAGGCGCGTGAGTTCGGCGCGCGGCACGCGCTCGGCGTCCGGGTTCTCGCGGATCAGGCGCGTGACACGCGACTGCACCTCGGTGTTGGTGATCGGCTCGGAGTTGACCAGCGCCACGATGTACTCGGCCGCGCGCTGCACCGGCGCCGCCGCGGGACCGGCCGGGCGCGCCGCCGGCGGCACGATCCGGGGACCGGCACGCATGATGTCCGTGATGCCGCTGCCGGAACGAAAGCCCTGTGCGCCAGCCGTTGCGGCGATGGCCGCAAGGCAACCCAGGGTGATGAGGGAACGGATGTGTTTCATGGCGTGAACGGTCGTCGTTTCAGTCGTAATTGGTGAAGCGGCTCGGGGCTTCGGTCGGTTGACGCAGCGGCTGGTAGCGCTGGATGTTCTGTCGCAGCGCCTGCATCGGGCTCGAGCCGATGCTGGAGAAACCGACGAATTCGAGCTGGAACATGATGCGGGTGTTGGCCGTCACCTGGCCGGTGGTGATGCGCTGCAGCACCACGCGGCTGATCCAGCAGCAGCCGTCGTACTCGACCCCGAGCACGCCGTCCGTGAGCTTCTTGTCCTGCAGGCTGTAGTTCAGGCGACCCACGGCGTACCAGCGCCCGCCGCCTTCGCCCTTGCCCGGGCCGAGGTCCTTGCCCTTGTCGCCCCACAGGTCGTTGAGCGGCCATTGCCAGCCGAAGTCGATCGACTTGTTGCCGTCGGTGGCCGTGGGCGTGCTCGGCGCCTGGTAGCGGAAGGCGGCGCTGAGGTTGCGGTACGGGCCCGGGTTGTAGCGCGCGCTGATCGCGCTGCGCGTGGAACGGCGCGAATCGGGGTTGTACTGGAGCAGCGTGTCCAGGCTCCACTTGGGCGTCCAGTTGATCTGGGCGCCCAGCAGCAGGTCGCTGGTGCGGTCGGTGACCGGCGCGACGCCCGGCAGCGTGACCTTCTGGTCGGCGAAGCGGAAGCGCTGCGCGATGCCGAAGCGCACGGCTTCGACGCCGGTGCCCGGATCGATCAGGCGGGACGTGACGCCCAGCGTGAGCGCGTTGGTGTCCGAGATGCGGTCCGCGCCCGAGAACGCGTTCTCGGTGTAGATGGTCGCAAAGCTGAAGTCGTTGGCGGCCGAGTCGTAGTTCGGCAGCATGCTCTGGTTGCGGTACGGCGTGTACACGTAGTACGCGCGCGGCTCCAGCGTCTGGCGGAAGGCACGGCCGAAGTAGCTGGCGTCGCGCTCGAAGACCAGGCCGCTGTCCAGGCTGAAGGTCGGCACGACGCGGTTCGACGAGGTCGGGAAGAAGTACAGCTGGCTCGGGTTGTACGGCATCCCGTTCACGTAGTCGATGCCGTTGACCGACACCTTCGGAATGGACGACTGCGGCAGGTAGTAGTTGTACGAGGTCGCGTGCAGCTGCAGCTTGGGGATGACGAAGGAGCTCGGCGTGAGGAACGGCCGGCTGATCGCCGCCTGCGCGAACACGCGGTCGCCGTCGGGCTGCGACTGCTGGATGGCGTCGAAGCCGGGCTGGCCGGCCAGGATGCTGTTGACGCGAAAGCGCGAGTAGTCGGTGTTCAACGAGACGTCGAAGCCGTGCCAGTCGTACTTGGCGTAGTTGGCCGTGATCTGCGGCACGCGGTCGTACGAGGGCACGACCGGCGACAGGTTGTACTGCAGCGTCTGGTAGCGCAGGGCGCGCACGGCGCCGCTCCAGTCGCCCTTGGACCAGTTCAGCGAGGCATCGTTCGGCAGCTGGCGCTGCGCCAGCGTCGGCGTGCGCGTGAAGTCACGCCAGTAGTCGTTGTCGCTGACGCGGTTGATGTTGAGGCTGGCGGACAGCGAATCCAGGCCCAGGGCCTTGGCATCGAAGTCGTGGTGGTGGTTGAGCCACAGGCCCCAGCGCTTGCTGCTGTCGGGCGGCTTGCCGAAGTTCAGGTCCTTGAGCGCAATCTCGCCGTTGTTCAGCTTCTGCAGCTGCTCGGCGCGCGCCTCGTTGTAGCGCTGGCCCACGAGGCGGTCGCTGCCCATCAGGTCCAGACGGATGCTGCCGCTGTAGTCCTTCTCGAGATAGCGGAACTCACTGGCCAGGTTGAGCCCGCGCTTGCTCATCAGCGTGGGCGTGAAGGTGGCGTCGCGGTTGGGCGCGATGTTCCAGTAGTAGGGCTGCGCGACCTCGAAGCCGTTGGTGTTGTCCAGCCCGATGGTGGGCGGCAGCAGGCCGCTCTTGCGTTCGTTCGACAGCGGGAAGGTCACGCGCGGGATCGGCGGCGTCGTGATGCCCATGAAGCTCATGCGCGCATCGATGGCGACGCCCTCGTTTTCCTCGGTGTCGGTGGTCAGCGTGGCGGCGGTCAGCAGCCAGGCCGGCATCCAGCCGGGAAAGTCTTCGCGGCGGCAGGTGGTGTAGCTGGCGCGCCGCGCGATCGAGATGTTGGAGTCGACGAAGTCGATGCGTTCGGCCTCGCCGTGGCCGCCGGTCGCGAGGAAGCGGTAGCGCACGTTGTTGAAGAAGCCCTCGAAGGTCTCGAGCTTGAGTTCCAGCTCCGGACCTTCGTACACGTTGCCGGCCTGGTTGACCCGCACGTTGCCGGTGGCCTTGGCGCGGTCGTCCGGCTGGTAATACTCGAGGCGGTCGGCCGTGATGGCGACCGGGCCACGGCGCAGCGTGGCGTTGCCCTCGACCACGGTCTCGAGGTCGGGGCGGCCGGAAATGCGGTCGCCAGTGACGAGGCTGGGCAGCTGGCTGCGTTGCACGGGCGTCAGCGTCTCGGTGAGCAGCGGCGTGCGCTTCAGCGTGAGCGGTCCCTCAAGCACACCGGCTTGCTGGGCAAAGGCGCCATGCGCGTGCAGCAGCGCCAGCGACAGCACGGCCAGTGGCAGCGGCGGGCTCGAACGTCGCAAGGCAGCGCGTGGGGTCGTAGGCATCGATTCGGAACGAAAAATCGTCGGGACGGCGCGGCAAGCCGGCGGGTTGCGGGGTCCGGCAGCCACCCCGCCCGGTCGGATCGACCTCGAGCAGGGGTGCCGCGCCAGGCGGATTTGTAGAATTGATTATCCATGACAGCACCTTCGACCCCGGCGTCCACGACCCCACACCCCGCCCAGGCCATTCTCTGGACAGATCCGCAGCGGGCCGAAGCGTTCCGGGGCTGGCTGGCCGGCATTGCCGACGCCCGGCAACTGCGCCCGGACACCGTCCGGCTGGCGTCGGCCGACGCGAGCTTTCGCCGCTACTTCCGCCTCGACACCACCGACGGCGGCACGCGCATCGTGATGGATGCGCCCCCCGACAAGGAAAACAGCGCCCCCTTCGTACAGGTGGCACAGCTGATGACCGAGGCCGGCGTGACGGCGCCGCAGGTGCTCGAATGGGACCGCGACCACGGCTTCCTGCTGCTCGACGACCTGGGCCGCCAGACCATGCTCGACGTGATCGATCCGGCCCGCCCGGACGCCAACCGGCCGCTCTACGACCTGGCCATCGACGCGCTGATCCGCTGGCAGCTGGCCTCCAAGCCCGGCGTGCTGCCGCCCTATGACCGGGCCCTGCTCGAGCGCGAACTGGCGCTCTTTCCCGAGTGGTACATCGGCAAGCACCGCGGCGTGGCCGTGGAAGGCCAGCTGAAGGAGCGCCTGGACCGCGCCTTCGCGCTGATCGTCGAGAACAACCTCGCGTCGCCGAGCGTCTACGTGCACCGCGACTTCATGCCGCGCAACCTGATGGTGGGCGACGACGCCGGCCAGCCGCTGGGCGTGCTCGACTTCCAGGACGCCGTCTACGGCCCGATCACTTACGACATCGCCAGCCTGATGCGCGACGCCTTCCTGAGTTGGGACGAGGAGTTCGTGCTCGACATCACCATCCGCTACTGGACCGCCGCGCGCAAGGCCGGGCTGCCGGTCGACGAGGACTTCGGCGCCTTCTACCGCGCGGTCGAATGGATGGGCCTGCAGCGCCACCTCAAGGTGGCCGGCATCTTCGCGCGCCTCACGCTGCGCGACGGCAAGCCGCGCTACCTGGCCGACACACCTCGCTTCATCGCTTACATCCGCGCCACCACCAGCCGCTACATCGAATTGAAGCCGCTGCTGCGCGTGATCGACGAGGTCGAGGGCACCACGGCCGTTACCGGCTTCGCCTACGGCCGAGTCTGAAGAGAAACTGAAAAAATCCGAAAAAGAAAATCGCTGTAGCGCCCGCACCACGGGCGCCGTCAGCTCCTGATTTCATCGCATGCCCCGTTTTCACTGCTCCGTGCCGCTGACCGCCGGCGCCAGCCTGGCGCTGCCGCCGGGCGCCGCGCGCCATGTGCAGGTGCTGCGCATGCAGCCCGGCGACACGCTCACCCTGTTCGATGGCGCGGGCGGCGAGTACGCCGCGACGGTCGAGCGCATGGGCCGCAGCGAGGTCGCTGTGACGGTCGGCGACCACACGCCCGTCGAGCGCGAAGCGGCCCGCGCCGTGCACTTGGCGGTCGGCATGCCGGCCAACGAGCGCATGGACTGGCTGGTCGAGAAAGCCACCGAACTCGGCGTGACCAGCATCCAGCCGCTGGCCACGGCGCACGGCGTGCTCCGCTTGTCGGGCGAGCGCGCCGAGAAAAAACGGGCGCACTGGGAAGCCATCGCCGTCGCGGCCTGCGAGCAATGCGGGCGCAACCGCGTGCCGGTGATCCATCCGGTGCAGTCCTTCGCGGGCTGGCTCGGCAGCGCTGCTGCCGCGGATACGGCAGCGACGCGCTTGGTGCTGAGCCTGGCCGAGGGCACGCGCGCCGTCTCCGCCGTGGCCGCCGAGACACCCACCACGCAACCGGCGCTCGTGCTGAGCGGCCCCGAAGGCGGCCTCAGCGCCACCGAGGAACAGGACGCCATCGCGCGCGGCTTCGCACCGGCCACGCTCGGTGCGCGGGTGCTGCGCGCCGAAACCGCGGCGCTCGCAGCGCTGGTGTCGCTCGTCGGCGCCTGAACTGTTTGGGGGGTGTTTTCCGCGAGGCGCACACCGGGCGCCTGCGGAACAATGGCCGCTTCGTTTTTCCTTGTTCACTCCGCCTCCCGGAAGGACCGCTCCCCCCATGCCTCGTTCATCCCGCGCGTTTCGTCTCGCCCCCCTTGTCCTGGCCGCGCTGTGCGCCATGCCCACCGTTCACGCCCAAAGCCAGGCCGTTGCGCCCACACCGGCGCAGGTCAGCCCCGCGGTCGACCAGGCCTACACCCAGCTCATGGCGTCGCCCGCGATCCGCAAGCTGCTGGAATCGGTCAAGGCCGACCACGAACGCACGGTCGAAGAACTGAAGACGCTGACCGAGATCGAAGCGCCGCCCTTCAAGGAACAGAAGCGCGCCGAAGCCTTCCTGGCGCGCCTGAAAGCCCTCGGCCTGCCCGACGCGAAGATCGACGCCGAAGGCAACGTGATCGGCCTGCGCAAGGGCACGGGCAACGGCCCCAAGCTGCTGATCTCGGCGCACCTCGATACGGTCTTTCCGGCCGGCACCGACGTGAAGGTGAAGGAGCGCGACGGCAAGCTCTTCGCGCCCGGCATCGGCGACGACACGCGCGGCCTGTCGGTGCTGCTGTCGTGGCTCAAGGTGCTCAACGACAACAAGATCCAGACCGTGGGCGACCTGATGATCGTTGCCAACGTCGGCGAGGAAGAGCTGGGCAACCTGCGCGGCATGAAGGCCATCTTCCGCGACCACCTGGACATCGACGGCATGGTCGGCCTGGAGCCCTCGCCCGACGGCCACGTGCTGGTGCTCGGCACCGCGAGCCACCGCTACGAAGTCACCTTCAAGGGGCCGGGCGGCCACAGCTTCGGCGCCTTCGGGCAGGTGCCCAGCGCGATCCACGGCATGGGCCGCGCCATCGCCAAGATCGCCGAGGTGCGCACGCCCAGCTTCCCCAAGACCACCTTCACCGTCGGCACCGTCGGCGGCGGCACCTCGGTGAACACCATCGCGCCCGATGCGCGCATGGCCATCGACATCCGCTCGGACGACATGGCCTCGCTGCTGGAGACCGAGAAGAAGATCCTCGCCACGCTCGACGAGGCCGTGGCGGAAGAAAACAAGCGCTGGAACGTGGCCAGCCTGAGCGTGAGCACCAAGCTCATCGGCGACCGCCCGGGCGGCCGCACGGCGCCCGACTCGGTGATCGTCGAGGCCGCCACGCGCGCCAACAGTGCTTTCGGCCACAAGACGCTGCTGCGCGGCGGCAGCACGGATGCGAACGTTCCCATTTCGCTGGGCATCCCGGCCATCATCATCGGCGGCGGCGGCAAGTCGGGCGGATTCCACTCGCTGGGCGAGTCGATTGACGTGACAGATGCATGGAAAGGCGCGCAGAATTCGCTCGTCACCGTGCTCGGCCTGGTCGGTGTGCAGGGCGTCAGCCCCGCGCTCCTGCCGAAACGCGCAGCACGCAGCAAGTAATTTGTCACGTTGCCAGTTCGAAAGTGGCCGCGCCACTTTCGGCAAGCGGGTCGCCACATTGGAAAATGTGAGCGTTTCTGTCACACACCAAGGAATGGTCATGGGGTTGCTCGATTCGGTACTCGGTCAGGTGCTAGGAGGCGCTGCACAACAGCAGCAACCGCAAGGCGGTGGCCTCGGGGGATTGGGAGATCTCGGAAGCCTCGCCGGCGCCCTGGGCGGCCTGCTTGCCAACAACGGCGGGCAGGGCGGCCTCGGCGGCATGGTCTCGAAATTCGAGCAGGCGGGCATGGGCGACGTGATCGGCTCCTGGATCGGCAACGGTGAAAACAAGCCGGTGTCGGGCGATCAGTTGCAGAACGCGCTGGGCGGCGACACGATCGCCGCCATCGCTTCCAAACTCGGCATCAACGCACAAATGCTGCTGCCGATGCTGGCCACCATGCTGCCGGCCCTCATCAACCAGCTCACGCCGCAGGGCAAGGTGCCCGAGCAAGGTCTCGGCAACCAGGACGACCTGCTGGGCTCGCTCAGCGGTCTGCTGCAAGGCAACAAGCCGACCTGACCTGCCACCCGGCGAATTTCATTCTCAGAATTCCGGCGCCCGCGAGGGCGCTTTTTTTTGGCCGGCGCCTTGCCTTCGCCGGCCAATCGCGTAGAACCGCGCCCCATGAATCGCAATCTGTGGCTCCTGGCCATCTGCCAGGGCCTGCTCCTGACCAACAACGTCACCTTCATCGCCATCAACGGTCTCGTCGGCCTGGGCATCGCGCCACAGGGCTGGATGGCCACGCTGCCCGTGATGGGCTACGTGGTGGGCGGTGCGCTGAGCACGGGGCTGGTGGCGCGCACGCAGCAGCGCTTCGGCCGCCGCGGTTCGTTCCAGATCGGGCTGGCGGTAGCGGTCGGCTCGGCGCTGCTGTGCGCCTACGCGGCGTCCTCGAAGAACTTCTGGCTGCTGTGCTTCGCCACCGTGGTCGCCGGCTACTACAACGCCAACGCCGGGCTCTACCGTTTCGCGGCGGCCGAGCTGGCACTGCCGGCCTGGCGCGAGAAGGCCGTGTCGATGGTGATGGCCGGCGGCCTGATCGGCGCGGTGGCGGGGCCGAACCTAGCGACCTTCACGCGCGAGGCGCTCTCCGTGCCCTTCGCCGGCGCCTACATCGCGCTGGCGGCGGTGGCGCTGCTCTCGATGGCGGTGATGCATTTCATCGAATTCCCGCCCTCGCCGACCCGCAAGGAAGCCGGCGGCGGCAGGCCGCTGGGCGAGATCATGCGCCAGCCCGTGTTCATCGTGTCGGCCGCCGCGGGCGCGCTGAGCTACGGCGTGATGAACCTGCTGATGGCCGCCACGCCCATCGCGATGCAGATCTGCAGCCTGCCGTTTTCCGACGCGGCGCTGGTGCTCGAATGGCACGTGATCGGCATGTTCGCGCCGGGCTTCTTCACCGGCCACCTGATCCGCCGCTTCGGCGCGCTGCCGGTGATGGGGGTGGGGCTGGCGCTGAACCTCGGCTGCATCGTGGTGGCGCTGTCGGGCGTGGACCTGCACCACTTCCTGGTCGCGCTGTTCCTGCTGGGCGTGGGCTGGAATTTCCTGTTCACCGGCAGCACGACGCTCTCGCTCACGGCCTACACGGCCGAGGAGCGCGACCGGGCCCAGGGCGCGCTCAACTTCTGCGTGTTCGCGACGCTGGCGCTGACCTCGTTCGCCTCGGGCGTATTGGTGACCACGCAGGGCTGGCAGCTGTTGAACTACGGCTCGCTGGTGCCGGTGGCCCTGACCGGCGCCGCGCTGCTCTGGCTCGCGCAGACGCAACGCCGGCGTGCGCCGGTGGCCAAGGCCTGAGGCTCAGGCCACGCGCGCGGGAACAGCCGCCGCCGGAAACCGCCGGTCGAGCCAGCGCTGCAGCGTGTCGAACACGGGCTCCGCATCGAGCTCGTTGAAGAGCTCGTGGTACAGCGCGTCGAAGCACTTCGCCTCGACGTTGCCGCTGGGCGCCGCGGCCACCGCGAAGGCACGGCTGGCGGCCGGCCGCACGAGCCGGTCGTCGCCCGCGTAGATCAGCAGCGTGGGCACCGGCCAGCGCGCCGCGTGCTGCTGCACCGTGGCGCCTTCGTACGCGAGAAAACGCGCCAGCCGGCTGCCGATGCGGTCGTGCGTGAGCGGATCGTCGCGGTAAGCCTGCACCACCACCGGGTCGTGCGAGAGGTAGTTGTCGTCGAGCCCGTTGCTCACGCGCAGGTTGGGCGCGATGCGCGGCAGCACGGCCAGCAGCATCTTCTGGACGCCGTTCAACCCCGGGTCGAGCCCCGGCGACGACAACACCAGCGCATCGACCGGCCGCACGCCGCGCGCCACCAGGCTCGCGGCGACCAGGCCGCCCAGGCTGTGGCCCAGCAGCACCAGCGGCACGCCGGGGTTCTCGCGGCGCGCATCGTCGATCACCAGGGCCAGGTCGTCGACCAGCCGCAGCTCGCTGGGCAGGCCGCCGCGCGCGCCGGTGGATTCGCCGTGCCCGTGATGGTCGTGCGCCCAGACCGCGAAGCCCCAGCCGTGCAGCTGCTTGGCCAGGCCGTGGTAGCGCCCCGCGTGCTCGCCCAGCCCGTGCACCACGACCACCACGGCGCGGGGCCTGCCGGCGGCGGGCAGCCGCCGCAGCGCCAGCGTCTCGCCGTCCGGCGTGGACAGCGCCACGCGGTGCGGCAGGGGCAGCGCGTCGTTCATGGGTGCACCCTTGGCGCTGCGCGCCTTCCCGCCAGGCGGGAGCGAGCTTGCTTGGGGCGGCCCGGCGCGGCGCTCATTGGTGCACCCTTGGCGCTGCGCGCCGTCCCGCCAAGCGGGAGCGCGCTTGCTTGGGGCGGCCCGGCGCGGCGCTCAAGCCGCCACCGGCTCCGCAGCCGCGGCGCGGTGCGCGACGGGCAGGGCCGCAATGACCTCGGCCACGGCGGCCGTCAGCTTCTTGGCGTAGGGCACGTGCAGGAACTCGTTGGGGCCGTGCGCGTTGCTCTTCGGGCCCAGCACGCCGCAGACCATCATCTGCGCGGTCGGGAAGCCGGCGCTCAGCATGTTCATCAGCGGGATCGTGCCGCCCTGGCCGATGTAGCCGCAGGAGGCGCCGAAGTGCGCGCGCGAGGCCTTATTGAGCGCGTCCTCGAACCACGGCGTGATGGTGGGGGCGTTCCAGCCGGTGGCACCGCCGCCGCTTTCGAAGGTGACGCGCGCCTGGTAGGGCGCGTTGTCTTCGAGCAGGGCCTTGAGCTTTTGCACCGTCTCGGCCGCATCGACCAGCGGCGGCAGGCGCAGCGAGAGCTTGAAGGCGGTGTAGGGGCGCAGCACGTTGCCCGCGTCCTTCAGGGCCGGGAAGCCTTCGGCGCCGGTGACCGACAGCGTGGGCTTCCAGGTGCGGTTGAGCAGCGCCTCGACCGGGTCGGTGGTGGTCGGCAGCGCGAACATGGTCGAGCCGCCGCAGTCGTAGTGCGCCCACGGGAAGCGCTTGTAGACCTCGTCGCCGAGGATGGCCGCGGTGGCCTTGGCCTGCGCCAGCCGGTCGGCCGGCACTTCGCAATGGAAGCTGGCGGGCAGCAGGCGGCCGGTGGCGCTGTCCTCGAGGCGGTCGAGCACCTGCCGCATGATGCGAAAGCTCGAGGGCACCAGGCCCGAGGCGTCGCCCGAGTGGATGCCTTCGGTCAGCACCTCGACCTTGAGCGTGCCGCTGGCCATGCCGCGCAGCGAGGTCGTGAGCCACAGCTGGTCGTAGTTGCCGGCGCCCGAATCCAGGCAGATCACCAGCTCGACCTCGCCCAGGCGCGGACGCAGCGCGTCGACGTAGGGCAGCAGGTCGTAGGAGCCGCTTTCCTCGCAGGTCTCGATGAGGCCGACGATGCGCGGGTGCGCCACGCCCTGGGCCTTGAGCGCCTGCAGCGCGGCCACGCTGGCGTACACGGCGTAGCCGTCGTCGGCGCCGCCGCGGCCGTAGAGCAGGCCGTTCTCGTACTTGGGCGTCCACGGGCCGAGGTCGTTGCGCCAGCCGGTGAACTCGGGTTGCTTATCGAGGTGGCCGTACATCAGCACGGTCTCGGCCATGTTCGTGCCGGTGGCCGGCACTTCGAAGAACAGCACCGGCGTGCGGCCTTCGAGGCGCACGATTTCCAGCTTCAGGCCCTCGACCTTCTGCGCCTCGACCCAGGCCGCGGCGTTGCGCAGCACGGTCTCCAGATAGCCGTTGGCCGACCAGTCCTTGTCGAAGCCGGGCGACTTGGCGGGAATGGCGATGTAGTCGGTGAGTTGCTTGACGATGTCGCCGTCCCATCGGGCGGTGACATCAGAGAGGGCGCGCGTCGCGTCGAGCGTGCCGGCGGGCATTTCACGGTGCAGGGGGGCGTTCATCGGGGGATTCTCCGCGGGGACGAAAAAACGCATTTTGCGCCTCGCGACGAGCGCGCGTAGAGTGCGGGCGATCTCAAAACCCGGAGCGCAATGTGAGCAAGGCAACATCGACGCGGATCAAGGTGGGGATCGGCGGCTGGACCTACGAGCCCTGGCGCGACAACTTCTACCCCAAGGGCCTCGCTCACGCGAAGGAGTTGAACCACGCCAGCCGGCAGGTCAGCGCCATCGAGATCAACGGCACCTACTACAGCACCTTCAAGCCCGAGACCTTCCGCAAGTGGCGCGACGACACGCCCGACGACTTCATGTTCTCGATGAAGGCCTCGCGCTTCACCACCAACCGCAAGGTGCTGGCGACCGCGGGCGAGTCGATCCAGCGCTTCATCGACAGCGGCGTGGCCGAGCTGGGCGACAAGCTCGGGCCGATCGTCTGGCAGTTCATGCCGACCAAGCAGTTCGATGCGGAAGACTTCGAGGCCTTCCTGGAGCTGCTGCCGAAGAAGGAGGGCAGCCGCGTGCTGCGCCACGTGATGGACGTGCGCCACGAGAGCTTCATCGTGCCCGCCTACAAGGCGCTCGCGAAGAAGCACAAGGTGTCGACCGTGTTCACCGACGCCGACAAGTTTCCGTCGTTCGAGGAGCCCGAGGGCGATGTCGCCTATGCGCGGCTCATGATGGCCGACGCGTCGCTCGCGACCGGCTACGCGCCCAAGGCGCTGGACACCTGGGCCGCGCGCGCGCAAGGCTGGACCACGACGCCGAAGGCGCGCGACGTGTTCGTGTATTTCATCAACGGCGCCAAGGAAAGGGCACCGGCCGCGGCCGGTGCCTTGCTGCAGCGCCTGGGGTGGGCGCCGCCGGCTGCAGACGCAGCAATGGCCGCCGCCGCGGACAAGCCGAAGCCGGCGGCCAAGAAGGCCCCACCGAAAAAGAAAGCGCCCTGATCGACGATCGTCAGACCGGGCGCGTCAGGTGCCTCAGGCGGCGGCCTGCAGCGACGGCTTGGCGCCGAAGCTGATTTCGCCCGACAGCTGGCCGCCTTCTTCGATCACGATCTTGCCGTAGCGGATCTTGCCGGTGACCTTGCCGGTCGAGTGGATGACGAGCTTCTCGCGCACGGTGAGGTTGCCGTCGAACACGCCGCGGATCTCGGCGATGTCGATCTCGGCCGAGCCCTTGAACTCGCCCTGTTCGGCGATCTGCATCAGGCGCGAATCCATCGTCGCCTCGACCAGGCCTTCGACCACGAGCGTGTCGCAATCGGTGATCTCGACGCCCTTGAGCTTGATGTTCGGGCCGACGGTGAGCTTGCTGCCGCCTTCCTTGGCAGCAGGCGCGGCCGCCGGAGCCAGGCCGGCCTGTGCGGTCAACGAGGAGGGATTGACGGGAGTGCCCGAGAGATTGGTGCCCGAACCAACCAGCGGTGCGGGACGGGACGTCAGCGAGTCGGTGTCACGATCACGCTTGCCGAAAAAGGGGGACTGTGTGGCCAATGGGGAGCTCCTCAAGAAAGGGGACTATCGTAAGAACGCACTCACGGCATGCGGCACTTCATTGCGCAATAAGCGTAACTGAATAAGTCGCCCGAGGCCCCTGACAATGCCCCGCATGACCCGCCTGATCCGACCGAACATCGAAGCCCTGTCCACGCCCGCCGCCACCGACTCGCGGTTCGACAAGCCCGCGCGCGGCTGGCGGCGCACGCTGTTCACCGTGATCTTCGAGGCCGACACCCCCGCCGGCCTGTGGTTCGACCTGACGCTGATCGCGGTGATCGTGATGAGCGTGCTGGTCGTCATCCTGGACAGCGTGCAATCGATCCGCGACCAGTGGCGCCCACTGTTCAATGCCCTCGAATGGGTGTTCACGATTCTCTTCACGCTGGAGTACATCGCGCGGCTGTGCTGCGTGAACAAGCCGCTGCGCTACGCGCTGAGCTTCTACGGCGTGATCGACCTGCTGGCGCTGCTGCCGACCTTTCTCGTGGCCTTCGCGCCCGAGCTGGCGTACCTGATCGACGTGCGCATCCTGCGGCTGTTGCGCGTGTTCCGCATCTTCAAGCTGTCGCGCTATTCGGTGGAGTACCGCGCGCTGGTGTCGGCGGTGGCATCGAGCCGCCGGAAGATCACGGTGTTCGTGGGCTTCGTGATGCTGGTGGTGCTGGTGATGGGCACGCTGATGTACGTGGTCGAAGGCCCGACGCACGGCTTCACCAGCATTCCGGTGGCGATCTACTGGGCCATCTCCACCATGGCCACGGTCGGCTTCGGCGACCTCGTGCCCAAGACCGACCTGGGCCGCGCGATCGCCTCGGTGATGATGCTGCTGGGCTGGGGCGTGCTGGCCGTGCCCACCGGCATCGTGACCGCCGAGATGACGCGGCGCGGCGTCGACGACGACCTGGCGGAGCCGATCGCGCTCGCATCGCGCGGCGTGCTCGCGCTGGCGGCAGAGCCGACGCCAGGCAAGGCGCAGGCGAAGCGGCTCACGCCGTCGGCCAGACGACGCGCCCTTGCGCAGCATCGTCGAGGCGCGCGATGAAGGCATCGGCCTCGGGCGCGGGCAGCGCGAAGACAAAACGCACGTCGTCGCCGTGCTGCACGTCTTCGAGCACCGCGCCGATGGCGGCCAGCTCGCGCCGCACCATCCCCTCGAGCGCATAGGGCACGGCGCACTGCAGGTGACGCTGGCGCACGAGCGGCACCAGCGTGGCGCCGAGCAGGGCCTGGGCCACGGCGTCGGTGTAGGCCCGCACGAGGCCGCCGGCACCGAGCTTCACGCCGCCGAAGTAACGCACCACGGTGGCGAGCGCGCCTTCCACCTGCTGGTGGCGCAGCACCTCGAGCATGGGGCGCCCGGCCGTGCCGCCGGGCTCACCGTCGTCGTTCGCGGCCGACTGGCCGCCGGCCATCAGGGCCCAGCACACGTGCGCGGCGCCCGGGTGTTCGGCGCGCAGCGAGGCGACCACCGCCAGCGCGGCCGCGCGGTCGGGCACCGGTTGCACGCAGCCGATGAAGCGGCTTTTCTTGATGAGCAGGTCGCTGTGAACCGGCTGCGCGAGCGTGAAGCTCATTCCGACCCGATGTCCGTGCGGTGCAGGGGCGGCGTGCTCAGCCGCCCCGCTCGAACTTGAACACCGCCGTGCTGGCGCGCGCGTTGGGCAGCCAGCGCACGTCGCGGCCGTTCTGCAGGCCGAAGGCGTCGAGCACGCGCAGGTTGTTCTTGCCGGCCAGCACCTCGAAGTCCTTGTAGGTGCCGACGCGGATGTTGGGCGTGTCGTACCACTGGTAAGGCAGGCGGCGCGTCACGGGCATGCGCCCGCGCGCCACGCTCAGGCGGTTGGGCCAGTGCGCAAAATTGGGAAAGGCGACGATGCCGAAGCGGCCCACGCGCGCGGTCTCGCGCAGCATGACCTCGGCGTTGCGCAGATGCTGCAGCGTGTCGATCTGCAGCACCACGTCGAAGGTGGCGTCGTCGAACATCGCCAGGCCTTCGTCGAGGTTGAGCTGGATCACGTCGACGCCGCGGCGGATGCACTGCAGCACGTTGCCGTCGGCGATCTCCACGCCGTAGCCGGTGCAGCCGCGCTCGCGCTGCAGCAGGTCGAGCAGGGCGCCGTCGCCGCAGCCCAGGTCGAGCACGCGCGAGCCCTTCGGCACGAGCTCCGCAATCAATCGTTGGTGTGCAAGGTCGCTCATTGGAATTCCTTGGCGACGCGTTCGAAGTACGAGCGCACCACGCCCATATAGCGCACGTCGTCGAGCAGGAAGGCGTCGTGGCCGTGCGGCGCGTCGATCTCGGCGTAGCTCACGTTGCGGCGGTTGTCGAGCAGCGCCTTCACGATCTCGCGGCTGCGCGCGGGGGAGAAGCGCCAGTCGGTCTTGAAGCTCACGAGCAGGAACTTGGCCGTGGCCTGCGCGAGCGCGGTGCTGAGCTGGCCGCCGTGGTGGCGCGCGGGGTCGAAGTAGTCGAGCGCGCGGGTGATCAGCAGGTAGGTGTTGGCGTCGAAGTACTCGCTGAACTTGTCGCCCTGGTAGCGCAGGTAGCTTTCGATCTGGAACTCGATGTCCTGCGTGGAATAGCGGTAGTCGAGCCCCGCCACCTCGCCCTCGACGGCGCTGCGCAAAATGCGCCCGAACTTGGCGTTCATCACGTCGTCGCTCAGGTAGGTGATGTGGCCGATCATGCGGGCGATGCGCAGGCCGCGCTTGGGCACCACGCCGTATTCGTAGAAGTGGCCGCCGTGGAAGTCGGGGTCGGTCACGATGGCGCGGCGCGCCACCTCGTTGAAGGCGATGTTCTCGGCCGTGAGGTTGGGCGCGCTGGCCACCACCACGGCGTGCCGCACGCGGTCGGGGTACTGCAGCGTCCACGACAGCGCCTGCATGCCGCCGAGGCTGCCGCCCATCACGGCCGCGAGCGTGCGGATGCCGAGCGCATCGAGCAGCGCCGCCTGGGCGTCGACCCAGTCTTCGACCGTGACCACCGGGAAGTCGGCGCCGTAGACGCGGCCGTTGGCGGGGTTCACGTGCATCGGCCCGGTCGAGCCGAAGCAGGAGCCGAGGTTGTTGACGCCGATCACGAAGAAGCGGTCGGTGTCCAGCGGCTTGCCCGGGCCCACCATGTTGTCCCACCAGCCCTCGGAGCGGGCCTGGCCCTCGTACACGCCCGCGACGTGGTGCGAGGCGTTGAGCGCATGGCACACCAGCACCGCGTTGCTGCGCTCGGCATTGAGGGTGCCGTAGGTTTCGTAGGCGAGCGTGTAGCCGCTGATCGAGGCGCCGCTGCGCAGGGCCAGCGGGCCTGCGAACTGCATCGACTGCGGGGTGACGACCAAAGGTGACGACGACATGAATGAAAAAACCCGGCCTCGCCAAAAACGAGCCGGGTTCGGCAGCCGTCTTTAGCAGAATTTATAAAGCGCCCGCAAGCTGAAGCAAATCGGCGCAGGGCAAGTATAGCCCCGTGACTTTTTCCTGCTACCAGCCGACGATCATCACGACGCCCAGCACCAGGAAGATCGCCGCCGAGATGCCGTGCACGAGCTTGATCGGCACGCGCCGCACGATCTTGTCGCCCAGCCACACGACCGGCGCATTGGCCAGCATCATGCCCAGCGTGGTGCCGACGACGACCCAGGCGTAGTCCTGCGTGAAGCGGGCGGCCAGCATGACGGTGGCGATCTGGGTCTTGTCGCCCATCTCGGCCAGGAAGAAGGCGATCACGGTGGTGCCGAAGACGCCGAACTTCGAGACGCCGGGGGCGTCGTCTTCATCGAGCTTGTCGGGAATCAGCATCCAGACGGCCATGGCGATGAACGAGCCGCCCAGGATCCAGCGCAGCACCTCGGGGCCGAGCCAGCGCGTGATGTAGTTGCCGACCGCGCCGGCCAGCGCGTGGTTGATGACCGTGGCGACGAAGATGCCGAGCACGATCGGCCAGGGTTTCCTGAAGCGCGCGGCCAGCAAAAGGGCCAGGAGTTGGGTCTTGTCGCCCATTTCGGCGAGCGCGACCACGCCCGTTGCAACGAGAAAAGCTTCCATGATGGATGTGGGGTTCCTTGGGCCGAAGGACGCAATTGACCGCACAACACCTTCGGCCATATTCCCGAAGTTGTGCGGTCAAAGGTCTCGCCAGGTGTGTTCACTGCACGCGCCATGTCCTCGTGGGGCAAGGACAAGTCTGTTGACGCGGGCCCTTCTCGTATGCGGAAGGCGGCTACTCCCCAATGACCGGCGAATTGTAGCCGCATCGTCAATTCCCCCGGCTCAAACAGGTAGGCGTGCGCTAACTTCTACTAGTTTCGAAAGGTGCTACCTCAAGACGCAAATTCCTGCTTGCTTTTTTGATATTTCACCCATAATGCACGAGCATCCCTCTTGATTTTGGGCGGGAGCAATTCGGTGATCGGTCAGTTTCGCGCGGCTCGGCGGCTCTCGTTTGAGTGATGCTTTCGGGACTCCATCGCTTTTCTTGATGTGTTTATAGGAGTCCCTTGATGGGCAACAAACTCTACGTCGGCAACCTGCCTTACTCGGTGCGCGACGGTGATCTCGAGCAGGCCTTCGGCCAGTTCGGCGCAGTGACCAGCGCCAAGGTCATGATGGAGCGCGACACGGGTCGCTCGAAGGGCTTCGGCTTCGTCGAGATGGGCAGTGACGCGGAAGCACAGGCCGCCATCAACGGCATGAACGGCCAACCCCTGGGCGGCCGCAGCGTGGTCGTCAACGAAGCACGTCCCATGGAAGCACGTCCCCCCCGCAGCGGTGGCGGCGGCTACGGCGGCGGCGGTGGTGGTTATGGCGGCGGTGGTGGCGGTGGCTACGGCGGCGGCGGTGGTGGCGGCTACGGTGGTGGCGGCGGTGGCCGTTCCGGCGGTGGCGGCGGCTACGGCGGCGGTGGTGGTCGTTCGGGTGGCGGCGGCGGTGGTGGCGATGGCGGTTTCCGCAGCCCCTACGGCGCAGGTCCCCGTGGCGGCGGCGGTGGTCGCAGCGGCGGTGGCGGCTACGGCGGCGGCGGCAACGGTGGGTACTGAACCCCGTTCACTCCTTCGCATGCCTCACGGCACACAAACACAAAAGGCTCCCTCGGGAGCCTTTTTCTTTGCCTGCGTGCTGTGCCCGCTGTGCAATCGGCAATGAAGCTCAGGCTTCGCCGCTGCGCTTCTTGCGCGCCCGGCCCTGCACCGCGCGGTCGAGCACGGCATTGGGCAGCAGGCGCATGACCTTGGCGACCACGCCCATCTGCCACGGAATCACGCGGTAGCTCGTGCCAGCCTCGATGGCGCGCAGCGCCTGAGCTGCGAAATCCTCGGGCTGCATGAGAAAGGGCATGCCGTAGCGGTTGCCCTGCGTCAGCGGCGTGTCGATGTAGCCCGGGCAGAGCGTGACGACCTTCACCCCGCTGTTGTGCAGTTCCCCGCGCAGGCTTTCGCAGTACGCGACCACGCCGGCCTTGCTCGCGCAGTAGGCGCCGTGCCCCGGCAGCCCGCGGATGGCGGCGACGCTGCCGATGCCCACGAGCCGCCCGCTGCCGCGCTGCACCATGGCCTGCACGAAGGGATGGAAGGTGGCGGCCAGCCCCACGTTGTTGACGGCGAAGGTGCGCGCCAGCACGTCGAGGTCCGAACGCTCGGCCGTGTCGATGCCGATGCTGATGCCTGCGTTGGCGATCACCACGTCGGGCACGCCCTGGCGCGCGATGCAGTCGGAGCCGGCGGCCACGATGCTGTCGGTGTCCGCCACGTCGGCGCCGTAGACCTGGTAGCGGCCCGCGTCCAGCTGGCGGCCCGTCGCCCAGGTGTCGATCTCGCCCGTGCGCCGCGCGACCAGCGCCAACCGGTAGCCCGCGTCGTAGAAGCACGCGGCCAGGGCCTGGCCGATGCCGCTGGAGGCGCCGGTGATGAAGACGAGCGGTGCGGCGGTGGTCATGCGTGGATCGTCTCCCGGGAACTTGTTCTTGTGTGGCAGCCGCTCAGCGCGGCTTGCCTGCGGCGGCCGACGGCACCAGCACGCCGCGCACGCGGCCCGTGAGGTTGGCCACGCCGCTCAGGTTGTCGTAGTCGAGCGTATCGCCCGTGAACTGGTCGCTGCCGCGGATGAGCGTGACCGGCTTGTTCGACTGCACCTTCTCGGTGTCGAGGAACGCATGCAGGAACTCGCCGCGAAACTCCAGCCGCGGCGTGGCCTTGCCGCTCGCGCTCACCGCGGGTTCGCGGATCACGATCGCGTTGCCGAACAGCTGGATCTCGCTGCCGTCGGAATTCGACAGGCCCCGGTTCGCCGACGAGCGCGTGACCAGCCCCTCTGGCGACACCGAGCGCATGCGCACCTGGTCGACCTCGATGGTGTCGGTGTCCGGGTAGTGCCGTCCCTCGGTGCCGTGCAGCTCGCTACGCAGGTCGCCGTTGGGCAGGAAGTTCTTGATGACGAAGTCCCGCATGAAGTAGTCGGGCTCGTGCGTGGGCGCCGCCTTGACGGTGGGCTCCAGCAGCTTGGGCGCATTGCGCACCAGCCAGTAGGTGCCCAGCGCCACGCCTGCCATCAGGATGATCGGCAGGTAGATGGTGGTGCGGTCGAGCACATCGCGCGTCAGGTTCCAGGCGCGTCGCAGCTGCGGGCTCATGGTCGGGGGCCCAGGGCAGCGTCGAGCAGCGGGCGGTACTGGCCGCAGGCCGTCAACAGCAGGTCGCAGAATTCGCGCGCCGCGCCTTCGCCGCCGCGTGCGGTGGTGACGTAACGCGCCACCGCGCGCACCTCCGCGTGCGCGTTGGCCGGTGCCGCCGCGAAGCCGACGCGGGTCAGCACGGGCAGGTCGGGCCAGTCGTCGCCGATGGCGGCGGCCTGCGCCCAGGTGAAGCCGAGCTGCTTCAGCATGGCTTCGGCGGCGGGCAGCTTGTCTTCAGTGCCGTAGCGCACGTGCTCGATGCCCAGCGCCTCGAGCCGCACGCGCAGCGGCTTGGAGTCGCGCCCGGTGATCACGGCCGGCGTGATGCCGGCCTTGCGCAGCAGCTTGAGGCCGTAGCCGTCGAGGATGCTGAAGCGCTTGAGCGTCTCGCCGTGCTCGGTGAAGTACACGCCGCCGTCGGTCAGCACGCCGTCGATGTCGAAGAAGACGATGCGCACGTCTTGCGCGGCCAGCAGGGTCTCGGCCTGGAAATCAAGCGGCATCAGATGACCTTCGCGCGCATCAGGTCGTTGGTGTTCACCGCGCCGACGATCACCCCCGCGCCGTCGATCACGAACAGGCGGGTGATGCCGCATTGCTCCATGAGTTCGGCCGCCTCCACCGCCAGCGCGTCGACGCGGATGGTGCGCGGGTCGCGGTGCATGATGTCGGCCGCCTTGGGCGTGCGCAGGTCGGCGCCGGCCTCGATCAGGCGGCGCAGGTCGCCGTCGGTGAAGATGCCCAGCGCCCGGCCGTCGGGCTCGACCACCGCGGCGGCGCCGAAGCCCTTGATGCTCATCGCGCGCATCAGCTCGCTGACGGTGGCCGTCGGCGGCACGCACGGCACCTCGTCGTCCGAGCGCATGACGTCGCTCACGTGGGTGAGCAGCTTGCGGCCCAGCGCGCCACCGGGGTGCGAGCGGGCGAAATCTTCGGAGCCGAAGCCGCGCGCGTCGAGCAGGGCCACGGCCAGCGCGTCGCCCATGGCGATCTGCGCGGTGGTGCTCGCGGTGGGCGCGAGGTTCAGGGGGCAGGCTTCCTTGGCGACGCCGGCGTCGATCACGATGTCCGCATGGCGCGCCAGGGTGGAATCGGGGCGGCCGGTCATGGCGATCAGGGGCACGCCCTGGCGCTTGACCACCGGCAGCAGCACGGTGAGCTCGTCGACCTCGCCGCTGTTGGAGATGGCGAGCACGAGGTCGACCGCCTTGATCATGCCGAGGTCGCCGTGGCTGGCCTCGGCCGGGTGCACGAACATCGCGGGCGTGCCGGTGGAGGCGAGGGTGGCGGCGATCTTGCGGCCGACGTGGCCGCTCTTGCCCATGCCCATCACGACCACGCGGCCGCGCACTTCGAGGATCTTGCGCACGGCCTCGACGAAACTCGGGCCGACGCGGGCCTTCAGACCGAGGACGGCTTCGGCTTCGATGTCGAATGTGACGCGTGCCCGGGCCAGGATGGCGTCGGGGTCGACCACGTGGGTCGGGGCGGGGCGGGAGCTCATCGCCGGATTTTACGAGGCGGGCGCGGTCGGGGATCACATGGCCCGGGGAAGCCCGGGGCACGGACATTGCTCTAGCATCGGCGCCTATGTCTTCGTTCGATCTCACGCTGTTGTATCTGTTGGCCGCGGTGATCGGCGTGGTGGCCTGCCGGTCGCTCAAGCTGCCGCCGATGCTCGGCTACCTGACGGCCGGCGTGCTCATCGGCCCGCATGCGCTGGCGCTGGCGCAGAACTCCGAAGGCATCCGGCACCTGGGCGAATTCGGCGTGGTGTTCCTGATGTTCGTGATCGGGCTCGAGTTCAGCCTGCCCAAGCTGCGCGCCATGCGCAAGCACGTGTTCGGGCTGGGTCTGCTGCAGGTGCTGCTGACCATGGCGCTGGCCACCGTCGGCGCGCTGATCATCGCCACGCAGCTGCCGCCGGCCTGGCAGCTGGGGTGGCAGACCACGCTGGCGCTGTCGAGCGCGCTCACCATGAGCAGCACCGCCATCGTGGTCAAGCTGATGGCCGAGCGGCTCGAACTGGAGAGCGAGCACGGCAAGCGCGTGATGGGCGTGCTGCTGTTTCAAGATTTGGCCGTGGTGCCGCTGCTGGTGCTGATTCCCGCCCTGGGCGCGCCGCCCGAGGCGCTGGCCAAGGCACTCGGTTTCGCGCTGGTGAAGGCCACCTTCCTCATCGGCGTGCTGCTGTACGGCGGGCCGCGCATCATGCGCTGGTGGCTCACGCTCGTGGCGCGGCGGCGCAGCGAGGAGCTGTTCATCCTGAACGTGCTGCTGATCACGCTGGGCCTGGCCTGGCTCACCGAGCTGGCCGGCCTGAGCCTGGCGCTGGGCGCCTTCATCGCCGGCATGCTGGTGTCGGAAACCGAATACAAGCACCAGGTCGAGACCGACATCCGCCCCTTCCACGACGTGCTGCTGGGGCTGTTCTTCATCACCGTGGGCATGTCGCTCGACTGGCACATCGTGGTCGAGCGCTGGCTGCTGGTGGCGGTGCTGCTGCTGGTGCCGCTGCTGTTCAAGCTGGGGCTGGTGACGGTGCTGGCGCGGGTGCTGGGCGCCACCTCGGGCGTGTCGCTGCGCACCGGCCTGTACCTGGCGCAGGCCGGCGAGTTCGGCTTCGTGCTGCTGGCGCTCGCGCAGGACCGCAACCTGCTGCCGCCGTGGCTGGCCAACCCGGTGCTGGCGTCGATGGTGCTGTCGATGCTGGCCACGCCCTTCATCATCATGTACAGCAACGCCATCGTGCGAAAGCTGGTGGCCAGCGACTGGCTGCAGCAGTCGCTGCAGATGACGACCATCGCGCGCAAGACCATCAACACCGCGCAGCACGTGATCATCTGCGGCTACGGACGCTGCGGCCAGAACCTGGCGCGCATCCTGGAGCGCGAAGGCATTCCCTACATGGCGCTCGACCTGGACCCCGACCGCGTGCGCCAAGCGGCCGCGGCTGGCGATTCGGTGGTGTTCGGCGACGCGGCGCGGCTGCAGGCGCTGATGGCCGCGGGCCTGGCGCGCGCCAGTGCGGTGGTCGTCACCTACCTCGACGTGGGCGGCGCCATGAAGGTGCTGGCCAACACCCGCGCCCACGCGCCGCACGTGCCGGTGATCGTGCGCACCCAGGACGACCACGACCTCGAGAAGCTGCAGGCCGCCGGCGCGACCGAGGTGGTGCCGGAGGCCATCGAGGGGTCGCTGATGCTCGCCAGCCATGCGCTGGCGCTGGTCGGCGTGCCGATGCGGCGCGTGATCCGCGTGGTGCAGGACCAGCGCGACGCGCGCTACAACCTGCTGCGCGGCTACTTCCACGGCGCCGACGACGACAACGCCGACGAGATCGACCACGAGCGCCTGAACAGCTTCACGCTCACGCCGGGCGCACGCGCCATCGGCCAGACGCTCGGACGGATTGCGCTGCCGACGCTGGGTGTGCGGGTGGCCAGCCTGCGCCGCCAGGACGGCCAGGCGCGCGTGCCGGCCGACGACACGCTGCTGTCGGACGGCGACACCCTCGTGCTGTCGGGCAAACCTGCCGCGCTGGCGATTGCCATCGAGCGGCTGCAAAAGGGCTGAGGCTGCCGGCGCGGGCTCAGTTCAAGAGCGACGGGTTGCGCTTTTCTTCTTCGATGCGCTGCTGACGGCGCACCGCCTCGCACTGCGCGTGCGACCTGTACTCGGGCTTCACGCACTGGGCCGCCATGCATTGCGCCTTGGCGATGAAGTTGCGGTCGCCGCATTGGGCCTGCGGGTCGGCCGGCGGGGCCGGTGACGCGGGCGCAGGGGCCGGTGCAGCCGCCACGGGCGCCGCGGCGGGCGGGGCCTGGGGCGTCGGTGGGGGAGGTGTCGCCGGCTTGCGCGGCTTCGCGACGGGCGTCGACTTGGGGGCGGCTTCCGCGGGCTCGGCGACCGCTTCCGCGGGTGGCGCTTCGGCCACGGGCGGCGCAGGCTCGGGTGCGACAGGCGGTGCGTCGACCGCCGCTGGCGTTGCAGCGGGAGCCGGCGCGACGACAGGAGTCGGTGCCACGGCCGGCTCGGGCGCCTTGGTGCCGGTCCCGTAGCCCAGCCAGCCCGCGACCACCAGCAGCAGCGCGACCGCAAGCAACCCCAGCCACAGCCCGATGCCGCGCGGGCGCAGCACCGGTTCGGGCGGTTTGATGCGCTTGACCTTGATCCGCGTCTTTGGCCGGTCGGCTCGGGGGGACGGAGGCAAGGATGATGCGGCACCCCCACGCCCCGATGCCACGATCACGGTTTTTTCATCCGTTGCCGGCGGAGGAGGTGGTGGCGGCTCGGGCCTCCAGCCGTTGGACGCAGGCGACGACGCGCGCTTCGACTCGGAAGGATCGAACAGCGGCGCGGGAATGGTCGGCGCGCGCAACTGGGCCGGTGCGGTGGTGGCCCATTCGCGGTCGGCAGGACTGGGCGCCGGGGGCGGCACGCGGTCGGCGGCCGACAGCCGGCCACCGCAGTTCCTGCAGAAATTGGCACCCTCGCGGTTGTCCGCGTCACAGACCGGGCAGATCAAAGCCATGGCTCACCAGCAATTCTCGGGATCGGAAACGAAGACTTGTTCTTGTTGTTGTGCTGCGGCTGGCAGCGCGCGGCGAGCCGGAAGGCTCAGGTGACGGCCACCCGCTTGGAGCGGTGCGCCATGCGCTTGGCGATCACGGCGCCGAGCGCCATCGCGATGTCCAGCGCCATGTTGGGCTGGCGGTTCGACATCTCGGAGAACCGCACGGCCGTGAGGCGCCACACGCGCCCCGCGCCGGTGACCACCACGTTGGCCGCATGCGGCTCGCGCGAGAAGAACGAGCCTTCGCCCACCACCGAGCCCGGCGACAGCACGGCCAAGCGCATCTGCTCCTTGCTGCTGACGCGGTGCACGCTGATGGCGCCGCTTTCGACGAAGAACACCGAGCGGTCGTGCGTGCCCTGCGAGATCAGCACGTCGCCGATCGCGGTTTCGATGGGCTGCAGATAACCCGCGAGCGTGTCCCACTGCGCGACGCTCAAGGTCAGCGCGAACGCGTCGGCGCTCAAGTTCTCCGCAATGGAGCGGCTCAGGTTCTGGATGGACATGTTTTTCTCGACCCCCGCAAGTGATCCGAAGTATCCGCGAAGCCCCCGAGGTTCGGCTACAACTGTTTACGCTTTCACCGGCGAAGCGCACGCATGTGTCGCTATTTCCCGATACAGAAGCGCGAAAAGATGACCCCCAGCAGGTCGTCCGCGCCGAACTCGCCGGTGATCTCGTTGAGCGCGTTCTGCGCCAGCCGCAGCTCCTCCGCCAGCAGGTCGAGCAGCTGGGCCTGCGCCGCCAGGTGGGCCGCCGCCAGCGCGAGGTGCGTCTCGACGCGGGCCAGCGCCTGCACGTGGCGCGCGCGCGCCAGGTAGACACCTTCGGGCACGGCCTGCCAGCCGGCCATGGCCAGCAGCTGGTCGCGCAGCGCCTCGATGCCCGCGCCGGTCTTGGCCGACAGGGCGATGCCTTCGGACGGCGGCGAGGCCGAAACCGCTGCGTCCTGCTTGTTCCACACATCGAGCACCGGCACGCTCGCCGGCAGCTTGCGCCGCAGGCCGGCCAGGATCTCGGCGTCGGCGGCGGCGTAGTCGGGCTGGCCGGCGCGCGTCAGGTCGTGCAGGAACAGCACGGCGTCGGCGCTTTCGATCTGGCCCCAGGCGCGCGCCACGCCGATCTGCTCGACCTCGTCGGTGCTGTCGCGCAAGCCCGCGGTGTCCGCCACATGCAGCGGCACGCCGTGGATCTGGATGGTCTGCGAGACCACGTCGCGCGTGGTGCCCGCGATGGCGCTCACGATGGCCAGCTCGGCACCGGCCAGCGCGTTGAGCAGCGAGCTCTTGCCGGCGTTGGGCTGGCCCGCGATCACCACCTTGATGCCTTCGCGCAGCAACGCGCCTTGCTTGGCGCGCTGTTGCACGGCGGCCAGTTGCGCCTGCAGCCGCTGCAGCTGGCCGGTCGCGTCGGCTTTCTGCAGGAAGTCGATCTCTTCCTCGGGGAAGTCGAGCGTGGCCTCGACCAGCATGCGCAGGTGGATCAGTGCGTCGCGCAGCGTGTGGATCTCGCGCGAGAAAGCGCCCGACAGCGAGCGCCCGGCGCTGCGCGCAGCGGCCTCGGTGCTCGCGTCGATCAGGTCGGCGATGGCCTCGGCCTGGGCCAGGTCGATCTTGCCGTTGAGGAAGGCGCGCTGGCTGAACTCGCCCGGCTCGGCCACGCGCAGGCCGGGCAGGCGCGGGCGGCCGGTGGCCGGATCGATTTCAGCCGCGGCCTCGAGGCAGCGCGACAGCAGCAGCTGCAGCACGACCGGGCCGCCGTGCGCCTGCAGCTCGAGCACGTCTTCGCCGGTGTAGGAATGCGGCGTCGGGAAATGGATCGCCAGGCCGTGGTCGACCGGCTCGCCCTGCGCATCGCGAAAGGGCAGGTAGGTGGCTTCGCGCGGCTTGAGGGCACGGGCGCACAGCGCCTGGACCAGCGGCGCCAGCCGGGCGCCCGACACGCGAACGATGCCGACCGCCCCGCGCCCCGGGGCGGTGGCGATGGCGACGATGGGATCGGTGGTGCGGGCGAGGGTCATGACAGCGCGATTCTTTCAGCAAAAAGCAAAGGGCCGCGGATGCGGCCCTTTGCGGGTGGCGGAGGCCGGCTGGCTTACTTGCCCAGCACGCCCAGTCGCTTGTTGATGAACCACTGCTGCGCGATCGACAGCACGTTGTTCGTGATCCAGTACAGCACCAGGCCGGCCGGGAAGAAGATGAACATCACGCTGAACGCGAGCGGCATGATCCACATCAGCTTGGCCTGCATCGGATCGGGCGGCGTCGGGTTGAGCCAGGTCTGGAACAGCGAGGTGGCCGTCATGACGATCGGCAGGATGTACCAGGGATCGGGTGCCGACAGGTCGGTGATCCAGCCGATCCACGGGGCGTGGCGCATTTCGACCGACGACAGCAGCACCCAGTACAGCGCGATGAACACCGGGATCTGGATCACGATGGGGAAGCAGCCGCCCATCGGATTGACCTTTTCGGTCTTGTAGATCCGCATCATTTCCTGCTGCATCTCTTGCGGCTTGTCCTTCAGCCGCTCGCGCATTTCCATGATCTTCGGGTTGATGGCCTTCATCTTGGCCATGCTGGCGTAGGCCTTGGCGTTGAGCCAGTAGAAGGCCGCCTTCAGCAGCACCACCAGCGCCACGATCGCCCAGCCCCAGTTGCCCAGGATGCCGTGCAGTTGCGTGAGCAGCCAGTACAGCGGCTTGGAGATGATCGCGAAGATGCCGTAGTCCTTCACCAGGTCCAGGCCGGGGGCGATGGCTTCGAGCTTCTTTTCTTCTTCGGGGCCGGCGAACAGCGCGCTGTTCACGACCTGCGTGGCGCCCGGGGCGATCTTCGGCAGCGTGGCGACCATGGCCACGGTGAAGAGGTTGTCGCCCAGGTCCTTCACGCGGAATTCGCGGCGCAGCTGTTCGCTGGCCGGGTCGCCCTTGAGCAGCCAGGCCGACGCGAAGTAGTGCTGCACCATCGCGATCCAGCCGTCGTTGGCCGGCGGCGGCGGCTCGACCTTGCCCTTGGCGATGTCCTTGAAGTCGAGCTTGTGGAACTTCTTCTCGTTGGTGTACGCGGCCGGACCGGTGAAGGTGTTGGTGCCGAACATGGTGCCGGCGGCCACGGTGCCGTGGCGCAGCAGCTGCATGTACAGCTGCGCGTCGCGCGGCTGGTCGCTCACGTTGACCACTTCGTGGCGCACGCCGATGACGTAGTCGTCACGCTTGAACACGTAGGTCTTGATGTACTTCAGGCCACCGACCGGGGCGCTTTCGAAGCTCACCTCGAGCGTGTTCTGGCCGTCGGCCATCGTGCGCGGACCGGCCTTGGGCGTCATGGCCGTCAGGTGGTTGGGGAAAGCGTCGCCGGCCACGGGGTTCAGCAGGCCGGTCTGCGCCACGTAGCGCGTGGCGGGCGAGCCGTTCTCGAACAGCACGACGCGCTTGGTGCGGTCGGCTTCGTCGTACTTGAGCAGTTCGAGGTGGTTGACCGTGGCGCCTTCGCTGTCGATCGTCGCCTTGAACAGGTCGGAGGTCACCACGACCTGCTCGCGCGGCGCGGCCGGGGCCGCCTGCGTGGGCACGGCGCCCGCGGTGCCGCCGGCTGCGGCAGCCGCGGTCGGCACGCCGTTGTTGGCAGCGCTGCCCGTGGCCGGCGCCGTGGCGGCGGGCTTGGTCGACGGCAGGAAGGTCGGCTTGTTGCCGTTGAAGACCTGCCATTGGTCCCACAGCAGCACGAGCGAGAAACCAAAAATCACCCACAGGATCGTGCGGCGGATATCGTTCATGACGAAGACTTCTTGTCGGAGGAGAGAAGAGACGAAAACAGCGATCCTGACTTGTCAGTGCGACGCTGAGATTTCGGTGGAACCGGATCGTGGCCGCCCTGGCACCAGGGCTGGCAGCGCGCGATGCGGTGCAGAGTCAGGTAACTGCCCTTGAGCGCGCCGTGCACTTCCAGCGCCTCGATCGAATACACCGAGCAGGTCGGCGTGAAGCGGCACGACTGCCCGAGCCAGGGGCTCAGCAACAGGCGGTAGCCCTTCACGAGGCCGATCAGCAGGCGTTTCATGCGGAAGCAGGAGCGGGGGAGGCGACAGCCGGTGCCGGCGGACGCCCGGCGCGCGCCAGCAATTGCTGGAGCTCGGCGCACACGGCGGCCTTGAGCTTGTCCGAGGAGGCGCTCACGAACGCCTTGCGATCGAAACCGGCGCGCAGACGCACCACGTGCGCGGCACGCGGCAACACGACGCCGGGCGCGGCGCTCACGGCGTAGATCTGGCGCTTGATGGCGTTGCGCGTCACCGCGCGGCGTGCCCAGCGCTTGGGCACCATGGCGCCCAGCCAGACCTCATCGGACGGAAACAGCGAAGCGGCGCCCGATGGGGAAACATCGAGCGCACAGCGGTGCAATGCGAAATGGGCAGTGCGCGCCACGGTGGCACCTGCGAGGACGGCCTGGAATTGCGCGCGGGTCTTGAGCCGCTGCAAGGAAGCCGGGCCGCGGACGTCGCTGCTGGCGGGGCCAGGCGCAGAGGCTGCAGGAGCCTGCGCGGACGTGTCGGCGGCTGACAACGGCAGGTGGGGTGCCGTCAGACGGCCAGGCGCTTGCGGCCCTTGGCGCGGCGTGCGTTGATCACGGCGCGGCCGCCACGGGTCTTCATGCGGACCAGAAAGCCGTGGGTACGGGCGCGGCGGACTTTGGATGCTTGGTAAGTGCGTTTCATGATGGTTTCCTGATTCCCTGTTTGCGCCGGTTTCCGCATGAAGGCATGCAAAAACCCGGCGAGCGCTGGGGGAGCGAGTTTCGGATGGCCCCCGAAAGACGCTGTGAAGGCTTTTCAGGGAAACCCGCAATTATCGCAAACATTGGCCGCCGGAACAATCTTCGACTGGATTTGCGGGCCTTTCCATGTGCAGCGCAGCATGTGGATAAGGTTTTGACAAGTTAGAATGCCCGGCGCCTTCCAGCAGAGAATATCCACAATACCTATACAAGAAATGCCCGAGGGTTCCATCACTTTTTCAAGCGCCCATGTCGACTGACGGCATCGGCGAAAGCCTGTGGCAGGCCTGCGTCGACCAGCTCGCGCAGGAGCTGTCCGAGCAGCAGTTCAACACCTGGATCAAGCCCCTCACCGCGCAGGTCGCCGACGACCTTTCGCGCATGACGGTGTTCGTCGCCAACCGCTTCAAGCTCGACTGGATCCGTGCCCAGTACGCGGGCAAGATCGCGGCCATGGCCGAGAAGATGTACGGCCAGCCGGTCACCATCGAGTTAGCGCTCGCTCCGCGTGAAACCCCCGTCCGTGTTGCACCCATGGCCATCATGGCCGAAACGGATGTGCCGCGCGACGTGGCCGGCCCGGGCGAGGAACCAGCGGCCGCCGGCTTCAAGAACCGGCTCAATTCGGGGCTCACTTTCGACACCCTGGTCGAGGGCACGGCCAACCGCATGGCGCGCGCCGCGGCCATGCACGTGGCCGGCATGCCGGGCCACCTGTACAACCCGCTTTTCATCTACGGCGGCGTCGGCCTGGGCAAGACCCACCTGATGCACGCTGTGGGTAACCGGCTGCTGGCCGACCGGCCCGATTCCAAAGTTCTCTACATCCACGCCGAGCAGTTCGTGTCGGATGTGGTCAAGGCCTATCAGCGCAAGACTTTCGATGAGTTCAAGGAGCGCTACCACTCGCTCGATCTGCTGCTGATCGACGACGTGCAGTTCTTCGCCAACAAGGACCGCACGCAGGAAGAGTTCTTCAACGCCTTCGAGGCCTTGCTGGCCAAGAAGTCGCACATCGTGATGACCAGCGACACCTACCCCAAGGGGCTGGCCGACATCCATGAGCGGCTGGTGTCGCGCTTCGATTCGGGCCTCACGGTGGCGATCGAGCCGCCCGAGCTCGAGATGCGCGTGGCGATTCTGATCAACAAGGCCCGCGTCGAAGGCACCGAAATGCCCGAGGAGGTCGCCTTCTTCGTGGCCAAGAACGTGCGCTCCAACGTGCGCGAGCTCGAAGGCGCGCTGCGCAAGATCCTGGCGTACTCGCGCTTCAACCAGAAGGAGATCTCGATCGCCCTGGCGCGCGAGGCGCTGCGCGACCTGCTGTCGATCCAGAATCGGCAGATCTCGGTCGAAAATATCCAGAAGACGGTGGCCGACTACTACAAGATCAAGGTCGCCGACATGTACAGCAAGAAACGCCCGGCCAGCATTGCACGGCCGCGGCAGATCGCGATGTACCTAGCCAAGGAGCTCACGCAGAAGAGCCTGCCGGAAATCGGCGAGCTGTTCGGCGGTCGCGACCACACGACGGTGCTCCACGCAGTGCGAAAGATTTCGGGCGAGCGCCAGCAGCTCACCGAACTCAACCAGCAGCTGCACGTCCTCGAACAGACCCTCAAAGGCTGAAGCCGAATGTCATCAAGAACGCCCCTCGCGACAGCGGAGAATGGCGTCCTGAAAGCTGATTCAAAGAGATAAGAGAAGAGGAAGAAGACATGATCGTTTTGAAGGCAACCCAAGACAAAGTTCTTGCCGCGCTGCAGTCGGTGGCCGGCATCGTGGAGCGGCGTCACACCCTGCCGATCCTGGCCAATGTGCTGATCCGCAAGACCGGCGGCCAGCTGCAGCTGACCACCAGCGACCTCGAGATCCAGATCCGCACCACCGCCGAACTCGGTGGCGACGAGGGCAATTTCACGACCACCATCGGCGCGCGCAAGCTGATCGACATCCTGCGCACCATGCCGGCCGACCAGACCGTGAGCCTCGAGTCGAGCGCCAGCAAGCTCGTGCTCAAGGGCGGCAAGAGCCGCTTCACGCTGCAGTCGCTGCCCGCCGAAGACTTCCCGCTGGTGCAGGAAGCCGCCAATTTCGGCCCCGTGTTTAGCGTGCCGCAAAAGACGCTGAAAGACCTGCTCTCGCAGGTCTCGTTCGCGATGGCCGTGCACGACATCCGCTACTACCTGAACGGCATCCTGTTCGTGGCCGAAGGCAAGCAGCTGAGCCTGGTGGCCACCGACGGCCACCGCCTGGCGTTCTCCTCGGCCATGCTCGACGTCGAAGTGCCGCGCCAGGAAGTGATCCTGCCGCGCAAGACCGTGCTCGAAATGCAGCGCCTGCTGTCCGACGCCGAAGGCGCCATCGAGATGCAGTTCGCGAACAACCAGGCCAAGTTCAGCTTCGGCGGCATGGAGTTCGTCACCAAGCTGGTCGAGGGCAAGTTCCCCGATTACAACCGCGTGATTCCCAAGAACCACAAGAACACCGTCACGCTCGGCCGCGCGCCGCTCTTGGCCAGCCTGCAGCGCACCGCCATCCTGACCAGCGAGAAGTTCAAGGGCGTGCGCCTGAACATCGAGCCGGGCACGCTGCGCATCGCGTCGAACAACGCCGAGCAGGAAGAAGCCCAGGACGAGCTGGACATCGACTACGGCGGCGACAGCATCGAAATCGGCTTCAACGTCACCTACCTGATCGACGCGCTGTCGAACATGGACCAGGACATGGTCAAGCTGGACCTGGCCGACTCCAACAGCTCGGCCTTGTTAACCATCCCCGAGAACGCATCTTTCAAGTACGTCGTGATGCCGATGCGCATCTAGACCCTGGAAAACACAGCGCCTTGCGCACACGACCCGCGGCCCCCCGCGGGTTTGCGCTTTCAAGAGGCGGCGAATTGAGCTTTTGAGAGCCCGAAAAATCACGGGAAACCCGTGAGAGACAGAGGAATATCCGAATGAGTGCAGAAGAGAACAAGCCCGACGTGCCGCACACCGAGCCGGTCTATACCCCCGAAATCCAGATCGTGGCGCCCGAAGGCGTCCCCGCCGACTCCAGCTACGGCGAAGGTGCGATCACGATCCTCGAAGGTCTGGAAGCCGTGCGCAAGCGCCCGGGCATGTACATCGGCGACACCTCCGACGGCACGGGCCTGCACCACCTCGTGTTCGAAGTGGTGGACAACTCCATCGACGAAGCGCTCGCGGGCCATTGCGACGACATCGTCGTGACGATCCACTCCGACAATTCGATCTCCGTCACCGACAACGGCCGCGGCATTCCCACCGGCGTGAAGATGGACGACAAGCACGAGCCCAAGCGCTCGGCCGCTGAAATCGCGCTCACCGAACTGCACGCCGGCGGCAAGTTCAACCAGAACAGCTACAAGGTCTCGGGCGGCCTGCACGGCGTGGGCGTCTCGTGCGTGAACGCGCTGAGCGTGAAGCTGCGCCTCATCGTGCGTCGCGAAGGCAAGATCCACGAGCTCGAATTCAGCCGCGGCTTCGTGCAGAACCGCCTGCTCGAAACCGTGAACGGCTTCGAAGTCTCGCCCATGAAGGTCATCGGCGACACCGACAAGCGCGGCACCGAAGTGCACTTCCTGCCCGACACGGAAATCTTCAAGGAAAACAACGATTTCCACTACGAAATCCTGAGCAAGCGCCTGCGCGAGCTGAGCTTCCTGAACAACGGCGTGCGCATCCGCCTGCTCGACGAACGCACCGGCAAGGAGGACGACTTCTCCGGCGCCGGCGGCGTGCGCGGCTTCGTGGAGTTCATCAACAAGGGCAAGACCGTCCTGCACCCGAACTCGTTCTACGCGGCGGGCGAGAAACCGGCCGACACCTACGGCGGCATCCCCGGCACCCACATCGGCGTCGAAGTGGCGATGCAGTGGAACAGCGGCTACAACGAGCAGGTCCTCTGCTTCACCAACAACATCCCGCAGCGTGACGGCGGCACCCACCTCACGGGCCTGCGCGCCGCGATGACCCGCGTCATCAACAAGTACATCGAAGAAAACGAGTTCGCGAAAAAGGCGAAGGTCGAGGTCACCGGCGACGACATGCGCGAAGGCCTGTGCTGCGTGCTGAGCGTGAAGGTGCCCGAGCCCAAGTTCTCCAGCCAGACCAAGGACAAGCTGGTGTCCAGCGAAGTGCGCGCGCCGGTGGAAGACATCGTCGGGCGCCTGCTCACCGACTACCTGCAGGAACGCCCGAACGACGCCAAGATCATCTGCGGCAAGATCGTCGAGGCCGCGCGCGCCCGCGAAGCCGCCCGCAAGGCCCGCGAAATGACGCGCCGCAAGGGCGTGCTCGACGGCATGGGCCTGCCCGGCAAGCTGGCCGACTGCCAGGAAAAGGACCCCGCCCTGTGCGAGGTCTACCTGGTGGAGGGTGACTCCGCCGGCGGCTCCGCCAAGCAGGGCCGCGACCGGAAGTTCCAAGCCATCCTGCCGCTGCGCGGCAAGATCCTGAACGTCGAGAAGGCGCGCTACGAAAAGCTGCTCACCAGCAACGAAATTCTCACGATGATCACCGCGCTGGGCACCGGCATCGGCCGCGCCGGCGCGACCACCGCGGGCGGCGGCGCGGACGACTTCAACGTCGCCAAGCTGCGCTACCACCGCATCATCATCATGACCGACGCCGACGTGGACGGCGCCCACATCCGCACGCTGCTGCTCACCTTCTTCTACCGGCAGATGCCCGAGCTGGTCGAGCGCGGCCACATCTACATCGCGCAGCCGCCGCTGTACAAGGTGAAGGTCGGCAAGGAAGAGCAGTACCTGAAGGACGGCCCCGCGCTGGACGCCTTCCTGCTCAAGGTGGCACTGAAGGACGCGAGCATCGAGACCGGCGGCGCCGCCTCGACCACGCTGTCGGGCGACACCCTGGCCGAGCTGGCGCGCAAGCACCAGGTGGCCGAGGCCGTGATTGCGCGCCTGCGCAACTTCATGGACGCCGAAGCCCTGCGCGCCATCGCCGACGGCGTGGCGCTCGACCTCGACACGCCGGCCGCCGCCGAGGCCTCGGCCGTGGCGCTGCAGGCCAAGCTGCGCGAACTCAACACGACCGGCGTGCCGGCCGAGGTGAGCAGCGAGTTCGACGCCCGCACCGACAAGCCGCTGCTGCGCATCAGCCGCCGCCACCACGGCAACATCAAGTCCAGCGTGATCTCGCAGGACTTCGTGCACGGCGCCGACTACGACGCGCTGGCCCAGGCCGCCAACACCTTCCGCGGCCTGCTGAGCGCCGAAGGCGCGCTGGTCAAGCGCGGCGAAGGCGAACGCGCCAAGGAAGAAAAGGTCGACGACTTCCGCCAGGCCATGAAGTGGCTGATCGGTGAAGCCGAACGCGCCACCTCGCGCCAGCGCTACAAGGGCCTGGGCGAGATGAACCCCGAGCAGCTGTGGGAAACCACCATGGACCCGACCGTGCGTCGCCTGCTGCGCGTGCAGATCGACGACGCGATCGAGGCCGACCGCGTGTTCACGATGCTGATGGGCGACGAGGTGGAACCACGCCGCGAGTTCATCGAGCAGAACGCGCTGCGCGCGGCGAACATCGACGTCTGATCGATCGATCGATGGCGCGGCACCGGCGGTGTCGCGCGGTTCACCAAGGGGGCGCCTGCAAGCGCCCCCTTTTTTTTGACTCCTCCTACTGCTTGCGCTGCACGAACAGGTTGCGCTTGGCGTCCTCCGGGTACGCGAAGCTGATCTGCCCGTTGCGCACCACGCCCATCACCAGCATGTTGGGCGACAGCGCGTCCTTGTCGTTTTCCGAGAACGACTTGTCGTAGGTCGTGACCACGCCGTAGTAGGGCCGCTTGGGCTGCTCGAGCGCGGCCTTGATGAACGGGCCTTCGAGCTTGCCGCTGGGCACGTTGAACATCGCGTGGGCCAGCAGGTAGGTGGCGTCGTAGGCCTGCGCGGCGGCCATCGGCACCGGGATGCGCTTGGTGTTGAATTTGCGCGCGTAGTTGGAGAGAAACGACGAGCGGCGCTCGTTGCTCGGCTCGGCGATGAAGCTCTGCGCCATCAGCGCGCCCTCGGAGGCTTCGCGGGCGCCCTCGATGAAGGACGGAAAGGACAGCGTCCAGGCCCCGACCTGCGGCACCTTCCAGCCGATGGCCTGCCGGCTGCGCGCGATCACGGCGTTCTCGGGGCCCACGGTGTAGCTGAAGATGACGTCCGCGCCGGCCGCCTTGGCCTCCGACAACTCTTTCGTCAGGTCTTTCACGCCGAGCGGAAAGCGGCCCACGTACACGGGCTTGAGGTGCTTGGCCGCCAGCGCCTTCTCGACATCCTTGGCGCCCGCCTCGCCGTAGCCGGTGCTGTCGTGCAACACGGCGACCCGTTTCCAGCCGCGCACCAGCAGGTCGTCGACCACGAAGGGCGCCTGGATGCTGTCCTTGGGCGAGGTGCGAAATACATAGCTCGTGGCCGGCGGATAGGTCGAAGTCAATGGCGATCCGGTGGCGCAGGGCACGATCAGCGGCAATTTCGCGTCATTGAAAACGGCCAATGAATTCATCGCCACGCCGGTGTTGCAGAAGCCGATGGTCGCGACCACTTTTTCATTGACGAGGGCCTGGGATTGCGAGCGGCCGGTGTCCGGATTGGCCTGGTCGTCCTTGATCACCAGTTCGAGCGAGCGGCCCAGATACCCGCCCACGGCATTGATTTCGTCGACGGCCATCTTCACGCCGTTGAGCATGGGCAGGCCGAAGTCGGCCGACGGCCCGGTGAAAGGGCCGATGACGCCGATGCGGATCGGCACCGGCTGCTCTGCGCTTGCCTGGGCGGCCAGTCCCAAACCCATCAGCAAAAAAATGAATCGGCGATTTGGATGAAGCATTTGGTTTGCGCGCTTTGAAAGGAAGCGCCGAGCCTAATTTCTTTGCGCGCCCTCCAATAGCTAGGGAATGCCCAGTCAATTGCGCACCAATTCCGTCTTTTGTTGCTAATTCAGCACAGGCCGCGGGGCTGGCGACGGACCGAAACGCGCTCGCTCGCAGCGCGTCCGCGAGCCCCGTCTCAGGGTTTCCGATGAAAGACACCCGAAAAGTGGAACTGACGCCCGTCACACGGTCGTCACCAGCTATGAAAACAATAGCATTCACCTGCGCAACGCAGAAGCTTCCTCGTAAACGCTATATCTAGCCCGACTCTTGCTAAGCAAAATTCCTGACGGATTTCCTGTCACGCAAGATCGAGGACACACAGAGCAATGAACCCCAAGCGTTTCCAACAGCCCGTGGCTGCACTGGTTCTGGGCGCCGCATCGGTCGCCGCGGCCTTCCTCGTGGCCGTGTCGCCGGCCCATGCGTTCTCGAACCCGCCGATCCAGGTCGCGCAGGGCATCGAATACATGTGCGGCGGTGCCGCCAAGGGCGAGGCTGCCTTCATGGAAATGGTGGCGCCGCGCTGGGCCGCCGCCATCGACTTGCGCGTGAACGACGGCAAGGGCGCGCAGCAGGCCGGCTTCCCGGCCAAGGCCTCGATCCAGGTGCGCCAGAAGTACACAGGCCAGACGGTGATGCAAGTGCAGACCCAGGCGCCTTACATGCTCGCGCGGCTCGAACCGGGCGCCTATGACGTCGACGTGACGCTGGGCGGGCTCACGCTCACGCAGCAACTGGTCGTGATCGCGGGCATTCCGGCGCGCGCCTCGTTCGTCTGGCCGTCGAACTTCGACATGGCCTCGGTCGCGCCACCGCTGCCCCAGGCGCTGGCACAAACCGCCGCGCGCTGACCCGACGCGGGCCGCTGCGGCCCGCGCGCAGTTAAGTCTTCCTTAAGTCGTGCCCGGCACAGTGCCTTCCTGCGTGGCGTGTCGCCACCACCGCCCGGAAAGGAAGGCTCCGATGTCTCTCACCACCAATCCCCTGTTTCTGTTCTCGCACGCCCGGCCTGTGGCCGCGGCGGCTGGCGCCGCCTTGCTGGTGCTGCTCGGCGGCGCGCTCTCGGCGCAGCCGGCCCAGGCCGCGATGAACCCGCCCATCCACATGGCGCACGGCGTCGAATACATGAGCGGCGGCATCGGCCAGGACGAGGCGCAACTGATGGAAACCGTGTCGCCGCGCTGGCCCGCGAGCTTCGAATTCGCGATCAAGGACGGCCGCCGCGCCGACTTCGCGGCCGGCGTCCACGTCACCGTGCGCGACAGCCACGGCACGGCGCTGCTCGACAACGTGGTCTCGGGCGGTCCGTTCATGGTGGCGCGGCTCGAGCCCGGCCGCTATGAAGTGGAGGCTCGCATCGGCGGCCAGACGCTGAAGCAAACGCTGCTGGTGTCGCCCGGTGCGCCGGCCAAGGCGCTCTTCGAATGGCCGGCGGGCACCGACATGGCGTCGGCCGGCACGCGCGCGGTGCGGTAAGCACGGCGCCGCCGCGCCGCAGCCGACACCGAAACGTCACGCCCGCGACGCCCCAACGCCCGCTATCCGGTTGCCCTGCGCTATAGAAAAAATAGCGACCCTGGCAGCTTTCGACGCCTTGAATGCGCGGCATGCGCCTTGCAGATGACGTGTCCCGGGCGATGCCCGCGTTCCCCCAGTCCTCATGCCGATCCGTCCCCTGAGCGTCCTGACCGCGCTGCTGCACGTCTACATCGCGCTGCGCCTGCTGCCTGCGCTGGCGTCGCTCACGCCTGCGTGGCCGCTCGCGCTCGTGCTGCTGGCGGTATCGGCGGTCACGATGCCGCTGCCCTTCGTGTCGCGCAGCCACCGCGCCGACCGCAAGGCGAAGCCGGCGGGCGAGACGCTGCACTGGATCGGCCTGATCAGCATGGGCTGGTTCTCCTCGCTGTTCGTGCTCACGCTGGTGCGCGACCTCGGCCTGCTGCTGGCCTGGCTGGCCAGCGCTATCGGCGGCCTGCAGGTGCCCTGGGACCGGGTGACGCCCTGGAGCGCGCTGTCGGTGCTGGCGCTGGCCACGGGCGTGTCGCTGATCGGCTTCGTCAACGCGCGCCGCACGGCCGGCGTGAAGCAGGTCGATGTGCCGATTCGCGGCCTGCCCGCGGCGCTGGCCGGCTTCACGATCGCCCAGCTCAGCGACATCCACGTGGGCCCGACGATCCGCAACGGCTACATCCAGCGCATCGTCGACGCGGTGAACCGGCTCGGCGCCGACGCCATCGCGATCACCGGCGACCTGGTCGACGGCAGCGTGCCCGAGCTGCGCGATCACATCGCGCCGCTGGCGGGTCTGCGCGCGCGCCACGGCACTTTCGTGGTCACGGGCAACCACGAGTACTACGCGGGCGCGCACGCCTGGATCGACGAGCTGCGCCGCCTCGGCCTGAAGGTGCTACTCAATGAACACGTGGTGCTGCAGACGCGCAACGTGCGCGGCGCGCAGACCGACGAAGAGCTGTTCGAGAGCGCGCTGGTGCTGGCCGGCGTGACCGACTTCACCGCCGGCCACTTCGACGCCGCGCACGCGAGCGACCCGCACCTGGCGCTGTACGACGCACCGCCGCTGGTGCACACGCGCGTGCTGCTGGCGCACCAGCCGCGCAGCGCGCCGGTGGCGGCCGCGGCCGGCTACCAGCTGCAGCTGTCGGGCCATACGCACGGCGGCCAGTTCTTTCCGTGGAATCTGTTCGTGCCGATGCAGCAGCCGTTCACGGCCGGCCTGCACCGGCTGCACGACATGTGGATCTACGTGAGCCGGGGCACCGGCTACTGGGGGCCGCCGAAGCGTTTCGGCGCGCCGTCGGAAATCACGCTGGTGACGCTGGTCCCGGCGCAACCCTGAAACGCAGCGGCGTCAGGCCTGCAGTTCGGCCAGCAGTCGCCGCGCGTTCGACGTGGCGGCCGCGTGGATCGGCTTGAGGCCTTCGCGCGCAATGCGCACCGCCACCCCCGTGAGCTGACCCGCCGTGCTGGCACCGCGCGCCGTGGCCTGCACGAGCGCATCGCCGTGCGTGGCCGCCTGCGCCGGCGTGAAGCTGCCGGCCAGCGAGAAGAGCGCCGTGGCGCCCTGCAGCCACTGCTGCCATGCACGCTGGGCCAGCGAGGCCTGGCTGCTGTGCCACTGCCTGGCCATCGCCAGGCCCGATTCGCTGGCTGCCGCGAGCTTTTCGTGGCCCATCAACTGGAATTCCGCAAGGTCGGCCGCGCTGGGCGTGAGCCCTGCTTTGGCGATGCGCTCGGTGCGCATGCGGATCACCGTGCCGGACGACAGCAGGGTCTCGTGGGTCTTGAGGGCCAGGTCGACCCATTGCATCAGCGGGCTGGCCACGCGGGCGGTGGTACTGAAGGACGACATGGGAAGAGGGCGCGTAGGGGAACAGAGGGCCACTATAGGCCTGCAAAGTGAAAATTGTTGCAGTGCAACAATTCCTGACCGTCATTTCACCGATCGATTGCTTTCTGCGGGCAATATTTAACGTTTGTTGTGGTTGTTGCCGGCATCTGCGCGCAAGCGCCGCGCACGCGCCTCGGTGACGAGGTAAGCAACGAGCGCCACGGCCAGCGGCAGCAGGTAGTACAGCGCGCGGTAGGCCAGCAGCGCCCCCAGCAGCCGGGTGCTAGGCACCTCGTGCGCGAGCAGCGCGACGAACACGGCCTCCAGCACGCCGAGCCCCGCCGGCACGTGCGTGACCACGCCCGCCACGGCCGCGACCAGCAGCACCGCGAGCACCTGCGGATATCCGACCTCGCCCTGCAGCAGCACCCAGATCACGCCGCCGATGAGCGACCAGTTGACGCACGACATCGCCAGCTGCAGCAAGGCCATCGGCAAGCTCGGCGTGCGCAGCGCATGGCCGCGCACGCGCCAGACGTGGCCATCGGAGAACGCGCACAGCGCCAGGTAGGCCAGCGACACCATGAGCAGCACCGCGCCGAGCATGCGCAGGCCACCGCCGTCGATCTTCCAGTCGGGCGGCAGCGCCATCGGCCAGAAGCAGAACGCGGCGCCGGCCACCACGAGGTAGCCGAGCCAGTTGGTCAGCATGCTGAAGCCCAGCACGCGCGTGATGGTCTCGTTGCCCAGCCCCAGGCGCGAGTACAGCCGGTAGCGGAAGGCCACGCCGCCCACCAGCGAGCCGAAGTTGAGGTTGAAGGCGTAGCTGATGAAGGTCACGCCGACCACGGTGCCCGCGCCGAGCCGGTGCTTCGTGAGGTGGCGCCCGAGCAGGTCGTAAGTGCTGTAGAGCCCGAAGCTGGCGGCGGCCAGCGCGCCGGCCGCGAGCAGCGTGGCGCCCGGCAATGCGCGCAGTGCGGCGAACACCTCGGCCCAGTCGATGGTGCGCGCCTGCTTCAGCAGCAGCCAGGCGATGGCGCCGAAGAAGGCCCAGATCGCCACGCGCCGCGCCCACGGCCACCAGGGCCGGTGCGTGAGGGCGAGGGATGCGCTCATGCCGTCTCCGTGCGCGCCGTGCCCTCGTCGCCGCGCTTCTTCTGCTGCGCCATGAGGTCGGTCGCCTCGGCCGGCGTCAGGCGCGGCGCATGGCGCGGCAGGCGGTTCAGCCACGACGGGTACCAGCGCAAGAAGTGGAAGACGAAGAAGCTGCGCACCAGCCGCCAGCCGCTCCATTCGCTGGCCAGATCGTGCGTGCCGATCTGCTTGCAGCTGTGCTGCATGAGATGGTCCATGCGCTCCCACAGCACCTTGTTGAACGCGGTGTCGCGCACGACCACGTTGGCCTCGAGATTGAGCGAGAGGCTCAGCGGGTCGAGGTTGCTCGAGCCCACCGTGCTCCAGCGGTCGTCCATGAGCGCGACCTTGCCGTGCAGCGGGCGGTCGCAGTACTCGTAGATGCGCACGCCCGCGTGCAGCAGGTGGTGGTACAGCATGCCGGCGGCCGTCTTCACGATGGGCATGTCGGGCTCGCCCTGCAGGATGAGCCGCACGTCGACGCCGCGCCGCGCCGCGCGCCGCAGCTCCTTGATGAGCCGGTAGCCCGGAAAGAAGTACGCGTTGGCGATCACGATGCGCTCGCGCGCGGCGCGGATCGCGGCGCGGTAGTGGCGCTCGATGTCGTTGGTGTGGCGGCGGTTGTCGCGCGTGACAAAGATCGCGTCGGCCTCGCCCGCCGCGGCCTGCAGCTGCGACGCAGGCGGTGCCTGTTTCAGCCTTCGCCGGAACCAGCCCACGCCCTTGCCGCCGACCGCGATGGCGCGCAGCACGAACTGGTGGATCTCGGCCACGATCGGCCCCGCCAGTTCGACCGCGTAGTCCTGCTTGGCCTTGGGGCCGAAGTCGAGCAGGTGGTCCTCGGAGTAGTTGATGCCGCCCACGAAGGCGCGTTCGCCGTCGACCACCACGATCTTGCGGTGCATGCGGCGGAACACGTTGAGCCGCTGGCCCAGGAAGCGCTGGCCGGGGTCGAACACGCGCACCTTGACGCCGGCCGTGGCCAGGCTCTCGAGGTACGCGTGCGAGAGGTCGGGCGAGCCGAAGCCGTCGATCATCAGGTCGACCTTCACGCCGCGCTGCGCCGCCGCGCGCATGGCCGCGTGCAGCGCCAGGCCCACCTTGTCCTCGAACAGGATGAAGGTCTCGATGATCACTTCGCGCCGCGCCGCGCCAATCGCCTCGAACACACGCGGAAAGAATTCCTCGCCGTTCTCCAGCAGGTCGATGCGGTTGCCGCCGGTCCAGTGGCCGGCGCGCTCGGGGGTGTCGCGCATGGGGACCTCGCTGCTCACAGGTCGATGTCCGCCACCAGCGGGGCATGGTCCGACAGGTGCGACCACGGCCGGCGCGGCAGCACCACGGGCGCGTGCGCGCCCGCGTTGCGCACGTAGATGCGGTCCAGCGGCAGCAGCGGCAGGCGCGCCGGGAAGGTGCGCGCGGCGCGGCCGTGGGCATGCACGAACACCTCGCGCAGCGACGCGCCTTCGGCCAGCACGTCGTGCGCGCGGGCGCGCCAGTCGTTGAAGTCACCCGCGACGATCAGCGGCGCGTCGGCCGGCACCTCGTCGCGCACGATGTGGCACAGCAGTTCCAACTGCTGCTGGCGGTGCGCCTCGGCCAGCCCGAGGTGCGCGCAGATCGCATGCACGTCGACCGTGCGCCCGGGCAGGCGCAGCACGCAGTGCAGCAGGCCGCGTTTCTCGGGGCCGCTCACCGACACGTCGTGGTTGCGGAAATGCACGATCGGAAACTTCGACAACACGGCGTTGCCGTGGTGCCCCTTCGGATACACCGCGTTGCGCCCGTAGGCGAACTGCGGCCACATGGTGTCGGCCAGGAATTCGTAGTGCGGCGCCTCCGGCCAGTTGTTCACCGTGCGCGAATGGCGCGCGTGCGTGCCCATCACCTCCTGCAAAAACACCACGTCGGCGCCCACGGTGCGCACCGCGTCGCGCAGCTCCGGAAGGATGAAGCGACGGTTCAGCGCCGTGAAGCCCTTGTGGGTGTTCACGGTCATGACCTTGAGCGAGGCCGGTGCGGCGGCGACAGCGGCCTCGGGCAGCGGGGAAGTGATGGGGGAGGACATCGGTGTTCCCGTTGTACGTGGCCGCGCCCGCGCCGACTGTAGGAACGCGCCACCTTCTTCGCGTGCCTTTCACGCAAGGGCGGCGGGCTCCTACAGGCAGGCCTGCCACACCCCCACACAGCGCCCGAAACGAGGCTCCTACGGTGGTTTCAAAGCCGATGCCAACGCGCTCGCGCTTTATGCCTTTTTCCATCTGCAAAGGAGCTTTCCATGATGACCACCCTGCAACGCCTGACGATCCCCACCGCGCTGCTCGCCGCCCTGCTGGGCGCGGGCGTCGCCCAGGCCCAGAAACCGGCGCCCGTCGAACCGATGGCGGGCGACAGCTCGATGCCCGTCTCGCGCGAAGCCGTGAAGGCCGAGGCCCGCGCGCAGAACCGCAACAACGCCAACAGCGTGGTACCCAAGGGCGAAGCCAGCACCACCGTGAACCACCAGCCCAACGCGATGCCATCGCCCACCGGCGAGCGCTCGCGCGCCGAGGTGCGCGCCGAGACGCAGCACGTGAAGCCGCGCTTCGGCCAGCCGGGCGAACGCCCGGCGGTGCCGACCAACCCGACCGAGAAGACGGGCACGCCGCAGTAACACCGCGCGCCCACGAAAAAGCCCGCGATGCTTCGCGCATCGCGGGCTTTTTTCTGCCCTTTCCTGGAGGCCGGCTCCCTTCAGCCGGCCGCCCGGTCGTCAGCTCTTGGCAGGCGCTGCACCATGGTGGCCTTCATGCCCACCGCGATGGAAGCGATGGCCGTGGCCTGCGAACTTCGCGGTCTCGGCATCGAAGGTCTTCTGCTGCTCGGGCGTCAGCGCGGCGTAGAAGGTCTTGGTCGCTTCGGCGCGCTTGGCGAACCGGGCGCTGCGCTCGGCCTGGCGGGCCTGCATGTGCTCCAGGCGCTGCGGCGTGGTCAGCTTGGCGAACTCGGCGCGGTCCATGCGCTGCGGGCGGGCAGCACCGGCCGGCGGCTGGCTGGCCTCGGTGAAGCTGCTCCACGCGCCTTCCTGGGCGCTGGTGAGCTTGAGCTTGTCCTTCAGCGCGGCCAGGCGCTTGGCACGGTGCTCCTTCATGCGCTCCATGCGCTGGGCCGGGTCCATGCGCTTGTGCTGCGCCTTGGGTGCGGCGGTGGCATCGGCGGGGGCCGTGGCAGCCGTGGGTGCGGCGGTCGACGGCGTGGTGGCAGCCGGCGCCTGAGCGAAGGCACCCGAAGAGGCGAGGGCGGCCGAACCCAGCAGGCTGGCCCAGACGATGCGTTGGCGAAGAGAGATCATGAGAGTCGCTTCCTTTCGAAGAAGTCCGCCACCAAAGGGCAGCGGGTGAGACGAAGTGTGGAGCGCCTCTGTAACGCGTCCGTGAGCCGAACGTGAGCGTGCGTAAAGAAGCATGAACCGCAGCGCGGTCCTGCCGCCTGCAGCGTGACTTATTTGGGCCGGGGCGCCTTCAGCCCGCGGTCGGGCGCTTGCAGCTTGCCGGCGCGCAGCGCGGCCACCGCGAGCACCACGGCGCGCGCGACGTTGCGCACCTCTTCCTGCACGTCGGCATCGGCGTCCAGCGCCTCGTGGCTGGTGGCGTAGGGCGCGTAGTAGCCGATGTAGCGATCGAGCCGCGCCTGCGCGCCGGCGTCGACCAGGCCCATCCAGTCGAGCCAGTCCGTGAGGTTGCGGCGCAGGCCCTCGGGGCCGGCCACGTCGCCATGCACCACCACGCCGTAGACGCGGCCTTCCAGGTGCTTGGGGTAGCCCCAGCCTTCGAGCTCCAGGGCCTTGGCCTCGTCGGGCTTCTTGCCGTGCGTGCTGGTGGGGTCGGGATTGCCGCCGTCCGCGCACACGAGGCGGTCGATCATGAGCTTCAGCGGGCTCGCGGCCTGGTACCAGTGCGTGGGCGTGAGCACGATCACGCCGTGCGCGGCCACCCAGCGTTCGTAGATCTCGTTCATCCAGTCGCCGGTCTGGCGCAGCGCGTGGTTGGGGTAGCAGCTGCACGGCCAGTGGCACAGCGGCATCGCGGTCGAGACGCAGCCCTTGCACGGGTGAATGTGGCGGCCGTAGTCCGACGTGAGCCGGCTCAGGTCGAGCACGTCGACCTCGATGCCGCCGCCTTCGAGCACCTCGCGCGCGCACTGCGTGAGGCGCCAGGTCTTGGAGATTTCGCCGGGGCAGGTGCCGTCGTTGCGCGGCGAGCCGTTGACGAGCAGCACGCGCGAGCGCGTCTCGGGCCGGCCCCACGCGTCCTGCGCCGCGTCGATGCGCGCTCGGGCGTCGAGCCAGTCGACCGAGAGCTCGTAGTCGGGGTCGGCATAGCCCGGCCCGGCGCGGCGCGTCACGGGCGCCTTGCGGCCTTCGTCGTAGGCTTGCCAGGCGATGTCTTCCAGGCGCCGCAGCGCCTCGGTCTCGGCCCGGAACGCCGGGTCGTGGAAGCTCTGCATGAAGCGGTCGTGGAACTCGGCGCGCTGCAGCATCGGCGGCGCCTGTCCCTTGCGTATCGTGGGAGGCATGACCGCAATCTAGGCCGCGCACCGGCCGGCGCGAACCGCACGCGACGCCGACTTGCGGTAGGCGAGCGACTACAGAGGCTTCGGGCTCAGCCGAGCTTGCCGTTCTGGAAGTCGTGCACCGCCTGCTTGATCTGCTCGGGCGTGTTCATCACGAAAGGCCCGTACTGCGCAATCGGCTCGTTCAGCGGACGGCCCGCGATGAGCAACGCGCGCGCCGGGCTGTGGTTGCTGGCGCCGGCGCGCAGCACCGTGCCGTCGCTGCCGGGGTCGTTCGCCAGGATGGCCATGCGCCGCGTCGGCACCTCGCTGCCCGCGATCCACAGCGATTCGCGGAACACGTAGACCAGCGCGTTGTGGTCAGGCGGCAGCGGCTGCGCGAACTCGGCGCCGGGCGGCAGCGTGATGTCCAGGTACAGCGGGTGGGTGTGCGCGCGCTGCTCCGCGCCCACGACGCCGTGGCTGGTGCCGGCGATCACGCGCACGTGCGCGCCGCTGGCGGTGGTGAACTCGGGGATCTCGCTGCTGCGGATGTCGCGGTACCAGGGCTCGCGCATCTTGTCCTTGGCGGGCAGGTTGAGCCAGAGTTGAAAGCCTTCCATCAGGCCTTCTTCCTGCTCGGGCAGCTCGCTGTGCACGAGGCCGCGGCCGGCCGTCATCCACTGCACGCCGCCGTTCTCGAGCAGGCCTTCGTGGCCCGCGCTGTCGCGGTGGCGCATGCGCCCAGCGATCATGTAGGTGACCGTCTCGAAGCCCCGGTGCGGGTGGTTCGGAAAGCCGCCGATGTAGTCGCCCGGGTTGTCGCTGCCGAAGGCATCGAGCATCAGGTAGGGGTCGAGCCGCTTCTGCAGCGGCTGCTGCAGCACGCGGGTGAGTTTGACGCCGTCGCCGTCACTGGTGGAAACACCGGCCACGATGTGGTCGATGCCGCGCGGGGTGGCGACGGGATCGGTGGGGTGGTGGTGGGCATGAACGTTCGTCATGCCGCCCATGGTGGCACCAAAGCCCCGACCGCGCCACCGGTGGGGGTGCCCGCCGCCCGGAGCCGTTCAGCTCAGCGCGGCCACTGCTGGCGCTGCCAGTAGCAGTACTGCCAGCGCGTCTCGAAGCCCGCGCGGCGGTACAGCGCCAGCGCCGGCTGGTTCTGCGCATCGACCTGCAGGAACACCCGTTCGACGCCGCGCGCCAGCGCCGCCTGCGCCAGGCCGGCGAGCACGCGCCCGGCCAGGCCGCGCCCGCGCTGCGACTGTTCGGTGCGCATGCCGTGCACGCTGGCCCAGCCGTGGCCGAAGGCCATGGCGCCGGCCGCCACGGTGGCGCCGTTTTCGCGCACGCTGGCAAAGAGCGAGCCCGTGGCGCGCGACAGCGAACGCACGCGGTGCACGCCGTCGACCGGGTCGAAGCCTTCGCCCAGGAACAGCGCGGCCCAGTCCGGATCGGGCGTCGCGTCGACGTCGGCCAGCCGCACGTCCGCCGCGACGAGGTCGCGCATGCGCCGCGCCGAGCCGGTCTGCACGCAGGTCGGGCTGTCGGCCATGTAGTGCCGGCGCGCGAGTTCGGCGCGCAGCGTGTCGAAGCAGGCGGCGTCGGCCAGCCGCAGCGCGGGCGCGACCTGGCGGCTGTCGCAGCGGTCTTCGATGCGGTCGAGCGTGGCGGCTTCCACCGGGTCGCGGTGCAGCGGCACGGCCGAGCGGGCGCGCTTGACGGTGCCGCGGTCGAAGGGCAGCAGCCAGCCGTCGAGTTCCTCGCAGGCCTCGGGCGCCACCGCCGCGACAGTGGCACGTTCGATGGCCTCGATGTCGTGAGGGCCAATGCTCATTGCACGGCTTCCGGCGGCGCGTATTTGGCCGCGGCCACGCTCTTGAGCAGCGCCTCGCGCTGGTTGCGGCTGATGCCGCGCACGCTCTCGGCCACCCACTTGGTGCGGTCGGCGTCGATGTGGCCGTCGCGTCGCCATTGCTCGAGCACGGCCTGCGGCTTGTGCAGCATGGCCGCAAGCCAGACGGCCTGCGCCGGTTCGAGCGTGCGCGCGCTGCGCTTGAAGTAGCGCCGCGCCGCGGCCTCGCCGCCGCAGAGGTTGCCGCCCCAGGGCGCGTTGTCGAGGTACAGCTGCAGGATGCGGGCCTTGCCCAGCGTCTGCTCCATCTCGACCGCATAGAGCAGCTCGCGCAGCTTGCGCTCGGCCGTGCGGTCGCTGCCGGTGACCAGCAGCTTGGCCAGCTGCTGCGTGAGCGTGCTGCCCCCGCGCCGGGTCTGGCCGGGCTTCTGGTTGTGGTCGATCGAGGCGAGGATCTCGGTCAGGTCGTAGCCGGCGTGGCTGAAGAAGCGCTGGTCTTCCGCCGCGATGACGGCGCGCGCCAGCCAGCTGTCATTGGCCAGCTTGGCCGACGGGCCGCAGCTGGTGCGCGCGCCCAGCATGGCCTCGGTGCCCAGCCCTTCGACCGTGAACTGGCCGATGGCCGGCTGCACCGCGAAGGTGGCGTCGGGCAGCAGCAGCTGCGCCTGCACCGCCAGCGTGCCGCCGATGCGGGCGCGTTGCAGCTCGGGCAGCGCCGGCACCAGCACGGCATACCAGCGGGCGATGGGCGCGTCCTGCACGCGAACGTCGAGCTGCAGGTTCTTCGGCGCGAGGCGGCCGGTCCAGGTGCCCTGCAGCAGGGCGTTGCTGTCGGCCGCCTGGGGCGTGGCCTCGAAGGTGCCGGCCAGCGTGTTGCCGTCGCGCCGCACGGTGGCCACCAGCCGCTCGACCTTGATGGGCTGCGTGCCGAGCGCAGGCACGTCGGCGCTGCACGGCGCGCAGCGCATCTGCTGCTGGCCGGTTTTCTCGTCCCAGGTGAAATGCACGGTGCCGAAGCGGGTGTCGAGCGCGTGGCCGTTCAGCCGCGGCGCGAACCAGGACGAGGTGGCCAGGCGCACCGCGGTGGGCACGCCGATCTCGAACGAGAGCGGGCCGGCCTTTACCGTGGTGCTCCATTCGCCCGCCGCCGGCGCAAGGGCGATCTTGGCGATCAGGAAGATGGCCACCAGGGCGGTCAGGACGAGGGCCAGCAGCCCGAAAAGCACGAATCGCAGGGTCTTCTTCACAAACACGTTCTCATCACATCGGTCTTGCCACGGTGACAGCTTGCCACGGACCGTGCGACTGGCCGCTGGCCGCCGCCCAGTACCAAGCCGAAGTGTCGGTGAAAGCCGTGCCTTGGGCGTCGACGATGCGCTCGCAGACGCGGAAATTTGCCGTACCGTGCCGTTGCGCCACAAAACAGCGCCACATCCGCGCCTGCGCGTCGCGTTCCAGCCGCGCCTGCTCGATGCGGTAGCCCAGCGCGCGGTAGCAGTCGGCGGCCGGATGCAGCATGCGCGTGGGCCGGTTCACGGCGCGCATCACCAGCGTCTGCTGGCCGTCGGTCATGCGGCCGATGGCGCCCGGGAAGCGATCGGCAAAGCGCTGCTCGACCTCGCTCAGCGCCAGCGGGCGCAGCGGCACGCCGTCCCACTGGCTGGGCCATTCGTGGGCGCCCACCGCGTCGGCTTCGGCCACCGGCGCGCGCAGCGCCGCCGCGGCCGACCAGAGCACGCACAGCAGCATCGCCAGCGCGAAGGCGCTCTTGTGGCCCACGCGGTTGATGAAATGGTTGGCGAACCAGCACTCAACGAACGGTATCGACACGGCGGCCTCCTTCGGCGGTGATCAGGCCCGGCAGCGGGCGGTCGAGTTCGATGCGCGGCGCGGCGCGCGCCGGCACCATCAGGCGCGCGATGGCGCCGCACACCACGGCCAGCAGCACCAGCCCCAGCGCGTTGTGCGCCCAGGGCGCGAGCGCATGGCCGGCGCCTTCGCAGGCGATCAGCACGCTGTTGCGCACGATGTTGCCGGCCAGCACCAGCAGGCCGACGGCCGGCAGGCGGCGCAGGAAGGCGCGGTCGCTGCGCCGCGCCCACAGCGCGACCGCGCAGGCCGTGAAGTAGCCCAGCCACACCATCTGCACGCCCGAGCAGGGCGCGTCGACGATCACCAGGCGCCCGTCGACCATCAGCGTCGCGCCTTCGCGCGCCACCTCGAAGCCGGGCGCGAGCAGCCAGCGGCTGGCCTCGGCCGTCACCACGCGCAGCGGGTAGCCGGCGTAGAACTGCAGCGACGACAGCAACGGCAGCGCCAGCACCGACAGCCCGGCCACCGGCAGCGCCGCCACGCCGCGCGGCACGAAGGCCAGCAGCCCGGCCGCGAGCGACAGCACCGCCACCAGGCCCGAGGCCAGCGGCGGCAGCGCGGGCAGGCCACCGAGCCCCGTGCGCAGCAGCGTGGCGAGCACGGTGCCGGCGCCGGCCAGCGCCAGCCAGCCCAGGCGCGGCGAGGCGCGCAGCTCGCGCCGGCACTGCCAGGCGAGCGCCGCCAGGGCGACCAGCGCCACGAGGCCCAGCGGATCGTCGGAACCGTCCTGCAGGCGTCGCGCCATCCAGGCCCAGGTGGGTGCGAGCGCGGCGCACTGCAGCGCGAGCCAGCCGAAGGCCGGCGTGCGGTCGATGCGGATGGCCCAGTCCACGACGCGCGGATGTTGGTGGGCCAGGGTTGCCAGAGACATGGTCGTGCGTCCTGTTCAGGCGGTGAAGCGGCGCGGGTCGTTGCGGCGCGCGCGGCGGCGCAGCATGGCCAGCATCGACAGCACGACGGCGATCGCGCCCAGCGTTTCCGGCTCCGGCGTGCTCGGCACCTCGGCGCCCAGCGCCAGGTCGCTCACGCCCTGCGGCATCGGCAGCGGCTGGTTCACGTCCACGCTGTTCTGCGGCGCGACGTTGCGCACCACCTTGTCCACCGCGATGAAGCTGGTGTACTGCGTGAGCAGGCTGTACTTCAGGCCCAGCTCGGTGATGCGGTCCTTGAAGGCGGCGCTGCCTTCGAGCGCTTCCTGGTCGCTCAGGCTCTGGATGCGGTGGCGTGCCCACAGCGTGCGCAGCGCGGCGGTGTCCTGGCGCGTCTGCGGCGTGATGCGCACTTCCTCGCGGTAGGGGCCGGTGGCGGCCTGGCCTTCGATGATCACGCGGCCCTTGGGCTCACCGCGCCACTTGCCGAACACGATCACCGGGCGCTCGCCCAGCACGTCGGGCAGCGCCTGCGGCTCCACGTCGTACACGTCCAGGCCGCCGAAGGTGGCCTTCACGTTGGTGAGCACGGGCGACTCCACCATGCGGCGAAAGCGCGCGGCCTGCTCGGGTGCCTGCACCGGGTCGGTGATGATGAAGGGCTCGCCCATGCCGGCGCGCGCGATGCCTTCCATGAGGCTGCGGTTCACCGACGAGCCGATGCCGAAGGCGAACACGTTGGCCTTGGAGAGGTTGTTGCGCACCAGCTCGAAGGCCTCGCGCTCGACCGTCACGTAGCCGTCGGTCACCACCACCACGGTGCGCGACACGTTCGCGGCCTTGGGTTCGGCGTACACGCGCTTGAGCGCGGGGATCAGCTCGGTGCTGCCGCTGCCGCTGTAGTTCTTGATGGTGGCGAGCGCCTGTTCGATGTTGGCGCGCGTGGCCGGCACCGACTGCGGCGACAGCATCTTGTTGCTGCCCGAGAACAGCAGCACGTTGAAGGTGTCGCTGGGGCGCAGGCCGCCGATCAGGCGTTCCAGCACGGTCTTGGCGGTGTCCAGCGGAAAGCCGTGCATCGAACCCGAGATGTCGACCACGAAGATGTAGTCGCGCGGCGAGATGGCGCTGGCGGTCACGGCCTTGGGCGGCTCGACCATGGCGAGGAAGAAGTTTTCTGCGTTCTCTCCCTGGCCCTTGTAGAGCATGAGGCCCGATTCGATCTTTTCACCCGCCAGGCGGTAGTCGAGCACGAAGTCGCGGTTGTCGGCGGGGCGGCCGTCGGCGCTGAGCGCGATGTCGGCGTGCTGGTCTTCGTCGCGCTTCTTCACGTCGATGGTGTGCGTGGCGGAGCGGATTTCCTTCAGGCCCATCGGCGTGTCGATGCTTGCCGTGAGCTTGAAGCTGGTGCTCGGTGCCACGCCGGCGCGCAGCGTGGGCTGCGCCGGCCATGAGGCCTTGGCGTTCTCCGACTGCGGCGAGTTGTAGCGCGGCCCGACCACGGTCGGGAACACGAACTGGTAGTTGCCCGACTGCGGCACCAGCAGCTCGGTGTAGCGCAGCTCCACCTTCACGTCGTCGCCCGGCAGGATGTTGGCGACGTTCATCTGGAACACGTTGGGCAGGTGCTGCTCGAGCAGCGCGGCGGTCTTGCCTTCCTTCTTGGCGGTGTCGTATTCGATCTTGGCCTGCTGCTTCTCGCGGATCTGCGCCGTGATCAGGCGGTCGGCCAGGCGCACGTTGAGGCCGCTCACCGCCGCCTTGGTGGAACCGGGGAACACGTACTTCGCCTCGATGGCGCGCTGGCCTTCGTTGCGGTAGGTCTGGGTGACCGTGACGTCGGCGATCACACCCGAAATCTTGACCGAGACCTCGGTGCCCTTCAGCGGCAGGCGGTCGACCGAGGGGTCATCGCTCTTGACGAAGAAATACGGGCTCTCGGTCTTCAGGCGCGGACCGGCGGGCGCTTCCTGCGCGTGGACCGGGCGGGCGCCCATGGCGATGAAACCCACGGTGGCCAGGCTCACGGTGGCGAGCCAGAGCCAACGGCCGGGGCGTGGGGTGGTGGGGGTGTCCATGGCGGGTGTCCTTCTGCGTGCGAACTTGCACAGCCCTCACTGTCGTGAGCGTGCGAGAAGGCAGTTGGAAGGCGCGTTGAAGTCGCAACCCCCGCAGGCACCGCTGTGTGAAGTCTGTGTGAAGTGCGCGGCGCAGCGGCTTCATACGGCCTTCGGATCGGCCGGAGAGCATCGGCGCCTCATCACGAAAAAACCCGGAAAAGAGGGGAGAAACCCATGCTTCAACTGTTGAAGGCCCTGCAGGCGTCGGTGCTGGTCAAGGTGGCCGGCCTGTTCTTCCTGCTGCTGGTGCTGTGCATTCCGCTGGCACGGACCGACGACCTGAACCGCGCCCGCGGCGAAAGCCAGCAGGAGGCCGCGCGCGAGCTCGCCGAGTCTTATGCCGGGCCGCAGGCCATGGTCGGCCCGCTGCTGCTGGTGCCGTACGTGGAGCGCTGGATGGAGCCGCTGCGCGACGCGCAGGGCAAGGTGATCGGGCAGGCCCCGCAGAGCAAGGAGATGGTGCACGCCGTGTTCCCCGACAAGCTGCACATCGAGGGCGACATGGCGCCGCAGGAGCGCTACCGCGGCATCTTCCGCATTCCGTTCTACACGCTCACGGCCGCGCTCGGCGGCGGCTTCGCGGGCTTCGACCCGCAGGCCGTGCCGCACAGCGAAAGCGGTTCGTCGATCGAGTTCCGCCCGCCGTTCGTCGCCTTCCACGTGAGCGACCTGCGCGGCCTCGACGGCTCGCCCGCGCTCACCGTCAACGGCGAGGCGCTGCGCTTTCGCCAGCGCGTGCCCGGCCTGCCCGACAACGCCACGTACGCCGACGGCATCCACGCGCCGCTCACGGGCGCCGCGCTCGCCGCCTGGCAGACGGGCAAGCCGCTGGCCTTCGACATGAAGCTCTCGCTGGTGGGCCAGGACACGCTCTCGATGGTGCCGATCGCCGAGGAAACCACCGCGCACCTGCGTTCGCCGTGGGCGCACCCCAGCTTCGGCGGTCGCTTCCTGGCCACGCAGCGCGAGGTGACGCCGCAGGGCTTCGACGCACACTGGCGCGTGTCCTCGCTCGTGACCACGGCGCGCGAGCAGGTGCGCGCCGGCCTGTGGGGCGGTGAAGGCGATGCCGCGCAGAACGCCGCGGCGGCCGTCGTGCGCACGGCGCCCTCGGCGTCGATGTCGCGCCATGCCTCGGGCCCGCTGCAGACCTTCGACGTGTCGCTCGCACAGCCCGTCAACGTGTATTCGATGAGCACGCGGGCCGGCAAGTACGGCGCGCTCTTCATCGGCCTGGTGCTGATGGCGGCCTTCATGTTCGAGCTGTTCCGCAAGCTGCGCCTGCACCCGGTGCAGTACGGGCTGGTGGGCCTGTCGATCGCGCTGTTCTTCCTGTTGCTGCTCGCGCTGTCGGAGAAGTTCGCCTTCTGGATGGCCTACGCGGGCGCGGCCGGTGCCAGCGTGGCGCTGCTGGCCGTGTACTTCAGCGCGGTGCTCGAAGGCTGGCGCCGCGGCCTGTCATTCGCCGCCTTCGTGGCGCTGCTGTACGGCGCGCTCTACGGCCTGCTGGCCTCGGAAAGCAATGCGCTGCTGCTGGGCGCGCTGCTGATCTTCGGCATGCTGGCCGCGCTGATGCTCGTGACGCGCAAGGTCGACTGGTATGCGCTGTCGCGCCGCAGCGACCCCGTCCCGTCCACCCCGGCAGCCACGGTGGACGCATGAGGCTGCTGCGCGCCATCCCCGGCGTGCTCGGCTGGCTGCTGCTGGCCGTGCTGTGCGCCTGGGCCTGGCACCTGAAGGACCCGCACTTGCGCTTCCTGCGCGAGGAGGAGCTGCCGCTGCTGCTCGCCGCGCTGTGCGCCGCCGCCGCGATCGCCTGGCGCAGCGCGCGCGGCGCGCGCCGTGTCGTGGCGCTGGCTCTGACGGTGGGCGCGACGCTGACGGCGCTGGGCCACGAACTGGCCTCGCGCCAGCACCGGCTGGAAGTGAGCGCGGCTTCGGGCCCGGTGGCGCAGGCACTGGGTGCGCGCTTCATCGTCGGCTACGACGACGCGAACGACCTGCGCGAGCTGGCCCGCCGGGGCCTGATCGGCGGCATCTTCGTCACCGGCCGCAATGTGAAGGGCCGCAGCGCCGACACCCTGCGCGCCGAAATCGCCAGCCTGCAGGCGCTGCGGCTGGCGGCCGGCCTGCCGCCGCTGGTGGTGGCGACCGACCAGGAGGGCGGCGGCGTCTCGCGCCTGTCGCCGATGGTGCCCCGCCAGCCGGCACTCGCCAGCTTGCTGGAGGCCGACGTGCCCGCACACGAACTGTTGCAACGTGCCCGCGCCTACGGCGCGCAGCAGGGCGGGGCGCTCGCCGCGCTGGGCATCACGCTGAACTTCAGCCCGGTGGTCGACCTGCGCCCCGGCCGCGCCCCGGGCCGCTGGGACCTGCACACCCGCATCGAGGAACGCGCCATTTCCAGCGACCCCGACGTCACCGCGCAGGTGGCGCTCGCTTACGAGCAAGGCCTTGAATCGGCTGGCGTGCGCGGCACGCTCAAGCACTTTCCCGGCCTGGCCGGCGTGACCGAGGACACGCACCACATGGGTGCCGAACTGCGCACGCCCGTGGCCCGGCTGGCCGCGCACGACTGGAAGCCGTTTCAAGACGTGTCGAAACATTCGGATGCCGCGATCATGCTCGGCCATGTCATCCTCGGGGAACTCGACGCGGACGCGCCGGTCTCTTTCTCACGCAAAATCGTGCGGCAGGTGATTCGAGGCGAATGGGGCTTTCAGGGCCTGCTCGTCACCGACGACCTCACGATGGGCGGGGCCTACAACCGAGGTCTTTGCAACGCCACGCTGGGCGCACTCGACGCCGGGGTGGACCTGCTGCTCATCGCCTACGACCACGACAAGTATTTCGATGCCATGCACTGCGCGCTGGAAGGCGTGCGGCGCGGCGCGCTCGATCCCCGGGTGACGGAACGCCCGCGCGCGCCACGGCTCCAACCTCTTCGCTAGCCCCCATCCCATGTCCCAAGAACCTCGCCCTTCCCAACCCGCCGGTGCGCTGCGCCAGCTCCCGTGGAAACGCATCGCCGGCTGGAGCGCCATCGCGGCCGGTGCCGGCGCCGTTGCACTGCTGGGCGCCGCCATCGTGGGGGTGGTCGCCATCTACCCGAAGCTGCCCGACATTTCCGAGCTGGCCGACTACCGGCCCAAGCTGCCGCTGCGGGTGTACACGGCCGAGGGTTCGCTGATCGGCGAATTCGGCGAGGAGCGTCGCAACCTCACGCCCTTCGCAAACATTCCGAAGGTCATGAAAGACGCCGTGCTGGCCGTGGAAGACGCGCGCTTCTACGACCACGGCGGCGTGGACTACAAGGGCTTCGCGCGCGCGGCCGTGGCCAGCTTCAAGGGCGGGCGCAAGCAGGGCGCCTCGACCATCACGATGCAGGTGGCGCGCAACGTCTACCTGAGCTCGGAGCGCACGCTCAGCCGCAAGGCCTCGGAGATCGTGCTGGCCTTCCGGCTCGAGCAGCAGCTGAGCAAGGACCAGATCCTGGAGATCTACCTGAACCAGATCTACCTGGGCAACCGCGCCTACGGCTTCGCCGCCGCCTCCGAGGCCTACTTCGGCAAGCCGCTGCAGCAGGTGACCATCGCCGAGGCCGCCATGCTGGCCGGCCTGCCGAAGGCGCCCGGCGCCAACAACCCCGTGGCCAACCCGCGCCGCGCGCGGGCGCGCCAGCTCTACGTGATCGACCGCATGCACGAGACCGGCTTCATCACCGCCGAACAGGCGGCCGAAGCCAAGAAGGAAGAACTGCACCTGCGCGACGCCGCCGACCCGAACCGCCTGCACGCCGAGTACGTGGCCGAGACCGTGCGCCAGATGATGTACGCGCAGTACGGCGACAGCATCTACACCAGCGGCATGAAGGTCTACACCTCGCTGGTGGCGGCCGACCAGGCCGCGGCGTACAAGTCGCTGCGCAAGGGCATCATGGATTACGAGCGCCGTCAGGTGTACCGCGGCCCCGAGAAGTTCGTCGACCTGCCGGCCAGCGGCCAGAAGGAAATCGACGAGGCGGTGGACGAAGCCCTGGCCGAGCACCCCGACAACGGCGACGTGATCTCGGCCGTGGTGCTGGAAGCCAGCGCCAAGGAAGTGACCGCGGTGCGCGCCAACGGCGAAGCCTTCGAGATCTCGGGCGAGGGCCTCAAGCCCGCGCAGTCCGGCCTGGCCGCGAAGGCGCCGCCCAACATCAAGATCCGCCGCGGCGCCGTGATCCGCGTCGCGAAGACGCCCAAGAACACCTGGGAAATCACGCAGCTGCCCGAAGTGGAGGGCGCCTTCATCGGCATGGACCCGCGCACGGGCGCCATCACGGCGCTGGTCGGCGGCTTCGACTTCGGCAAGAACAAGTTCAACCACGTGTCGCAGGCCTGGCGCCAGCCGGGCTCGAGCTTCAAGCCCTTCATCTACTCGGCCGCGCTCGAAAAGGGCTTCACGCCCGCCACCGTGGTGAACGACGCACCGCTGGTGTTCGACGCCGCCGCCAACGGCGGCCAGCCCTGGGACCCGAAGAACTTCGACGGCGGCTTCGAAGGCCCGATGCCGCTGCGCAACGCGCTCATGAAGTCGAAGAACCTGGTCACGCTGCGCGTGCTGCAGTCGATCGGCGCGCCCTACGCGCAAGACTGGGTCACCAAGTTCGGCTTCGACAAGGACAAGCACCCGGCCAACCTGCCGATGGGCCTGGGCGCCGGCTCGGTCACGCCGATGCAGATGGCCGTGGGCTATTCGGTGTTCGCCAACGGCGGCTACCGCGTGAACCCGTACCTCGTGACCCGCGTGACCGACCTCAAGGACAAGGTGCTGATGGAAACCGAGCCCCCGGTGCTCGACGAAAGCCGCCGCGCCATTCCCGCGCGCAACGCCTTCATCATGGAATCGCTGCTGCAGAGCGTGGTCAAGGGCGGCTCCGGCTTCAAGGCCTACCAGGCGCTCAAGCGCGACGACCTGTACGGCAAGACCGGCACCACCAACGACTCCTTCGACACCTGGTTCGCGGGCTTCCAGCCCACGCGCGTGGGCATCGCCTGGGTCGGCTACGACACGCCGCGCCAGCTCGGCGTGCGCGGCGAGACCGGCGGCAGCCTGAGCCTGCCGATCTGGATCGGCTACATGCAGTCAGCGCTGCGCGGCGTGCCCGTGACCCTGCCGGCCGAACCGCCCGGCGTGGTGAGCATCGACGGCGAGTGGTACTTCGACGACTTCACGCCGGGCCACAACGTGGCGAGCCTGGGCCTGGAAAGCGCCGAGCAGCCGATCCAACCGGTGGAGGTGCTGACGGGCGCGCCGGTCGGTGCGCCGCCACCGCCCGAGGAACGCAACCGCATTCTTGATTTCTTCCGCTAGCCAGCGGCGAGATCACCCAAAGACGCGGGGGACGCGCGGTGCCTACACTCGGTGCCGCGGCCCCCGCTTCTTTTTTGTCTCTTCTCTTTTCTCCCCTTTTCTCGCATCCATGGAAATCCTCACCCTGGTGGCCCTGATCGCCGCCGGCTTCTACATCCTCAAGTCCAAGGAACAGCGCCAGCGCATCGCGCTGCTCGGTCGCCATCTGGGCCGCTACCAGATCGAGAAGCTGATGGAGAGCCTGACCCAGGGCTACCTGCGCTGCCTCGGCGAAGACGACGCCGAGCGCCGCCAGCAGATCTGGCACCTGCTCGACGCCACCGAGGAAAAGCTCGCGGGCCAGTTCGAGACCTTCGCCGCCGAGCTGGCGCGCGAACCCGAAGCCGACACGCGCGTGAGCCGCCTGCCCGTGGCCTTGCCGTTCGCCACCACGCTGTTCCCCTCCGCGAGCTTCGACCTGCGCGAAGCACTGCGCATTCATGCGCGCGGCATCGCGGGCGTGGCGAAAAATGCGGCGGGCCGCTCGCCGAAATCGAAGGCCTTCACGATGTCGGCCGAGCTGTTCCTGATGCAGCACACCTGCCACTGGTTCTGCAAGTCGAAGGCCGTGGCCTCGGCACGCATGCTGGCGCGGCACCAGACTTCGTACGAGCAGTTGCTCGACGCCGTGAGCCCCGAGACGCGCGAGGCCTACCGCGCGCTCGTGGGTCAGTGATGGGTTGACAGCAGCGGCAGCGTGAGCGTCGCCACGGCGCCGCCGCGCGTCGCATTGCCCAGGTCGATGCGGCCCCGGTGCAGCGTCGCGATTTCCTTCACGAACGCCAGGCCGAGCCCCGTGCTCTTCTTCTGGCTGTGCGGCCGGGCGAGCGAATAGAACTTCTCGAAGACTTTTTCCTGCGCGTAGTCCGGAATGCCCGGGCCGTGGTCGCGCACGTTGATGCGCGCCAGGCGCGAGGTGGTTTCCAGCGTCAGCAGCACCTCGCTGTCGGGCGGTGAAAAGTCGAGCGCGTTGTCGAGCAGGTTGCTGATCGCGCGGCGCAGCAGGAACGGATCGCCCTCGACGCGCGCGGGCTCGCGAATGTTCACGATCAACTGAATGCCGCGCCGGCCCGCGGCGGGTTGCGCGCTGGCGGCAATGTCTTCGATCAGCGGGCCCAGCGCCACGGGTTCGGTGCGGTCGAGGGTGCGCCGCGTCTCGAGCGCGGTGAGCTCCATCATGCGGTCGACGATTTCCTGGATGCGCTGGGTTTCGCGTTCGATGTTCTTCAGGAAACGCTCGCGCTGGTCGTGCGGCATCTGCGGTTCCTGCAGCAGCTCGGCCGCGCCGCGGATGGCCGAGAGCGGGCTCTTCACTTCGTGCGTGAAGGTCTGCACGTAGTCGGCCACGTAGTTGCGCCCGGTGAGCGCATCGCGCATTTCGCCGAAGCCGGTGCGCACCGCATCGACCGCGCGCCGCGCCATGCGCGACAGGCTCAGGCTGCGCTGCGCGCGCACCCAGGTCCAGTAGTCGCGGATCAGGCCGAAGGGCCGCACCAGCCAGACCGAGACGATCACGGTGAGCAGCAGCAGCGCCAGCGCCGAACCCACGCCGACCCAGATGGTGCGCACGCGCGCGTCCTCGACGAACTGGCCGAAGCTCTGCACCGGCTTGCCGACGCTGACCACGCCGACGATCTCGTCGTTCCAGCGGATCGGCGCGCCGACGTACATCACCGAGGTGCGCGGGTCGCCGTCGACGTCGCGCGAGGTGCGCGCGCCATACAGGCCGCCGAGCGTGCGTTTCACGTCGCTCCACTGCGAATAGTCGTTGCCCAGGTGGCGGCCGAGCGAATCGAACATCACGCGGCCGGTGCGGTCGGTGACGTACACGCGCAGCTCGACCCGGCTCTTGTGCAGGTTGTAGATCTGGGCCGAAAACTCGCGCGTGTAGACGCTGCGAAAGAGCGGCTCCAGCCGCGCGGTGTTGATGGCGCCGGCGATCACGTCCTGCTCGACCAGGCTGGCCATGAGCTGCGAGGTTTCGACCAGCGATTCCTCGGCCGACTCGCGGTAGCGCGGGTCGATGTCGGAAACGACGCGGTACAGCAGGAAGGCGATGCCCGCCGTGTAGATCAGCAGGATGCCGATAAAAATTCGCGTGCGCCGCGTCATTCCCTGCTGGCGGGCAGATCTTCGTGCAGCGCGTAGCCGGTGCCGCGCAGCGTGCGGATCGGCTCCACCTCCGGCGCGATGGTCTTGAGCTTGGCACGCAGCGTCTTGATGTGCGCGTCGACCGTGCGGTCGAAGCTGTCGCTGGCGTCGTCCCAGACCAGTTCGAGCAGTTCGTCGCGCGTGAACACGCGCCCCGGGCGCTGGACCATGAGTTTCAGCAGGCCGTATTCGTAGCGCGAGAGTTCCAGCAGCCGTCCGTAATACCGGATCTGCATGCGCTCGCTGTCGAGCGCAAAGGGGGTTGCAGGGGTCTGTGGCGCCGCTGGAGGCGGCGCCGGCGCGTTTTGATGGGGTACCCCATGAATCGGCGCTGCGGCCGCTGGTGGGCTTCCTGGGCCGTTTCTGGCGCTGCGCCGCAGGATGGTCCGCACGCGGGCGACCAGCTCGCGGGGTGAAAACGGCTTGGCAATGTAGTCGTCCGCACCCAGTTCGAGGCCCACCACGCGGTCTATTTCGTCGCTGCGGGCCGTCAAAAACACCATCGGTACCTCCGGGCCGCCCATCGACTGGTTCAGCGCCTGGAGGCGTTTGAAGAGCTCGAAGCCGTTCAGGTCGGGCAATCCGATGTCCAGGATCGCGAGCGCGGGGCGCTCCTGCGCGAACTGCGCGATGGCTTCTTCGGCCGTGGCGCACCAGACCGGCTGGAAACCGTCGCTGCTCAAAACGTACTGGAGCGTGTCGGCGATGCCCGATTCGTCTTCGGCAATCAGGATCCGGGGTTTGAAGCTCATCCGGCGATGTTAGCGAGGGCCACGGACCACCCGTGCCCGGTTTTCCGTCCGAGGCGCCGGCGACCGGCGCGGCCTTTCGCGGCCTTTTTTTTCGGGCGCGGCTTTTCCTCTTCCTGTCTTCTTATTCTTCTTATTCAAATTAGTAGTAGTAGATAAGGGTCGCACCGGTCTGTGGAAAGGTCGCTTTTTCCTTGACGTGACAACGACTTGTCATGCCCGCGTCACTGTGCGCACCCGCGCTTCCGTGGTGTACCCGCAACTTGGACAACATGGGGTAACCCGCCGGCCCTGTGGATAACCGATGGCTTGTGCAAAAACTCTCCCCAGAGTTGTCCTTTGACAGCCTTCGCCAATTCTGCGAAGACGGTTTTCGGGTCGAGAAATTCATTGCCTGTTAATTGAGCAGGTTGTAGATTTCCATTGAAAATCAACAACTTGCAACGCCCCTACAGAGCAGTGCCGGGGTTATCCACAGAGTTGCCCCAGTTTTGTGGGGAGAACGCGTGGAGGAACCTTCGGGCGCCACGCGGACCCAATCCACTCCTTCACATGACGAAAAAACTCGAACATGACACCTTCTGAAACAAAAGCGATCGTCACCCTGAGCCTGCTGGCGGCCTTCGTCGACGGCGAAAAGCACGAACGCGAGCGCGCCGAGATCAAGCGCATCGCCGAGGGCCTGTCGCAGGCCGACGGCGTGAACCTGCCGACGATCTACCAGGACGTGCTGATGAAGCGGGTGTCGCTGGCCTCGGTGGCCGGCGAGCTGAAAAGCGCTGAGTCGCGTCAGCTGGCGTACGAGATGGCGGTGTGCATGTGCGACGCCGACGGCGTGCAGTCGGAGCCGGAGCGGCTCTTCCTGATGGACGTGCGCAGCTCGCTCGGCCTGGACGCCTCGGCGGCGCAGTTCTCGCAGCGGGCGGAAGACATTGCCGCCGCGGTGCCGGCGGCTGTGGCGGTAACGGCTGCAACTGCGGCGACCCCCGCGGCGCCGCAGGCGCCCGACAGCACCGAGCTGGACCGCGCGATCCTCAACGCCGCCATCCTCAACGGCGCGCTCGAGCTGCTGCCCGAGACGCTGTCGACCATGGCGATCATTCCGCTGCAGATGAAGCTGGTCTACCGCATCGGGCAGGCGCACGGCTATCAGCTGGACACCGGCCACATCAAGGATTTCCTGGCCACCGTGGGCGTGGGCCTGACCTCGCAGTACCTGGAGCAGGCCGGGCGCAAGCTGCTCGGCGGCCTGCTGGGCAAGGTCGGCGGCGGTTTGCTGGGCGGTCTCGGCAAGCAGGCCGTGAGTTCGGGCATGAGCTTCGCGTCGACCTATGCGCTGGGCCACGTGGCCAAGCGCTACTACGCGGGCGGGCGCACGCTCTCCACGCAGATGCTGAAGGACGCGTTCTCCAACGTGGTGAAGGAAGGGCAGGGCCTGCAGACGCAGTACCTGCCGGCGATCAAGGAACGCGCGCGCACCCTCGACACGAGCCAGGTGTTGTCGCTGGTCAAGAACGCCTGATCACAGGCTCGCCCCCAGGCTTCGCGCACTTCGTGTCGCTTCTCCAACCCCCTACCGGGGGCAACACCTGAGGCCCGGCAAAGCCGGTTCCTCGGTGTTCCACGAAGGGACCGCCGGCTAGACCTGGCTCAGGTCGTCGAGGATGGGGCAATCCGGCCGCGCATCGCCGTGGCAGCAATGCACGAGGTGCGCGAGCGTGCTGCGCATCGACTGCATGTCGGCGATGCGCTGTTCCAGTTCACCGAGGTGCTTCTGGGCGATGCGCTTGACGCTCGAGCTGGCGCGGCGGCGGTTGTGCCACAGGCCGACCAGTTCGGCGATTTCTTCCATCGAGAACCCGAGATCGCGCGAGCGCTTGATGAAGCGCAGCGTGTGGATGTCGGCGTCGTTGTACTGTCGGTAGCCGCTCTCGGTGCGCGCCACCGCGGGCAGCAGGCCCAGGCCTTCGTAATGGCGCACCATGCGCGCCGACACGCCCGACAGCCGCGCGGCCTCGCCGATGGCCACCTGGCGGCCGTGGGCCGTGGTCGCCGTCATCATTGAACGGTGTAGCCGGCGTTCTCGATCGCGACCACGATGTCCTGGCGCGGCTGCTGGCTCAACACGTCCACATGACCGGTTTCGAGATCGACCGTGACCTGCGCGTGCGGGTCGACCGTCTGCACCGCGTCCTGCACCGCCTCCACGCAGTGGTTGCAGCTCATGCCGGAGACCTGGAATTTCTGGCTCATCGTCGTTGCTCCTTGTCGGAATGAATGAAGGGTGGAAGGATTGAACACCCGAATCGGGGACAACGCCAGTTTCAACCCTCTCACGATGTCAACGTCCAGCCAAGGGCTTTGAAGCCACCGCGCTTGACCTTGCCATGGTGTCAGGCTTTAGCCTCGGGACCATGGAACACATTCAGCCTCAACCTTCCGCGGCCGCCGCCACGCTGGACCTCTCGGTCGGCGGCATGACCTGCGCCTCGTGCGTGATGCGCGTGGAGCGCGCGCTCAAGAACGTGCCCGGCGTGCAGAACGTGAGCGTCAACCTCGCGACCGAGTCGGCCCGCATCGTGGCCACCGGCGGCGAGGACATGGCCCTGCTGCTGCGCCGCGCCGTGCGCGCCGCCGGCTACGAGCCGCGCGCCGAAAGCACCGCGCAGGACGAGGCCGCCGCGCTGTCGCCCTGGCACGGCTTCATGCCCGTGGCCATCGGCCTGGCGCTGTCGATCCCGCTGATGGCGCCGATGCTCGGCGACCTGGTCGGCCAGAGTTGGATGCTGCCGCCCTGGGTGCAGCTGCTGCTCGCGACGCCGGTGCAGTTCTGGCTTGGCGCGCGTTTCTACCGCGCGGGCTGGCACGCGGCCAGGGCCCGCACCGGCAACATGGACCTGCTGGTGGCGCTGGGCACCAGCGCGGCCTTCGGCCTGTCGCTGTGGCTGTGGTGGCGCGCCGCCACCGGCGAGCATGCGGGGCACGGCATGGTGCCGCACCTGTACTTCGAAGCCTCGGCGGTGGTGATCACGCTGGTGCTGCTGGGCAAGTGGCTCGAGGCGCGCGCCAAGCGCCAGGCCACCTCGGCGATCCGCGCGCTGCAGCAGCTGCGGCCCGAAGTGGCGCACCTGATCAACGCACGCGGCAAGGAAAGCGACGTGCCTCTGGCCGAGGTGATGGTCGGCGACCGCCTCGCCGTGCGCCCCGGCGAACGCGTGCCGGCCGATGCGCGCGTGCTCGAAGGGCAGTCCGAGGTCGACGAATCGATGCTCACGGGCGAACCGCTGCCCGTGGCCAAGAACCCCGGCGACAACTTGACCGGCGGCGCGGTGAACGGCGACGGCCGCATGGTGATCGAGGTGCGCGCGGTCGGCGCCGAGAGCGTGCTGGCGCGCATCATCCGGTTGGTCGAGGACGCGCAGGCCGCGAAGGCGCCGATCCAGCGCATGGTCGACCAGGTGGCGGCCGTGTTCGTGCCGGTGGTGCTGGTGATCGCGCTCGTCACCTTCGCGGGCTGGATGGTCGCGGGCGCCGGCGTCGAGACCGCGCTGATCCATGCGGTGGCGGTGCTGGTCATTGCCTGTCCCTGTGCGCTGGGCCTGGCGACGCCGGTGGCGGTGATGGCGGGCACGGGCGTGGCCGCGAAGCACGGCATCCTCATCAAGGACGCACGGGCTTTGGAAATTGCACACCGCGTCGACACCGTGGCTTTCGACAAGACCGGCACGCTGACGGTGGGCCGCCCCGTGCTCACGGCGCTGCTGCCCGCGGCCGGTGCGCTGGCGAAGGAGAACGACCTGCTCGCCACGGCCGCCAGCTTGCAAGGCGGCAGCGAGCATCCGCTGGCACGCGCTGTGTTGTCTGCCGCTGCCGAACGCGGCGTGCAGGCGCCGCCGCTCGGTGCGATGCAGGCGATGCCGGGGCGGGGCGTGCGCGGCGAAGTGAACGGCGCGACCTGGGCCATCGCCAGCCTGCGCTGGTGCCGCGAACTCGACGCGATGCCGGCCGAGGCCGACATCGAGCGCCTGCAGTCGCAGGGCGCCACGGTCTCCGCGCTGCTGCGCTTCGACGATGCCGGTTCCGCGCATGTGCAGGCGCTGCTGGCCTTCGCCGACGAGCCGAAGCCGCAAGCTGCCGAAGCGATCCGCACCTTGCGTGCGCGCGGCCTTCGCGTGGTGATGATCTCGGGCGACAACCTGCGCGCGGCGCAGGCGATGGCGGCCCGCCTGGGCATTCCGGCCGAGGATGTGCGCGCCGACGTGCTGCCGGCCGACAAGGCCGAACAGGTGAGCGTGCTGCGCAAGAACGGCCATGTGGTCGCGATGGTCGGCGACGGTGCGAACGACGCGCCCGCGCTCGCCGCGGCCGATGTGGGCATCGCGATGGCGCCGTCGGGCGGCGGCACCGACGTGGCGATGGAAGCGGCCGGCATCACGCTGATGCGCGGCGACCTCGCGCTCGTGGCCGAAGCGCTCGAGCTCTCAGGCCGCACGGTGGCGAAGATCCGGCAGAACCTGTTCTGGGCCTTCGCCTACAACGTGGCCGGCATCCCGCTCGCGGCCTTCGGCTTGCTGAGCCCGGTGGTGGCCGGCGCGGCCATGGCACTGTCGAGCGTGAGCGTGATGGCCAATGCGCTGTTGCTGCGGCGCTGGAAGCCCAAGCACCCACAACACCACTGACCGAACCGCGTATCAGTCGAACAGCAGCGCCATCAGGTGCTCGTCGACGAAGTCCGCCTCACCGGCCCGGCGGTAGAACTGGCGCAGCGTGCCTTCTTGCACGAAGCCCAGCCGGGCATAGAAACGAAGGGCCGTGGCGTTGTCGCTCTCGGCCATCAGCTCGACGCGGCGAACGCCTTCGGCCTTCAGCCGCGCGAGCACGTCGGTCACCATGGTCTGCGCGATGCCACGGCCATGCAATGTGGGATCGACCGCGAGCGTGCCCAGGCTCGCCACATGCTGTGCACGGCCCGGGTAGCGCGTGACGCGGTAGAAGCCGGCGAGCCGGCCATCGACTTCGAAGATGAAGAAGCCACCGCTGTCGAGCAGGCCCTGGAAGATCGGGCGAAAGTCGTCGCGCGGCATCGGGTCGTAGCCCAGGTAGGGCACGACCCGCTCGTGCATGTAGAGATCGAAGACGGCGTCGAAGTCCGAGGATGTGGCGAGGCGGCGCAGGGGCATGTCGCGCTTCTTCAATGAGGTCCGCAAGGATGGATGCGGCCGAGCATAGCCATGGCAAGGCGGTGCTGACAACCGCCCCGCCTTTTTCTTCCCTCGAAGCTCAATCCTCCGGGAAGCGCCGGCTCGCCACGATCACCGCGTTGGTGCCGCCGAAGGCGAAGGAATTCGACAGCACATGGCGCAGCCCCCGTGCCTCGCGCGCGGCGCCGCGCACGAAGTCGACGTTGCCGAACGCGGCATCCGGCGTGTGCAGGTGGGCGATGGGCGGCAGGGTCTCGCGGGCCAGCGCGCGCAGCGCGGCCACCAGTTCGATGGCACCGCCGCCGCCCAGCACGTGGCCGTGGATCGCCTTGGTCGCACTGACCGGTGCGGCGTCGCCGAAGAGTTCGCCGATCGACGCGGCCTCGGCGGCATCGCCCGCGCTCGTCGCCGTGCCGTGGGCGTTGATGTGGCCGATGTCCGAGGGCACGAGCCCGGCGTCGCGCAGCGCGGCACGCATGGCGCGCACCTGGCCGGCCGGGTCGGGGTTGGTGATGTGCGTGCCGTCGCAATTGCTGGCGTAGCCGCTGAGCACGAACGGCTGCGCGCCGGCACCGCGTGCCCGCGCATGGGCCTCCGATTCGAGCACCAGCGCCGCCGCGCCCTCGCCGATGGCGAAGCCCGCGCGGTCGCCCGAGAACGGACGGCAGGCGGTGGCGGGCGCATCGGCCGGCGGCGGTGCCATGACGCGCATCGCGTGCCAGCTGGCCATCACGCCGGGCGTGAGCATCGCGTCGTGGCCGCCGACGATGGCGATGTCGATCCAGCCGCCGCGGATGGCGCGCATGGCTTCGCCGATGGCCACCGCGGAGGAAGCGCAGGCGCAGGCATAGGCCAATGCCGCGCCGCGCGCGCCGAAGTGCAGCGCCAGTTCGGCGACCGCGGCGTTGGGCATCACGGTGAGCACGGTGGTGGGGCGCATGCGGCGCTGTTCGCCGTAGAGCGCGCGCGTGGTGGCGTCGAAAGTGCCGGCGCCGGCCAGGCCGCTGCCCCAGAAGACGCCGAGGCGGTCGCGGTCGATGGTGTCGAGGTCGAGCCCGGCATCGACCGCGGCGTCTTGTGCGGCGGCCAGGGCCATCGCGGTGCCGCGGTCCAGCGGCAGGCGCGAGGCGCTGCGCACGCTGCTGGCGTCGAAGTCGCAGGTGGCGGCGGCGATGGCCATCGGGTCCATGCCGGGAATCTCGAGGGTCTGCGCGCGCACCGCGGAGCGGCCGGCGAACAGTGCATCGTCGAAGGCTTCTATGCTGCGTCCGAGCGGCGTGATGAAGCCGAGCCCGCTCACGTGCACGGGTGCGGCAGCGGTGTGGGCCGTGGCGGTGGCCGCCAGCACGGCATGGGCGGCGCCGCTGCTCATGCGGCGGCTGCCATGGGTTCGGCGCGTGCGGCGGCAGCTTCGCCCTCGGCATCGATCACCTCGCACAGCCGCTGCAGCGTGATGCCGGCCTCGCGCGGGTCGAGCCGGTCTTCGGGAATGCGCAGGTGGAAGGCGTCTTCCACCGCGAAGACGAACTCCATGAGCGCCAGCGAATCGAGGCCGAGGTCCGACAGCGCGGTGGCCGGCGAGATGGCCGTGCGCGCGACGCGGAAGTCGGTCTCGAGGATGGTGGCGATGCTGTTGAAGGTGGGAGAGGAAGACATGAGGAGGTTCCTTTCTTTCAGGCGTGAAGAGCAAGTCCGCGGACGCGGAACACGGGTTCGGGCACCGGGCCGTGGGCCACGGTCTCGGCGAAGGCGAGGGTCTCGCGCACGACCTGCTGGCGGTCGTTGTCGATGCTGATCATGTGGTAGCTGTTGTTCAGGACCACGGTATGCAACGAGGCGCAGCGCAGCCCGCGCACCAGCAGGTCGAGGTTGGACAGGCTGGCCACCTCGTCCTCGCGCGCATGCAGCGCCAGCACCTGTTCGCACTGCACGTCGTTCAGGCGCCGCCGCACGTGGCGGATCAGCCGGTCGTGCTCGCGCAGGTGACCCACGCCGATGACCGCGCTGCCGGCGCGCGAGACCTGGCGATGGCGCAGCTCGCGCTCGATCCAGGTGCGCACGCGCTCGTTCTTCACGCCGTAGGGCGGGCGCTCGCGGTATTGCCAGAGGCGGCCCAGCGGTGTGTAGAAGGCCAACGGCAGCAGGAAGCGCGTGCGCGGCACGGCCCAGCCGTCGAAGCGCAGCGTGGTCGACATGAGCACCAGCGCGTCCACCTCGCGCCCGCAGCGGATGGCGCCGCCCAGGGCCAGCGAGGCGCCGGCCGAGATGCCGACCAGCATCACGCGGTCGTGCGTGCGCCGCAGCGCCTTCACGTGCGCCTCGAGGGTGTCGAGCCAGCGTTCGAAAGGCACGGCCTGCTGCAGCGGCGCGGCGGCGTCGAACGAGTAGCCCGCGATGCAGAGCGGCTGCACCGCATACCCGTGGCGCTGAAGGGTCGATTGCACGGTCAGCAACTCGTCAGGCGTGCTGCATAAACCATGCAGCAGAACCACCGCGGTGCGCTGCACGGCGGGGGACACCAGGCTCAAGGGATCGGAGGGATCGCGTGCACTCATCGGAAGGTGTGTCGTATGCTCATGTCGCGTTTATCGCGGTGAGCGACTGACCGGCCGCTGACGCGTCCATCGCCAGGGCAGACCCACAAATCACCCACCACTCATTCACTCACCATGCGAATCCTGCTTGTGGAAGATGACACCGTGCTGCGCGACGTGATGCTGCGCAGCCTCGCCGACGCCGGCCACCGGGTCGACGTGTCGACCAACGTCGAGGATGCAGACCACCTGTGGCGCGTGCAGCCCTTCGACGCCGTGCTGCTCGATCTCAACCTGCCCGCCACCGCCAGCCCCACCAGCGGCCTGGCGAGCGGCCTCACGGCCTTGCGACAGGCCCGTGCGCGCGGCGACCGCACGCCGGTGCTTGTGCTCACGGCGCGCGGTCGCACCGAAGAACGCATCGCCGGGCTCGACGCGGGCGCCGACGACTACCTGGGCAAGCCCTTCGACCTCGCCGAGGTGGAGGCGCGGCTGCGCGCGCTGGTGCGGCGCGCCAAGGGCACCGAAGACATCGTGGTGCTCGGCCAGCTCAAGCTCGACCGCAAGGCGCGGCGCTTCGCGGTCGCGAACGCGCCGCTCGATTTGCCGGCGCGCGAGTTCGAGGTGCTGTGGGAACTCATGAGCCCGCCGGGCCGCACCGTGAGCAAGCGGGCGCTGTCGGACAAGCTCTCGGGTTTCGACGAATCGCTGGGCGACAACGCGCTCGAGGCCTTCATCTCGCGCCTGCGCAAGAAGCTGCTCGGCTCGGGCGCGGGCATCCGCACCTTGCGTGGCATCGGCTACCTGCTCGAAGCCGAGGTGTGAGGCCGCCCGTGAGCGAGGCCACCACCCCACCGGTCACGCGCACTGCACCTTCGCTCACGCGGCGCGTGCTGCGCAACGTGCTGGTGCCGCTGGCGCTGACCTGGATGGCCGGTGCGGTGATCGCACTCGTCATCGCCAACTATTTTTCGGAACAGGCCTTCGACCGCGGCATGCTCGACGACGCCTATGCGCTGTCGGCCAACGTGCAGGCCGGCGAACGCGGCATCGAGCTGCTGCTCACGCCGCGCGAGGTGGCGACCGTGCTGTTCGACCAGACCGACAAGGTCTACTTCTCGGTGCAGCGGCTCGACGGCACGCTCATCTCCGGCAGGGGCGACCTGAAGGCGCCGTTGCCCGACGAAGGTTCGCGCTACCGTTTTTCCGACATCGACTACGACGGCAATGTGCTACGCGCTGTGGTGCTCGACCACGACGCCGAGCCCGGCCTGCACATGCCCTACCGCGTGATCGTGGCCCAGACCACGCTGAGCCGCGCCGCACTGGTTCAGCGGCTGCTGTTCTATGCCATGGCGCCGCAGGTGCTGCTGCTCGTGCTGCTGGCCGTGTGGCTCTGGCATGGCATCCGACGTGACCTGCGTCCGCTCGGCGAGTTGCAGCGCGCACTCGACACCCGCGATGTGCGTGACCTCTCGCCGGTGACCGTGGCGCAGACCTCGAAAGAGTTGCAGCGCCTGGGCGATGCCGTCAACGCGCTGTTCGACCGGCTGCGCCACAGCGTGCGCGCGCAACGCGAGTTCGTGGGCAACGTGGCGCACGAACTGCGCACGCCCCTCGCGGGCATTCGCGCGCTGGCCGAGTACGGGCTCGCGCAGCACGACACCGAGGTGTGGCGCGAACAGCTCACGCGCGTGTCCGAACGGCAGGCGCGTGCGAGCCACCTGATCGACCAGCTGCTGGCGCTGGCATTGGCCGATGAGGCGCGCACCGACCTGCAGCGCACGCCCGTGTCGCTCGACATGCTGGCCGAGCAGACCGTGCTGCGCCACCTCGCGCGCGCCGATGCACGCGGCGTCGACCTGGGCGCGCGCGGCCTCGACGACGGCGTGACGGTGCTTGCGAACGAAGCGCTGGTGGAGGGCATCCTCGACAACCTGATCGACAACGCGTTGCGCTACGGCGGACGCACGATCACCGTCGAACTCGCGGGCCGCACGCTGAGCGTGATCGACGATGGGCCCGGCATTCCGCTCGAGGCACAGCGCGACCTCATGCAACGCTGGGCGCAAGGGCCCGCAGGCCAGAAGCTGGGGCAAGGCGCGGGGCTGGGGCTGTCGATCGTGGCGCGCTATGCCGAGCTGCTGGGGGCAGAACTGCGACTCGAAGCCGCCGAGCCGACCGGCCTGCGCGTGAGCGTGACCTTCGGGGACGACGCCTGACCGTTCACGCGCGTGTCAGTGGCTTGCGCAGATAGACGCGTGTGCGCCCGTCGAGGGATTCGCGCCGGAACTCGACATAGCCGATGCGCTGGTAGAGCGCGAGGTTCTCGGTCATCTTCTCGTTCGTGAACAGGTAGATCGATGCGTGGCCCTGGCGCAGCGCTTCGCGCTCGGCCAGTTCGAGCAAGGCGCGACCCGCGCCGCTGCCCTGGTGGTCGGGGTGCACGGCGATGACATCAATCAGGAAGCCTTCGTCTGTGACATCGAGCAGCAGTGCGGCGCCGATCTGTTGCTCCGGTCGCTCGGCCACCCACACCTGCAGATGTGCGATGGCCTGCGCGTAGTCGCGCGTCATCGGCCGCGGCGTGAGGCCCAGGCGCGGGATGTAGGTGCGGAAGGCCTCGACCGCGCATGCGGTGACAGTCGCCACGTCGTCGGCGGTGGCGCGACGCAGATGCCAGGATGCAGCGTTGTCGCTCACGCGTCGAACTCGACCTCGCCCTCGATCTCCACCGGGATGCCGAAAGGCAGCTCCGCCATGCCCACGGCGCTGCGCGCATGGGCGCCGACCTCGGGACCGAAGAGCTCGAGGATCAGATCGGAAAACCCGTTGATGACCGCCGGCTGCTGTTGAAAGCCGGGCGCCGAGGCCACCATGCCGAACACGCGCGTCCATGCGGTGATGCGGTCCAGGTCGCCGAGCGCGCGCTGCAGGCTGCCGAGCATCGCGAGGCCGGTGAGGCGCGCGGCGGCGTAGCCTTGGTCGACTGTCAGCTCTGCGCCGAGCTTGCCCAGCGGCGCAGCGATGCGGCCATCGGCCGTGAGCGGGCCGTGGCCCGAGACGATCGCGCGCCGGCCGATGAGGCGGACGAACTGGAAGGGAAGGACGACGCCGGGTGGTGGCGTGACGGGAGGGGGCAGCACGAGGCCGAGTGCTGCGAGTCGTTGTTCGATGCGGGCCATGGCGTTGCGCTCCTGCCGACGGACGTTGATGAAGAGGTCCGCCGCATCTTGCCATGGCCCTCAGGGGCCGCTGGGGCTCAGCCCAACGCCGGATAGTCCGTATACCCCTTCACCCCACCCCCATACATCGTGGCCTTGTCGAGCTCGTTCAGCGGCGCGTGCTCGCGCAGGCGGCGCACCAGGTCGGGGTTCGAGATGAAGGGCTTGCCGAAGGCCACGAGGTCGTCGCCTTCCTTCACGGCTTCTTCGGCCAGGGGGCGGTCGTAGCCGTTGTTGACCATCCAGGCGGCCTTGCCGCCGGCGGCGCGGTAGGCGGCCTTGAGGGCTTCGTAGTCGAAGGGGCGGTCGGCGATTTCGCGCGGGCCGCCGGTGGCGCCTTCGATGATGTGGATGTAGGCCAGGTTCAGCGGCGCGAGCTGCTGCACGACGTAGGTGAACAGCGGCTGCGGGTCGCTGTCGTGCACGTCGTTGGCCGGCGTGACGGGCGACAGGCGGATGCCGGTCTTGCCGCCGCCGACGGCATCGACCACGGCGCGCGTGGACTCGAGCAGCAGGCGCGCGCGGTTCTTGATGGAGCCGCCGTAGTCGTCGGTGCGCTTGTTGCTGCCGTCTTTCAGGAACTGGTCGAGCAGGTAGCCGTTGGCGCCGTGCAGTTCGACGCCGTCGAAGCCCGCGGTCTCGACGGCGTTGCGTGCGGCCGCGGCATAGGCGTGGACGATGCCGGGCAGTTCGGCCGCGTCGAGCGCGCGCGGTTCCGACGTTTCAACGAAGGTGGGCACGCCGTCCTTGATGAGCACGGTCTTGGTCTTGGCGGTGATGGCCGAGGGCGCGACGGGCTTGCCGCCACCGGGTTGCAGTTCGGTGTGCGAGACGCGGCCCACGTGCCACAGCTGCACGACGATCTTGCCGCCCTCGGCGTGCACGGCGTCGGTCACGCGCTTCCAGGCGTCGAGCTGTTCGGTGCCGTAGAGGCCGGGCACGTCGGCGTAGCCCTGGCCCTGGTGGCTGATGGCGGTGGCTTCGGTGATGAGCAGGCCGGCGCTGGCGCGCTGGGCGTAGTAGGTGGCGGCGATGTCGGGCGGGATCGCGTTGGGCGAGCGGTTGCGCGTGAGCGGCGCCATCACGATGCGGTTGGCGAGCTGGAGGTCGCCGGCCTGGACGGGGTCGAAAAGGGTGGACATCGCGGATTGAGGGGGCAGAGTTGAAACAGGCGCAAGGCTAAGCCGCCCGTCTCAACCCTGCTGTCGCACGGTTGTCCCGATTGGTGCTAAGGAAGCAGCCGCGCCAGCAACGCCGGGCTCACGCGCACGGGCAGCGCCAGCAGGATCTGTCCCATGCCCTTGCCGAGCGGGTCGTTGCGCAGCGAGGCCATGCCGCCGCCGCCCAGCGCCTGTTCGCAGACGAAGTTGAAGGCGTGGATGCCGGGCACCTCGTGGCGCGTGACGCGGCCCTGCACCAGGTGCGCGAGCCATGCGGCCACGCGCGCCTCGGTGAGTTGCGCGCGCAGCAGCGGCAGCAGCTCGGGATGGCGCGCGATGACGCCGATGTTCGAGGTGTCGCCCTTGTCGCCGCTGCGGGCCCACGCGAGGCGGATCAGCGGGACGTCGATGGCGTCGTCGCCGGGCGTGGCCAGGGGCAGTTCATCGTTGGTGCGCACAGCGGGTGGGTCGTCGCTGGTGGCGTGCGTCGCGGGCACATCGACGGCCTGCCCATCGACGCGCACCTGCGGGCTCACGCGCGCCTTGTCGAGCAGGAACGCGTACTGCCGGATCGACGGCGACACCGAGGCGCGCCCGCCGCCCGCGCCCGTGGTGCCGGGCGCCCACGAGGTGCCGGCCGGCGCGACCTCGCGCGCGAACAGCTCCAGCGCGTCCTTGCGCGGATGCGTCACGGCGAGCCGCAGCACGGCCTCGCGGATCTGCTGTGCCTGTGTCTGCGCGTGCGGGCCGTAGCAGGACTCGGCGCCGAGCACTTCGAGTTGCGTGCCGCTGTAGGGCCCGAGGCCCTGTTGCGCGAAGAGGGCGCCGGTGCGCGCGAGGATCGCTTCGCCGGTGCGCCGCGCCTTGGCCACCGCGTCGAAGCCGACGATCGTGAGCTGCGCCGCGGTCTTGAAGCCGTCGACATACGTGGCGCAGACCTTGTAGCTGCCGGTGGGTGCGCGGCCGCGCGCGCCGTGCACGCGCACGCGGTGTTCGCCCGCCTGTTCGATGCGCACCTGCGTGAAGTCGGCCACCACGTCGGGCAGCAGGTAGGCGGCGGGGTCGCCGATTTCGTAGAGCATCTGCTCGCCGACCACGGCGGGCGTGAGCTTGCCGCCGGTGCCCGCGGGCTTGGTGACGACGAAGCTGCCGTCGGCGCTGCATTCGACGATGGGGTAGCCGATGTTCGGCCAGTCGGGCACGGTGTCCCAGTCGGTGTGCAGGCCGCCGGTGGCCTGGCAGCCGCACTCGATGATGTGGCCCGCGAGGCTGCCCGCGGCAAGCAGGTCGTGGTCGCCGGGCTGCCATTGGAATTCATGCATGAGCACGCCGAGCGTGACGGCCGAGTCGACGCAGCGGCCGGTGATGACGACCTGCGCGCCCGCGTCGAGCGCGGCCTGGACCGGGCGCGCGCCCAGGTAGGCATTGGCGCTGAGCACGCGCTCGGGCAGCGGCGCGCCGCTCTGCAGTTCGCGCACGGGCGGTTGCGAAGCGCGCAGTTCGGGCAGCAGCGGCGACACGTCGTCGCCGCTGACCACGGCGATCTTCAGCGTGATGCCTTGCTCGGCGGCCAGTGCCGCGAGCGCATCGGCGCAGCCTTGCGGGTTGACGCCGCCCGCGTTGCTCACGACGCGGATGCCTTGTTTCACGACGTCTTTCAGCACGGACTTCATCGCGACGGCCACGAAGTCGGTCGCGTAGCCCAGCTCGGGCTTCTTCAGCCGCGCGCCCGCGAGGATCGACATGGTGAGCTCGGCGAGGTAGTCGAACACGAGGTAGTCGATCTGCCCGCTGGCCACGAGCTGCGGCGCGCCCACGCTGCTGTCGCCCCAGAAGCCGGAGGCACCGCCGATGCGGACGACGCGACCGTTGGGGTTGTTGCTGTTGCTGCTGTTCATCGTCCGCTCCATTGCGGCTTGCGCTTCTCGCGGAAGGCGAGTTGGCCTTCGGCCGCGTCTTCGGTGAGCGCGAACAGGCCGATCTGGCTTTCGGTGAACGCCATCGATTCCTCGAAGGCCATGGCCTCGATCTTCTTCATCGTGTACAGGCCGCGGCGGATGGCAGCGGGCGACTTGTCGAGCAGGCGACCCAGCAGCCAGTCGACGCTCTCGTCGACGTCGTCGCTCACGCGGTTGACCAGCTTCAGTTCGAGCGCCTGCGCGGCGTCGATCGGCTCGCCGGTGATGCACATCTCGGCCAGCACGCGGCGCGGCAGCAGGCCGCCGAGCACGCTGAGCACCTGTGCGGGAAACACGCCGACCTTCACCTCGGGCAGGCCGAACACGGCCTGGCGGCTGGCCACGGCCAGGTCGCACATCGCCATGAGGCCCATGCCGCCCGCCATGCAGGCGCCGTTGACACGCGCGATCAGCGGCACGGTCGATTGCCGCGCCTGGCGAAAGAGGTCGGCCATGCCCTGGTAGGGCGCGGCGTAGTCGAACTTGAACGAGGTGCCGCTTTGCAGGTCGGCGCCGGCGCAGAAGGCGCGCGTGCCGGCGCCGGTGAGGACCACGGCGCGCACGGCGGTGTCGCGGTTGGCGCGGGCCAGTGCATCGGACAGGCCCTCGAGCACGGCCGCGTTGATGGCGTTGCGGCGTTCCTGGCGATCGATGGTGAGCCACATGACGGGCCCGCGCATCTCTTCGCGCAGCTCGACGGGGGACGGGGAAGAAGGGGGAGGGGATTCGGACATGGGCGGCTCGGCTTCCTGGTGACGGATGCCGTAGCGTCGCCCGAAAAAAAAGCCGCGGCATGCGGCTTGTGGCTGCGGCGATCCGGGTTTTCCCTTGGGTGGCCCGGATCGTCGCTGGCGTCGCGTTCTGCGCGCTTTTGCTTACTTCAGCAGGCCTTCGGCCTTCATCGCTTCCTGGACGGCGGGGCGGGCGGCGACGCGGGCGTGCCAGGCGAGCACGTTGGGGAAGTCCGAGATGTCCACGCCGGTGGGCTTGGTCCAGTTGGTGACGGTGAACAGGTAGCCGTCGGCCACGCTGAAATGCTCGCCCATCAGGTACTGCTTGGCGGCGAGTTCGCCGTCGAGCCACTGGAAGCGGGCCTTGAGCTTGTCCTTGGAGATGGACTTGGCTTCCTCGGGCATGGCCGGGTTGAACAGCGGGCTGAAGCCCTTGTGCATCTCGGTGCCGATGAAGGTCAGCCATTCCTGCAGGCGGTAGCGCGGCATGGTGCCGTTGGCGGGCGCGAGGTTCTTGGTGGGGGCGAGGTCGGCAATGTACTGGACGATGGCCGGGCCTTCACGCAGGCGGGTGCCGTCGTCGAGCTCGAGCATCGGCACGTAGCCCAGCGGGTTGATGCCGTAGTAGTCGGTGCCGTCCTGCAGCTTGTGGCTCTTGGTGCTGGCCAGCACCGGCTCGAAGGCGATGCCCGCTTCGTGCAGCGCGATGTGGGGGGAGAGCGAGCAGGCGCCGGGCGAGTAGTACAGCTTCATTCGAAAAAACTCCAATGGATAGAAGGAAAAGATCTGTGCGACCGAAAGGGATGCTAGCGGGTTTGGCTGCATCGCGTTTTTGTCCTACGGCGGCTCGCGCGTGGCGACTATCGGGCGGCGCGGCGGGGCTTCCTACAGTCCGGACACGGCGGCGCATGCCCGCCGCAAAGCAACCAAGGAGTGGTTCACCATGCTCAAGTACGCGATCATTTTTGCGGTCATCTCGCTCGTGGCGGGTCTGCTGGGCTTTGGCGGCGTGGCGGCCGGCGCGGCGGGCATCGCCAAGCTGCTGTTCGGCCTGTTCCTCGTGCTGGCGGTGCTGTTCGTGGTGCTGGCCGCACTTGGCGTGGGCGCGGTGAAGAAGGCGCTCGATTGACCGCCTTGCCCCATGCCATGCACCTGTCGCACGTCGACCTGCGCCTGGACTACGAGGTGGACGCCCCGGCGCACCTGCGGCTGAACATCGAGGCCGCGCGCACGGGTGCGCAGGCGGTGCTGGCCGAGACGCTCACCATCGAGCCGCCCGTGCGGCTGCGGGTGGGCTGCGAGCCCGACAGCGGCAACCGCTTCGTGCGCTTCGACGCGACGCCCGGCCCGCTGACCATCGCCTACCGCGCGACGGTGCGGCGCCCGGTGGTGCATGTGCCGGCCACCTTGCCCGAGGTGCCGGTGAGCCAGCTGCCCGACGCGGTGCTGGGCGACCTGCTGCCCACGCGCTATTGCGAGTCGGACCTGCTGGCGCGCTGCGCGCAGCAGCTCTTCGGCGACCTGCCGCCGGGCATCGGCCGCGTGCAGGCGATTGCCGACTGGATCCACGACAGCATCGTCTACGTGCCGGGCAGCAGCGACTCGACCACCACCGCGCGCGAAGTGTTCGTGCAGCGCGCGGGCGTGTGCCGCGACTTCGCGCACCTGGGCATCACCTTCTGCCGCGCGCTCAACATTCCGGCGCGGCTGGTGGTGGGCTATGTGTGGTTCGACGAACCGCCGCAGGACTTCCATGCCGTGTTCGAAGCATGGCTGGGTGGGCAGTGGGTGCTGTTCGATCCAACGCGCATGGCGCCCGTCGACCGGCTGGTGCGCGTGGGCACGGGGCGCGACGCGAAGGACGTGGCCTTCTCCACGATCTTCGGCGCGGTGCGCATGACCGACAAGAAGCTCGCCGTGCGCGAATTGCAGGACGAGCGGGCCATTGCGCCGCGCACGCCGGCACCCAGTGGCGAGCTGCGGGGCATCGAGAAGCCCGAACCGGTGCTCTGACCCTCCCAAGTGACCGCCCGATGCGGGTTGTTTGCTATTAAATATATAGCATCCTGCGCAATGACGGCGAGGCTCTGGACCGATTTTGGCGTGGCCCCCTAGCTTGTCCACACAGGGGTTGCGGCAGGGCATCGCCGCTTAAAATTAGTGCCCTTTTTTGCGCCGCGCACGCGTCCTGTGGTGCGCTCCTTTTTCCAATGCTGTACCCCGAAGAATTCGATGTGATCGTCGTCGGCGGTGGCCATGCCGGCACCGAAGCCGCGCTCGCTTCCGCACGCATGGGCGCCAAGACGCTGCTGCTCTCCCACAACATCGAGACGCTGGGGCAGATGAGCTGCAACCCGTCGATCGGCGGCATCGGCAAGGGCCACCTCGTGAAGGAGGTCGACGCGCTCGGCGGCGCGATGGCCATTGCCACGGACGAGGCGGGCATCCAGTTCCGCATCCTCAACTCGAGCAAGGGCCCGGCCGTGCGCGCCACGCGGGCGCAGGCCGACCGCGTGCTGTACAAGGCCGCGATCCGCCACCGCCTGGAAAACCAGCCGAACCTCAGCCTGTTCCAGCAGGCCGTCGACGACCTGATGATCGAAGGCGACCGCGTCGTCGGTGCCGTCACGCAGGTGGGCATTTCTTTCCGCGCGCGCACCGTGGTGCTGACCGCGGGCACGTTCCTCGACGGTCGCATCCACGTCGGCCTCGACAACTACCAGGCCGGCCGCGCGGGCGACCCGCCGGCGATCAGCCTGTCGGCGCGCCTGAAGGAACTCAAGCTGCCGCAGGGCCGACTGAAGACCGGCACGCCGCCGCGCCTGGACGGGCGCAGCATCGACTTCTCGAAGTGCACCGAACAACCCGGCGACGGCATGCCCGGTGGGGCAGGGCCGATGCCGGTGTTCAGCTTCATGGGCAAGGTCGAGATGCACCCGCAGCAGATGCCGTGCTGGGTGACGCACACCAACCAGCGTACGCACGACATCATCCGCTCGGGCTTCGACCGCAGCCCGATGTTCACCGGCAAGATCGACGGCGTCGGTCCGCGCTACTGCCCGAGCGTGGAAGACAAGATCAACCGCTTCGCCGACAAGGACAGCCATCAGATCTTTCTCGAGCCCGAAGGCCTGACGACCAACGAGTACTACCCGAACGGGATCTCGACCAGCCTGCCGTTCGACATCCAGTACCAGCTGGTGCGTTCGATGCCGGGCCTGGAAAACGCCCACATCCTGCGCCCGGGCTACGCCATCGAGTACGACTACTTCGATCCGCGCGAGCTCAAGAGCAGCTTCGAGACCCGTGCGATCCGCGGCCTGTTCTTTGCCGGACAGATCAACGGCACCACCGGCTACGAAGAAGCCGCGGCCCAGGGCCTGTTCGCCGGCATCAATGCCGCGTTGCAGTGCCGGGGCGAAGACGCCTGGCTGCCGCGCCGCGACGAGGCCTACCTGGGTGTGCTGGTCGACGACCTGATCACCAAGGGCGTGACCGAGCCGTACCGCATGTTCACCAGCCGCGCCGAGTTCCGGCTGCAGCTGCGCGAGGACAACGCCGACATGCGCCTGACCGAAGCAGGGCGCAAGCTGGGCCTCGTGGACGACGCGCGCTGGGACGCTTTCAGCCGCAAGCGCGACGCTGTTTCACGTGAAACAGAGCGGCTCAAGTCGATCTGGGTGAACCCGCGCAACCTGCCGGCGACCGAGTCGGCCCGGGTGCTGGGCAAGGCCATCGAGCACGAATACAACCTGGCCGACCTGCTGCGCCGGCCCGACGTGAACTACGAAACCCTGATGTCGCTGGACGGCGGCAAGTACGGACCGTCGTCGGCGCTGAGCGCTTCCGAGATCGAGCAGATCGAGATCTCCTCCAAGTACTCCGGCTACATCGAGCGCCAGCACGACGAAGTGGAGCGCGCCGCCCACTTCGAGAACCTGAAGCTGCCGGTCGATTTCGACTACGGCCAGGTCAAGGCCCTGAGCTTCGAGGTGCGCCAGAAGCTGGACAAGCACCGGCCCGAAACGCTGGGGCTGGCATCGCGCATCTCGGGCGTCACGCCCGCCGCGATCTCGCTGCTGATGATTCACCTGCGCAAGGGCGGGCACAAGGCCTTCGCCCGCGATGCCGTCGATACCGCCGCGCCCGCCGCGCCCGCCGAAACCACCGAAGCTGCAGCCACCGAGCCGCACACCGCACCATGAGCGCGACCCCCCTCGACACGCTGCGTGCAGGCGCAGCCGCCTTGGGCGTGGCCCTGTCCGACACGCAGGGCGAACAGCTGCTGGCCTACGGCACGCTGATGCTCAAGTGGAACAAGGTCTACAACCTGACGGCCGTGCGCGACCCGGCCGGCGTCATGACGCACCACCTGCTCGACAGCCTCGCGGCCGTCGCACCGCTGCAGCGCGAGTGGGCAGGGAAGGGCAGGCTGCTCGACGTCGGCTCCGGCGGCGGTCTGCCGGGCGTGGTGATCGCCATCATGCGACCCGACATCGAGGTCAGCTGCCTCGATGCCGTCGCCAAGAAGGCGGCCTTTGTGCAGCAGGTGGCGGCCGAACTGGAGCTGCCGAACCTGCGTGGCCTGCACGCGCGGGTCGAATCGCTGGCCGGCAGCTACGAGGTGATCAGCTCGCGCGCCTTCGCGTCGCTGCCCGATTTCTTCAACGGCTCGATGCATCTGCTGGCACCGGGCGGCGTCTGGCTGGCCATGAAGGGCAAGGTGCCGACCGACGAACTGGCCGTCTTGCCGGCCGGCGTCGCAGTGTTTCACGTGGAACAACTGACGGTGCCGGGCCTGGACGCCGAGCGTTGCATCGTCTGGGCGCGCAAAGAGGCCGCCTGATTTCGTAAAAGATGCGACGGCGCCGGCAAAAGCCGGTGCCGGAGCAATCTTCCCGGCGCTGGCCTGCCTTAGACTCGAAGCCTCCCCCTGGCTCTCTTTTTCGAGGCACATCCCATGTTCGGCATCGCTGACTACGGCGCATTCGTCGCCGCCATCGTCCTGTTCCTTCTGATTCCCGGCCCGGGCAATCTGGCGCTGATCACTTCGACCAGCAAAGGCGGCATTCGTGGCGGCCTGGCAGCGACCTTCGGCGTGATCCTGGGAGACCAGGTCCTGATGTGGGCGGCGGTGGCGGGCGTGTCGGCCGTGCTGGCCGCTTACCCGGCGGCCTTCAAGGCGGTGCAGTGGCTGGGCGCCGCCTACCTGGCGTGGCTCGGTCTCAAGATGCTCCTGGCCAAGCCCGGCGCGGCGCCGATCCTGAACATCCGCCCGAGCCATTTCCTGCGCCAGGCGCTGACGATCACCTTGCTGAACCCCAAGGCGATCGTGTTCTACATGGCCTTCTTCCCGCTGTTCGTCGATCCGGCGCGCCACCAGGGTGTCATCACCTTCGGCGCCATGGCCGTGACCATCGCCGCGCTGACCTTCCTGTACGGCCTGACCTCGACGCTGCTCACGCACTTCCTGGCCGAGCGCATCCGCGCCAATCCCCGCATCTCGGCCACGCTCGAAAAGCTGGCCGGCACCTTCCTGATTGCCTTCGGCATCAAGCTCGCGATCTCGCGCTGACCGACCCCGACGACCCGCACTGACGACACATGGCCAAGATTTTCTGCATCGCCAACCAGAAGGGCGGCGTCGGCAAGACCACCACCACTGTCAATCTCGCCGCCGGCCTGGCCAAGGTGGGCCAGCGCGTGCTGATGATCGACCTCGATCCCCAGGGCAACGCCACCATGGGTTCGGGCATCGACAAGCGCCAGCTGGAGCTCACGGTGTACGACGTGCTGCTCGAGTCGGCCTCGGTGGCCGAGGCGCGGGTGAAGTCCGACAAACTCGTGGAGGCCGAGGCCAGCTACGACGTGCTGGGCGCCAACCGTGAGCTGGCCGGCGCCGAAGTCGAAATGGTGGCACTCGACCGCCGCGAAAAACGCCTGCGCACCGCGCTGGCGGCGGTCGGCGCCGAGTACGACTTCGTGTTGATCGACTGCCCGCCGAGCCTGAGCCTGCTGACGCTCAACGGCCTGTGCGCGGCCCACGGCGTGATCGTGCCGATGCAGTGCGAGTACTTCGCGCTCGAAGGGCTCACGGACCTGGTCAACACCATCAAGCAGGTGCACGCCAACCTCAACAAGAACCTGCAGATCATCGGCCTGCTGCGCGTGATGTTCGATCCGCGCATCACGCTGCAGCAGCAGGTGAGCGAGCAGCTCAAGTCCCACTTCGGCGACAAGGTGTTCGACACCGTGATCCCGCGCAATGTGCGCCTGGCCGAAGCGCCGAGCTACGGCCTGCCGGGCGTGGTGTTCGACCCGTCCGCCCGCGGCAGCCAGGCCTTCATCGCCTTCGCCGAAGAGCTGGTCGCCAAGATGCCGCCCGCGAGCGCCTTCGCCTCGGGCGCGGTGGCACCGCCGGTCACGCCCCCGCCGCGCGTGGTGCCCGACCTGCCGATTCCCGACGATGTGCTGGCCGCCGCGCCTTCCGCTTCCGTCGCCGACACCGACCAAAACCCCGTCTGATGCTCGCCCGATGGGCGGCAGGCGCTATCAAGTTCGTAGCAACCAGCCATGAGTGAACCCCGCATCCTGCTGCTGCCCGGATGGCAGAACAGCGGCCCCGGCCATTGGCAGACCCGCTGGGAGTCGGTCTACGGCGACCGCCGCGTCGACCAGCACGAGTGGATGCGCCCGCTGCGCGGCGACTGGTCGATCCGCCTCGAAGAAGAAGTGCTGGCCGCGCCGGGCGCCGTGGTGCTGGCTGCCCACAGCCTCGGCTGCATCCTCACCGCCGCCTGGGCGGCCCATTCGCGCAACACGCACAAGGTGCGCGGCGCGCTGCTGGTGGCGCCCGGCGACCTGGAGCGCGACGACCTGCGCCAATTGATTCCCGGCTGGGCGCCCATCGTGCGCCAGCCGCTGCCGTTTCCGGCCGTGCTCATCGCCGCCAACGACGACCCGTACTGCGAAGCCTCACGCTCCAAGCAGCTGGCCCGCGACTGGGGCGCACGCTTCATCGATGCCGGCACCGGTGGCCACCTGAACGCCGAATCCGGCCTGGGCGACTGGCCCGAAGGCCGGAAACTCCTGAACGACCTCTCGAAAGACACGCACTGATGGCGACCAAGAAACCCAAGGGCCTGGGCCGCGGCCTCGAAGCGCTGCTCGGCCCGACGGCCGCACCCTCCGCCGATCCGCTCGGCAATGGCGGTGACCGCGCCACGGAAGAGGGCGGCGCCCCGCAGAACCCCAACACCCTGAAGCTCGACCAGATGGTGGCCGGCGTCTACCAGCCGCGCACCCGCATGGACGAGGGCGCGCTGTACGAGCTGGCCGAGAGCATCAAGGTGCAGGGCATCATGCAGCCGATCCTGGTGCGCCGGCTCGACGCCGAATCGGCCGCGGCCAAGAACGCCGAGTACGAAATCATCGCGGGCGAGCGGCGCTTCCGTGCCGCCCGGCTCGCCGGCCTGGACACCGTGCCGGTGCTGGTGCGCGACGTGCCCAACGAGGCCGCAGCGGCCATGTCGCTCATCGAGAACATCCAGCGCGAAGACCTCAATCCGCTGGAAGAGGCCCAAGGCCTGCAACGCCTGGTGACCGAGTTTGGGCTCACTCACGAAATGGCGGCCCAGGCCGTCGGCCGTTCGCGCAGTGCCGCCAGCAATCTGCTGCGCCTGCTGAACCTGGCCGAGCCCGCGCAGCTGATGCTGATGGCCGGCGACATCGACATGGGCCATGCGCGCGCGCTGCTGTCGCTCGACCGCGGCACGCAGATCACCGCCGCCAACCAGATCGCCGCCAAGAAGATGTCGGTGCGCGAGGCCGAGGCGCTGGTGAAGAAGCTCGCAGCCGAGTTCACGCTCACGCCCTCGCGGCGCGGCAATGCCGGCGAGAAATCGCGCGACCTGCAGCGCGTGGAAGAAGAGCTGGCCGACCTGCTCACGGCCGAGGTCGAGGTGCGCATCAAGAAGCGCACGAAGCGCGGCGAAAGCGGCGAGCTGGCGATCCACTTCGGCTCCATCGAGGCGCTCAACGGACTCATCGAGCGCATCCGCCGAACGGCCTAGTTCCGCTTGTGTTGCGAAGACGGACCCCAGCGTTCGTTTGATTGATTCCTGCAATCCTTTGCGCGTATCCTCGATCGCGGTTTTTCTTTCAGCCCTGCAAGACCACCACCATCGAAACGAGGGAGTCGACCATGCCGTTCTTCGCCACCAAGTTCCCGCTCGCCGCAATCGCCGTCGGCGCACTGCTGCTCACGGGCTGCGCCACCACCGACATGCAGATGGGCAGCCAGTCGGCCAAGACCATGGCCACGGGCAGCGCCGCCGGCGGTGCCACCTCGGGCGAGAGCAGCCAGCTCGAGCGCTGCGAATCGCCGCTCGGGACGGTGTCGCTGGTCGAGAACGTCAACGCCGGCTGGTACACCATCCTCACGGGCGAGTACCGCCTGCCGCCTACTGCAAATCTGTTGCGTTTGCTGGTGCAGCAGTCGAACTGCTTCATCGTGGTCGAGCGCGGCGCGGCCGGCATGAACGCGATGACGCGTGAACGCGCGCTGCAGCAGTCGGGCGAGATGCGCGGCGGCAGCAACTTCGGCCGCGGCCAGATGGTGGCCTCCGACTACGGCCTGTCGCCCGAGATCGTGTTCAGCAACAGCGATGCCGGCGGCATCGGCGGCGCGCTCGGCGGCCTCGTGGGTGGTGGCCGTGGCCGCGCCATCGCGGCCGTCGGCGGCAGCCTGCAGACCAAGGAAGCCAGCGCGCTGCTGACGCTCATCGACAACCGCTCGGGCGTGCAGGTCGCAGCAGCCGAGGGCAGCGCCTCCAAGACCGACTTCGGCGCCTTCGGCGGCCTGGCCGGCCGCAGCGGTGCCGGTGGCCTCGGCGGCTACACCAACACGGCGCAGGGCAAGGTGATTGCGGCAGCCTTCATGGACGCCTTCAACCAGATGGTCCGTTCGCTGCGCAACTACAAGGCGCAGACGGTGCGCGGCCAGGGCCTGGGTGGCGGTGGCCGCTTGGGCGTCGACGGTGGCGCCGCGCCTTCGCAGACCTACGTACCGCCGGAGCCGGCACCGGCACGTCGCCGCAGGTAAGAACAAAACGCGGGCCTTCGGGCCACGAAAAAGCCCGGCGCTCTTGCGAGCCGCCGGGCTTTTTCATTGATGCGTGATCGCGAGGGATCAGAGGCTGAAGATCTTGCCCGGGTTCATGATGTTCTTCGGATCGAGCGCGCGCTTGATCGTGCGCATCATGTCGATCGCGCCCACGCCCGCTTCGGTCACCAGGAAGTCCATCTTGTGCAGGCCCACGCCGTGCTCACCGGTGCAGGTGCCTTCGAGCGCCAGCGCGCGGCTCACCAGCGCGTGGTTCAGCTCTTCGGCCTTCACGCGCTCTTCGGGGATGTTCGGATCGAGCAGGTAGCCGAAGTGGAAGTTGCCGTCGCCCACGTGGCCGACGAGGAAGTAGGGGATGCCGCTGGCATCGGCTTCGGCCACCGAGTCGAGCAGGCAGTCGGCCAGGCGCGAGATCGGCACGCAGGTGTCGGTCGAGATCACGCGGCAGCCCGGGCGCGACTGCACGGCCGCGAAGTAGCTGTTGTGCCGCGCGGTCCACAGGCGCGTGCGTTCTTCCGGCGTGCTGGCCCATTCGAAGGCGTTGCCGCCGTGGCCGCTCGCGAGTTCCTGCACCGTCTCGGCCTGCTCCTTCACGCCGGCGGGCGAGCCGTGGAATTCCATCAGCAGCATCGGCTCTTCGCGCAGGTTGAGCTTGGCGTAGGCGTTCACCATGCGCACCGTGTTCACGTCGATGAGCTCCACGCGCGCGATCGGCACGCCCAGCTGGATCGTCTCGATGGTGGTGCGCACCGCGGCCTCGATGCTCGGGAACGAGCAGATCGCCGCCGACACCGCCTCGGGCAGCGGGTAGATGCGCAGCGTGACCTCGGTGACCACGCCCAGCGTGCCTTCGCTGCCCACCATGAGGCGCGTGAGGTCATAGCCGGCCGACGACTTCTTCGCGCGCGTGCCGGTGCGGATGATGTCGCCGCTGGCCGTGACCACTTCGAGCGCCAGCACGTTCTCGCGCATCGTGCCGTAGCGCACCGCGTTCGTGCCGCTGGCGCGCGTGGCCGTCATGCCGCCGATGGAGGCGTCCGCGCCCGGGTCGATGGGAAAGAACAGGCCCGTGCTCTTGATCTCTTCGTTGAGCTGCTTGCGCGTGACGCCCGGCTGCACCGTCACCGTGAGGTCGTCGGCGTTGATCGACAGCACCTGGTTCATGCGCGACACGTCGATGCTGATGCCACCTTGCACCGCGAGCAGGTGGCCTTCGAGCGAAGAACCCACGCCGAAGGGAATGACCGGCACGCTGTGCTCGCTGGCGAGCTTCACGGCATCGGCAACATCCTGCGTGCTTTCGGCGAACACCACGGCCGCGGGTGGCGGTGCGTCGAACGACGACTCGTCGCGCCCGTGCTGCGTGCGCACCGCCATCGCCGTGGAACAGTTGTCGCCGAAGCGCGCCTTCAGCCCGTCGATCAGGGCCGCGGGAACGTCGCGCAGATGAAACGCCGGCATCAGGTGCGAGGTGGAAGTCGGGGCGTTCATCGGGCGTCTCCTGGAGGGGCTGAGGGGGATCGGCCATTTTACGGAGCGCGCACCATAATGCGCTTCGGTAAAAGACATGAACCCCACGACCCTTGCAGCCCTCGCGGCCTTTCCCTCGCAGCTCGAAGCTCACTACGCGGCCATTCCCAAAGCCTTCCGGCATTGGGCGCCGCCTTCATGGGAGGGCGTGCCCAGCGAAGCCTTCACCGCCATCGAGCAGCTGTGCCATGTGCGCGACATCGAGATCGAGGGCTACCACGTGCGCTTTCGCCGCACGCTCGCCGAAACCCATCCGACGCTCGCATCGATCGACAGCGAGCCGCTGGCCATCGAGCGCCATTACGGCGCGGCCGACCCTGCAGCGGTGCTCGCCGAGTTCCGCCAGGCGCGCGTGCAGACGATGGAAATCATCTCGCAGCTGAGCGACGCGCAGCTCGCGCGCACGGCCGTGTTCGAGGGCTACGGCCCGCTCACGATGCGCAGCCTCATCCACTACCTGTGCAGCCACGACCATCAGCATCTGGCCGGACTGCAATGGCTGGCCGGCAAGATCGACGCCGCCGGCCTTTCGACCTGAACCGAGGAGCGCCCATGGGCAACCGACTTTCCCAGATCGCCACCCGCACCGGCGACGACGGCACCACCGGCCTGGGCGACAACACCCGCGTGCCCAAGGACCACCTGCGCGTGCACGCGATGGGCGATGTGGACGAACTCAACTCGCACATCGGCGTGCTGCTGTGCGAACCGCTGCCAGAGCCCGTGCGCGAGCTGCTGGTCGATGTGCAGCACCAGCTCTTCAACCTCGGCGGCGAACTCTCGATGCCCGGTTTCACGCTGCTCAAGCCCGAGGCGCTGCTGCAGATCGACAACGCGCTGGCCGACCACAACGCCGCCTTGCCGCGCCTGGCCGAATTCATCCTGCCCGCCGGCACGCGCGCCGCCTCGCTCGCGCACGTGTGCCGCACCGTGGCGCGGCGTGCCGAGCGCGCGGTGGTGTCGCTGGGTGCCACCACCGAACTCAACGATGCGCCGCGCCAGTACCTCAACCGGCTCAGCGACCTGCTCTTCGTGCTCGCACGCGTGCTCAACCGCATGAACGGCGGCGACGACGTGTACTGGAAGAGCGAACGCATGGCCCGCGCGGCCGCCGCCGAATCCGAAGACCACTCCCAGGGGACGACGCCATGAAGAAGCTTCACATCACCACCGCATCGCTCGCCGCCATCGCTGCCGCGCTCTGGCTGCCCGTCACTGCGCAGGCGCAGAGCGCCGACAACCCGCCCCAGGCCGAACGCGCCCACACGATCAAGTCGCCCTCGCGCAGCGGCAAGGTGGTGGGCAGCGTGCAACGCGGCACCAACGCCGCCGGCCGCGGCGTCAACCGCGCCGATGCGGCCACGCGGCGCGGTGTGAGCAACGTGTCGGAAAAAGCCAGCCGGCCCGTTCGCAACGTGGGCGAGTCCTTCGGACGCAAGCTGGCACCGGGCTCGAGTGGGCGCGCGGCACCGCCGCCTGTGGGGCCGCAGGGCAACGCGCCCTGAGTCTTTGCTGTTGTTCGCTCAGGGCGACGCTCCCGCCGACGCGGTACCTTGCTCCGCGAATGTCCCCCGGCCTGCGGCCTCCTCCTTGATTTCGCTGCGCAAGGCACCGCATCGGCGTGAGCGCTGGGCAGTGCGGTCGTTGATCGGCCGCACACCAGCGCCGCTTCCCGTGCGCAGGACACTGGGTGCTTCCCGCAGCGAAATCAAGGAGGAGGCCGCAGGCCGGGGGACATTCGCGGAGGGAAGTACCCGGTGGCCTGTGCACGCGCCCCGAATCCAGCCTCAAGAAAACGAGAAGACATGGCAAGAAACATAGAGATCAAGGCCCACATCGACAGCGTCGACCGCATCGCAGAAATCGTCGCAACGCTCGCCGACCAGGGCCCCATCGAGATCGCGCAAGACGACACCTTCTTCCGCTGCGAGCACAGCGCCGACCGCCTCAAGCTACGCACCTTCGCGCCCGACCGCGCCGAACTCATCTTCTACCGTCGCGCCGACAGCACCGGCCCGAAGGAATCGTTCTACCTGATCACGCCCACCGCCACGCCCGACGCGCTGCGCGAATCGCTCACGCTCGCCTGGGGCCAGGCCGGCCGCGTGCGCAAGCAGCGCCGCCTGTTCCTCGTGGGCCGCACGCGCGTGCACCTCGACCGCGTCGAAGGCCTCGGTGAATTCCTCGAACTCGAAGTGGTGCTGCAAGACGGCGAGCCCGCCGACGCCGGCGTGGCCGAAGCCCATGCGCTCATGGCCCGGCTCGGCGTCGCTGAAGACCAACTGGTGCAGGGCGCCTACGTCGACCTGTTGCGCGCGCAGGCCGCGCCTTCCAAGGCGGGAGCAACTGCGAGGGAGCGTCTCGAGAAATGGCTCGAGATCAACCTCCAGGAGGTGCACGCAGACCTGGCACCAGGATGCACAGAGGCGGCCATCGCTGAGTTCGAGCGCGAAGTCGGCAGGAGCTTTCCCGCGTCGCTGAAAGACTTGTACAGAGCACACGACGGGCAGGCAGGGACTGCCAACACCGGGCCGTTCTATGGCTTGTCGTTCTTGTCGATGGCGCAGTCGAAGGGCCACTGGATCGACTGGAAGAAGATCGCCGACGAGACCTCGCCTGAGGTCATGGAGGGAGCAAGCATGTTCTCGAAGTCGGCATCGGCGGGCACCGTCAAGGAGATCTACGCGAACGCGTACTGGATTCCGTTCGCGTACGACCACGGTGGCAACTACCTCGGAGTTGATCTGGACCCGGGACCACGTGGAACGATCGGGCAAGTCATCAACTTCGGGCGAGACGAAGACGAGAAGTTCGTCGTCGCGAGTTCTGTTGCGGCCTTTCTGGAGTGGCTGGTGGACCAATTGGAATCGGGCAACTCAACGGTCAGACTCGAAGACGATGGCGGACGAAGCCTCAACACGAAGGAGCCCGAGATGTCTCATTTCCTGGACGCCATCAAGATTCTCTTTGCTTCACAGCGTGGTGCCTGAACGACTGGAGGCACGCTGCGCCGAGCAAGCCGAAAGCCAACTGGTGCAGGGCGCCTACGTCGACCTGTTGCGCGCGCAGGCCGCCTGAGCCATCGGACAGCCCGCGGGCACGCGCGCCAGCAGGTCTTGCCGCAGCGCGTTCAGCTCGGCGATCTTCTGGTCGATGACCGAGACCTTGTCGGCCAACAGCGCCGCAATCGCCTGGTCGGGCGCGGCCGACTCCCACACCGCGGGCAGGTTGTCGCCGATCTCGTGGAGGCTGAAGCCGAGCTTCTGCGCGGTGCGGATGTAGCCCACCATCTGCACGGTTTCCTTCGCATAGACCCGGTAGCCGTTGCTGCCGCGTTGCGCGCGGATCAGGCCGCGCTCTTCGTAGAAGCGCAGCGTGTCGCGGCTCAAGCCCGTCGCCGAAGCCAGCTGGCCGATCTGCATGGTCGTGGTTCCTTCGCCGAAGAATGTGCTTGACCCTGGAGCGTACCCGAGGCTTTAGCTTCCGGGGCTTCTTCACTCCCTGCAGGGCTCTTCTTCATGATCGCGCTTCCCACCTACCAACGCATCGTCCGCGCCAGCGCCTGGTACGACCTCGTGGTGACCATCGGCTTCGCCACGCCGTGGACCTTTGCCGCCGTGCACACCTTGCTGCTGTGGACCATCCAGACGCTGCAGCTGCCGGGCAGCTTTCCGGCCTTCGACCCTGTGCACATGCTGATGGCCAACCTGCTCGGCTCGGTGGTCACCGTCTGGGCCGTGCTGCGCATCCGCGATCCGCGCCTGCGCTATGGCCGCTACGACGCCGTGGCGCGCTTCCTGTTCGCGACCTGGCAGGTTTACGCCGTGACGCAGGGCGCCAGCCTGATCATCCTCGGCTTCACCGCGATGGAACTGCTGTTCGGCGTGCTCGAGAGCCTGCCGGTGCGCAGTGCCACAGCAGGCGCACCGATGCGCTCCAACAGCGCAACAAACCTCAGCGCCAGCCCGCAGCCTTGAGCTGCTCGGCCAATTGCTCCGCCACCTTGGCGTAGCCCTTAGCGTTCGCATGGATGCGGTCCGAGCGCAGGGCCGCATCCGACAGCACGCCCGAATACACACCGGCGACCAGCAGCGCCTGCCCCGACTTCGCGACCTCTTCGTAGAACGGCGCATCGCTGAGCGAGCCGACCACCGCGCGCATCGCATCGGGCGCCGGCGTGGCCAGCACCGCCACGTGCGAGGTGTGCGCGCGCGCCTGCTCGATCAGTGCGGCAAGGTTCTCGCGCGTGCTGGCGGGCGACACGCCGCGCAGCATGTCGTTGCCGCCGATGCCGATCAGGATCGCGTCGTAGCTGCCGGCGGACAGCAGCGCGGGCAGGCGTTCCAGCGCACCTGCCGAGGTGTCGCCGTTGACGCCCGCGTTCTCGACCTGCCAGCCCGTGAGCTCGCCCAGCTTCGCGGGCCACGCCGTCTCGGGCGATGCGCCGTAGCCGAAGGTCAGGCTGTCGCCCAGCGCCAGCACGCGGGCATCGGGCTTCAACGCGTTGGCTGAGGCCTTTCGTTTGCCGCATGCGGAGAGCAGCAGGGCGGAGGCCGGCACGCCGGCGAGCATCTGGAGGAGGTGGCGTCGCTTCATGTGGCGCGCAGCTTAAACGAGGCCGCGCGGCCGTTGGCGCTTGCCCCTTCGCTTGCTCGGAAAGCGCATAAGCCTCTCCGTTTTCGTTCCTTCCCGGCGACGGGACAGCGGCGAAGAATCGCGGCCCTGCACATCCCTTCACTGCCACCGAGGTCCGACGCCATGCTGCCGCCGCTGTTCACCCGCCATCGTTTCCTGCGCCATGCGGTCGCACTGTCCGCCGCCTTGCTCACCGCGCCGCTCGCGGCCTGGGCCGCGCCTGCCAGCGGCGAGCCCGTGTGGTTCGGCGTGAGCGGTCCGCTCACCGGACAGAACGCGCAGTACGGCGCGCAGTGGAAGGCCGGCTTCGACCTCGCGCTCGAGCACATCAACGCGCAGGGCGGCATCCATGGCCGTCCGCTGGCCTACAACTTCGAGGACAGCCAGAGCGACCCGCGCCAGTCCGTCGCCATTGCGCAGAAGCTCGTGAACGACAAGCGCGTGCTCATCGAGCTGGGCGACTTCTCCAGCCCCGCCTCGATGGCCGCCTCGCCCATCTACCAGCGCGCGGGCCTCGTGCAGCTGGGCTTCACCAACTCGCACCCCGACTTCACCAAGGGCGGCGACTACATCTGGAGCCCCTCGATCAGCCAGGCCGACGCGCAGCCGCTGCTGGCCGACCTCGCCGTGAAGACGCTGGGCTTCAAGCGCATCGCCGTGCTGTTCCTGAACACCGACTGGGGCCGCACCAGCAAGGACGTGCTCGTGAAGGCCGCGCAGGAGCGCGGCGCGCAGCTCGCCATTGCCGAGGGCTACCAGCCCGACGAGAAAGATTTCCGTTCGACTCTGGTGCGCGTGCGCGACGCCAACCCCGATGGCGTGGTGCTCATCTCGTACTACCCCGACGGCGCGCTCATCGCCGGCCAGGTGCGCAGCGTGGGCCTGAAGCAGCCCATCGCCGCGGTGGGCTCGGTCTACTCGCCCAAGTTCATCGAGCTCGGCGGCGCGGCCGTGAACGGCATCCACACCAACACCGCCTTCTTTCCCGAGGAGCCGCGCACCGAAGTGCAGGCCTTCGTGAAGAGCTTCCGCGCCAAGTACAGCAAGGAACCCGACGCCTTCAACGCCTATGCCTACGACGCCGTGGTGTATGCGGCCGCCGCGCTGCGCGAAGCCGGCCCCAAGGCCGACCGCAAGGCCGTGCGCGATGCGTTCTACAAGATCAAGGACGTGCCCAGCGTCATCTTCGGCAAGGCCACCTTCGATGCGCAGACGCGCCGCGTGATCGGCGTGAAGAGCGTCAACCTGGTGGTGAAGGACGGCAAGTGGGCGCAGATCGACGAGAAGGCGGCGGCGCTGGCATCGGCCAAGTAGATGAGCTTCACCTCCTTCTTCGACCACACGGTCAACGGCCTGATCATCGGCAACATCTATGCGTTGCTGGCGGTCGGGCTCGCGCTGATCTTCGGCGTCTCGCACCTCATCAACTTCGCGCACGGCTCGGTCTACACCGTGGGCGCGTACATCGGCTGGGCGAGCATCACCTACCTGCACACGCCACTGCCCATCACCATCGCGCTGGTGGTGATCGGCTCGGGGGCGCTGGGCATGCTCATCGAGCGCGTGGGGCTGCGGCCACTGCAGGGCGCCGCGCGCATCGCGCCACTGCTGGCCACCATCGGCATCAGCTTCGTGCTCGACATCCTCGTGCAGCTGGTGTTCAGCCCCGACCCGCGCGCGCTGCCCACGCAGCTGCCCGACTGGCGCCTGCAGATCGGCACCGGCACCATCGGCGCGCTCGACCTGCTGATCGCAGGCATCGGCATCACCAGCGCGGCCGTGCTGTTCGGCTTCCTGCGTTTCACGAAGCTGGGCTGGGCCGTGCGCGCCACCGCGCAGGACCGCGACGCCGCACAGCAGATGGGCGTGGACGTGAACCGCGTGAACCAGACCGTGTTCGCCATCGCGGCCGCACTGGGCGGGCTCTCGGGCCTGCTGGTGGGCATGTACTACAACAACATCAGCCCGGCGATGAGCTTCCAGGCCACGCTCAAGGGCGTGGTGGCCACCGTGGTCGGCGGCGTGGGCAACGTGCCCGGCGCCATCGTCGGCAGCCTGCTGCTGGGGCTCATCGAAAGCTACGGCGTGGCCATTCTCGGCACGCCGTACCGCAACCTGTTTGCCTTCGCGCTGCTGCTGGTCATCCTGGTGTGGAAGCCCAATGGCTTGTTCGGCCGCCAGCGCGCGCTGCCGCCCGAGCCGCTCACCGGCACCTTCATCGCACCGAGCAAGCCGTGGCGCGTGCCGCCGCGCCTGCTGCTCGCGCTGTTCGCCGCGGCCGTGCTGCTGCCGCTGTTCGATCCGTCGCCCTATGTGCTGCAGACGCTCACCAACGCGTGGCTCTACGGTGCGCTCGCACTGAGCCTCACGCTGGTGGCCGGCACCATCGGCCAGATCTCGCTGGGCCATGCGGGGCTGCTGGCCATCGGTGCGTATGCCTCGTCGCTGCTGGTGCTCGACCTGCACCTGCCCGTGGGCACGGGCATCGTGGCCGCGGGCGTGCTCACCTCGCTGATCGGCACGGCGCTGATCTTCCCGGCCTTCCGGCTGCGCGGGCACTACGTGTCGATCGCCACGCTGGGCATCGGCGAGATCGTGGCGCTCACCATCCTCAACTGGGAAAGCCTCACGCGCGGGCCCATCGGCGTGTCGGGCATTCCGCCGCTGTCGCTGTTCGGGCGCGATGCGTCGTCGAACGAGGCGATCTACTGGGCCTCGTTCGGTGCGCTGGTGCTGCTGGCTCTGCTGCAGTGGCGCCTGCTGCGTTCGCACCTGGGCCGCACCTTCCGCGCCGTGCGCGAAGACGAGGTCGCTGCGCGCGCCTACGGCGTGAGCCCCGACCGCTACAAGGCGCTGGCCTTCGGCTTCGGCGGCTTCGCGGCGGGCGTGAGCGGCGCCTTCACCGCGCACATGTACTCGTACATCAACCACGAGACCTTCGGCTCGCAGATCTCGATCCTCGCGCTCACGATGGTGATCCTCGGCGGACTCGGGAACATCAGCGGCGCACTGCTGGGTGCGGTCGCGCTCGTGAGCCTGCCGGAGCTGTTCCGCGTGACGGCCGAGTACCGCATGTTGATCTACGGCGTTGCGCTCCTGCTTCTCATCCGCTTCCGTCCCCAAGGCCTGCTCGGCACCGTCTGAAAGAACCCCATCTCATGAGCCACCTCAACGACTACCTCGCCGAGAAACGCACCGCCGTGCTGGCCCGCAACGCCGCCGTCGCGGCCGGCACCGCACAGCCCTCGCAACTCAAGGCCAGCGTGCGCGCCGAAGGCCGCAGCGGCGTGCGCCGCCTGCGCATCCGCGAGCACCAGGTGATCAGCGACAGCCCGCCCGATTTCGCGGGCTACAACCTCGGCCCGAGCTCGCCCGAGCTGCAGCTGGGCGTGCTTGGCACTTGCGTGACGCACATCTTCCTGATCCAGGCGGCCGAACGCCAGGTGCCGCTCGAAAGCCTCGAGGTCGAGGTGACCGGCGTCATCGATCCGCGCGGCGGCAAGCCGGGCCACGAGCAGACGCCGATCTGGCCGCACGAGATCGGCTACACCGTGCACATCGATTCGCCCGCCAGCCGCGAGGAGATCGACGCGCTGTTCGAAGCGGTGGAGCGCAACTGCCCCATCCTCAATCTGCTGCGCAACCCGCAGGCCATTCGCGCCGAGGTGAAGCTCGTGAACTCGAAGGCGAAGGTCGCCGATGCCGTCGCTGCTTGAGGTCCGCGGCCTCGTGCGCCGCTTCGGCGGGCTCACGGCCGTCAACGCCGTCGACCTGCAGGTGGGCGAGGGCGAACTGCTGAGCGTGATCGGCCCGAACGGTGCCGGCAAGACCACGCTGTTCAACCTCGTCACCGGCCTCGACAAGCCCGATGCCGGGCAGGTGCGCTTCGACGGCCACGACATCACCGGCCTGCCCGCGCAAGAGCTCGCGCAGCGCGGCCTCGCGCGCACCTTCCAGCATGGGCGCGTGTTCGCGAACCTCTCGGTGCTCGACAACGTGCTGGTCGGCGCACACACGCGGCTGCGCGCCGTGAAACCACGTGTCGGCGGTGTGCCGGGCCTCGGGGCGCTGGCCGAGCTGGCGCTTGCGCTGGTGCAGCCGGGGGCGGTGCGGCGCGAGGAAGAAGCGCTGCGCGACGAGGCGCGCGAGATCATCGCGCTCTTCGGCGAACGGCTTACGCCGCGCACCGACCATCCGGCCTACAGCCTCTCGTACGCCAACCGCCGCCGCGTGGAGATCGCGCGCGCGCTCGCGCTGCGGCCGCGCCTGCTGCTGCTCGACGAGCCCACCGCCGGCATGAACGAGAGCGAGACGGCCGAGATGCTGGAGATCATTCGCGGCCTCAAGGCGCGCGGCCAGACCATCCTGCTGATCGAGCACAAGCTGGACCTCGTGATGCAGCTGTCCGACCGCGTGGCCGTGCTCGACGATGGCCGCAAGATCGCCGAAGGCCTGCCCGACGACGTGCGCAACGACCCCGCGGTGATCGAGGCCTACCTCGGCCATCGCCAGGTCGGTCAAGCGCAGGAAGAAGCGGTGCCCGCATGATCGCCACCGTCGCGCGCACCGGCCTGTCGCCTTCTTCCCTCTGGGGAGAGGGGAGAAACGACGATCTGCCTGAACGCGCCATCACACAAACGCCGGCGGGTGCGGTGGCGCCCCTGCTGCAGCTCCAGAAGGTCAACAGCTTCTACGGCCCCGTGCAGGCGCATTTCGACCTCGACATCGAAGTGCGCAAGGGCCAGATCGTCAGCCTGCTCGGCGGCAATGCCAGCGGCAAGTCGACCACGATGAAGATCGTGCTCGGGCTGCTCAAGCCGCGCTCGGGCGAGGTCCGCTTCAACGGCGAATCGACACTCGGCCTGAGCACGCCGCAAATCATCCGCAAGGGCATCGGCTCGGTGCCCGAGGCGCGCCGCCTGTTCCCCGCGATGACCGTGCGCGAGAACCTGCTCATGGGCGCCTATGCGCGCCGCGACCGCGCGGCCGTGGCCGACGACCTGGAACGCATGCTCGAGCTGTTCCCGCGCGTGGCGCAACGCCTGGGCTTCCTGGCCGGCACGCTCTCGGGCGGCGAGCAGCAGATGGTGGCCATGGCGCGCGCGCTCATGGGCCGGCCGCAGCTGCTGTGCATGGACGAGCCCACCATGGGCCTGTCGCCGCTGTACGTCGACAAGGTGCTCGAGCTCATCGCGCGCATCAACGCGCAGGGCGTTTCGGTCTTCATGGTCGAGCAGAACGCCAGCCTCGCGCTGCAGATCGCGCACCACGGCTACGTGCTGCAGACGGGCCGCATCGTGCTCTCGGGCCCGGCGCGCGCACTGCTGGCCGACGCACGCATCCGCGATGCCTACCTGGGCGGCGAGGGCGCCGCCCGCACCGCCTCCTGACCACGACGACCCCTTTGCCGCGAGGAAGACCTTCACCATGCCCCTGACCCTCGACCACGTCGTGATCGCCGTGCACGACCTCGAACGCGCCATCGCCGACTACGCCGCGCTCGGCTTCCACGTGCTGCGCGGCGGCGACCATCCGGGCCGCAGCACGCACAACGCGCTCGTCGTGTTCAGCGACGGCAGCTACTTCGAACTCATCGCATGGCGCGACCCGGCGCCCGCCGAGCGCTGGTGGCAGCTGCTGCAGCGGCACGGCGAAGGCATCGTCGACTTCGCGCTGTTGCCGCGCGACACGGCCGTTACCGTGGCCGATGCGAAGGCGCGCGGCCTCGTGCTCGAAGGCCCGCTCGACGGCGGGCGCGTGCGCCCCGACGGCGAACACCTGCGCTGGCAGACCGCGCGCGCGCCGTCGGCCGACCTGCCGTTCCTGTGCGGCGACCTTACGCGGCGCGCCCTGCGCGTGCCCGAGGGTGCCGCGCGCGTGCATCCCAACGGCGTGCTCGGCGTGGCCAGCCTGGCCATCGCCGTGCGCGACCTCGACGCCACGCTGGCGCGCTACCGCGCCTTGCTGGGCACGGTCTCCGGCGACACGAGCACGCACATCGGCGAACCCGTGGCCGTGCCTGCCAGCCAGGTGCGCGTGGCCGTGATCGCGCTGGGCAGCAGCGTGCTCGTGCTGTCGTCGCCGCGCGACCGTGCCCCGGCGGCGGAGCTGGGCGGCGACGCGCTCGCACAGCGCCTCGCCGTGCGCGGCGAGGGCCCTTACGCGCTGGTGCTGCACACCGACCGGCCGCAGTCGACTGGCACCTTCGACCTTGCACGTGCGCACGGCGCGTGGATCGAGCTCGACCTGCCGCCGGTGGACGCGCTGGAAGCGCAGGGCCGCGTGCGCGCCGACACGGCGAGCAGCACGGTGGGCGGGTAGGGCGCAGCCCTAGCGGCTGCCCAGGTGCGCCTTGCGCAGCGCGGCCCGCATCTTCTTCTGCAGCGCCGGCCCGCCCTTTTCCAGCGCGGCCGCAGGCGCGCTGCTCTCGGCCGTCACGGGCCGGTGCTTGCGCCCCCAGATGCCGAGCTGCGTGATCACCGGCAACAGGTCGATGCCCACGGGCGTGAGGCTGTAGAGCGCCTTCTGCTTGTGCGTGGGGTCGTCAGTCTTGCTGAGCACGCCGTGCGCGACCAGCGAGTTCAGCCGCTCGGTGAGGATGTTCGAGGAGATGCCTTCCTCGGACTGCAGGAACTCGCGAAAGTGCCGCTTGTCCGCAAACATCAGGTCGCGAACGATCAGCAGGCTCCAGCGATCGCCGACGACTTCGAGCGCGAGGTTGATCGGGCACAGGGACTTCTGCTGGATGGCCATCGGGATTCCGCTGGTTCGAGAAACTGCTTGCATTTTCGCACTGGTTTGAGAATACTGAAACTGCTTGCATTTCGAGATCGGTTTGCACAAGCGACCTGAAGGAGATTCCGATGCGAAAGCTCATCGTGCAAATGCAGATGTCGGTCGACGGGTTCGTGTCGCCGGCCAACGGCGACATCGACTGGCAGCTGTGGGGCTGGGGCGACCGATGGCGCTGGGACGCGGCGCTCAAGCGCGATTTCAACGCCGTGTTCGCGGGCGTCGACACGATCCTGCTGAGCCGCAAGATCATCGAAGAGGGCTACCTCGAGCACTGGGGCCGCGCCGCGACGCGCTTTCCTGCGAACCCCGACTACGCCTTTGCCCAGCGGGTGGTTGACGCACGCAAGGTCGTGCTTACCAACAAGCTGAAGGCGTCGCGCTGGGAGCGCACCGACATCGCGCGCGGTGCCATGGCCGATGAGGTGAACGCGCTCAAGCGCCAGCCGGGCCAGGACATCCTCACCATCGGCGGTGTCGGCTTTGCGTCGTCGCTCACGTCGGCGGGGCTGGTCGACGAGTTCCAGTTCTTCGTGAACCCCACGGCCGTCGGCGCGGGCCGCTCGGTGTTCCACGACACGCGCCATGGCCACGCGCTGCGCCTGCTCGGATCGAGGGCCTACGACTGCGGCATGGTGGTGAACCGCTACGCGCCCGCGTGAAGTACGTTACGCGCGTGCAGGACAACACGCCGCGGAGATACCTGCGCTTACCGGATTTCATCTGACGGTGACCTGACGCACCCGAAGCAGACACACGCGCTGCACAGAATGGAGGCGTCATCACAGACACACAAAAGGAGTTCCAGATGATCTTCCGTACCAAGCGCCTGACCACTGCCGCCGTTGCGGCGCTCGCAATGTCCCTGGCGGCAGGCAGCGCGCTGGCGCAAGATCGCCGGGGCGACGACCACCGCCCGGGCGGCGGCCGCTACGAGCAGCGCGATGACCACCGTCCTGGCGGCGGTCGTTATGACCAGCGCGACGACCATCGCGGGCATCGCGGTCCTCACGCCGGCTACCGCGGCGACCAGGACTTCCGCGACGGCCGCCAGTTCGACCGCCGGGGCTTCCCGCAGCCGCACAGCGAGTGGCGCCGTGGTGGCCGCGTGCCGACCGAATACCGGGGCCGCAACTACGTGGTGAACGACTGGCGCGCCTACCGCCTGCAGCAGCCGCCGCGCGGCTACCAGTGGGTGGGCGTGGGTGGCGACTACGTGCTCGCAGCCATTGCCACCGGCCTCATCGCGCAGATCATCGCGGGTCAGTAAGCCTTCGCACCGCGTTCACGTCACGCACATGCAAAAACCGCCACAGGAGACTGTGGCGGTTTTTCTTTGGGGAACTGGGGGAGGGGCTTGTCAGGCCACCGCGGTGGCGGCCGATTGGGCGCACACGTTGCGCCCGGTGATGGTGAGGCGCAAACCGCCGCCATGCCATTCGAGCCAGTTGAGATCGACGTAGGCGTCGATGTCGCGATCGTCGATGCGATCGGCCTGGCGGCTTTGCAGCAGCTCGACCGTGGCGGGCAGGGCACGTTTCAGGCGTTCGCGCTTCTCCGCTGCATCGGCCGCCTTTTGGGCGGCCCGGGTGGCCTGTAGTTGCTGCTGCTGCGAAGTCGATGCCATTGCTGATCCGTTCCGGAAGCCAAGGAATTAACCCGAATGTACGCCGCTTGTGTGAAGCTGCGCGCATTCTTTTCAACCCTGGAGCCGGAAGTGTCGATTTCGTTGCGCTTGAGCTAAATCTCGTAGTGAGACACCTTGACCTCGTCGCCCAAGGCCTTCTCGACAATCGCGCGCGTCAACGTCGGCGCGAACGACTCGATGAACGCGTAGACATATTTGCGCAGATAGGTGCCGCGCCGCACCGCCAGCTTGGTGAGGTTGATGCCGAACAGCCGCCCCGCATCGAGCGCGCGCAGCTGCGTGTCGCGCTCGGCCTCGTAGGCCACGCCGGCCACGATGCCCACGCCCAGGCCCAGCTGCACATAGGTCTTGATGACGTCGGCGTCCATCGCGGCCAGCACGATGTTGGGCTGCAGGCCGCGCTGCTCGAAGGCCTCGTCGATGCGCGAGCGGCCCGTGAAGCCCGTGTCGTAGGTGATCAGCGGATGCTGCGTGAGCGCCTCCAGCGTGAGCGGCGCGTCGAGCAGCGGGTGCCCTGGCGGCACGATCACCGAGTGCGTCCAGCGGTAGCAGGGCAGGGCGACCAGCTGCGGGTAGTCGCCCAGCGCCTCGGTGGCAATGCCCACGTCGGCCTCGCCGTCGAGCAGCATCTGCGCGATCTGCTTGGGCGAACCCTGGTGCAGGTGCAGTTTCACGTTCGGAAACTGCGCGCGGAATTCCTGCACCGCCACCGGCATCGCATAGCGCGCCTGCGAGTGCGTGGCCGCCACCGAGAGCAGGCCGCTTTGCTGCGCCACGAACTCCTGGCCCGCGTGCTTGAGGTTGCTGCTCTCCATCAGCATGCGCTCGATGATCGGCAGCACGTGCCCGCCGGGCTCGGTGAGGCCCGTGAGCCGCTTGCCGGCGCGCACGAAGAGCTCGATGCCGAGTTCTTCCTCGAGTTCGCGGATCTGCCGGCTCACGCCGGGCTGCGAGGTGTGAAGGGTGTGGGCGACCTCGGTCAGGTTGAAGCCGCAACGAACGGCCTCGCGTACCGAGCGCAGTTGTTGAAAGTTCATCGGGCGCGCAGGAGGTGAAAAGAGGTCCGGACCCCGGGTCGGGGCCGACCGGCGATTCTCGGCAGAAGGGCTTATGCAGGGAACGATGCGTTTGTTGGTTCCACATGAGCAAAACATCTATGAAGCCCTTCTGCGTGGGGAGATTGATATTTCGCACGACTGTGCTAAAGTTCGCCGCATGGACGCCAAGACCCAGAAAAGCGAACTCACCCGTGCCGCCATCGTCGGCGCGGCGATGCATCTCGCGCTGGCCGAAGGGCTGGAAGCCATCTCGCTGCAGGCCGTGGCGAGCCGGCTCGGGCTGTCCAAGAGCGGCGTGTTCTCGCGCGTGGGCTCGCGCGAGGCGCTGCAGAAGGCCGTCATCGAGGAGTACGGCCGCGGCTTCCTGGCCGAGGTGTTCGTGCCCGCGATGCAGAAGCCCAAGGGCCTGCCCCGCCTGAACGACATCGTCGCGCGCTGGATCGCCCGCACGCGCGACGTCGAAGCGCAGAACGGCTGCCTCTACGTGGCCGGTGCCTTCGAGTTCGACGACCGCGAAGGCGAGCTGCGCGACCTGCTCTTCGACGAGATCACGCGCTGGCGTGCCGCGCTGCGCCGCACGGTGCTGCAGGCGGTCGAGACCGGCGAGCTCCAGGCCGACACCGACCCGGCCCAGCTCGTGAGCGAGATCAACGGGATCATGATGAACCAGCTGCACGACGCGCGCTTCCTGCGCGACGGGCATGCGGCCGAGCGCGCGGGCCAGACCTGGCAGCGCCTTCTTTCCAGCTACCGCGCCTGAGGCGCACCCGCAGACGACGGCCACCGCCTCTTCGTTTGCCTTAATTTCGCACCACCGTGCGATAAAAAAGGAAAAGCACCATGCTGATCATTGCCCTCTTCATCGCCGCCTACGCGGTGCTCCTCGGTGTGCGCGGCGTGCAGGACACGCTGCGCAGCCTGCCGCGCAGCAACCAGGACTGGGTCTGGTACTGAGCCCCCGAACGAAAGCCTTCCCCATGACCACCACCACCCACACCACCGCCCCCGTGGGCTACTACAGCGCCAGTCCATTGATGCGCGCGATGCGCTTCGGCCTCGGTGCATCGCAGCGCCTGTGGCCCGCGCTCGGCGTGCGCGCGGCCTACCGCGTGTTCGGCACGCCGCTGCCGCCCAAATGGCTGTACCGCGGCCAGCAGCCCGGTGCCGACTGGCGCCGCGAGGCCTGGGCGTTCGAGGACGCGAACCTCGGCATCTACCACCTCGCCGCGCAGGACGCGGGCGCCGAGTCGGCACCGGTCGTGCTGCTGGTGCACGGCTGGGGCGGCCATGCGGGCCAGATGCTGCCGCTGGCCCAGGCCGTGGCTGCGCAAGGCCTGCGGCCCGTGCTGCTGGAGATGCCGGCCCACGGCCGAAGCGCGGGCACGGCCAGCAACCTGCCGCAGTTCGCACGCGCCATCGACTACGTGGCGGCGCGCCTCGGCGCCGACGGGCACGTGCTGCGCGCGGCGGTCGCGCATTCGCTGGGGGCCAATGCGCTGGCCTATGCGGCGGGGCGCGGGCTGCCGGCGCAGCGGCTGGTGCTGCTGGCGCCGCCGGCCTCGCCGCGCGAGTACACGCGCTACTTCGCGCAGGTGTTCGGCCTCAGCGAGCGCACGCGCGCGGGCATGCAGCGCCTGATCGAGGCACGCGAAGGCATCCTGATGCAGCAGCTGGAGCCCGCCGCCGTGGGCCCGCGCATCGCGCAGCCGACGCTCATCGTGCATGACCGCGACGACCGCGTGAACCGCTTCGCCGACGCCGAGGCCTTTCGCGATGCGATCGCCGGCGCGCGGCTCTTTCCCACGCAGGGCTGGGGCCACCGCCGCATCCTCAAGGAGCAGGCCGTGCTCGCGCAGGTCACGCAGTTCCTGGCGTAGCGGCCGGCGGTCACGTGCGCGTGAAACGGCGCCCCTAAACTGGGCGCCACCCATGGCCTTCGCCATGGACGACACACGCACCGACCAACACATGGGCAATCGTTCCTGGCTCTATCTCGAACACAGTCTTCCCGACACCGAAGAAGCATCGGCTGATGAAATCGCCGAAGCCAACAACAACTTCCCCGTGCTCTGGCAGCTCCTGCTGGCCGATGGCGCGGCCGGCGATGCCATCGACCACCAGCGCGTCTTCGGCGATGCCGGCACCGACAATCTGGTCAGCGACGCGCACGCAGCGCTCGCGCGCATCCGGCAACTGCACGCCTTTGTCGAGCGGCATCCGATGCTGCACACGCTGCCGCAGATCGCGCTGCAGTTCGAGGCCGTGGCGCAACACCTGGCCGAGCTGATCGACGACACGCCGGACGACAGCGCGCCGCGCTTTTCCGCCAACCTCGACGAACTGTCCTGGCTGGGCGGAGACACGGAAGGCGAGGGCTTCATCGAACGCAACCGCCGCGAGTGCAATGAACTGTGGGCCGAGGTGCGCCGCTGCATCGACAGCGGCAACCACCCGGGTGTCGACGCGGCGCTGGGCATCAAGCGCTTCGCAGACTGGGAGTCCTGGGCCTGGGAGTTCGGCTTCGGCAGCCTGTCGCATCCCTACTTTGACGGCTACGAAGCGCCGCGCGACGAGCGCTTTGCCGACTTCGAGCCCGAAGAAGACGAGGACGACGACGAGCGTCCGGACTACGACAACCACCTGGGCGGCGACCTCTGGCGCTTCGAGGTCGACGGCCGCTGGGGCGTGATGCGCCTGGTGTACGACGACGAGGGCGCCAGCCATCGCACCACCGTGGTCGAGCCCGCGTGGGACGACATCCGCTACGCCGGTGGGAGCGACCCACGCCTGCTCTGGATCTCGCAAGGTGAGCAATCCGGCCTGCTGCTCGCCGACGCCGAAGCGCCGCGCGTGCTGCTCGAACCGCAGCTCGACGAGGTCTGGGCCTTCGAGGACGACATCGCCACGGCGCTGGTCGGCGACCACGTCGGCCTGCTGCGCACCGACGGCAGCTGGCTGCTCCCGCCCTCGGTCGACGAGGTCTGGAGCTTTGTCGAAGGCCGGGTGCGCGCCCGCGTGGGCGAGCGCATCGGGTACATCGACCTGCAGGGCCAATGGACGATTTCGCCGCGGTTCGAAGAAGCCGAAGACTTCACGCCCTTCGGCCTCGCGCCCGCGCGCGGCGACGAGGGCGGCTGGGGGCTGGTGCGCGCGGACGGCGAATGGGCCGTGCCGCCGGATTTCGAAAGCCTTCAGTGGCGCCACGACTGGGAGGGCTTCGACGCCAAGCGCGACGGCCAGAGCGGGCTGCTGGATGCGCAAGGCCGCGTCGCGATCGAGCCGGTCTACGAACAGGTCGACCTGCTCGAGGAATACCCCATCGAGATCCTGACGAGCGAAGACAACGATCCGTCGAACGAGCGCGGCGCCCCGGCCCGGCCGAAGCGCTTCGCCGTGGAACGCGCCGACGGCCTGTGCGGCTTGCTCGACGGGCAGGGCCGCGCGCTCGTGCCCTTCGACTACGGCCGCTTCGAGACCCTGGAGCCGCTGACCGGCCAGGAGCGCGGGCACGCCATGGTCCGGCGCGACCTGGTGCGCGTGGCGTCCAAGGGCGGGCGCACGGCGAAGAACGCGCCGTGGCTGCGCGGCATCTACGACGTGGCCGCCGGCCGCGAGCTGGTGCCGTGCCGGCACCGCACGCTCCAGCCGCTGGCCTGGGGCACGCAGGACTTCGGCTGGCTGGTCGCCGACCCGGTGCCGCGCAGCGCGAAGGTCGAGAAAGGGCAACTCGCCGTGGGCGTGTTGCGCGCCGATGGCGCCGTGCTGCACCCGCAGGCCTACCCGTGGATCACCGCCGCCTTGTCGGTCGCTGACGGCTGGATGGCCGTCGCGGTCCGCTCGCAGCTGTGCAAGCGCTGGAGCGCGGGCGAGCCGGTGCAGGCCGCGCGCAACGACAACGGCCTGTACGTCTGGTTGCACGCCGACGGCCGCGAGCAGGCGCACACCGAGCACATGGCCGCGCGCCATGCCGCAGGCGACCTGCGGGCCGCCTACGAGCTGGCCTGCCACCTGCGCGACGGCGAGGGCGTCGAGGCCGACCCGCGCGAAGCCCTGCGCTGGATGGCGCGCGCCGCCGGTGTGCGCGAACCCGGCGACGCCCCCGCAACCGCGTCACCCGAGGGCCTGCCCGTGGCGATGTGCGAGCTCTCGAAGATGCTGCGCTGGGACACGGCGGGCCTCGGCGCCGAACCCGCCCTGGCGCGCGCGTGGCTGCTGCATGCCATCACCCACGGCGGCGAGGACGACGCCGCCACGCACGCCCATCTCGGCTACATGCTGACGGAAGGCGAGGGGGGCGAGCGCGACCTGGAAGGCGGCATGCGGCACTACGAACGGGCCGCCGAGCAGAACAACACGATGGCGCTCTACAACCTCGGCCTGGCGTACAAGCTCGGCGAACCGGGGGAGCCCGACCTGGCCCGTGCGATCGGCTACTTCCGCCGCGGCCACGAAGCCGGTGACACCAGCGCCACGATGCAGCTCGGCCGCACGCTGTGCCTGCACGCAGGGGCGCTGGCCGAACAGGGCCAGGGAGAAGCGCAAGTGAAGGCCTTGTACGCCGAAGCCCTCTACGCGCTGCAGAAGGTGGCGGAAGACGGCACCCAACGCCAGCAGGGCTGGGCCTGCTACGAACTGGGCTGGATGCGCATGCAGGGCCAGGGCGCGCCGGAAGACGCTGCGGACGCCGAGCGCTGGCTGCTCACCGGCGCCGCGCTCGATGACTGCGAAGAGAACCTGGAGAGCCAGCGCGCCTGCGTGGAATCTCTGGCGGCGCAGTTCTACGGCGACCGCGAAAGTCCGCTCTTCGACGAGGACAAGGCCCGTGAGTGGGCGCAGCGGCTGGAGGCGCTGCCCGCTGCGGCCCCGGATCAACCGGCGTGAGCCGGTTGATCGAGGTTCTGGCGCTCAGCGCGCCGGAACCGGATCGGGCAGTTCGATCTTGATGTCCAGCACTTCGAGGTTGTCCTGGGTTTCCAGGTGCACCTTGATGTCGTCGGCGTTGATCGACACGTACTTGGAAATCACCGCCACCAGCTCGCGCTGGAGCTCGGGCAGGTAATCGGGGCGCTTCTTGCCGCTGAGGCTGGAGCGCTCGTGAGCGAGGATGATCTGCAGGCGCTCCTTGGCGACGCTCGCAGTCTTCTTCTTCTCACCAAGCAGGAACGAAAGAAACGACATGCCTACTTGCTCCCGAAAATCCGTTTGAAGAAGCCCGGCTTCTCGGCTTCGACAAAGCGCATCGGCTTGTCTTCGCCAAGGAAGCGCGCGACCACGTCGCTGTACGCCTGGGCCACGTCGGTGTCCTTGTCGTGGATGGCGGGCACGCCCTGGTTGGAGGCGTGCAGCACGCTTTCCGACTCGGGGATCACGCCGATCAGCTTGATGCGCAGGATGTCCTGGATGTCTTCCAGCGAGAGCATCTGGCCGCCGGCCACCCGGTTCGGGTTGTAGCGGGTGATCAGCAGGTGCTCCTTGATCGGCTCGCCGCCGTCCTTGGCGCGCTTGGTCTTGCTGCTGAGCATGCCCAGGATGCGGTCCGAGTCGCGCACCGAAGAGACTTCGGGGTTGGTGACGATCAGCGCCTCGTCGGCGAAGTGCATCGCCATCATGGCGCCGGTCTCGATGCCCGCGGGGGAGTCGCAGACGATGTAGTCGAAGTCCATGGCGGCCAGGTCGGTCAGCACCTTCTCCACGCCGTCCTGCGACAGGGCTTCCTTGTCGCGCGTCTGCGAGGCGGCCAGCACGAACAGGTTGTCGCACTGCTTGTCCTTGATGAGCGCCTGGCTCAGGTTGGCCTCGCCCTGGATCACGTTGATCAGGTCGTACACCACGCGGCGTTCGCAGCCCATGATCAGGTCGAGATTGCGCAGGCCCACGTCGAAGTCGATCACGGCCGTCTTCTTGCCGGCGAGCGCAAGGCCCGACGCGAAGCTGGCGCTCGTGGTCGTCTTGCCGACGCCGCCCTTGCCCGAGGTCACCACCACAATTTTGGCCATCGCCATTCCTTCTTGTTTCGATTCAGTTGTCGATTGATGCTCAGCGCTGCCGCGTTCCTGGTTTTTCATCAGGGAATCGCGTCGATCGCTATTTTTTTGCCGTCCAGGCGCACCTGGGCGGGCTTGCCCAGCACGGGCTCGGGCAGCGGCACTTCGTTCGTGCGGTAGATGCCCGCAATGGCCACCAGCTGCGCTTCCATGCAGGTCGAGAAGATCCGCGCCTCGGTGTTTCCGCGCGCGCCGGCAATGGCCTTGCCGCGCAGCGGCGCGTACACATGCACGTTGCCGTCGGCGATGACTTCGGCGCCGAAGCTCACGATGGCCGTCACCACCACGTCGCCGCCACGCGCGTAGATCTGCTGGCCCGAGCGCAGCGGCTTGTCGATCAGCAGCGTGCCGTTGGCCGGCACCGGCAGCTCGCGCACGATCTGCGGGGCTTCCGAAGCCGCAGGCGCCTCGGCGGGCGGGGCCGGCGGGCGGGGCGCGGGGGCCGAGGGCATGGCGGCCACCGACAGGCCGGCTTCACGCGCCGCGGCATGCTGCTCGGGGCTGCCGCCGCGCACGGCGATCGGCTGGGTCTGGTGGCGCGCCAGCAGGCTGCGCAGGGCGGCAAAGTCGATTTCGGGGGCGTCGGTGCCGCCCTCGGCCGCCTGTTCCTGCAGCAGCGAGAGGTCGATCACCACCGGCTCCTGCTCGAAGAAGTCGGGCGAATCCGCCAACTGGGCGTCGAGCGCCTCGGCCAGCACGTCGAGGTCGGCTGTCTTGAGGATCACTGCGATCAGCGGCAGTGTGGCGCTCTTGAATTCGAAAACCGCCTTGGTACGAGCGGCGGAAACATCGGCCATTGGAAAACGTGTGTGAACGTCGGTGCGAAAAGCGTTGGAGTCTAACGGGCGCCGGCCAAAGCCCGGTGACCGGCGCCGCGTTCACTGACCCCGCACAACAGTTATTGCACGAGGTTTCACTTTGTCTGCGCTCAGGCGTTGCGCGAACGGCCCAGCAGGGCGTAGAGGATGATGGCCCCGAAAGTGGCGGTTCCGATGCCGCCGAGCGCGAAGTCGCCGAACTTCAGCGTGAAGTCGCCGGTGCCGATGATCAGCGTGATCGCGGCCACGATCAGGTTCTTGTTCTGCGAGAAATCGACCTTGTTGTCGACCCAGATCTTGGCGCCGGCAATGGCGATCAGGCCGAACACCACGATGCTCACGCCGCCCATCACCGGCAGTGGAATGGCCTGGATCAGCGCGCCGAACTTGGGGCTGAAGCCCAGGATGAGCGCAATGAAAGCCGCCACCACGAACACCGCCGTCGAGTAGATGCGCGTGGCTGCCATCACGCCGATGTTCTCGGCGTAGGTGGTCACGCCCGTGCCGCCGGCGGCGCCGCTCACCACCGTGGCGATGCCGTCGCCGATGAAGGCGCGGCCCATGTACGGGTCGAGGTTGCGCCCGGTCATGGCCGTCACGGCCTTCAGGTGGCCGAGGTTTTCCGCCACCAGGATGATCGCCACGGGCGCGATCAGCAGCATCGCGTTGGCCGTGAACACCGGCGCCGTGAAGGTCGGCAGGCCGAACCAGGCCGCGTTGGCGATGCCGCTCAGGTCGACCGGCTTGCCCAGGCCCATGCCGTTGGTGAGCGCGGCGTACACCAGCGTGGCCAGGATCAGGCCGATGAGGATCAACAGGCGCTGCACCATGCCGCGCGTGAACACCGCCACCAGGCCCACGCACAGGAAGGTCACGGCCTGCATCCACGAGTCGAAGTTGCTGGCCGCCATGTTCTTGATGGGAATGCCCGCCAGGTTCAGCCCGATCACCGCCACCACGGCGCCCGTGACCACGGGCGGCATGAAGCGCTCGATCCAGCCCGTGCCCACGGCCTGCACGATGGCGCCGATCAGGATGTAGACCACCCCGCAGGCCACGATGCCGCCCAGCGCCACCGCGATGTTGGCGTTGGCCCCCTTGCCGGCATAGCCGCTGGCCGCGATCACCACGCCGATGAAGGCGAAGCTCGAGCCCAGGTAGCTGGGCACCTTGCCGCCCGTCACGAGATAGAAGATGAGCGTGCCGATGCCGCTCATCAGGATCGCGATGTTGGGGTTGAAGCCCATCAGGATCGGCGCCAGCACCGTGGCGCCGAACATGGCGATCACGTGCTGGATGCCCATCGCGCCGGTCTGCAGCCAGGGCAGCCGCTCGTCGGGCGCGATGACCGCGCCGTTGGCCAGTGTGGACACCGGCTTTTCAGTCCAGTTGAACATGTGTTTTCTTCTCCTCGGTTGGTGTGTGTTTGGGGGGTCGACGCGCTCCCTGGGGCGAGATTGTGGTCGATCCACCCCGTGCTGAACACGGGTGCCACCCGCAAGAGGCGTACCAGCGGGAGAAGAAAGAAAAGAAGCGCCCCGGGGGCGCGCCCGCGCTCAGCGCGGCTGCAGCACCGCCATGGTGATGCGCGAGACGCAGGTCAGCTCGCCCGCCTCGTTCGTCAGGTCGATCTGCCAGACCTGCGTGGTGCGCCCGCGGTGCACCGGCCGCGCCGTGCCAATGACCCAGCCGCTGGTGGCCGAGCGGATGTGGTTGGCGTTGATGTCCAGGCCCACGGCGCGGTCGCCCTCGGGGGCCGAGTAATGCGCGCCGCAGGAGCCCAGCGTCTCGGCCAGCACCACCGACACGCCGCCGTGCAGGATGCCGTAGGGCTGGCGGGTGCGCTCGTCCACCGGCACGCGGGCGCGGATGAAGTCGTCGCCCACCTCCAGGAATTCGATGCCCAGGGCGGCCACGGCCGTGCCCACGTGGTTGGCGGTCAGCGATTCGACCGAGATCTCTTTCTTCCAGATACGCATGCAGGGGTCTCCGATACAGGGGGTGCGAGGGCACTATAGCGACGACGGCTGACAACCGCAGTCGCCTTTGCGTGCTACCTTGGGTCGATGACCTTCCCTTCGGTGCGGCGGTGGCTTCTGGGCTCGGCGGCGGTGCTGCTGCTGGGCATCGGCGCGCTGGTGCTCGTGGTGGCCGCGCGCCTGCCCGACGACGAAGAGGTGGCGGCCCGCATCGCCGCCGGCTTCTCGCAGCGTTACGGCGTCGAGCTGACGGTGGGCGGCGCCCACTGGTCGCTGTGGCCGGTGCCCGTGCTGGCGCTGTCCGAGCTGGCGACCGACCAGCCCCAGCCCATCACCCTGCGCCGCGTGAGCGTGCGGCTGCACCTGTGGCCGCTGCTGCTGCGCCGCGAAGTGGCCATCGACGAGATCGCGCTCGAAAGCCTGGTGCTGCCGCGCGCCTCGGTGCGCGCCTTCCGGGACAAGGGCCCCGAGCCGCAGGAAAGCGAGCGCATCGTGCCGCTGCCCGCGCCCTGGACCCTGGCGCCCGTGCCGGTGGAGCGCGTGCGCTGGCGCGACGTGGTCTGGATCGACCGCCGCGACATCGCGCTGGCCTACGACGGCGAGGTGGCCTTCGACGACAACTGGCGCCCTCGCAACCTGCGTCTGGAGCGCGCCGGCGCCGCATCGCCCGTGCGCCTGCGGCTGGACCGCGAGGGCACGGAAGACCGCTGGCGCACCCGCATCGACGCCGGGGGCGGCACGTGGAACGGAGAATCGCGGCTCGAGGTGCTGCCTGAAGGGCGGGGCTTGCGCGTGTCGGCCGAACTCGACCCGCGGCAGGTCGACATCGAGGGGCTGGTGCAGGCCTTCGGGCGCCACTCGGCGGTGGCTGGCAAGGTCTCGGGCCACACCTCGCTGGTGGCCGAGGCCCGCGAGGTGGGCGCGCTGATCCGCGGCCTGCACACCCGCACCACCTTCTCGGTGCAGCCCGCCACGCTGACCCGCCTCGACCTGGCCAAGGCCGTGACCACCGCCGGCATCAGCCGCGGCGGCACCACGGCGCTGGACGAGCTCACCGGCACGCTCGACACCCAGGGCACCGAAGACGGCATCGTGATGCGCTACACGAACCTCAAGGCGCGCTCGGGCGTGCTCACCGCGAGCGGCAACCTGCGGCTGTTCAACCGGCAGATGTCGGGCGAGATGGCGGTGGACCTGGTCGATGGCGTGGTCGGCGTGCCGCTGAAGATCGGCGGCAGCGTGGCCGAGCCCGAGGTGTCGATGACCGGCGGCGCGCTGGCGGGGGCGGCGGTTGGCAGCGCGGTGCTGCCGGGGGTGGGCACGGCGATCGGGGCGCGCGTGGGGCAGCAGGTGGAGAAGCTGTTCGGTGGGGATGAACCGGCGAAGAAGAAGACGCCGCCGAAACCCTCTGCATCGCAGCGTTGACTGGCTGGTTGCCGTTGCGTTCAGGGCGTGTGCCCAGGACACTGGGTACTTCCCTCCGCGAATGTCCCCCGGCCTGCGGCCTCCTCCTTGATTCCGCTGCGGGAAGCACCCAGTGTCCTGGGCACATGGACGCGCTGCTGGTGTGCGGCCGGCCGATCAGGAGAATGCCTTGATCACCGCCGGCACCGTCAACACCGCCGTGTAGTAGCCCATGAACTGCACGCCCGTGTTGAAGCCGATGGCGCGTGACAGCAGGCCGCCGAGCAGGCCCATCGTGAGGATCACCAGGAGGCCGAGCAGCTGGCCTTCCCACACGCTGATCACCACGATCAAGCCGACGAAGGTCGCGATGATTGCCTCGTGGCTCACCTTGCGCGAGACGAACAGCGCCGCGCGGCGCGCGAAGTTCATCGTGAAGGGATAGGCCACCAGCGCGGCCAAGATCACCGCCAACATGCCGTAGCCCAGGAACTCCCAGTGGTTCAGCAGGTTGTGCAGGTTGTGGGTCTGGCCCGTGGCCGAGTCGATGGTGAACACCGGCGGTGCGTTGAACAGCGGCGCCGCCGGGCCGGCCGCCACGGGGCTCAACGGCAGGCCGATGGCGATCAGCGGAATCAACGCTTCGGCGATGTAGGTGGCCTCGGTCACGCCGTTGCGCGCGGCCAGCGTGGTCGTGAGGCGGTGGTACGCATGCTTGATGCGCGAGCCGACCAGCTCGCCCAGCACCACCGTCATTGCGACCGGGCTGAACACGAAGGTGGCGCTGGAGATCGCGGCGGTCGCGAAGGTCCACTTCACCTGGCCGCGGTCGAGCACCTTGAACGGGTTGGGGAAGTAGCCCGACCAGCCCTTCACGTCGGGTGCGAGCGAGAAGGTGCGGACCTTGTCGCGCTTCATGCGCGCACGCGCCGCCGGCGAGATCACCGAGAACAGGTCGGCCACCAGCGGCCCGATGGCGATGCCCAGGAAGTAGCTGATGCTGAGCTTCACGCCGTACTTGCCGGTGAGCGCCTGCAGCGCCACGATCACCATCACGAACGGCACCAGCGTGGCCACCGAGGCCCAGCGCCCGCTCGAGAAATAGGCAATGGCCACGGCCGCCACCACGAAGATCCACGGCGCCGCCTTGGTGATGGCCGCGCCGTACGGCGCCAGCAGCACCGCGAACAGCACGGCCAGCGGCACCGCCAGAAAGGCCGCGATGATCGCGCCCGACACCATCTTGCGCAGCGCGATGTGCGGCACGCCCAGGTTGCGCAGCACGTTCGCGTCCTGCAGCAGCGGCGTGGCCATGGTGTCGCCCGGAATGCCCAGCAGCGCGGTGGGCACCGCGTGCGTCATGTGCTTGGCCACGGCGGCCGCCAGGAAGAAGGTGAACACGCCTTCGGGCGGCACACCCAGCAGCACCACCAGCAGGGTGAGCGGTGCGAGCGTGGTGGTTTCGTCGGTGCCCGAGACGAGGCCGATGGCCGCGAACACGATGGCACCCACGAGGCCCATGCCGGTGGCGACGAGGATCTGGTTGAAGAGGGCGGCGTCGATCACGAGGCGGCTCCTTCGGCGGCCTTGGCGGCCTGGGGCTTGTACGACGCGAACAGCTCGTAGATCTCCAGCTCCTTCATCTCGCGCACCACCGACGGCGGCAGGTCGTCCACCGAGCCCAGGTCGCCGTGCTCGCCGGCCAGTTCGGCCAGCACCTCTTCGCGCCAGCGCGGATCGGGGTCCGTGCCCTCGACCACCTCGCGCTTCGGCGTGAAGAGCTTCGCGCAGATCAGGCCCGAGACGACGCAGCCGCCGAGGCCGGCGAGCATCGCGTAGGCGCGTGCCAGCTCGGGCGTGCCCACGGCGCTCGCCAGCACGCGGCTGGCCACGAGGTAGCCCGTGAGGCTCACCGCGACGCCGATGACGATGGCCCACGCGAGATGGCCCAGGTCGGCCGTGTCGCCCCATATCTCCACCAGCCGCCAACGGGCGGGCGTTGCACTGTCTGCGTTCATTTGTCGTGTGTCTCCGTCTGTGGTGATGTGACGGCCGCCTGCGCGGCCGCCGCGGTTTCGGCCGCGGTCCGTTGTGCGGGGTGCTCCCGCCTTTGCCTGCTTACTTCTTGCGCAGCGCTTCGAGCAGTGCCACGGCGCGGTCGGTGCGCACGTCGTGTTCTGCGGCCATCTGCTTGGCGATGCTGTCGATCTCGGCGCCGGTGGCGCCCGCGACGAGCGCGATGTTGCGGGCGTGCAGCGCCATGTGGCCGCGCTGGATGCCTTCGGTGGCGAGCGCGCGCAAGGCACCGAGGTTCTGCGCGAGGCCCACGGCCACCGCGACCTCGCCGAGTTCCTGCGCGGACTTCACGTCGAGGATCTTGAGTGCGAGCCTAGCGAGCGGGTGCGTCTTGGTGGCGCCGCCGACCAGGCCCACCGGCATCGGCATCTCGATGGTGCCGACCAGCGCGCCCGTCGTGTCTTTCTCCCACGTGGTCAACGAGCTGTAGCGCCCGCTGCGGCAGGCGTACGCATGCGCACCGGCTTCCACCGCGCGCCAGTCGTTGCCGGTCGCGACGATCACCGGATCGACGCCGTTCATGATGCCCTTGTTGTGCGTCGCCGCGCGGTAGGGGTCGATGGCCGCGAAGGTGTATGCGTCGATCACGCCCTCGACCACTTCTTCGCCGCTGCGCTCGCGCGTGGCCAGCACCGAGGGCGCGAGCCGCACGCGCGCACGCGCCAGCCGCAGGTCCGCCAGGTTCGACAGGATGCGCAGGCGCACCGTGCCGCCCGTGAGCTTCTCGACCAGCGGCGACACCGCCTCGGCCATGGTGTTGACGGTGTTCGCGCCCATCGCGTCGCGCACGTCGACGATCAGGTGCATCACCACCATCGCGCCGCGCGGCGTGTCGCCGAACACATGCACCTCGATGTCGCGGCAACCGCCGCCCAGATCGATCAGTACCTTGTCGCGGCTGTTCGCCACGGCAAGGATCTCGTCGCGCGCACGCAGCAGCGCGAGCCGCGCGCCGTAGGGATCGGTGATGTTGATCACCTGCACCTGCGCACGCATCAGCGGCCCGGTGCTCGAAGCCTCGAAGCCGCCGCCTTCGCGCGCCAGCTTGGCCATGAACGACGCGGCGGCCACCACCGAGGGTTCTTCCACCGCCATCGGCACGAGGTAGTCGCGCCCGTTCACGGTGAAATTGCCGGCCACGCCCAGCGGCAGCTCGAAGGTGCCGATCACGTTCTCGACCATGCCGTTGGCGCGGTCCACGCTCAGGGCGCCGGGCTGGGCGAGTAGCGCCACCTCGTCGTCGGTGAGCGAGGCGGCCTGTGCGATGTGGGCCAGGCGTTGGGCGGGCGTCAGTGCGCGGAAATTGGGAATGCGGGAATCGGCGGCCATCGGTGCGTGTCTCTTCGGAAGGTGAATTCGGGAGCAGGCAATTTAGGCCGGCTGTACCGCCCGCGGAAGGCACAGTTTGGCGGGACAGTGCGGACAGTGGTGCGCCGCCAGGCCTCGCTGTGTCACAGTCGAAGCCCATGACCACGATCGCCGATTCGCTCGCCGACACCCTCGCGCGCCAGATCGCGAGCGGCGCCTACAAGGCCGGCGACAAGCTGCCCTCGCTGCGCGAACTCGCACAGCTGCACGGCTATGCCAAGAACACCGTGGTGGCCGCTTTCGAGCTGCTGGTGTCGCGCGGCCTCGTCGAGCCGCGGCGCGGTTCGGGCTACTACGTGCTCGCGCAGGCCACGGCCACGCCCAAGCCCGCCGAGGACGACGCGGGCAGCCTCGGCCGCGCGATGGACATCGTGTGGCTCATGCGCGAGCAGCTCAAGACCCAGCCCGATGCGGTCGCCGTGGGCGACGGTTTTCCGCCCGTCGAATGGCTGGCCGACGTGCGGCTGGACAAGTACCACCCGAAGGTTGTGCGCACGGGGCTCGGTGCGCTGTTCCGCTACGGCAGCCGCTTCGGCTATGCGCCGCTGCGCGACCACCTCGTGCGCAAGCTGGCGGACTTCGGCATCGGCGCCGAGCCGCGGCAGATCGTGCTCACGCACGGCGCCAATGAGGCGATGGACATCGTCATCCGCTACTTCGTGCCGCCCGGCGGCAAGGTGCTGGTCGACGACCCGGGCTATTACCCGCTGTTCGGCAAGCTCAAGCTCGCGGGCGCGCAGATGCTGGCCGTGCCGCGCCTGGCCGACGGGCCCGACCTCGAGGTGCTGGAGCAGCTGCTCATCGCCGAACGGCCGCGCCTGTTCTTCACGCAGTCGCTGGCGCACAACCCCACGGGCTCCGACATCTCGCCGGCCAAGGCCTTTCGCGTGCTGCAGCTGGCGCAGAAGTACGACCTGCTGATCGTCGAGAACGACCCGCTGGCCGACTTCAAGCCGACGGCGCTGCCGCGGCTCTCGGCGCTCGATCAGCTCGAACGCACCATCTACATCGGCAGCTTTTCGAAATCGTTCTCGGCCGCGCTGCGCGTGGGCTTCATCGCCTGCGGGGCGGACCTGGCGAGCGACCTGGCCGACCTGAAGGCGCTGATCCACGTGAGCAGCTCGGAGTACAGCGAGCGCACGGTCGACGTCATCCTGAGCGAGGGCCACTACCAGCGGCACCTCAAGCGGTTGCAGCAGCGGCTGGGCGAGGCCACGCGCGACGCGCTGAAGCTGTTCGACGCCGTGGACGCCGAGGTCTTCGCGCGCAGCCCGCAGTCGCTCTACATCTGGGCCGCGCTGCCCGGCGTGGACGACTCGCTGGCCTTCGCGAAGGAACTGCTGCCGCGCAAGATCGTGATGGCGCCGGGGCGCATCTTCAGCGTCGACTCGACGCAGGTCTCGCGCTGGTCGCGCTTCAACGTGGGTGCCATGGCCGACCCGCGTTTTGCGAAGGCGCTGCGCACCGCGTTGCGGCGGCGCGCCTGAACTAGCCCTTGAAGGTGCCGTGCCGGCCCGCGCCGCCGGCAAAGCGCGCGGCACCGGCTTCGCCTTCGGCCGCAACGATCGGCACGCCCTGCGCGCCTTCGCGGCGCAGCGCCTCGGCCAGCGGGAGGTCCCACTGTTCGAAGGCGGAGCGGCGGTCGGCCAGCATGCATTGCTGCGGAAAGGCGGCGATCTGCCGCGCCAGCTCCTGCGCGGCGGCGAGTGCACCGCCCGGTGGCGTGGTGCGGTTCACCAGGCCCATCGCCAGCGCCTCGGCGGCGGACACCGGCCGGCCCGTGAGGATCAGGTCGAGCGCACGCCCCATGCCCACGAGGCGCGGCAGCCGCACGGTGCCGCCGTCGATCAGCGGCACGCCCCAGCGGCGGCAGAACACGCCGAACACCGCGTCGTCGTCGGCCACGCGCAGGTCGGCCAGCAGCGCCAGCTCGAGCCCGCCCGCCACCGCGTAGCCGTTCACCGCCGCGATCAGCGGCTTGGACAGTGCCATGCGCGTCGGGCCCATCGGGCCGGCGCCGCCGCCGTCGGGGTCGAGCTCGTTGCGGCGTGCCGGATCACCGACCGCGCCCAGGTCAGCACCCGCGCAGAAATGGCCGCCCGCGCCCGTCAGCACGGCCACGCGCAGCGCGTCGTCGGCCTCGAAGCGTTCGAAGGCCGCGCGCAATGCGGCGGCGACCACGCCGTCCACGGCGTTGCGTTTGTCGGGCCGGTTCAGCGTGAGCGTGCAGACGGGGCCGTCCGCTTCGAAGGTCACGCAGGGTGGGGTGGACATGGGCGGCGTCTCCGGGAAGTTGAAATGGCGGGTGGCCCGGCCATCGTAGAAAACATTCCCGGGTTCTCCAACCCCGCCGCGTTCAGGTGGCGCGGATCACGTCCGCATCGCCCGGCGTCGGCGCATGCAGCCGCGCCACCTCGGCCGCGCGCCGCGTGAGCACCGCGCGCTGGTTGATGTAGCCCTTGTCGGTGATCTCGCCCGCGTCGAGGCTGGGCGGTTCGGCCAGCACCAGCGCGCAGGTCGGGCACTGCGACGAGCCCGCGCCCTCGTCGCGCAGGGCGCGCAGCACTTCGGCGATGCGCGCGGCCAGCGCCCCGGGCGCGAGGGCGGCGCCTTGCGGGCTGGCGAACACCAGCATGCCGATCGCGTCGCGGTCGTGGCCGGTGAGCACGATGTCCTGCACATGCGGCGCCAGCAGCGACACCAGCTTCACGCGCAGCGTGCCCACCGACACCCAGGTGCCGGTCGAGAGCTTGAAGTCTTCCGCCACGCGGCCGTTGAAGATCACGCCCTGCGTCGGGTCGCCGGGGTTCGCAAGAAAGCCCGCGTCGCCGATGCGGTAGTAGCCCTCGGCGTCGAAGGCGCTGGCGGTCTCGCGCGGCGCGTCGCGGTAGCCGGGGAACACCGAGACGCCCTTGACGCGCATCTCCAGCTTCTCGCCGTTGGGCACGAACTTCAGTTCCAGCCCCGGCAGCGGCGCGCCGATGCAGCCGGCGCCGTCGAGCTGCCAGTGCGCCGAGGTGATGGCGGGCGAGGTCTCGGTGGCACCCCACGAGGTCGTGAGCCACAGCGGGCGCGCGGGCCGCACGCGCCGCGCCACAGCTTCGAGCCGTTGCCAGGTCGAAGGCGCGAGCGCGGCCGCCGCGTAGAAGGCCAGGCGCAGCCGCGAGAACACTTCGGCGGCGAGCGCGTCGTCGGCTTCGAGAAAGGGCAGCAGCATGTCGAAGCCGCGCGGCACGTTGAACAGCAGCGTGGGTTTCACCTCGCGCAGGTTGCGCACGGTCTTCTCGATCAGGCCCGGCGCGGGCCGACCCTCGTCGATGTAGAGCGCGCCGCCGTGGCACAGCACCATGTGCAGGTTGTGGTTCGCGCCGAAGGTGTGGCTCCACGGCAGCCAGTCGACCAGCACGGGCTTTTCCTGCGCGAGGAAGCGCCATGTCTGCGCCATCATCTGCTGGTTGGCGCACAGCATGCGGTGCGTGTTGATCACCACCTTGGGCTGGCCGGTGGAGCCGGAGGTCAGCAGGTACTTGGCGTGCGTGTCGGGGCCCACGGCGGCGAAGGCCTGCATGACGGCGGGCGTTTCCTTCGCGTCGAGCAGTTGGTCGAAAGCCAGCGCGCCCGGATGCGTGTCGGCGTGGCGGCTGAACACCGTGACCGCCTCGACGCCGCAGTCGGCGAGCGATGCGCCGTACACCTTCGCGTCGGAGGCGTAGATCAGCCCGGGCTGCAGCGCCTTCAACATGCCGTGCAGCCGTGACGGGTCTTTCGCCATGCGCGAGTAGGCGCTCGACAGCGAACAGGCCGTGCGGCCGATGTGCATCGTCGCGAGCATCAGCACGGCGTGGTCGATGGCGTTGTCCGAGAGGATCACGACCGGCCGGCCCGGCGGCAGGTCCAGGTCGAGCAGGCCTTGCGCCACCGCACCGACGGCGGCGCGCAGCGCGCGGTAGTCGAGGGTGCGCCAGCTTTCGCCGCTGTCGTCGCGCTCGGCAAACGCCAGCGCGTCGGGCGTCTCGCGCGCCCAGCGCTCGATCCATTCGCCGATGCAGCGCGCATACGGCTGCAGCGCCGTCGGCGAGCGCAGCACGAACGAGCCATCGTCGAAGTCGATGCGCACCGTGCGGGGCGGTGCGACCAGGGTGTCGTCGAGAAGGAAGTCGGTCATGTCAATCCAGCGTACCCGTCTCGGCCTTGGCGCGAATCAGGTTCAACAGCAGGGTGTCGCGCGCGGCTTCGAGGTCGGCGGTGTGGCGCGTGCCCAGGGCGTCGTCCACGCCTTGCACCACCTGCTGCTTCAACGCGTCCGTCATCGACGGCGCGCCCAGGTCCTTCCACCAGTCTTCGATGGGCCCGCCCAGGTGCGCGAGCAGGTGCTCGATGCCGCCCGCACCGCCTGAGAGGTGCAGATTCATGAACGGCCCCATCACGGCCCAGCGCAGGCCGGGGCCGTGCGCGATGGCGGTGTCGATGTCGGCCACGCTCGCCACGCCTTCGTTGACGAGGTGAAACGCCTCGCGCCATAGCGCGGCCTGCAGCCGGTTCGCGATGTGGCCTTTCACCTCGCGCTTCACGTGGATCGGCCGCTTGCCGATGGCGGCATAGAAGGCCATCGTGCGGGCGATGGTGTCGGCCGACGTCTGCTCGCCGCCGATCACCTCGACCAGCGGAATCAGGTGCGGCGGGTTGAACGGATGCCCCAGCACCACGCGCTGCGGGTGCGCGCAACCCGACTGCACGCCGCTGATCGCCAGGCCCGACGAGCTCGACGCGAGGACCGTCTCCGGCGGCGCGGCGGCGTCCATGCGGCGGAACAGGTCGATCTTGAAATCCATGCGCTCGGGGCCGTTCTCCTGCACGAAGTCGGCCACGGCCACGGCGTCTTCCAGGCTGTCGTGAAAGCGCAGGCGGTCGACCGAGGCGCCCTCGGCGAGGCCGAAGCGTTCCAGCGTCGGCCAGTGCTGCGCCACGGCGGCGCGCAGCCGGTCTTCGGCGCCGGGCGAGGGGTCGGTCGCGTTCACGTCGAGACCGTGCGCGAGGAAGTGCGCGGCCCAGCTCGCGCCGATCACGCCGGTGCCGACGACGGCGACGCGCTTCACGTCGGTGGTGAGGTTCATGCCGATTTCCACCGCGCGCAGCGGCTCTCCGTCTTGGTGGTCCACGCGGCTTCGCCGGGGATGTTCTCGATCACCTTGTAGTAGTCCCACGGCTCCTTCGATTCGGCCGGCGTCTTCACCTGCATGAGGTGCATGTCGTGCACCATGAGGCCGTCGTCGCGCAGCCAGCCGCCCTTGACGAACATGTCGTTGAACTTGGTCTTGCGCAGCTGCGCCATCACCTTGTCGGCGTCGTCGCTGCCCGCGGCCTTCACGGCCTGCAAGTACTGCAGCGCGGCCGAGTAGTCGCCGGCGTGGAAGGAGGAGGGCATGCGCTTGTGCTTGTCGAAGAAGCGCCGCGCCCAGGCGCGCGACTCGGGGCTCTGGTTCCAGTACCAGCTGTCGGTGAGGTACATGCCCTGCGAAGCCTTCAGGCCCAGCGCGTGCACGTCGTTGATGGTGATGATCATGCCGGCGAGTTTCATGTTCTTGCTGATGCCGAACTCCGCCGCCGACTTGATGGCGTTCACAGTGTCGCCGCCCGCATTTGCGAGCGCCAGCACCTGCGCCTTCGAGCTTTGCGCCTGCAGCATGAACGACGAGAAGTCGCTCGCGCCCAGCGGGTGCTTCACCGAACCCGCCACCGTGCCGCCGCTGGCCTGCACGGTCTTGGTGGCGTCGCCTTGCAGCGCCGCGCCGAAGGCGTAGTCGGCCGCCACGAAGTACCAGCTCTTGCCGCCGGCCTTGACCACCGCGCTCGCGGTGCCGCGCGCCATGGCCACGGTGTCGTAGGCGTAGTGCACGGTGTAGGGCGAGCAGTACTCGTTGGTGAGGCTCGACGCGCCCGAGCCCACCACGAAGTACGGCTTCTTCTTGTCGGCCGCCACGCCGGCCATGGCAATGGCCGCGCCCGAGTTCACGCCGCCGATCAGCATGTCGACCTTGTTCACGTCGAACCATTCGCGTGCCTTGGCCGCGGCGATGTCGGGCTTGTTCTGGTGGTCGGCCGTGACCAGCTCGATCTTCTTGCCGTCGATGGCGCCGCCCATGTCGGCGATGGCCATGCGGATCGCCTCGGCGCCGGCCGGGCCGTCGTAGTCGCGGTACAGGCCCGACATGTCGCTGATGAAGCCGATGCGGATGGTGTCGTCGGACACCTGGGCCGATGCGCCCGATGCGAATGCGGCGGCGAGTGCGAGGGCCAGGGCGGTGCGGGGAATATTCATGTGCGTGTCTCCGTTCGTTGTTCTCGTGCGTCTTCAGCCCAGCGCGAACTCGGGCCGCGGGCCGCCCACGCGCGGCAGGCCCATGATCTGGCGCGCCTCGGCCGGCGTGGCCACTTCCATGTCGAGTTCACGGATCACGCGCACGATGCGCTCGGTGAGCTGCACGTTGGTGGCGAGTTCGCCGTGACGGAAGTAGAGGTTGTCTTCCAGCCCCACGCGCGCATGGCCGCCCAGCAGCAGCGCCGCCACGTTGGCTTCGAGCTGCGACATGCCGATGCCGCTCACGCCGAAGATGGAGCCCTTGGGCAGCGTGTCGACCATCATCTGCAGGTTGCGCGGCGAGTACGGCATCGCGTTCTGGAAGTTGCGGTGCACGTTCATCACGAGGTTGATGAAGTAGGGCTCGTCGTCATGGCCTTCCTCGATCAGCGTGGTCGTGTCCTGCAGGATGTGCGTGGGGCTGAACACCTCCCACTCGGGCTTGATGCCGCGCGCCTTCATGCCGGCGGCGAGTTCGCGCCCGCGCGTGATGGGCGTGTCCATCAGGATCTGCTTGCCCTCGAAGCTCAGGTTGAGCGTGGTGGCGTCCAGCGTGCACATCTCGGCGCCGGCGTCCATGCCCTTGATGCGCTCTTCCCACGCGATCTCCCAGCGATCACCGGCCAGCGGCTTCACCATGTCGCCGTGCACGCCGCCGCCGGTGGAGTTGTTCAGCACGATGTCGCAGCCGGCCGCGCGGATGCGGCTGTTGATGTCGCGGTACACCTCGGCGTTGCAGGTGGCGCCGTCGTCGGGACGGCGCGCGTGGATGGCCACCACGCTGGCGCCGGCGTTCCAGCAGCGCAGCACGTCGGCGGCGATCTCGGCGGGCTGGGTGGGGAGGTGGGGGGTCTGCGACTTGTGCGCCATGCCGCCGGTGGGGGCGATGGTCACGATCACTTTGCGCTTCGACATGCTCGGGGCTCCTGGGGTCGGTCGTTCGGTCAGTCAGTCAGGGGGGCGCGCCATTATTTTTTGTGATGCGTTCGTACTCAGTCATCGCGACGACATTCCGGGGCAGGGTTTACGCGGCGCCAGCCGCTAAAGTCGCCCCTGCGCCGTTGCGCACACAAGGAACCTCTCCATGAAATTTCTGCCCCTCGTGCTGGCCGCCGCGGCCGCGTTCACCACCCTCGGCGCCGCCGCGCAACCCGCCGGCCCCGCCACCTGCGACGCCAAGCGCGAGGCCATCGGCCGCGACATCGAGATGGCAAAGTCCAAGGGCCAGAAGCAGCGCGTGCGCGGGCTCGAGACGGCGCTGGCCGAAGTGAACCGCAATTGCACCGACGCCAAGCTCGCGGCCGAGCACCAGAAGCGCATCCGCGCCCAGGAGCGCAAGGTGGCCGAGCGCGAGCGCGACCTGCGCGCGGCGCAGGAGAAGGGACGTGCCAGCAAGATCGCCGACCGCGAGAAGAAGCTGCACGAGGCGCAGGCCGAGCTGCAGCAGCTCAAGGGCGCGCAGTAAACAAAAAAGACAGCATGCCCCCGACCAAGCCGGCGATCCCCGCGGCCTCCCTGACCATTCCCCAGCTGCTGCAGGGCTCGGCCTGGTTTCCGCTGCTCGACGTGGGCGCGGGCGAGCGCGTGCTCGACGAGATGCGCGAGGTCGAGGTGGCCGCCGGCGCCGCGCTGTGCCGGCGCGGCGACACGCCGCTGCACTGGTACGGCACGCTCGAAGGGCTGCTCAAGTGGTCGATCACCTCCAGCGACGGCCGCTCGGTCACGCTGGGCGGGCTGTCGGTGGGCAGCTGGTTCGGCGAGGGCACGCTGCTGCGCGCCGTGCCGCGCTCGGCCGACATCATCGCGCTGCGGCCCAGCCGCGTGGCGCAGCTGCCGCTGGAGACCTTCGAGTGGCTGCACCGCACGCAGCGCGGCTTCGATCACTTCCTGCTGCAGCAGATCAACGAGCGGCTGCACTGGTTCATGGGCAGCTACGCGGCGCACCGCCTGCTCGACGCCGACAGCCAGGTGGCGCGCGCGCTGGCCGGCCTGTTCCACCCCTGGCTGCACCCGGGCAGCGAGCCGCACCTGCAGACCTCGCAGGAAGAAATCGCCAACCTGTCGGGCGTGTCGCGCCAGCGCTGCAACGCGGCGCTGAACCGGCTGAAGGAGGCCGGGTTCCTGCACATCGAGTACGGCGGCATCACCGTGACCGACCTCGAAGGCTTGCGCCGCTTCATCCAGGAGTGAACGACTCCCTCTCCCCGAGGGGAGAGGAAGCCGGAGCCGCTCAGCGCTTGTGGTGCGACGCCGCCAGCTCGTACACCGGCGTGTCGATCCCTTCCATGCGCGCCTTCAGCTGCAGCGCCAGGAACTGCGAGTAGTGGCGCGACTGGTGCAGGTTGCCGCCGTGGAACCACAGCTGGGGCACCTGCGTCGGCTTCCACATGTTGCGCAGCTCGCCTTCCCACGGACCCGGGTCCTTCGGCGTGTCGGAGCCCAGGCCCCAGCACTTGCCGACCTTGTCGGCGATCTCGGGCGAGATCAGGTCGGCCAGCCAGCCGTTCATCGAGCCGTAGCCCGTGGCGTACACCAGCAGGTCGGCCGGCAGCTCGGTGCCGTCGGTGAGCGTGACCGAGCGTTCATTCACGCGCTCGATGTTCACGCCGCTCTTGAGGTGGATGCTGCCGTTGGCCACCAGCTCCGAGGCGCCCACGTCGATGTAGTAGCCCGAGCCGCGCCGCAGGTACTTCATGAACAGGCCCGAGCCGTCCACGCCGAAGTCGAGCAGGAAGCCGGCCTTTTCCAGGCGCGCATACAGGTCGGCGTCGCGCTTCTTCATCTCCTCGTACACCGGGATGTGGAAGGTGTGCATGATCTTGTAGGGCACCGAGGCGAAGATCAGGTCGCCCTTGTGGTGGTCGATGCCGCTCTTCACCGCCTGCTCGGAATACAGCCCGCCCAGCGCCAGCTCCATGAGCGACTGCGACGGCGCGATGTGCGTGGACGAGCGCTGCACCATCGTCACGTCGGCGCCGTGTTCCCACAGCGCCGCGCAGATGTCGTGCGCCGAGTTGTTCGAGCCCAGCACCACGCACTTCTTGCCGGCGTAGGCCTCGGGCCCGGGGTGCTGGCTGGAGTGGTGCTGGTCGCCCAGGAAGTTCTCGGCGCCCGCCACCTTCGGCACGTTCGGGTAGCCCGACACGCCGAGCGCGAACACCAGCTGCTTCGGGCGCAGCGTCACGGGCTTGCCTTCGCGCTCCACCTGCACCTCCCAGCGCTGCGTGGCCTCGTCGAAGCGCGCCTTGGTCGCGTTCGTGGAACTCCAGTAGTTGAGCTCCATGATCTTGGTGTACATCTCGAGCCAGTCGCCGATCTTGTCCTTGGGCGCGAACACCGGCCAGTCGTCGGGGAAGGGCATGTAGGGCAGGTGGTCGTACCAGACCGGGTCGTGCAGGCACAGCGACTTGTAGCGCTTGCGCCAGGAGTCGCCGGCCTTGGCGTTGCGCTCCACGATGATCGTCGGCACGCCCAGCCGCCGCAGCCGCGCCCCCAGCGCGATGCCGCCCTGGCCGCCGCCGATGATCACCACCTCGGGCTGCTCGGTGTAGCCCAGCGCGGCCTCTTCGTCGCGGCGCTTCTCAAGCCAGTTCTTGCGGCCCTTGTGCACGCCGTGCTCGGCGCCCTTGATGCGGTTGTCGCCGGTCTTTTCCTCGAAGCCCTTCAGCTCGGTCATCGTGGTGAGCAGCGTCCAGGCCTTGCCATTGCGCAAGCGCAGGTGGCCGCGCCCGCGCGCCACGCGCGTCTCGAAGCCGAACCACGCATCGACCACGCCGTCGGCCTCGGTCGCCTCGCCTTCGAGCGCGAAGGCCGTGGGCTGCGTGTCGGCCAGGCGCGCCTGCAGCATCGCGCGGATGGCGCCCGCGCCTTCCTGCGTGCGGATGTTCCAGGTGAAGGCGACGAGGTCGCGCCAGTAGCTGTCGGCCTCGAACAGCGAGACGGCCGCATCGATGTCGCCGCGTGCGAGCGCGGCGGCGAAGTCGGCCAGCCATTGGGCGGCGGCCCGGGTGGGGCCGGTGGTCGGGTCTGTCATTGCATGTCTCCGTTGTGTCGTTGAACGAATCGAATCGCGGCGCGGCAAGGCGCACGCGGGGTTCGTGGCGCAGCTTTCGTGCCGTGCGGAGGGCGACGAAGAATCAAGGGGTTGGCGGGGGTTTTGTCGCAGGCGGCTGTCGCTGTCTCACCGAGACTGAGACGATGCATGAGAATCTGAACGACGTATAAAATTGGACGACGTTCAAATTTAAGGGCTACGAACCGTGACCGAACCAGACCCCCCAGGCCGCCGCGAGCGCCGCCGCACCCAGACGCTCGACCACGTCGCCGCCACCGCCATGCGCCTGTTCGAAGCCCAGGGCTACGACGCGACGACGATGGAGCAGATCGCCCAGCAGTCCGACGTGGCCAAGGGCACGCTCTACAACCACTTCCCGACCAAGGAAGCGATCCTGGCGCACTGGGTGCACCTCGAACTCGTGGTCGATGCGCAGCGCCTGCACGAGGCCATCGACCCGAAGGCCGGCTTCACGGCGCAGCTCACCGGCCTGCTCGACGCCTCGGCCGACTGGTCCCAGCGCTACCGCGCCTACCTGCTCGACTACTTCCGCTTTCGTTTTCTCAACATCGAGAGCGAACTCGGCGGCGGCGACCGCGGCACGCCGCGCGACCTCTCGGGGCTGTTCGAGGCGCTCATCGCCGCCGCCCAGCAGGCCGGCACGCTGCGCACCGACGTCTCGGCTGCGCACCTCGCGAGCCTGCTGCACCACCTGTACTTCGGCGCGCTGATGCGTTGGCTCACGCTGCCCGGCCTCGTGCTGCGCGACGAGTTCGCGGTGGTCGTCGACCTCTTCGTCGGCGGCGCGCGCACGGCCCCGAAGCCACCCGCTGCAAGGAGGCGCACCCCATGAAACTCGCCGTGCTCACTTACGGCACCGAGGGCGACGCCCGCCCGCTCGCTGCGCTGTGCCGCGCGCTGGACGACGCGGGCCATGCGTCGGTGCTGCTGGCGGACGCGACCACGCTCGGCGCGGCCGAACGGCTCGGCGTGCGCTCGCAGGCGCTGGCCGGCGACATCCGGCAGGCGCTCGGCGGCGTCATCGCGCAGGGCGACAAGCCGGCCGCCGCCGCGAAGGCGCTGGCGGACATCGCCAATGCCAACGCCACGCCCTGGCTGCGCCAGACCGTCGAGACCGCGCAGGGCTGCGACGCCATCGTCTGCGCGGGGCTCGCGGCCTTCGTGGGCCTGTCGGCGGCCGAGGCGCTGGGCGTGCCGGCCATCGGCGCGGGCATGTTCCCGCTCACGCCGACGGCCGCGTTCGCCTCGCCCTTCCTGCCGCCCGCGCGCGTGCCGCGCTTTTTGAACCGCGCGAGCCACCACCTCGTCAACGGGTTGCTCTGGCGCGCCTTCCGGCCGGCCGTGAATGCCGCGCGCGCCGAGGTCTGCGGCCTGCCGCCGCGCCGCCGCCTGTGGACCACGCACCCGGTGCTCTACGGCTATTCGCCAAGCTTGCTGCCGCGCCCCGCCGACTGGCCCGCCAACGCCGTCGTGTGCGGCCAGTGGCTCGCGCCCGTGCCCGACTGGCAGCCGCCGGCGGCGCTGCGCGACTTCCTCGCGGCCGGCGAGGCGCCCGTCTACATCGGCTTCGGCAGCATGACGGGCTTCGACAAGGCACGGCTGCTCGCGGCCCTCGTCGACGGCATGGCCGGCCGGCGCGCGGTGCTGCATCCCGGATGGAGCGGCCTCGAAGTGGGGCAGCTGCCGCCGAACTTCCACGCCATCGGCGACACCCCGCACGACTGGCTGTTTCCGCAGATGGCGCTGGTGGTGCACCACGGCGGCTCGGGCACCAGCCACTCGGCCGCGCGCGCGGGCGTGCCCTCGGTGGTCGTGCCCTTCGCGGGCGACCAGGCGTTCTGGGCGCACCACCTCGCGCAGGCGGGCGTGGCACCGCCCGCGGTGGCGGGGGGCCGGTTCGGTGCGGACGACCTGGCGCGCGGCATCGCCTTCGCGCACGACCCGCAGGTGCGCGCACGGGCCCAGGCGCTGGGCGAACGCATGCGCGCGGAAGACGGCCTGGGCACGGCCGTGCGCGCGATCGAGCGAATCCTGAGGCGTTAGCCGCGCTGCGGCGCCACGATGCCGAAGCGCTTCATGTGGCGGTACGCGGTGGCGCGGCTGATGCCGAGCGCCTGCGCGGCCCGCGCCACATGCCAGCGGTGGCGCTGCAACGCGTCGAGCAGGCGCGTGGCGTCGGCGGCGCTGTCTTCAGCGTCGACCGTGGAAGGCATGGCGTCGCGGTGGTCGAGCGACGGACGATGCGGCGCCAGGCGCAGCTCCTCGGGCGTGATGCTCGCGCCCGTGCAGAGCGCCAGCGCCAACCGCAGCACATTGCGCAACTCGCGCAGGTTGCCCGGCCAGTCGTGCGCCATCAGCCGCAGCATCGCCGCCTCCGACAGCCGCGCCGCCGAGCCCATCGCCGCCGCCTCCTCATGGAACATCGCCTCGATCAGGTAGCGCCGGTCGCGCCGCGCGCGCAGCGGCGGCAGCTTCAGCACCGCGCCGCACAGCCGGTAGTACAGGTCCTCGCGAAAGCGCCCGGCCGCGACCAGCGCCGACAGGTCGCGGTGCGTGGCCGCCACCACCGCAAGGTCCACGCGCTGCGGCGACTCGGCGCCCAGCGGCAGCACCTCGCCTTCGGACAGCACGCGCAGCAGCCGCGTCTGCAGCGCCATCGGCATGTCGCCGATCTCGTCGAGAAACAGCGTGCCGCGGTCGGCCTGCGCGATCAGCCCCTTCATGCCCTTGGCGCGGCCGCCCGTGAAGCTGCCGGGCGTGTAGCCGAAGAGCTCGCTCTCGATCAGCGAATCGGGAATGGCCGCGCAGTTCACCGCCACGAAAGGCAGCGCCGCGCGCCGGCTCGCGCCATGCAGCGCGCGCGCCAGCACCTCCTTGCCGCTGCCGGTCTCGCCCTCGACCAGCACATGGATGCCGCGGTCCACCAGCCGGCGCGCCTGCGCGATCAGCTGCTGCATCGTGGGGTCGTCGTCGCCCGCGATGCGTTCGAGCGGTGGCAGGCGGTCCGAAGGCTGGGGCGCCGGCGATGAGGGCGCGGTGGCCGGCGAGCGCCGCAGGCGCGGCGCGATCAGCGAGGCGTGGTACTCGCCGCCGCCGGGCAGCAGCACCGTGTGCGCAAAGGGCAGGGCCGACGCGCCGCCGTTGCCCAGGCACCAGATCGCGTCCATCGGCAGGTGCAGCAACTCCGACACCGCGCCGCCCAACAGTGATGGCTGGCGCCCCAGGAAGACCTCGCGCGCGCCCCCGTTGGCGCCCACCACCGTGCCGCCCTCGTCGAAGGCCAGCATCACCTCGCCCGCCACGTCGACCAGCCCGAAGGCACTGCCTAGCCGCAGGATCCAGTGGCCGCGAAAGTGCCGCAGGAAGTCGGCGTCCTCGATCATCCGCGCGTAGATCGACACCAGGTGCCGCACCAGGTGCTGGCTCTCGCGCGCCTCGGGCGAGCGCAGGGCCGACACGTCGAGGATCGCCGTGAGCTTGCCGCTGTGGTCGAACAGCGGCGCCGTCGTGCAGGTGAGCGCGATGTGCGTGGCGTCGAAGTGCTCGGTCTGGTGGCAGGTCATCGGCTGGCGCTCGATGAGGCAGGTGCCCACGCCGCAGGTGCCGGCGTGGGCTTCGTTCCAGTCGGCGCCCAGGTACAGGCCGGCGCGGCGCAGCTGGTCGTCCCAGGCCGGGTTGCCGATGTAGTCGACCGTGATGCCCTCGGCGTCGGTCAGCAGCACCATGTAGCCCAGCTCGGCCACGCGGCGGTAGATGTCTTCCATGCCCGCACGCGCGGCGCGCAGGAAGTGCTCGAGCTGCTGCTGGTGCACGCGCACCTCCTGCGCCGGCAGGATGCGCGCGGGCGTCGGCCGCGACGGATCGAGCCCGTGGTCGCGCACGCAGCGCGCCCACGACTTGTGCACCAGGCTCGCCGCCGGATCGGCCCGCAACGCCGTGCCGGTGGCGATCGAATAGACGTTGTCGATGTGGCGCGATTGCAGGGACGTCATGCGCAGCCTCGTGCGTGGGTGGGCGCGGCACTGGTGGAGGCTGCGCAGCCGGACATGATTCGGCTGTCGCGCTGTCGCAGGACAGAGGTGAAACCCGGTGGAACGGACGTGTTACTCCCCCTCACACCGAGGGCAATGCGGCCCGATCCGGCGCCATTCCTTCACTGCGGCGGCTTTGCACGCTCGGCCAGCCGCTTGCGGTACTCGGTGGTCGTCAGGCCCGCGAAGCCCCAGTCGTCGGTGTCGATCTCCTCGATCACGATGTGCGTCCATTCCGGCGGCTTCTTCAGCACCCGTTCGAGCGTCTCCGTGAACTCGGCAATGACCTGGGTCTTCTGTTCGCGCGTGACGCCGTCGCGGGTGATCTTCAGGTTGATGAAAGGCATGGTGTGCTCCTTGGGTGAATGACTGAGGTGATTACCACTTGCCGGTGCTCATGCCGCCATCCACGGGCAGCACGACGCCGGTCGTGAAATCGGCGCTCGTGAGGTAGAGCACCGCATCGGCGATCTCCTGCACGGTCGCGATGCGGCCGGCGGGCGCCAGGCCGTTGAGGAAGCCGTGCTGCTCGGGCGTGTACAGCGGCGTGTCCACGATGCCGGGTGCCACCGCATTCACCTTGACGTTGTGCGGTGCGAGTTCGAGCGCCAGCGCGCGCGTCGCGGCATTGATGCCGCCCTTGATCAGCACCGGCAACACGGCCGGCACCTGCTGGTTCGGCTGCAGCGCGATGCTCGCGGTGATGTTCACGATGTGTCCCTGGCGGCGCGCGACCATGTGCTTCGCCGCGGCCTGCGAGGCGTAGACGAAGCCCTTGAGGTTGGTGGCCACCATGTGCTCGAGGTCGTCTTCGGTGTAGTCGACGAAAGGCTTCGCGTTGAAGATGCCCGCGTTGTTGACGAGCACGTCGACCTGGCCGAAGTGCGCCACGGCGCGGTCGACGAGCTGCTGCGCCGTGTCGCGGCGGCCGATGTCGCCCGCGACGCCGAGAAGACGCGCCGGGTTGCCGAGCTGCTTCGCGGCGGCTGCGAGCCGCTCTTCGGTGCGCGCATTTGCGACTACGTTGAAGCCGCGCGCGAGGTACGCCTGCGCAAGGCCCAGGCCGATGCCGCTCGAGGCGCCGGTGATGACCACGGTGGGGGAAGAGTTGTCCTGCATGTCGGTTCTCCAGGGAAGTTGATGACGTGGGGAGAACTGTATTGATGACAGCGAAACAGATAAATCACTAGACTCGAACTTCACTTGATACACAAGGTAATCAATCCATGCAGCGGCAGTTCGGCGACATCCTTCTGGGCAGCATCGAGTTGTTCTGCCTCGCTGCGGAGAGCGGCGGCTTCACCTCTGCGGCACTTGCTGCCGGTGTGACGCCGGCGGCCGTGAGCCGATCGATCTCCCGGCTCGAGAAGCGGCTGGGGTTGCGGCTTTTCGTGCGCACCACGCGCAGCGTGCGGCTCACCGACGCGGGCCGTGTCTACTTTGCGCAGTGCCGACAGGCGCTGGCGCAGCTCGCCGAGGCCGAGCGCGAGGTGATGGGCCAGCAGGCGCTGCCTTCGGGCACGCTGCGCATCAGCGTGCCGACCACCTACGGCCACCACCGCATCCTGCCGATGCTGCCGGCGTTTCGCGAACGCTTTCCCGACATCCGGCTGCACGTGCACCTGAGCAACCGCAACATCGATTTCGTGGAAGAGGGCTACGACATGGCCGTGCGCGTGCGGGCCCAGCCCGACTCCACGCTGATCGCGCGGCACCTCGAGGATGCGGACCTGGTCGTGGTCGCCACGCGCAAATACCTGAAGAGGGCCGGCACGCCGCGCACGCTGGACGATCTCGCCGCGCACGAGTGCATCCAGTTCGAGCTGCCCAGCAGTGGCCGCCGCATTTCGTGGCTCTTCAAGGAGAACGGCAAGGACCGCCAAGTCTTCGCGGACAGCGCCTACAGCTGCTCCGACGACGTGCTCGGCGGCGTCACGCTCGCGAAAAGCGGCGCCGGGTTGTTCCAGACCTACCGCTTCGTCGTGGAGAAGGAACTGGCGGACGGCTCGCTCGTCGAGGTGCTGAAGCCCTTCGCGGGCCGTTCGCGGCCCTACACGCTGCTGTACCCGGACGGGCGCCACGTGCCACTGCGCATGCGGGTGTTCATCGATTTCCTGATGGCGCAGCGGACCGGGTGACGCCCGCCACGCATGCTCACACGCCCAGCAATTCCTCCAGCACCGTCGGCTCGGCCAGCAGATCCGCCGACGCCCCGTGCCGCACGATCTGCCCCTTCTCCATCACCACCGCCAGGTCGGTGTGCGCGAGCACCTTGCGGTAGTCGCGGTCGACGATCAGCGTGGCGATGCCCGTCGCGCGGATCTCGCTGATCACGCGCCAGATCTCGGCCACGATCAGCGGCGCGAGGCCTTCGGTGGCTTCGTCGAGGATCAGCAGGCGCGGGTTGGTCATGAGCGCGCGGCCGATGGAGAGCATCTGCTGCTCGCCGCCCGACAGCTGCTGGCCGCCGTGCGTGAGCCGTTCCGACAGGCGCGGGAAGGTGGCCATCACGCGGTCGAAGGTCCAGGCGCGCTGGCCGTCGATGCCGGCGCGTTCGCTCATCACGAGGTTCTCGCGCACCGACAGGTTCGGGAAGATGCCGCGCCCCTCGGGCACATAGCCGATGCCCAGACGCGCCATCTTCTCGGGTGGCAGGCCGGTGACGGTGCGGCCGTCGACCTGCACCTCGCCGGAGGCCGGGCGCACGTAGCCCATGATGGTGCGGATGAGCGTGGTCTTGCCCATGCCGTTGCGCCCGAGCAGGCCAACCGAGGTCGCCGCCGGAATGCCGGCGTGCACGCCGCGCAGGATGTGGCTGTTGCCGTAGTAGGTGTTGAGGTCGCGAACGATCAGCATCAGTGTTGCTCCTCGCCGAGGTACGCGGTGCGGACCTCGGGGTTCTCGCGAATTTCTTGTGGGTTGCCCGTGGCGATGACGGTGCCGTTCACCATCACCGTGATGCGGTCGGCGATGCGGAACACGGCGTCCATGTCGTGCTCGACCAGCAGGATGGCGTGCGTGGCCTTCAGCCGCGCGAGCAGCGTGAGCATGCGGTCGGTCTCTTCGGCGCCCATGCCGGCGAGTGGTTCGTCCAGCAGCAGCACGCGCGGGTGGGTGGCCAGGCACATCGCCACTTCGAGCTGGCGTTGCGCGCCGTGGCTCAGCGTGCCGGCGACGCGCCGGGCTTCGGCCGTGAGGCCGGCCGCTTCGAGCGCGGCGTCGGCCGAGGCGTTGCTGGTGGCGCAGCGCTGCGACGACTGCCAGATCGCCCACGGTTTGGCCGTGGCGGCCTGCGCGGCGAGGCGGCAGTTCTCGTGCACGGTGAACTCCGGGAAGATGGTGGTGCGCTGGTAGCTGCGGCCCACGCCGTCGCGGGCGCGGCGCGACTGCGCGCGCGCGGTGATGTCCACGCCGTCGAGCGCGATGCGGCCTTCGGAGGCCTCGATCTCGCCCGAGAGCATGTTGATGAGCGTCGACTTGCCGGCACCGTTGGTGCCGATCACCGCATGCACCTCGCCGATGTGCAGGTCGAGCGTGACGGCGTTGACGGCGGTGAGGCCGCCGAAGCGGCGCGTGAGCTTGTCGACGGACAGCAGTGCGGTGGTCATGCGCCTCCCTTCGGCGACAGGCGCTGCACCAGGCCGATCAGCCCCTTGGGCAGCAGCGCCACGAACACGATGATGGCGATGCCCAGCGTGAGCTGCCAGTGGTCGGCCAGCGGGCCCATCACGGCGTGGGTGGAGAAGATTTCCTTGAGCAGCGTGAAGGCCACGGCGCCGATCACCGCGCCGCGCAGGTGGCCGAGGCCGCCCAGGATCACCATCAGCAGCACCTCGCCCGAGTTGTGCCAGGCCATCAGCTCGGGGTTGACCACGCCGTCGCGCGAGGCCAGCAGAAAGCCCGCGAGCCCGGCCAGCGCGCCCGCGAGCACGAAGGCCGCGAGCTTGTAGCCGTACACCGCGAAGCCCGCTGCGCGCATGCGCTGCTCGTTCACGCGGATGCCCGCGAGCGCCGCGCCGAAGCGCGAACGGCGGATGAGCGCCAGCAGGCCGTAGGTGAACACCAGCGCCGCCAGCACCACGTAGAACAGCACCGTGCGGTTCTCCATGTCGAGCGCGCCGAAGGCCGGGCGCACGTACAGGTAGATGCCGTCGCTGCCGCCGCCGACCTTGGTGTCGTGGAACACGAAGAAGGCCATCTGCGCAAAGGCCAGCGTGACCATGATGAAGTACACGCCGCGCGTGCGCAGGCTCAGCGCACCGACGAACAGCGCATACAGCGCCGCCGCGCCCATCGACAGCACCAGCAGCACCGCGAAGTTGCCGCCCTCGCTGCCCGAGGCCAGCACGGTGACGTACGCCCCGATGCCGTAGAAGGCCGCATGGCCCAGGCTCACGAGCCCGGTCATGCCCACGAGCAGCTCCAGGCTGAGCGCGAAGATCGACAGGATCATCACCTTGACGATGAAGTCCGACGCGTAGTTGCCCAGCAGCGGACCGGCCACGGCGAGGGCGATGGCGCACAGCACGGGCACGATGAAGGCACCACGCCGCGGCGACGAAGGTGCGGATGCAACCACGGGGCTCATGGCCGCCTCCCCATCAAGCCTTCGGGCTTCCAGATCAGCACGATGGCCATCAAGAGGTAGATGCCGATGCCCGCCAGGTCGGCGAAGAACACCTTGCCGAAGGTGTCGACAAAACCCACCAGCAGCGAGGCCACGAGCGCCCCGGTGATCGAGCCGATGCCGCCGATCACCACCAGCACGAAGCAGATGATGAGCACGCTCGCGCCCATGTTCGGGTACACCGAGGACATCGGCGCGGCGATCATGCCGGCCAGCGCCGCCAGCGCCACGCCGGCCGCGAACACGATGCGGTACAGCCGCTTCACGTCGATGCCCAGGCCGCGCACCATGTCGCGGTTGCTGGCGCCGGCGCGGATCATCATGCCCAGGCGCGTGCGGTTCACCACGTAGTACAGGCCCACGGCCAGCACGATGCAGGCGGCCGAGGCAAACAGGCGATACCACGGGTAGCTCATGACGTTGCCCAGCGCGAAGCTGCCGTCCAGCCACGCGGGCACCTTCACGCCGTGCACGTCGTTGCCCACGAAGATGGAGCGCAGCTCCTCGAACACCAGGATGAGCCCGTAGGTCATGAGCACCTGCTGCAGGTGGTCGCGCTGGTAGAGGTAGCTGAAGAAGGCCCACTCCAGGACGTAGCCGAAGATCGCGGCCAGCACCACGCCGGCCACCAGCATCAGCAGGAACTGGTCGCCGAACAGCGGCGCCAGCGAGAACGCCATGTAGGCGCCGATCATGTAGAAGCTCCCGTGCGCGAGGTTGATGACGCCCATGATCCCGAAGATCAGCGTCAGCCCCGAGGCCACGAGAAAGAGCAGCAGGCCGTACTGAACGGAGTTCAGGCACTGCACGAGAAAGGTTCCGAAATCCACCGTGAGATCCCAGTTGGTTGTGGTTGCCGCAAGGCGGCTCGCAGCCCCATGACTCGGTCAGGGGCCGCGAGGGAACGAGACGAACGCTGGGGCTTGGGGCCCGCTGCTTACATCCGGCAGCCGCGAGCCGGGTCCGAGAGACCCTTGATCGCGGTGCTCACCAGCTTGTTTTCCTTGCCCTCGACCTTGCGCAGGTAGATGTCCTGCACCGGGTTGTGCGACTTGCTCACCGTGAAGGTGCCGCGCGGGCTGTCGATCTTCGCTTTCTCGATCGCGCCCGTGAACTCGGCCTTCTTCGAGATGTCGCCCTTGGTGGCATTCAGGCCCACGCCCAGCATCTGCGCGGCGTCGTAGCCCTGCACCGCGTACACGTCGGGCTGCAGCTTGAAGGACTTGGCATAGGCCACGCGGAAGGCGTTGTCGCGCGGGGTGTTCAGGCCGTCGGCGTAGTGCAGCGTGGTGAGCATGCCTTGCGCCGATTCGCCCTGCGCGTCGAGCGTGCCGTCGGTCAGGAAGCCGGGGCCGTACAGCGGGATGGTCTTGTTCAGGCCGGCGGCCTGGTAGTCCTTGACGAATTTCACCGCGCCGCCGCCCGCGAAGAAGGCGTACACCGCATCGGGCTTGGCCGCCGCGATCTCGGTCAGCAGGGCCTGGAACTCCACGTTGGGGAAGGGCAGGGTGAGCTGCTTGTCGACCTTGCCGCCGTTCTTCTCGAAGCCTTCCTTGAAGCCGTTGACCGACTCTTCGCCGGCTGCGTACTTCCAGGTGATGGTCATGACCTTCTTCTTGCCCTGCTGCTTGGCCGCCACCTCGCCCATGGCGAACGCCGGCTGCCAGTTGCTGAACGAGCTGCGGAAGATGTTGGGCGCGCACATCGGGCCCGTCACCGCGTCGGCGCCGGCGTTGGGCACGATCAGCACGGTGCCGCTTTCCTTGGCGGCCTTGGCCATGGCCATCGCCACGCCCGAGTGCACGGTGCCCACGATCACGTCGACGTTGTCGCGCTTGATGAGCTTGTTGACGTTGTCGGTGGCCTTGGCGGGGTCGGACTCGTCGTCGACCTTGAAGTATTCGATCTCGCGGCCGGCGAGCTTGCCGCCTTGCTGTTCCACGTAGAGCTTGAAGCCGTTTTCAATGGCCACGCCCAGGGCGGTGTAGGTACCGCTGTAGGGCAGCATGAGGCCGACCTTGAGCTTTGCCGTGCCCTGTGCGCCGGCCGCGGAGGCCAGGGCGGCGAGGGCGATGGCCGTGAGCGCCAGGCGCGCGGTGCGAAGGTTCGTCATGGTGTCTGTCTCCTGTTGTTGGTGATGAAAGAAGCGGTCGCGACGATGACACGATCCGGCTGATCGCGATGCGGGGAATGCCCGCATTCAGGGATTTCGAGCAGCTCGCAAATCCCACCGACGCGCGGTGCGATGTCGCGGATCTGCGCGAGCGTGCCGTACGCGTCGTCGATGCCCTGCACCGCGAGCACGGGGCAGCGGATCGTGGCCAGCTCGGCCTCGATGTTCCAGTCGCGAAAAGGCGGGTGCAGCCAGATGCGGTTCCAGCCCCAGAAGGCCGAGTCGGCGCTGTCGTGGTAGCGGCCGAGCTTGGCGGGCAGGTCGGTCGTGCGGTAGGCGGTGCGCGCGATCTCGATGTTCGCGACGGTCTTGTCTTCCACGAAGATGTGCGGCGCGAGCACCACGAGGCCCGCGACCCTGTCGGAAAAGCGCGAGGCGTACAGCAGCGAGATCGAGCCGCCGTCGCTGTGGCCGAAGAGCCAGGGTTTTTCGTCGCCGAGCTTCAGCGCGTCGAACAGCGCGGGCAGCACCTCGTGCGCCTGGCGGTGCATGAAGTCGACGTCCCAGATCTCGTCCTCGGCGCGCGGCGTGGAGCGGCCGTAGCCGGGGCGCGAGAACACGAGCCCGCGCGCGCCAGCGGCTTCGCAGACCTGGGCGGGGAAGTCCTTCCACATCGCGACCGAGCCCAGGCCCTCGTGCAGGAACACGATGAGCGGGGTGTCGGCGCCGCGTTCGGGGGCGATCCAGCGGCACTCGATGCGCACGGTGCGCCCGCGCCAGTCGATGGTGGCGAAGTCGGTGGCAACCGTCGGCGTGCTCATGCCTGCTTCTCGCGTTCGCGCAGCCGGAAGCGCTGGATCTTGCCGGTGGCCGTCTTCGGCAGCTCGCTCACGAACTCCAGAAAGCGCGGGTACTTGTAGGGCGCCAGGCGCTCCTTCACGAAGGCCTTGAGCTCGTCCTCGGTGGCGGCGGCGCCGTCCTTCAGCACGACGAAGGCCTTGGTCTTCGTGAGCCCGTCGGCGTCGTCCTTGCCGATGACGGCGGCCTCGAGCACGGCGGGGTGCTGCATCAGCGTGGCCTCGACCTCGAAGGGCGAGACGTAGATGCCGCTGACCTTGAGCATGTCGTCGCTGCGCCCGGCGTAGGTGAAGTAGCCGTCGGCGTCGCGCGTGTACTTGTCGCCGCTCTTGGTCCAGCCGCCCTGGAAGGTGTCGCGCGACTTCTCGCGGTTGCACCAGTACATGAGCGCCGAGCTCGGGCCGCGGATGTACAGGTCGCCCACCTCGCCGTCGGGCACGGGGCGGCCGTCCTCGCCCCGCAGTTCGACCTCATAGCCGTCCACCGGCTTGCCCGTGGTGCCGTAGCGCACGTCGCCGGGGCGGTTGGAGATGAAGATGTGCAGCATCTCGGTCGAGCCGATGCCGTCGATGATCTCGCAGCCGAAGTGCGCCTTGAAGCGCTGCGCGATCTCGCCGGGCAGCGCCTCGCCGGCCGACGAGCACATGCGCAGCGCCACGGCCTCGCGCGCGGGCAGCTTCGGCGAGGCGAGCATGCCGGCGAAGCCGGTGGGCGCGCCGAAGAACACGGTGGGCTTGTGCTCGGTCCAGCGGCGGAAGGTGGCATCGGGCGTGGGCCGCTCGGCCATCAGCACCACGGTGGCGCCCACCGACAGCGGGAAGGTCAGCGCATTGCCCAGGCCGTACGCGAAGTACATCTTGGCGGCCGAGAAGCACACGTCGCCTTCGGTGAGGCCGAGCACGGGCTTGCCGTAGAGCTCGGCGGTCCACCACAGGTTGGCGTGCGTGTGCACCGTGCCCTTGGGCTTGCCGGTGGAGCCGGAGGAATAGAGCCAGAAGCCCGGGTCGTCCGACGCGGTGAGCGCGGGGGCGGGCAGGGGCTCGGCGGCGGCGAGCGCGGCCTCGAATTCTTGCGCGCCCTCGGGCAATGCACCGGTCGGTTGCGACACGAACAGCGTCTGCACTTCATGGCCGCCGCGCGCCATCGCATCTTGCAGGGTCGGCAGCAGCGCGCCCGACACCAGCACCGCCTGCGCGCGGCTGTGGTCGAGCATGTAGGCGTATTCGTCGGGCGTGAGCAGCGTGTTCACGGCCACGGGCACGATGCCCGCGTACAGGCACCCCAGGAAGCTCACGGGCCAGTCGTTGCCGTCGAGCATGAGCAGCAGCACGCGCTCTTCGCGGCGGATGCCCGCGGCCTTCAGCGCGGCGGCCAGGCGGCGCGCGCGGTCTTCGAGCTGGCCGTAGCCCAGCGTGCCGCGGTCGTCGATGTAGGCGGCGCGTGCGGCGCGGCCGCGGTTGAGGGCGAACAGGTGTTCGGCAAAGTTGAATCGTGCGGGCAGGCTGCTGTTCATCGTGTGTCTCCTTGGGGCCTGTGCGTGGCGCTAGAGGCCGAGGGCGGCGAGCACGCCGGGGCTCGCCTGCACCGCGCTCCTGCGGTGATAGAAATCGAGCGCGCGCAGGCCGCCCAGTTCGGCGCCGCCACCCGCGCGGCCGGGGCCGCCGTGCAGCGACATCGGCATCACGTTGCCGTGGCCGGTGTGGGCCTGCGCCACCTCGGGCGTGATGACGTGCACGCGGCCATGGCTCGGCGCGACCGACAGCGCAGCCTGGGCGAGCGCGGCATCGTCGCTGCCGTAGAGCGATGTGACGAGCGAACCCTGGCCACGGTGCGCGAGCGCGATGCCGTGTGCCAGGTCGTTGTAGGGCAGCAGCGTGGCGACGGGGCCGAACACTTCGACGTCGTGCACGCGCTGCGCCGCGTCGGCGTCGCGCGCGCCCAGCAGCACGGGGCCGATGCAGGCGGCCACGGCGGGGTCGGCGTCGATGAGGGGCTTGTTGCGGCTGTCGTGCAGCACGGTGGTCTGCGTGGCCAGGGCGTCGAGGCCGTCGCGCACCGCGTTCAGCTGCGCGCGGCTCACGAGCGAGCCCATGCGCACGCCCTCGTTGCGCGGGTTGCCGACCGTGACGCCCGCGAGCTTCGCGCCGATGGCTTCGGCGGCGGCGTCGTACACCTCGGCCGGCACCAGGATGCGGCGGATGGCGGTGCACTTCTGGCCCGACTTGACCGTCATCTCGCGCACCACTTCGCGCACCAGCAGGTTGAAGGCCTCGCTGCCGGGCGCGGCGCCGGGCAGCAGCAGGGCGCTGTTGAGGCTGTCGGCCTCGATGTTCACGCGCACCGAGCGCTCGGCCACGGCCGGGTGCGAACGGATGATGGCGGCCGTCTCGGCCGAGCCGGTGAACGAGACCACGTCGAAAGGCTGCAGCTGGTCCATCAGGCCGGCCGAGCTGCCGCAGATGACCGACAGCGCGCCGGCCGGCAGCACGCCCGCATCGACCACGTCTTTCACCATGCGCTGCGTGAGCCAGGCGGTGGCCGTGGCGGGCTTCACGATCACGGGCACGCCCGACAGCAGCGCGGGTGCGGCCTTTTCCCACAGGCCCCACGAGGGGAAGTTGAAGGCGTTGATGAACAGCGCCACGCCGTGCGTCGGCACCTGCAGGTGCTGCGACTGGAACACGGGCTCCTTGCCGAGCTTCACGGCCTCGCCGTCGCGCAGCGCGCGCACGTCGCCGAGTGCGTCGCCCCACTTGGCGTACTGGCCCAGCGTGAAGATCGCGCCGTCGATGTCGACGGCCGAGTCGTTCTTCACCGTGCCGCAGTTCGCGGTGGCGATCTCGTAGTACGCATCGCGGTTCGCCTGCAGCACCTTCACGAGAGCAGCGAGCAGGCCGGCGCGTTGGCGGTAGGTGAGGGCGCGCAGCGCGCGGCCGCCCTGGTCGCGGGCGAAGGCAAAGGCCTCGGGCAGGTCGAGGCCGGTGGCGTCGACGCGCGCGAGTTCGGTGCCGAGCACCGGGTCGAACAGGGGCGTGCCGGCGCCCGTGCCGCTTTGCCAGCGGCCGGCGACGTGGTTGGCGAGAAGCTCAGTCATTGGATAGGGTCTCAATGGGGGTCGATCGGGGAACACCGCGGAACCGGCTTTGCCGGGCCGCTGGTGTTGCCCCCTGCAAGGGGGTTGGAGGCCACACGCAGTGGGCAAGCCTGGGGGTGTGCTTCATGCCGTGAACTTGATCTGCCCTTCGGGCAGCAGGTAGAGGACGAGCGCGCGGCCCTGGGCCACGGTCGGGCGGTGTGCGGTGCCGGGTCCGTAGACGCACCAGCCCGCGGGCCGGCCGTCGAAGGTGGCGGCGGGGGTGTCGTCCAGCGGCATGATCAGGTCGATCTCGCCGTTCGGGTGCGTGTGGTGCGGGCCGGCGAGGTCCTGCATGTCGACCACGTCGACCGAGAAGCGGTGCAGCGCGTCTTCGGCCTTGAAGACGCGGCCGTACTTGATGCCGCCGCCTTCGCGATCGCACAGCCAGCCTTCGGCGACGCCGCCGATGCAGGCCTGACGCAGTTGCGCAAAACGGGCGCTGCCGGCGCCGTGGGTGGCGTTGAGCCACTGGTCGAGCGTGGCGTCCAGCGGCTGGCCGGCGATCTCGGCGGTCAGGTCGGCGATCAGCTGGTGAAATGCCGCCTTGCCGGTGGCGGGCGTGGGGGTGTCGGACATCGTGGGCCTCGAACGGATGAACTATCGACTTCTTGCAGGAAGTCTGCGTGTGCAGTATCTTGCGTGTGATCGAACAATAAGCAGCGAGACAACAGGTGTCAAGCAATATAGTGCATCTATGGTGTTTACCCTGAGCGCGCACAATCCCGGCGAAGAACGAGGAATGGCATGAACGAGCATGTAGACGCGGTGCTGGCCACCGCGCCCGAGGGCGGCACCGGCAACCACGGCGCCGCCGTGGCCGGGGAGGCCAAGAACCCATTGCTGGTGGCACTGGGCGACCGCGTGCGCAACCTGCGCGCGCAGCGCGGCCTCACGCGCAAGGCGGTGGCCCTGTCGGCCGACGTGTCGGAGCGCCACCTGGCGAACCTGGAATACGGCATCGGCAACGCATCGATCCTGGTGCTGCAGCAGGTGGCCGGGGCGCTGCACTGCTCGCTGGCCGAGCTGGTGGGCGACGTGACGACCAGCTCGCCCGAGTGGCTGCTGATCCGCGAACTGCTGGAGCACCGCAGCGAGGCCGACCTGCGCCGCGTGCGCGTGGCGCTCGGCGAGATGCTGGGCACGGCCTCGGTCGACCCGGCGCGGCACCGGCGCATCGCGCTGGTGGGGCTGCGCGGCGCGGGCAAGTCGACGCTGGGGCAGATGCTGGCCGAAGACCTGGAGATTCCGTTCATCGAACTGAGCCGCGAGATCGAGAAGCTGGCGGGTTGCAGCGTGCGCGAAATCCACGACCTGTACGGCACCAACGCCTACCGCCGCTACGAGCGTCGCGCGCTGGAAGAGGCGGTGCAGATCTACAGCGAGGTGGTCATTGCCACGCCCGGCGGCATCGTGTCCGACCCGGCCACGTTCAACGAGCTGCTGGCCCACTGCACCACCGTGTGGCTGCAGGCCGCGCCCGAGGAGCACATGGGCCGCGTGGCCGCGCAGGGCGACACCCGCCCGATGGCGGCCAGCAAGGAAGCCATGGAAGACCTGCGGCGCATCCTGAACGGGCGCGCCGCTTTCTATTCGAAGGCTGATCTGTCGGTCGATACCAGTGGGAAGACGTTGCCGCAGAGCTTTCAGGCACTGCGCGCGGTTGCCCGGCAGTCGATGGGGCTGGCCTGAGTTTCTTGCTGCTGGCGTTGGGGCGCTCGCTGTTCAGGGCGACGCTCCCGCCGACGGGGTACCTTGCTCCGCGAATGTCCCCCGGGGCTTCGCCCCTCCTCCTTGATTTCGCTGCGCAAGGCACCCCATCGGCGTGAGCATTTCAGAGCAGTTGTTGATCGGCCGTGACCCGACCGCGTGCCCCGTGCGCAGGGCACTGGGTGCTTCCCGCAGCGAAATTAAGGAGGAGGGCGAAGCCCGGGGGACATTCGCGGAGGGAAGTACCCGGTGTCCTGTGCACGCCCCCTGATCTCTCATCTGCCTGAAATCTGAAAAAAAGCACAACAGGCATTGACTTGCCTGTTTGCATGCAGCATGATGCATGTCATCGGAACAAGGAAGTGCATTATTATTCCTGTTCACGGTTTTCTGAACACAGCCCCACAGGAGACTTCCGCATGACCGACACCACGCTCCAGGCGCCCCAGCGCGTCGACTACCGCATCGAACCCGCCCAGTACCGCCACTGGTCGCTGAGCTTCGACGGCGCCATTGCGCGCCTCACGCTCGACATCGCGGAAGACGGCGGCATCCGCCCCGGCTACAAGCTCAAGCTCAACAGCTACGACCTGGGCGTGGACATCGAGCTGAACGACGCGCTCAACCGCATCCGCTTCGAGCACCCCGAAGTGCGCAGCGTGATCGTCACCAGCGGCAAGGACCGCATCTTCTGCTCCGGCGCCAACATCTTCATGCTCGGCGTTTCCAGCCACGCCTGGAAGGTGAACTTCTGCAAGTTCACCAACGAGACGCGCAACGGCATGGAAGACACCTCGAAGCACTCGGGCCTGAAGTTCCTCGCGGCCGTGAACGGCGCCTGCGCCGGCGGCGGCTACGAACTGGCACTGGCCTGCGACGAAATTTTGCTGGTCGACGACCGCTCCTCGTCCGTCTCGCTGCCCGAAGTGCCCCTGCTCGGCGTGCTGCCCGGCACCGGCGGCCTGACCCGCGTGACCGACAAGCGCCACGTGCGCCATGACCTCGCCGACATCTTCTGCACCAGCGTCGAAGGCGTGCGCGGCCAGCGCGCGGTCGACTGGCGCCTGGTCGATGCCGTGGCCAAGCCCGCACAGTTCCCCGCCGCCGTGCAGGAACGCGCCACCCAACTCGCCGCCGGCAGCGACCGCCCCGCCGGCGCCAAGGGCGTGGCCTTGACCCGCGTCGAGCGCACCGACAGCGCCGACGGCATCGCGTATGCCAACGTCAACGTGCAGATCGACCGCAGCAAGCGCACCGCGACGATCACCGTGAAGGCGCCCACCGGCGCGCAGCCGGCCGACATCGCCGCCATCGAAGCCGCGGGCGCCGCCTGGTGGCCGCTGGCCGTGTGCCGCGAGCTCGACGACGCCATCCTCAACCTGCGCACCAACGAACTCGACGTCGGCACCTGGCTGCTCAAGACCGAAGGCGATGCCGCCGCCGTGCTCGCATCGGATGCCGTGATGTTCGCGAACAAGGACCACTGGCTGGTGCGCGAAACCATCGGCGCGCTGCGCCGCACGCTGGCGCGCCTCGATGTGTCGTCGCGCAGCCTGTTCGCGCTGGTCGAGGCCGGCTCGTGCTTCGCCGGCACGCTGGCCGAGCTGGCCTTCGCGGCCGACCGCACCTACATGCTCGCGCTGCCCGACGACGCCGCACGCGCCCCCAAGCTCACGCTCAACGAATTCAACTTCGGCTTCTTCCCGATGGTGAACGACCAGAGCCGCCTGCAGCGCCGCTTCTACGAAGAGGCCGCACCGCTCGAAGCCGCGCGCGCCGCCGCCGGCCAGGCGCTCGACGCCGACGAGGCCGTCAAGCTCGGCCTCGTCACCGCCGCACCCGACGACATCGACTGGGACGACGAGATCCGCATCGCCATCGAAGAGCGCGCCGCCATGTCGCCCGACGCGCTCACCGGCCTCGAAGCCAACCTGCGCTTCGCCAGCAAGGAGAACATGGCCACCCGCATCTTCGGCCGCCTCACGGCCTGGCAGAACTGGATCTTCAACCGCCCCAACGCCGTCGGCGAGAAGGGCGCGCTGAAGGTCTACGGCACCGGCCAGAAAGCCGGCTTCGACCTGAACCGCGTTTGAGCACAGAGCAGTCCGCACAACCCAAGGAACAACGATGAGCACGATCAACTACAGCGAGAAGATCCCCAACAACGTCAACCTCGGCGAAGACCGCACGCTGCAGCGCGCGCTCGAAGGCTGGCAGCCCAACTTCATCAACTGGTGGGACGACGTGGGCCCCGAAGGCTCGACCAACCACGAGGTGTACCTGCGCACCGCCGTGAGCGTCGACCCGCAAGGCTGGGCGCAGTTCGGCCACGTGAAGATGCGCGACTACCGCTGGGGCATCTTCCTGAACCCGGGCGACGCCAACCGCGAAGTGCACTTCGGCGACCACAAGGGCGAGAAGGTCTGGCAGGACGTGCCCGGCGAACACCGCGCCAACCTGCGCCGCATCATCGTCACGCAGGGCGACACCGAGCCCGCGTCGGTCGAGCAGCAGCGCCACCTGGGCCTCACGGCGCCGTCGATGTACGACCTGCGCAACCTGTTCCAGATCAACGTCGAAGAAGGCCGCCACCTGTGGGCCATGGTCTACCTGCTGCAGAAGCACTTCGGCCGTGACGGCCGCGAAGAGGCCGACGCGCTGCTGCAGCGCACCTCGGGCGACGCCAACAACCCGCGCATCCTGGGCGCCTTCAACGAGAAGACGCCCGACTGGCTCGCGTTCTTCATGTTTACCTACTTCACCGACCGCGACGGCAAGTTCCAGCTGGCCGCGCTGGCCGAAAGCGCGTTCGACCCGCTGGCGCGCACCACGAAGTTCATGCTGACCGAAGAGGCGCACCACATGTTCGTGGGCGAGAGCGGCGTGTCGCGCGTCATCGCGCGCACCGCGCAGGTCATGAACGAGCTCAAGACCGACGACGCGCAGAAGATCCGCGCCGCCGGCTGCATCGACCTGGGCACCATCCAGCGCTACCTGAACTTCCACTACTCGGTGACCATCGACCTGTTCGGCGCCGACCAGTCGAGCAACGCCGCCATCTTCTACAGCTCGGGCCTGAAGGGCCGCTACGAAGAAGGCAAGCGCGACGACGACCACGTGCTCAAGGGCCAGACCTACAAGGTGCTCGAGGTGAAGGACGGCCAGCTCGTCGAGAAGGACGTGCCGATGCTCAACGCCCTGAATGAAGTGCTGCGCGACGACTTCATCAAGGACTCGGTGGCCGGCGTCGGCCGCTGGAACAAGGTGCTCGAGAAGGCCGGCATTCCCACCCGCCTGGTCGTGCCGCACAAGGCCTTCAACCGCCAGATCGGCGCACTCGCCGGCATCAAGATGTCGCCCGAGGGCCGCGTGGTGAACGACATCGAATGGGCCGCCAAGCGCGACGAATGGCTGCCGAGTTCCGAAGACTTTGCTTTCGTGGCATCGTTGATGGGCCGCGTGATCGAGCCGGGCAAGTTCGCAGGCTGGATCTCGCCGCCGGTGATGGGCATCAACCGCCAGCCCGTCGATTTCGAGTACGTGCGTTTCGGCTGAGCACCTGGATATGAAGCCCTCGTCCCCACGGCGAGGGCATGGAGAACAACATGGACATGGTCGTTGAAGCCGGGGTCATCAAGCAGCACCTGATCGACCCCGAGATCTGCATCCGCTGCAACACCTGCGAGGCGACCTGCCCCGTGAACGCGATCACGCACGACGACAACAACTATGTCGTGCGTGCGGACGTCTGCAATGGCTGCATGGCCTGCATCTCGCCGTGCCCCACGGGCTCGATCGACAACTGGCGCACCATGCCGCTGGTGCGCGCGTACACCATCGAAGAGCAGCTCACGTGGGAAGAACTTCCCGCCGAGTTGTCGCCCGAAGAACTCGAAGCCGCGGGCGTGTCCGGCGCAGCCGCTTCGGCCGCGGAAGTGCCTGCCCAGACGCAGGCCCAGGCCGCCGTGCAGGGCACCGAGCCCGCCTTCAATTCCGCGCAGTACGGCGCCAGCGTGCCGCCCTGGTCGGCCGCGCACGCCTACACCAACCTCTTTCCGCCGAAGACGCCGACCACCGCGACCGTGGTGGGCAACTTCAACTGCACCGAGGCCGGCTTCGACAGCGAGACCCACCATATCGTGCTCGACTTCGGCGTGGTGCCGTTCCCGGTGCTCGAAGGCCAGTCGATCGGCATCGTGCCGCCGGGCGTCGATGCCATCGGCAAGCGCCACCATGCGCGCCAGTACTCGGTGGCCAGCCCGCGCAACGGCGAGCGGCCCGGCTACAACAACGTTTCGCTCACCGTGAAGCGCGTCACCGAGGACCACGAGGGCGACCCGGTGCGCGGCGTGTGCTCCAACTACGTGTGCGACCTCAAGGTGGGCGACACCGTGCAGGTGGTGGGGCCCTTCGGCGCATCGTTCCTGATGCCGAACCACCCCAAGTCGCACATCGTGATGATCTGCACCGGCACCGGCAGCGCGCCCATGCGCGCCATGACCGAATGGCGCCGCCGCCTGCGCAAGAGCGGCAAGTTCGAAGGCGGCAAGCTCATGCTGTTCTTCGGCGCGCGCACGCAGCAGGAGCTGCCGTACTTCGGCCCGCTGCAGTCGCTGCCGAAAGACTTCATCGACATCAACTTCGCGTTCTCGCGCACGCCGGGCCAACCCAAGCGCTATGTGCAGGACCTGATGCGCGAACGCGCCGCCGACCTGGCCGCGCTGCTGAAAGACGGCGCCAGCCACTTCTACGTGTGCGGCCTCAAGAGCATGGAAGAGGGCGTGGTGCTCGCACTGCGCGACGTGGCGAAGGAAGCGGGGCTCGACTGGGACACCGTCGGCGCGCAACTCAAGCGCGAAGGTCGTCTGCACCTCGAAACGTACTAAGCTGCGGCGGATGCAGTTCGCCGACTTCCACGCAGGCCAGGTCATCGAGGCCGGGCCTTATGTGCTCACCGAAGCCGAACTCGTGCAGTTCGCGCGGGCCTACGACCCGCAGTGGTTCCACACCGACGCCGAGGCGGCGGCAGGTAGCCCCTTCGGCGGGCTCATCGCGAGCGGCTGGCACACCTGCTCCATCGCGATGCGGCTGGTGGTCGAGGCGGCGCTGGCCGGTTCCGAATCGTTCGCGTCGCCCGGGCTCGAGCACGCGCGCTGGCCGAACCCGGTGCGGCCCGGCGATGCGCTGCGGCTCGTGGCCGACGTGATCGAGGTGCGTCGCTCCGAAAAGCGCCCCACGCTCGGCATCCTGCGCTGGCGCTGGCGGCTGTTCAACCAGCGTGCGCTGGTGGTGCTCGACACCGAAGTCACCAGCCTCTTCAAGCTGCCGGCACCCGACCTCTGAACGACACAAGCCCGCAACGCGCTAGCACTGCGGGCTTGATTTCTCGCGGAGCGATGCGCTGCAACAGCCGCGTCCGGCTGCTGCAACCATGCGGGGTGCGACTTACTTCTTGTGCAGGTCGACCGCGCCCGAGCCTTGGGCCTTGCCGCTCGCCTTGGCGCCGGCCGTGGCCGGTTTCACGGCGCCGCCCACGGCGCCCGCGGCACCGGTCGCGCTGTTCACGGTGCTGCCCACGGTGTTGGTCACACCGCCGACGGCCTGCGTCGCGCCGCCCACGGCGCCGGTGGCACCGCCGACCGCACCCGTGGCCGTGCCGAGCACGCCACCGACGGCATTGCCCACGCCGCCGGTCGCGCCGGAGGTGGAGGTGTCCGCGTTGGCATCGGCCGACGCACCGGTCTGCGTGCGTGCGCCTGCGGCGCCGCCTTGCGTCGCGCCGGTGCTGCCCGAGGCCTTCACATCGGCGTTGACCCCCACGCCGACCCCGACGCCTTGCGCCTGGGCCGTCCCGCCGAGGGCCAGCAGGCCCGCCAGCATGGCGCCGATGAAGATGCGGTTGGTTGCATGTGTAGTCATGAGTGACAGTTCCTTTCGTTGCTGAGTCACGGTTTGCAGAACCGACCGGGGTTCGATCGATTCGGGGGCAACCATGACGGGCCGGCAGGTTGTCGCCATGTGCGGCGCGTTCGCTCGACGCTGTGGGAATCGGCCGTCGGCGGAATGAAGGGGTCGTGCGTTAGGGCGGCGCCGCCATGTCTGCGGATCGGGGCGGCGGCAGATGCGCGCTGAAGAAGGCCGTTGTCTTGCGGTTCACCTCGGGCAGGACGCCCGCGCGGTCGAAGCCCGGCGGGTCGTTCAGCATGTCGCCGATCAGGCCCGAGAGGTTCGGTGGCGGCGGCGACAGCAGCGCACCGTGGCCGCCGGTCGACATGTCCGCAATCAGTTCGCAGCGCGGCAGGCAGGCCGCGAGGACCCGGTCGCTGTGAAAGCGCGGGACCAGCCAGCGGTCTTGCTGCGCAGTGATCAGGCCCAGCGGCACGTGGGGCGTGGCCAGTGAGGCCATGTCGAAATCGGCTGACGAGGGCACGCCCGCCACGATGGCGGCGATGCGCGGGTCGGTGTGCAGGCGCCACGTGGCGTCGTTGAAGCGATGGCGGATGACGAGCCGTGCAACCCACTTCTTGAGGCCGTCGAACGGCCCGCCCGTGAGCCGCGTGACCAGGCCCACGCACGACTGGAAGTCGTCCACCAGGTTCGCCTCGCAGTGCTGCTTGAATCCGGCCGGCGACCAACGCCCGCCCGCGAGGCTCAGCGCGGTGTGACCCCCCGCCGACATGCCGTACATGCCGACTTTGTCGAACTGCAGCAGCGGCGCAAAGCGTGCATCGCGAGCCACCGCATCGATGGCGCGCGACACCTCGGCTGGGCGCATCGTCCAGCTGTCGGGGCCAGGGTTGCTGTCGTCCTTGTGGTTGTCGGCCCTGTGCTCGGGCATGGCGACGACGAAGCCCGCGTCGACCAGGCTGCGCGCCAGGTCCGCATGCACCCACGGCGCGCCGCCCGAGCCGTGCGAGATCACGACCAGCCGGCCGTTGCCGCGCACGGGCGCTCCCTGCGCCGCCACGTCGAGCGTGAAGCGCGCACGCCGTGCCGGCTGGGGCGGATCGCTGGAGGGATAGAACACGGTGACAGGGCCGTCGCCGGTAGCCGCGGGAATTTCCGCCAGCCCCATCGCGGCGTGCACCCAGCCGGCCCCCAGCGCCAGCAGGCAGATCAAATACAGACGTCTTCGCATCGAACTCCTTGTCATCGAAGGCCCATGCCCTCGGCGACATGGACGATGCCGCGCGGCAGTGTCCGCGTCTGGCCGAAACCCGCAAGCGCGGCTTTCGGCCAGAGATTTCAGGATTCGGCCAGCTTCTGTTTGCGGAATTCGGTGGGCGTGAGGCCCGTGGCAGCCTTGAAGGCGCGGTTGAAGGGGCCGATCGACTGGAAGCCGGCGGTCAGCGCGAGGGTCAGCACGGGCAGCTCGCGCTTCGACCGATCGGCCAGTGCTGCCATCGCCTCGGCCAGCCGGAAGCCGTTGACGAAGGCGTTGAAGTTGCGGTGCCCGAGCCTCTGGTTGATGACGCGGCGCAGCCGGTATTCGGGGACGGACAACTGGGCGGCGAGGCTGGCGATGCTCAGATCTTCGCGGCGGTAGACGCGGTCGACGGCCATGGCGTGCTGGAGGGCTTCGGCGAGGCGGTCTTCGGCGGGGTCGGCGTCAGGGGCGGGTTCAGGTGGCGGAGGCGGCTCGGCTGCTGCCGGCGGCGGCGGTGCTTCGACCGGCGCCGGTGCGACCGCTTCTTCTTTCAGTGGCGCTTCTGGCGTCATGGCTGGCATCGTGACCGGCGCCTGCGCAGCCGGAAACAGCTCCGAACCCGCCAGCCGCAGCATCCGCCACGCCACCACCGCGACGATCAGCAGCAGCATCGCCACGTCCGCGGTCGCCGACAGGTCCGACAGCTGTCCGCGCGGCGAGGCTAGACGAACCGCCAGCATCCCGACGCTGTAGCCGACGCCCGTCACCACGATGAACACACGCAGCCGGCGCCGTCCTTCCACCAGGTCGGCGCGCCACTGCGAAGCCGCCGCCATCGCGGCCAGCACCGCGAACACCAGCGGCACCGCGCGCTGCACACCCATCGTGAGCGGCGCAAGCACCGAGGCGCTGCCCGCCACCAGCGCGCAATTCAGCGCCGCCACCGCGGCCACCGCCAACCAAGTGACGACATGCAGCGGCCGCAGCACGAAGTCGTCGTCGAACAAAGCCTGCACGAACACCCAGAACAGCACGCCGTTGCCGACGGACACCGCGACAAACGGTGCCTGCCACCCGCGCGGCACGAGCGCTTCGAACAGCGGCGTGGCGCCGATGACCTGCACGCACAGGCCGAGCGCGAGCAGCGCACCTGCACGCGCGGCCGGCAGGCGAGGGCGGTCGCGCCCGAGGACCAACGCGAGCACGAGCAGCAAGGCCAGCAGCACGCCGCGCAGGGCGGTGTCGAACAGGGTGGTCGGGGTGGGCGTCATGGCGAGGCCGATTCTCGTGCCTGCGCCGCGGCAAGCGGACGCGGAGTGCCGGGCACCGAAAGACCCTTCGGCGTGCCGTGAAAAGTCATGCAACAAATAATGTTGCATGAAACAAGACAGCAAGCTTTCCGGTGTGCTCCACGTGCTGCTGCACATGGCCGAGCTGGACGCCCCCATCACCTCCGAGGCGCTCGCCGCGGCGATGCAGACCAACCCCGTGGTCGTGCGGCGGCTCATGGCGGGGCTGCGGCAGGCCGGCTTCGTCAGCTCGGCCAAGGGGCATGGCGGCGGGTGGGTGCTGTCGTGCTCGTTGAGTTCGGTGACGCTGGGCGACATCCACAACGCCGTCGGCGCGCCCGCGCTGCTGGCCATGGGCAACCGCACCGAGAGTCCGGGCTGCATCGTCGAGCAGGCGGTGAACGCGGCGCTCGACGGCGCCTGCCAGGAGGCCGAGGCGCTGCTGCTGCGGCGGCTCAACGGGATCACGCTGGCCGATCTTTCCAGGGACTTTCATCGCCGCATGACGGGTGGCGGCTTCACCGCGAAGGACATCGCACATGCGCCATGACGCACTCATCGTGGGCGGCAGCTTTGCCGGCCTCTCCGCCGCCATGCAATTGGCGCGTGCTCGCAGGAAGGTCTGCGTGGTCGACGCGGGCGCACCGCGCAACCGCTTCGCCGCGGCCTCGCACGGCTTCTTCGGGCAGGACGGCATGCCGCCGCTGCAGATGATTGCCGACGCGCGCGACAAGCTGCTCGCCTATCCGTCGGTCACCTTCGTCGACGGCACAGTGACTGCGGCAGCGGCCGATGGCGCAGAGGGCTTCACGGTCTCATTGAACAGTGGGGAACAGTTGTCGACGCGCAAGCTGCTGCTGGCCTTCGGCGTGCAGGACGGCCTGCCGGACATCGCGGGCCTCGGCGAGCGCTGGGGCAAGAGCGTGCTGCACTGTCCTTATTGCCACGGCTACGAGTTCGGCGACCGTCCGCTGGGCGTGCTCTTTCACAGCGCGCACCCGCCGGACCACGCGCTGCTGATCGCCGAGTGGGGCCCGACCACGCTCTTCCTGAATGGCGACGCAGGGCCAGATGCCGAGGCACGCGCCCGACTGCAATCACGCGGCGTGGCCGTGGAGCCCGGGCGCATCGCCGGCCTCGAAGGGCAGGGGACGGACCTGGCGGCCGTGCGCCTGGAAGACGGCCGGCGCGTGCCGATCGAAGCGCTGTTCGTGGCGCCGCACACGCGCCCGACCAGTCCGCTGGCCGAACAGCTGGGCTGCGCGTTCGACGACGGCCCCACCGGCCCGGTGCTGCGCGTCGATGCGATGAAGACGACCACGGTGCCCGGTGTGTACGCCGCGGGCGATGTGGCGATGGCTTTTTCCAACGCCACGCTGGCCTCGGCCGACGGGCTGTTCGCCGGGGTGTCGATGCACCGCGCGCTGGTGTTCGGCGCCTGATTTCAAATTTTTTCGGGGGAAGATGGCAAACCGCCTCAAACCACCCTATAATCTGAGGCTCACGCGGGAATAGCTCAGTTGGTAGAGCGCAACCTTGCCAAGGTTGAGGTCGAGAGTTCGAGACTCTTTTCCCGCTCCAAATCGCATGAAAAGGCCACCTCACCAGGTGGCCTTTTTCATTGGCGCGCCGGGTTCAGCCCCGCGCCGGCAGCACGGTCCCCCGGCTCTCGCCGAAACCGATGCGCGCATGGCCGGGCTTCTCGCACCAGCCGCGCAGCAGCACCGCATCCCCGTCCTCCAGGAAACCGCGCGTCTCGCCGTTGGCCAGCGTCACCGGGGTTTGGGCCGCGCGGGTCAGCTCGATGATCGCGCCGGCCTCGCCCTCGCCGGGGCCCGAGATGGTGCCGCTGCCGAACAGGTCGCCCGGGTTCAGGCTGCAGCCGCCCACCGTGTGGTGCGCCACCATCTGCGCCACGCTCCAGTACTGGTGCTTGAAGCTCGTGCCCGACAGGCGCGACGGCCCGGTCTTCTGCGCGCGCGCCTTTTCGCTTTCGAGCCACACCTCGAGCCGGATGTCGAGCGCGCCGCCTTCGCGGTTCGCGCTGCTCTCCAGGTAGGCCAGCGGTTGCGGCTCGTTCACGGGCCGCGTCCACGCCTGGCGGTAGGGCGCCAGCGCTTCCATCGTCACGATCCACGGCGAGATCGTGGTGGCGAAGTTCTTTGCAAGGAAGGGCCCGAGCGGCGCCATTTCCCAGAACTGGATGTCGCGCGCCGACCAGTCGTTGAGCAGGCAGAGACCGAAGATGTGGTCTTCCGCGCGCGCGAGTGGAATCGCCTCGCCCTGCGCATTGCCCTGGCCGATCCACACGCCCAGCTCCAGCTCGTAGTCGAGCCGCGCGCAGGCCTGGTAGGTCGGCGCCTTCGCGCCGGGCGCCATGGCCTGGCCCATCGGCCGGTGAAAACGCTGGCCGCTCACGCCGATGGTCGACACGCGCCCGTGGTACGCCGTCGGCACCCAGCGGAAGTTGGGCGTGACGTCGCCGTCGGGGTTCATCAGGCGGCTGATGTTCAGCGCGTGGTCGATCGAGGTGTAGAAGTCGGTGTAGTCGCCGATGCGCGCGGGCACGGTGTATTCGACCTCGGCCTGCGGCACGAGGCAGCCGCGCAGGTCGTCCACCGTCGCGGCCGGCGCATCGCTGTGCAGCAGCGCGAAGACCGCATGGCGCAGCGCCTGCCAGGCGGGCGGGCCGAGCGTGAAGAAATCGTTCAGCGCGGGCAGGGCAGCGGCGCGCGCCGCATCGAGCGCCAGGCCGTCGACGTGCGAGCCCGCGGCCAGCGCCGCGAGGTCGAGCACCTGGTCGCCGATGGCCACGCCGCCGCGAAACGGCTCGGGGCTGCCGGTGCGGCGGAACATCGCATACGGCAGGTTCTGGATCGGAAAGTCGCTGCCCGCGGCGTTGGCCGAAGCGACCCAGCTGCGGGCGCCGGCGTCGTGCGTGTGGTTGAGTTCGATCATGTTCACACCGACGCCATCAGCGCGTCGTCGAAGATCGCCACCGCGCGCGTCCAGCCCGCCGACGCGCCGCGGATCTTGTGCGGGAAGCAGCTGATGAAAAAGCCCGTGGGCGGCAGCACCTCGAGGTTGTGCAGTTTCTCGATGTGGCAATAGCCGATGTCGCGCCCGGCCTTGTGGCCTTCCCAGATGAGCGAGGCGTCGTGTGTCTCGCCGTACTTCTTGGCGGTGTGCACGAAGGGCGCGTCCCAGCTCCACGCGTCGGTGCCCGTGAGGCGCACGCCGCGCTCCAGCAGGTACATCGTCGCTTCGTAGCCCATGCCCGCGCCGGCCGACACGTAGTCGGGGTTGCCGTAGCGCGAGCCGGCGCGCGTGTTGACCACCACGATCTCCAGCGGGCTCAGCGTGTGGTTGATGCGCTTCAGCTCGGCTTCGACATCGGCAGCCGTGACCACGTAGCCGTCGGCGAAGTGGCGAAAGTCGAGCTTCACGCCGGGCTGGAAGCACCATTCGAGCGGCACGTCGTGGATGGCGATGGCGGGCTTCTTCTCGCCCAGCGCCTTGTCCATGGTCGAGTGGAAGTGATAGGGCGCGTCGAGGTGCGTGCCGTTGTGCGTGGACAGCTGCACCAGCTCCACGGCCCAGCCTTCGCCGTCGGGCAGGTCTTCTTTCTTCAGGCCGGGAAAGAAGGGCTCGATCTGCTCGAAGGTGTGCTCGTGCGTGAAATACTGGATCTTCGGCGCGAAGGCCGGCGGATCGGACAGCACGTCGTTTTCGAGAAAGATCGACAGGTCGACGAACTTGCGTGGCATGGCGAGGCTCCTTGTGGGGTGTAGGTTTTGAAGGAATCGGTCGAATGAATCGGTCAGGGTTGCTGCCACCGCAGCAGGCGCTTCTCGGCCAAGGCCAGCAGCGCGTTGCTCACGAAGCCGATGAGCCCGAGCAGCACGATGCCGGCGAACAGATCGCTGGCACGAAAGGCGCGTGCCGCCAGCAGGATGGCCTGGCCCAGGCCGCTTTGCGAGGCGATCATTTCGCCCACCACCGCGACGATCAGCGCGATGGTCAGCGCCAGCCGCATGCCGGCCAGGATGTCGGGCATGGCATTGGGCAGGCCCATCTTCCAGATGTACGCGGTGCGCGACATCTGCAGGCAGCGCGCCACCTCCGACAGGCGCGGCTCCACCGCCGCGAAGCCGTGCACCGTGGCCAGCAGCACCGGCCACATCGCGCCGAAGGCGACCACGAAGAGCACCATGCCGGGGTTCAGCCCGAAGATCGAAATGGCCAGCGGCAGCAGCGCCGAGGCAGGCAGCGGACGGATGAACTCCAGCGTCGGTTGCACCCACGCGCGCACGGCGGGCGACACGCCGATGGCCGCGCCCAGCAGCACGCCGAACAGCGACGCCAGCAGCCAGCCTTCGACCATGCGGCCCACCGTGGCCTGCGTGAAGGCGAGCAGTTCGCCGTTGCCATCGTTGCCCGCAGAGAGATTGAGCCCTTCGAGCAGGCTCGCGAGCGTGGCCTGCGGCGTCGGCAAAAACACGCGGCTGACCCAGCCCGCGTTGCTCGCCACCCACCACAGCGCGACCAGTGCGAGCAGCACGCCCACCGAGCCGAGCCACCCCAGACCCAGTCGGTCGTTGCGGTTGTTCATGGCTGCACCCCCATGCGGCGCGCGACCCAGGCCTGCAGCCGCACCATGCCCGCGTTGACCGCGAAGCCCACCACGCCGATCCAGCCCAGCCACGCGAGCATCAGCGCGGGGTCGAAGCTCTGCTGCGCGATCATCATCGCGTAGCCCATGCCGTGCGGATTGGCGGCGATTTCGACCGTCACGGCCACCACCAGCGCCACCGCCACACCGAGGCGCAGCGCGACGAACAGGCGTGGCACGATGGCCGGCAGCACGATCTTGAAGGCACGTTCGCGCGCCGACAGCCCGAGCACGCGGCTCAGCTCGAGCAGCCGGGGCTCGATCTGCTGCACCGCCGACTGCACCAGCACCAGCAGCGGCCAGAAGGTGGCGAAGGCGACGATGGCCACTTCCATGCGCACGCCGAAACCGAAGCCCAGCATCGCGAGCGGGATCAGCGCGACGGAAGGCACGGGGCGCAGCACCTCGATGGACACGGCGCCCAGCTGCGCCGCACGGCGCGAGAGCCCGAGCACCAGCCCGAATGCAATGCCGAACACCGCACCCAGCAGCAGGCCGAGTGCCGCCGTGCCGAGCGTGAAGCCCGTGGCCTGCCAGAGCGAGCCGTCCATGGCCGCGCCGACGAAGGCCTTGGCCGCCGCGCTCGGTGGTGCGAGCGCATCGCTGCCCAACGCCGCCGCGCGCCGCGCGTACCACTCGAAGGCGCCGACCAGCAGCGCGGGAAACACCCACGGCCGCAGCCAGCGGAAGACGCGGCCTTCAGTCATGGCCCTGCTCGATGAAGGCGAACAGCTCACGCCGCAACTGCAGGTATTCCGGATGCTCCTTCGTCGTGAGCTGGTCGCGCGGACGCGGGATCTTCACGTCGATCATCCGCGCCAGGCTCGGCCGTCCCGGCCCGGGATTGGCCTGCAGCGCGATCACGCGGTCGCCGAGGTAGATGGCTTCTTCCAGGTCGTGCGTGACGAACAGCACCGTGAGCCCGTCGTCGCGCACCAGCCGCGCGAGCTCGTCCTGCAGGCTCTGGCGCGTGAGCGCGTCCAGCGCGCCGAAGGGCTCGTCCATCATCATCAGCTCGGGCTTCTGCGCGAGGCAGCGCGCAATCTGCGCGCGCTGCTGCATGCCGCCCGACAGCTGCACCGGAAACTTGTGCGCATGCTTGGCGAGCCCGACCTTGCCGAGCACGTCGGCGATGCGCGGCGCGCGCTCGGTCGCGGGCACGCCGGCCGCTTCGAGCGCCAGGCTCACGTTGCCTTCGACCGTGCGCCACGGCAGCAGTGCGCGGCCGTAGTCCTGGAACACGAAGGCCACTTCGCGCGAGGGCGCCGTCATCGGCACGCCCTTTCGCCGCACTTCGCCGGCGCTGGCCGTGACGAGGCCGCTGGCCGCGCGCAGCAGCGTGGTCTTGCCGCAGCCGCTCGGGCCGACGATGCAGACGAACTCGCCGCGCGCCACGTCGAACGAGGTGGGCGACAGGATCTCGCGCCCGCCGAGGCGGATGGTGACGCCGTCGAAGCGCAAGAAGGAATCGGCGGCCGCGCTCACTTGGCGATCAGCTTCGCAACGTCGATGTTCGTCTTGAGCATGTCCTGCTCCTTCATGAGCCCGGTCCAGTAGCCCAGCTGCTTGTCGGTGACGACCGGGCCGGGCGGCGAGACCTGCACCTTGGCCAGCACCTCGGGCGGCAGCTTGATGTACTTGCCGATGGCCGTGCGCACCTTCGCGTCGTTCTTCTGCTGCTGGATGAAGGCGCCGGCCTCGACCAGCGCCTCGCGGAAGGCGCGCGCCGTGGCGGGGTTCTTCGCCACCCACTCGCGCTTGGCCGCATGCACGATGGTCTGGTTGTTCTCGGGCAGGAAGGTCGAGTAGTACGAGGCCACGTAGCCCGCGCCGCTCTCGGTGATGCGGCTCATGAACGGGTCGGCCGACACCACCGCATCGACCGAGCCGCCGCGCAGCAGGTCGGCATGCTGCGGGAACGCGGCCTCGATGAAGTTGACCTTGCGGTAGTCGACGCCGCTGTCCTTCAGCCACGCGCGGAAGGTCACGTGCAGGAAGGCACCGAGCCCCGGCACGCCGATCTTCTTGCCCACGCAGTCCTGCGCGCTCTTGATGCCCGAGCCCGCGCGCGCCACCAGGCCGAAGCCCGTGATCGTCTTCGAGGTGAGGCCGCCGCCGGCCACCAGCACCAGGTCGAGCCCGCCGTCCACCGCCTGCAGGAACACCGAGGGCGTGGGCCCGCCGATCTGCAGCGAGTCGGACTGCAGCGCGGCCGGGATGGTGGAGTTGAGCGGAATGAACTTCAGCTCCACGTCGAGGCTGCGCTTCTTGAAGTAGCCCTCTTCGGCCGCCACGAAGACCGAGGCGAAGTCGGTCACCGCCGTGTAGCCGAACACGATCTTCGGGTGGGCCTGCTGGGCGCGCGAAGGCAACGAGGCGGTGGCCGATGCGGCCGCGAGCGCCGACAGCAGGGTGCGTCTATTCATCATGGCTGGGGTCTCCTGGGGATGGTCTTTTTCGTGCGTGAGGACTTGGCGGCGGGGGCCTTCGACGTCGCCTTCGGTTTCGGCAGCGCGGCGCGCAGGCCGCCGGCGATGAAGTTCACGAGCATCGGCGCCACGGCCGGGTCGGCGCGTGTGTTCTCGCCGCGCGAGAGTCGTTCGATGCGGCTGTCGGTCAGGTGGTGCAGCAGCGCGCCCAGCGCGAACTGGTAGCCCCATGCGACCTGGCTGCGCGTGGCGTGCGGCAGCGCCACGTGCAGTGCGTCGATGTAGGCCTCGGCCAGCGGATCGAAGTAGCCGCGCAGCACGCGGTCGGCTTCTTCGGTGGCGTGGTACAGCTCGCGTGCCACCAGCAGTGCGTAGTACTCGCCCTCGGTGCTCGCGCGCAGCGCCAGCACGGGCGCGGTGAAGGCTTCGATGATGCGCGGCAGCGTGCGCGCGTCGTCGGGGTCGATGGTCACGGCCGCGAGGCGCGCGAGCCGCTCGTCGATGCTGTGGCTCCAGTGTTCGAAGATCGCGTGGAACAGCTCGTGCTTCGGGCCGAAGTAGTAGCCCACCAGCGCGAGGGGCACGCCGGCTTCTTCGGCGATCTGGCGGATCGTCACGGCGTGGTAGCCGTGCTGCGCGAAGAGCTTCTCGGCCGCCAGCAGGATCGCCTGGCGGCGGTCGGGTCGCGCGGGCTCGGGCGCGACGGTCGGGGCGCCTGAGGGGCCTGAGCCTCGAGAGGCGCTGCGTTTGCGGGCCGGCGGTGTGCGAGCGTTCATGGGGGCGTATTGAACGGCTGTACAAAAATGTTGAACACACGTACAAACCCTGAGGTCAACCCTCATTGAGCACGGCCGTTCGCGGCGCTACGCTCGTGGCATGCCCGCTCCCAACATCCCCCAGATCCGCCTTTATCAGAACTGGCTGCGCGACACGCGCGGCCTGGCCTTCGACAGCTACGACGCGCTGTGGCGCTGGTCCGTCACCGACCTCGATGCCTTCTGGCAGAGCATCTGGGACTACGCCGGCCTGCACTCGCCCACGCCGCACACCGCGGTGCTCGCCGAACGGCGCATGCCCGGCGCGCGCTGGTTTCCCGGCGCGCAGGTCAACTACACGCGCGAGGTGCTGCGCCACGCCGATGCGGCCCATGCGGCCGGCCTGCCCGCCATCGTGAGCGACAACGAACGCGGCGAGGTGCGCGAGCTGTCGTGGCCCGAGCTGCGCCGGCAGGTGGCCTCGGTGGCGCTCACGCTGAAGTCGCTCGGCGTGCGCCGCGGCGACCGCGTGGCCGCCTACATGCCGAACGTGCCCGAGACCATGGTGGCGTTTCTCGCGTGCTCCAGCATCGGCGCGGTGTGGAGCGTGTGCGCGCCCGACATGGGCACGGCCGCCGTGGCCGACCGCTTCCGCCAGATCGAACCCACGCTGCTGATCGCGGTCGACGGCGTGCACTACGGCGGCAAGCCGCTGGACCGCAGCACCGTGTTGCAGGAGCTGCGCGGCCAGCTGCCGAGCGTGCAGAAGCTGCTGCTCGTGCAGTCGCCCTTTGCTGCGAACGCGGTGGCGCACGACGTCGAATGGCGACAAGCCATCGCGCGCGACGATGCGCAGGTCGCAGCCTTCGAACCCGAGTGGCTGCCCTTCGACCACCCGATCTGGATCGTCTATTCGAGCGGCACCACCGGCCTGCCCAAGCCCATCGTGCACGGGCAGGGCGGCATCCTGCTCACCATGCACGCCTGCGGCCTGCACAACGACGTGGGCGCGAGCTACGGCGCCAACAACTTCGGCGAGCGCTACCACTGGTACAGCTCCACGGGCTGGGTGATGTGGAACTCGCAGCTCTCGGGCCTGGCCTTCGGCGCCACCATCTGCATCTACGACGGCAACCCGGCGGGCAGCAAGGACAAGCCCGACTGGGGCGTGCTGTGGCGCTTCGTGGCGAAGCACCGCGTCACCTTCTTCGGCGCGGGCGCGGCCTACTTCACCAACTGCATGAAGGCGGGGCTCGTCGCGAAAGACTGCGGCGACCTGTCGCGCGTGCGCGCCCTGGGCAGCACCGGCTCGCCGCTGCCCGACGAGGTGCAGCGCTGGGGCTCGCAGCAGATCCTCGACGCAGGCTCGAAGGAAGTCTGGTGGTGCAACATCTCCGGCGGCACCGACTTCTGCGGCGCCTTCGTCGGCGGCAACCGCGAGCTGCCCGAAGTGCCGGGCCAGATGCAGTGCCGCGAACTCGGCCATGCGGTCGAGGCCTGGAACGAGCAGGGCCAGCCGGTCATCGGCGAGGTCGGCGAGCTGGTGTGCACGCAGCCCATTCCGTCGATGCCGCTGTACTTCTGGGGCGATGAAGGCAACGCACGTTATGTGTCGAGCTACTTCGACACCTATCCGGGCGTGTGGCGCCACGGCGACTGGATCAAGGTCGGCAGCGACGGCGGCTGCATCATCTACGGCCGCAGCGACGCCACCATCAACCGCCAGGGCCTGCGCATGGGCACCAGCGAAATCTACAGCGCGGTCGAAGGCCTGCCCGAGGTGCTCGACTCGATGGTGGTCGACCTCGAATACCTGGGCCGCGACAGCTACATGCCGCTGTTCGTGGTGCTGCGCCCCGGCGTGGCGCTAGACGACGCGATGCGCACGCGCATCAACAATGCGATCAAGACCTCGCTGTCGCCGCGCTTCGTGCCCAACGACATCTTCCAGGTGGCCGAGATTCCGCGCACGCTCTCGGGCAAGAAGCAGGAGCTGCCGATCAAGAAGCTGCTGCTGGGCCAGCCCATCGAGAAGGTCGTGAACCGCGAGGCGATGGCAAACCCCGGCAGCCTGGACTGGTATGTGGCTTTCGCCGCACAGCGGGCCTCCGCATAATGGGGCGATGAAAAGACGCACCAGCCTCCTCATGCTCTCCGCCGTTGCCGGCGCCTCCGTCCTGAGCGCTTGCGCGGGCGGCTCGCCGGGCACGCCGGCCCAACCCGCCGCCGCACCGCTGCGCGTGACGGGCACCGTGGCCTACCGCGAGCGCATCGCACTCGACCCCGCAGCCGAAGTGCGCGTGCAACTGCTCGACGTGTCGCGCATGGACGCGCCCTCGGTCGTGCTCGCCGAGCAGCGCATTCCCGCCAACGGCAAGCAGCCGCCCTTCGCCTTCGAGCTCAGCGTCGATGCCGCGCGCATCGACCCGCGCATGCGTTATGCCGTGGCGGCGCGCATCACGCGCGGCGAGCAGCTGCTGTTCATCAACGACACGCAGTATTCGGTGCTCACGCAGGGCAACGGCACCACCGCCAACCTGATGCTGGTGCGCGTGGCCACGCCACCGCCGCCGCCACGCCCCTCGCGCTGATCGACGCCAACCCGCGCGACAGGCTCGCGCGGATCAGGTCAGCAACTCGTGGAGCACCATGCGCGTCTGCCGGCCGCGCAGCTCCACCAGCTCTTCGATGCGCCGCGTGGCCAGCCGGCCGTTCAGCGCCGCGTAGGTGACTTCCGAGATCAGCATGCGCGTGCCCAGCTGGCGGTTCGCGCCTTCGATGCGGCTGGCCACATTCACCACGTCGCCGAACGCCGTGTACGACAGCCGGTCGTTCGAGCCCAGCACCCCCGCCACCACCACGCCCGTGTGAATGCCGATGTGCGTGCGGAACTCGGGCAGGCCCTGTTCGGCCCACTGCCGGTTGAGCTGGTGCATCTCGGCGTGCAGCTCGAGCGCGGCGCAGCAGGCCTTGTACTCGGCGTCTTCCAGGTCGGCCGGCGCGCCCCACAGCACCATGATGCCGTCGCCGATGAACTTGTCGATCACGCCGCCGTGGCGCGCGAACACCGCGGCCGCGAGGTTGAAGTACTCGGTCAGCTGGCGCACCAGCACGTCGGCCGCGATCGATTCGGAGATCGACGTGAAGCCTTCCACGTCGGTGAACATCACCGTCACCTGGCGCGGCGAGCCGTTGGGTGCGAGCGCGTGGCCCTGTGCCACCAGCTGGTTGATCACGTTCACCGGCACGAACTTGCTGAAGGCCTTGAGGCTGCGCGCCGAGTCGTCGAGCGCCTGGTCCAGGTGCTGGATCTCGAGCACGCGGCTGGGCTCGCGCGGCAGGTCGTCGAGTTCGAGCCGGCCGATGCGGTGCGCGATGCGCGAGAGGTTCTCGACCGGCGCCGTCACCAGCTTCGAGAGCTTGAGCGACATGTACAGCGCCAGCCCCAGGAACACCAGCGCCAGCAGCAGCGACCACGCCACCGCGCGGCGCAGGCCGCCCAGCAGCACGTCTTCGGGCACCCAGCTGACCAGCTGCCAGCCGGTGGCGGGAATGCGCGAGGCCTGCACCAGGTAGCGCCGCCCCTCGTGGCTGAAGGCGAAGGCCTTGTCGCTGCCGCTGCCGGCGATGCCGTCGGCCGTCATCTGCGCGTCCAGCGCACCGAGCGCGCCCGTGGGCGCTTCCAGCGTGTGGAGCACGCCGGGCATGTCGCTGCGCGCGAGCACCTTGTGGTCGGCGCTCAGCAGCGCGCTGTTGCCGTTGCCGTTGCGGCTGAACAGGCGCACGAACTCCGACAGCCGGCCCAGCGACACGTCGCCCGCCACCACCATCGCCTGCGGGCTGCCCTCGGCCTGTCGGCGCTGGCTCGGCAGCGCGTAGGTCACGCCCAGTTCCTGCGCGGCGGCGAACACATAGGGGACGGTCCAGACCGGACCCTGCGTCTTGCGCGCCTGCACGAACCAGCTGCGCTGCGTCGGGTTGTAGTTGCTGCGGTAGGCTTCCACGCGCTGCGTGGCAAAGCGCTGCTGCACGTCGGCCTCGGAACCCAGCGGCAGCTTGTACTGCCAGGTCTCGGTGGTGAAGCCGTCGCCGCGCGCGATGTGGCGGATCGCCGGCACGGGGTAGCGCAGCGCCATCAGCATCTTGCCCTCGACGTTCGCCACGTAGACGCTGTCGAGTTCGGGCGATTGCTGCAGCAGCGTCCACAGGAGCTCGGCCGTGCGGTCCACGTTCTCGCCCGCGGGCGTGAGGCTGGGCGAGCTGCCGATCGCGCCGACCGCCGACTCGGCCTTGGCCAGGAAGGCCAGCACCTTGTCCTCGGTGCGGTCGTGGTTCGACTTGTGCGCCGAGGTGCCGATCGTCGTCACCAGCCGCTGCGAGCCCCAGTAGCCCAGCGTGACCAGCAGCAGCGACTGCGCGAGCGCCACGGCACTGACGATGGAGCCGACATCGACCCGGAAGCGACGCGGGCGTCGGGGCGGCGGACTCTCGGCGGTGGAAGGGGACGGGGATGGTGGCACCGGCGTGGTGACGTGCGCGAAAGACGGGCGACCCGTCCCATCCGGTGGCCCGGACGATTCCTTGTACATACAGCTCCCTGACGACAACTCGGAACGGACCCCGGCTCCTCCTCACGAGGTCGTGGTCCGGCGTCCGGAGGGTGTTGCGGGGCCGATCGTGTGCGCCGGCCATCCTGGCAATCCCCCGGATGCGCGCGGGATTTTCGCCTGTATTTGGTACATGTGTGCAACTTTGCACGCTTGGTGCGATGTTGCTGCGCCCGAGGGCTTGCTTGCGAACGGACGTTCGTTCTATTCAGCGCGCGTCGTGAAATATCAGGCCCAGCGTGTGGCGCTGTCCGCTGCGCACGCGGCTCACGCCGTGGCGCATCGTCACGCGGTAGCTGCCGCGCGTGCCCGCCACCGGCCGCTGGTTCACCGCGAAGACCACGGCCTCGCCCTGGGCGAGCGACACCACCTCGGCGCGCGACTGCATGCGCGGACGCTGCTCGGTCAGCACGAACTCGCCGCCCGTGAAGTCTTCGCCGGGCCGGCTCAACAGCACCGTGAGCTGCAGCGGAAATTGCAGGTCGCCGTACAGGTCCTGGTGAAGGCAGTTGTAGTCGCCTTCGCCGTAGCGCAGCAGCAGCGGGGTGGGGCGCAGCTGTCCCGCCGCGTGGCAGCGCGCGAGGTAGGCCGCGTGGTCCGGCGGGTAGTCGGCCGGCTGGCCCATCGCAGTGGCCCAGGCATTGGCCAGCGGCGCGAGGCGTTCGTACAGCGCGCTGCGAAACGCCACGAGCCTGGACGGCAGCGGGTTCGCGAAGTACTGGTACTCGCCCTGGCCGAAGCCGTGGCGCTGCATGACCACGCGGCTGCGAAAGCGCGCGCCTTCGTCGTACATGGCCGTGAGCGCGGCGCATTCCGCGGGCGTGAACAACGCCCCGGTGATGGCACAGCCGCGGGCAGCGAGGTCGGCATCGATGCGGGGCCAGTCGAGGGCATGGATGCGGGCGGCGACGGAAGAACTCATGCGGGCAGTGTCGCGCGGCGGCGGGATGGGGGCTCGCCGTTTTCGGACGCGGGTTTCGGTGGGGCCGGGCCCGGCTTGAGCGATCATCCTGACGACCCAGCCCGAAAGCATTCCATGAGCACCCAGAACCACACCCCCCAAGACACCGCCAACGACTGGCAACTCCCCTGGACCGGCGGCTGCCGCTGCGGCCAGGTGCGCCTGCGGATCACCGCACCGCCGCTGCTGGCCATGGCCTGCCACTGCACAGGCTGCCAGCGCATGAGCGCCAGTGCGTTCTCGCTGTCATTGGCCATCCCCGCGCCGGGCTTCGAAGTGGTGTCGGGCGAGCCCGTCATCGGCGGCCTGCACGGCGACGAGTCGCACCACTTCTTCTGCCCGCACTGCAAGAGCTGGATGTTCACGCGCACCGAGGGCATGGACTATTTCGTCAACCTGCGCGCCACCATGCTCGACCGGCACGAATGGGTCGCGCCCTTTGCGGAAACCTGGACCGACGAGAAGTTGCCGTGGGCCACGACGCCCGCGAAGCACAGCTTCGGCACCTTGCCTGCGATGGACGCCTTTCCGGCGATGATCGAAGCCTATGCGCGGGAAGGCGCCCGGCCCGCGAAGGGCTGATCACGCCGCGCCAGCCAGTTGCCAGCCCGCGCCTTTCAGAGCGGCGCGATCGGAATGCAGATGTCGCATTCGAACGCGCTCGTCTTCTCGTCGAAGGCCATGTCGGGCGCGTAGTACTCGAACGCGGGCCGGCTGTCGAACTGGAAGCCGCTCGCGGGCAGCCAGTCGCGCATGAGGCGCGTCCATGCGTCGTTGATCTCTTCGGGCAGGCCCTGGAACCTCAGCGCGGCATAGCGTCCGCCCGGCAGCACCGTCTTCTGGAAGCCGCCATCGGGCACGAAATCGTCGGGCACTTCCACGCAGGCGTCGTAGCGCGAGTGCTCGGGTGCGGTGATGCTCGGGTCGTCGTGGCTGATGCCGTAGCGCGCATGCGACCACAGCTTGTGCGCGCCGATCCAGGGCGCGGCCTTCTCGGCCCAGAACGCGCCCACCGGCGCGCCGAACGGGCCGGTGTAGCGCAGGTAGGCGATGGTGACGGGAGAGCGGGTGATCAGCTGGACATTCACGGGTGGCTCCTGATGATGCGCGGCGTTGCGCGTTGGAGATCCATTCTTCGTGAAGCCGTGCAGGGCGATCTGATCAGGATTGCTCTTGCGTGCGGGATCGTCGCAGGGCAGCGCCCAGTCGTGCGATGCACGCCACGCGCTGGGCGCGCTGCCGAAATGCGCGCGGAACGCGCGGGTGAACGCCTCACCCGAACCGAAGCCCACCGACACCGCCGCCTCGAGCACCGACAGGCGCGGCTGTGTCGCAAGCCGCAGCGCGGCCACCTCCACGCGGCGGCGCCGGATGTAGTCGCCCAGCGTCTCGCCGGCCCAGGCTGCGAAGAGGCGATGGAAGTGGTACGCCGAGAAATGCGCCACGTCGGCCAGCGCCGCGAGATCGAGTGCCTCGTCCAGGTGGTCGTCGATGTGCGTCAGCACCTTGTGCATGCGCCATTCGTACTCGGAGCGGCTGTCGCGCGGCATGGCGCGCATTCTCAACCTTGGCGGGCCTGCGCGAGCAACCAGTCACTGAACAGCTTCAGCAACGGCCGCTGGTCGTACATCGCAGCGGGTGTCTCTCAAGTGCCGGGGTCGCGCTTCGCGCGCGGCAGCAGGGCCTTGATGTGCTTGCGCAGCAAGGCCGGCGCAATCGCGGTCATCTGCAGCATGTGCATGCACCGCTCCATGCGTCCGGGCCGCGCCAGCAGCGCATCGGCGGCCTTCGCAAGATCGGCATCGATGCTGTCGCCGTAGGCGAGCCGCGCCTTGCCTGCCGCGCGCTGCAGCAGGGGCTTGCCGGGCTGCATCATGGCCAGGTCGATCAGGTCGCGGCTGAACACGCTGTCGTCGGCCCAGCGGTCGGAGTTGGCGAGCAGCTTGCTTGCCGCCATGTCCAGCGGCGTGAGGGTGGCGATGCCGTCGATGCGGTCTGCGGCGCCGGGAGCTTCGAGTGCGATGCGTGCCTCGAGCACGATCTCGAACTTGATGTCCGTCTCGCCCACGCGAACGGCGCTTCGGATGCCGTATTGATCGGCGCGCACCTCGCGGACCTGCTGCAAGGTCGCGCCTTCCCGGGCCAACGCGCGCAGTCCCTCGCTGCCGGTGGCGAGCTGGCGCAGGCAACGGTAGCCCGCCACATCGGACACGAGGAAGTCGATGTCCACCGACTCGCGGTATTCGCCATGGCGCAGCGCGATGGCCGTGCCGCCGCCGAACAGGCAATGGTTGTCCGCCAGCAGGGGTGCATTCAGCGCCGCGAGCACCTCGGCCACCTGGCGATGGTGGGCGCGCTCAAACATCCAGCGGCTTCCGGCCCAGCAGGCGGGCCAGCTCGGCCAGCAGCTGGCGTTCGTTGGCCTCGAGCGCGGACGGATCGGCGTGGCGCCAGTTGCGCTCGTAGGTGCCCCAGGCTTCTTCGGGGGTGAGCTCCGCGTCCGCGGGCAATTGCCATGCGAGGCGGCGCAACTGCGCGAAGTCGCCCACCCGGACGGTCTGCGTCGGCGTGCGCGAAGAGGCCGGCGCCGCCATCTCCTTGGCGATACCTTCGATCGGCGCCGTCACTTCGACATCCAGACCCAGTGCCGCCAGGGCGTTCATGTAGGCCCCCATCGTGACGGAGGGCTCGCCGCGTTCGATGCGATGCAGCGTCATGCGCGACATGCCCGCCGCCTCGGCGGCCGTGGTGGCGCTGATCCTGAGCGACTTCCGACGGGCATGGATATGCCGGCCGAACGCTTCAAGGCGTCGGTTGGCTTTGTCCAAGGTCGGAGGGGCGGTGGATGGCATATGTGTATCTCATATTAGGCAAGCCTAAGAAAATGTCCAGTATGAGATGCACTTTTGGCCACTTCAACCTTCGCGCGCCTGCCCCAGCAACCAATCACTGAACAACTTCAACAACGGCCGCTGGTCCGCCCGCTCCGGCGTCACCAGGTAGTAATTGCGCTCGCCCGACAAGGGCCGCGGGCAGGCCACCACCAGCTCGCCGCGCGCCAGTTCGTCGGCCACCAGCATGGTCGGCATGAGCGCCACGCCCAGGCCGTGCGAGGCGGCGGCGGCGAGGATCGAGAACAGCTCGTAGCGCGGGCCGCCGCGGGCGGTGGGCGCGTCGACCTGCTGCGCGTCGAACCACTGGCGCCAGCCGTCGGGGCGTGTGCTCTGCTGCAGCAGCGGCATCTGCGCGATGGCCGCGGGCGACACGGCCTTGCCGTGGGGCAGCAGCGAAGGGCTGCACACGGGCACCACGTCTTCATGCATGAGCAGCAGCGCGCGCGTGCCGGCCCAGTTCTCGACCTGCGCGGGCGTGCCGGCGTACAGCGCGGCGTCGAACTCCGCGTCGGCAAAGAGGAAGGGGCGGGTGCGCGTCTCGATGTGCACCACCACGTCGGGCTGCAGCGCCGCAAAACCGCGCAGGCGCGGCACCAGCCAGCGCGTGGCGAAGGTGGGCACCGCCGCCAGCGACAGCGACCCGCCTTCGCCCTGGTGCGCCATGGCGTCGAGCGTGTCGCGCTCCATGGCCTCCAGGCGGCGGGCGATCTGGCGCGCGTAGGCGGCGCCGCTGGCCGTGAGCGCCACGCCGTGCCGCGTGCGGCGGAACAGCGCCACGCCCAGGAAGGCCTCGAGCGCCCCGACCTGGCGCGACACCGCGCTCTGCGTGAGCGCCAGTTCCTGCGCGGCGCGGGTGTAGCTCTCGTGGCGTGCGGCGGCGTCGAAGCACACGAGGGTCTGCAGGGGCGGGATCTTGCGGCGCATGTATGCCGGGAGTGTATGACTGGCGGATTGGTTTCACCAGTAAATCAACAAGATGTATCTCTCAAGATGTGCGCCGGACGCATATCTGGGTGAGGATTCATCGTTTGCGCCGGGCCTCCTGCGTGGCTACGATCGACCGCATTCCCCCTTCTTTTGTTTCTTCTTCCTTTTCCGGAGACATCCACATGGCCGCCAAAGCGCAATTCCACTGGGACGACCCCCTTCTTCTCGACCAGCAGCTGACCGACGAAGAACGCATGATCCGCGACGCGGCCAACGCCTACTGCCAGGAGCGCCTGGCGCCCCGCGTCATCGAAGGTTTCCGCACTGGCGAAACCGACCCCGCGATCTTTCGCGAAATGGGCGCGCTCGGCCTGCTCGGCCCGACGATCCCCGAGCAGTACGGCGGCCCCGGCCTGAACTACGTGGCCTACGGCCTGATCGCCCGCGAAGTCGAGCGCGTCGATTCGGGCTACCGCTCGATGGCCAGCGTGCAGAGCTCGCTGGTGATGGTGCCGATCTTCGAATTCGGCACCGAAGCACAGAAGCAGAAGTTCCTGCCCAAGCTCGCCACCGGCGAATGGATCGGCTGCTTCGGCCTGACCGAACCCGACCACGGCTCCGACCCCGGCAGCATGGCCACGCGCGCCAAGAAGGTGCCGGGCGGCTACTCGCTCAGCGGCTCGAAGATGTGGATCAGCAACTCGCCCATCGCCGACGTGTTCGTCGTGTGGGCCAAGGAAGTCAGCGAAAGCGGCACCGTCGGCCCGATCCGCGGCTTCGTGCTCGAAAAGGGCATGAAGGGCCTGACCGCCCCCGCCATCCACGGCAAGGTGGGCCTGCGCGCCAGCATCACCGGCGAGATCGTCATGGACGGCGTGTTCTGCCCCGAAGAAAACGCCTTCCCCGAAGTGCAAGGCCTCAAGGGCCCGTTCACCTGCCTGAACAGCGCGCGCTACGGCATCTCGTGGGGTGCGATCGGCGCCGCCGAAGACTGCTGGCACCGCGCCCGCCAATACACGCTGGACCGCAAGCAGTTCGGTCGCCCGCTCGCCGCCAACCAGCTCATTCAGAAGAAGCTGGCCGACATGCAGACCGAGATCACGCTGGGCCTGCAAGGCAGCCTGCGCCTGGGCCGCATGAAGGACGAAGGCATCGCCGCGGTGGAAATCACCTCGATCATGAAGCGCAACAACTGCGGCAAGTCGCTGGACATCGCCCGCATGGCGCGCGACATGATGGGCGGCAACGGCATCAGCGACGAGTTCGGCGTGGCGCGCCACCTGGTGAACCTCGAAGTGGTCAACACCTACGAAGGCACGCACGACATCCACGCGCTCATCCTGGGCCGCGCCATCACCGGCATCGCAGCTTTTTCAAACTGACCCCCAGTCTTACTCACTTCGTGTAGACGCCAACCCCCTTCCAGGGGGCGATGCCAGCGGCCCGGCAAAGCCGGTTCCGCGGCATCCCGCGAACTGCGAGACAACACCGACGTAGATGACGATGAACAAACCGGCAGCTGCACTCGACGGCATCAAGGTCCTCGATCTGTCCCGCGTGCTCGCGGGCCCGTGGTGCACGCAGATCCTCGCGGACCTGGGCGCCGATGTCGTCAAGATCGAACGCCCCGGCGTCGGCGACGACACGCGCACCTGGGGCCCGCCCTTCGTGAAGGACGCGAACGGCCACGACACCGACCAGGCCAGCTACTTCACGTCCTGCAACCGCAACAAGCGCTCGGTCACCATCGACATGGCCACGCCCGAAGGGCAGGCGCTGCTGCAGCAGATGGCGGCGCAGGCCGACATCGTGGTCGAGAACTTCAAGACCGGCGGCCTGAAGCAATACGGCCTCGACCAGGAAAGCCTGCGCGCGGCCAACCCGCGCCTCATCTACTGCAGCGTGACCGGCTTCGGCCACGACGGCCCCTACGCCGAGCGCGCCGGCTACGACCTGATGATCCAGGCCATGACCGGCATGATGAGCATCACCGGCCGTCCCGACGGCGAACCCGGCGGCGGCCCGCTGCGCGTGGGCGTGGCGCTCACCGATCTCTTCACCGGCGTCTATGCGAGCACCGCCATCCTCGCGGCGCTGCAGGTGCGCGACCGCACCGGCGAAGGCCAGCACATCGACATGGCGCTGCTCGACGTGGGCATGGCCATCCTCGCCAACCAGGCGAGCGCTTTTCTCAACACCGGCAAGGCGCCGGGCCGCCAGGGCAACACGCACCCGAGCCTCGCGCCTTATCAAGACTTTCCGACGCAGGACGGCGCGATGCTGCTGGCCATCGGCAACAACGGCCAGTTCGCGCGCTTCTGCGAAGCCGCCGGCCATGCCGGGTGGGCCGCCGACGAACGCTTTGCGACCAACACACTGCGCGTGAAACACCGCGGCGTCCTGATCCCGATGATGGAAGAACTCACGCGCACCCGCACCACCGCCGACTGGGTCGCGCTGCTCGAAGACAAGGCCGTGCCCTGCGGCCCCATCAACGACATCGCGCAGGCCTTCGACGACGCACAGGTCAAGTCGCGCGGCCTGGCCGTCACGCTGCCGCGCGATGCGGGCGACGGCATCGCCAGCATCACCGGCGTGGCGAGCCCGCTGCGCCTCACGGCCACGCCGCCGGTGCTGCGCCGCGCACCGCCCGCGCTCGGGCAGCACACGCAAGAGGTGCTGGCCGAGATGGGCGTCGACGCCTCGCGCTTCGAGGCATTGCGCGCGGCCGGGGTGGTCTGACACACTGGCGGGCATGACGCGCCCGCCTGCTCCGTCTCCAGCTTCTTCCATGGCCGATGTGCCGCCGTTCGCGGTGCTGCGCATCGACCACGTCGTGCTGCGCGTGCGCGATGCCGCGCGGTCCATGGCCTTCTACTGCGACGTGCTCGGCTGCACGCTCGAGAAGCGCCGCGACGACCTCGGCCTCGTGCACCTGCGCGCCGGCAGCAGCCTCATCGACCTCGTCACGCACGACGGCAAGCTGGGCCGCCAGGGCGGCGCGCTGGCCGGGCGCGAGGGGCGCAACGTCGATCACCTCTGCCTGCGCATCGAGCCTTTCGATGAAGCCGCGATCCGCGCGCGCATGGCGCGGCACGGCGTGCCGGTGCAGGGCGAGGTGCAGAACAACTTCGGGGCCGAGGGCAGTGGTCCTTCGATCTACCTCGAAGACCCCGATGGCAACGGCGTCGAGCTGAAGGGCCCCGCGGCCTAGACTCTGCGTCGCGTTGACACGCCGCCGCTGACGCAGAATCGGCGCGCGCCACCTGGCGCGGAACAAATCATTCAGGGGGATTCCACATGACCGAACATCCGTTCACCGCGCGCGTTGCCGCGCGGCTTCTTGCGCTCGCGGGCGCCGCCTCGCTGCTGGCCGCCTGCGGCACGCGCCAGCCTGCGGCCCCCGAACCCCCGCCGCCCGAGGCCACGGCGCGCAACAGCGTGCTCATGGCGCCCGTGGCCTACGGCACCACCGCCAAGGGCGTCACGCTGTCGAAGGCGGACGATTCGTGCGACGTGCCCGCCTCGCTGCGCCAGGCCGTGCAAGACCAGCTGCTCGCGCCCTACGAGTTCCTGCTTGCACCGCCGCTGCCCGCCAATGCGCAGGGCGCGCCCGTGCTGAAGCTGGAGATCACCGATCTGCTCGCGAATGCGGGTGGCCTCTACGGCGGCCCCAAGATCGTCCAGCTGCGCGGCACGCTGGAGCGCGACGGCGCGGCGCCCGCCAAGTTCACGGCGCAGCGCCAGATGTTCATCTACTTCGGCATGCCGCGCAGCACCTGCAGCATGGTCGGTGTCGTCACCTACAAGCTGGGCGAGGACATCGCGCAGTGGCTGCAGAAGCCGGTGGACGGCGCGGTGCTGGGCGAACGCTGAGGGCTGTCGGGCGATGACTGAAACGGTCCAGGTCGAGGCCGTCGCGGTGACCACTGCATTCGATGGTGCAGGCACCTGGGAGATCGTGCGTGTCGACTATGCAGTGAAGCAACTCACGGTCGTCGCCCAGGATGCAAAAAGCGACGCGTCCCTCCGGGTCCGCTTCGACGATGTGGTGGCCTACCGCGTCATGGACGAGCGCGATCTCGGCGAGTACTGGCCCGCGTGCTCCTTGCCGAACGGCTGGGTGTTCTCCATTCAGTCGGGTGGCTGGCTGTCGCAGGAGTCGGCGCGGCCCGGCAGCTGTGTCGGGCTGTTCTACGGCGATGTGCACGAATACCTGGTGGCCGGATTCACCGACTGCGTTTCCGTGCTTTGCACGGGCGAGCCGCAGGTCGAATTCGACCGCGGCAACGGCTAGCCGCCGCGCCCCATCACCGCCACCGCGAACACCACCACGCCCAGCGCGAGGTTCAGCGTCACCAGCTGGCGCACGGTATTGAGCCGCGCGGCCGCCACGGGCCAGGCGTTGTCGTCCACCGCGCGGCGCAGGGCGCGGAACACCGAAGCGCGGATGTAGACGTAGATCGCCGCCATCACGAGCGCGATGCCCATCATGGCCTCGACGCGCCAGTGCACGGCGCGAAAGCCGCCGGTCGCGAGGATCATCGCGAAGCCGCTCACGAACAGCAGCGTGACCGACGCGTCCACCCCGATGAAGAAACGCCGCAGCGTCGCGGCCATCATGCGCAGGCGCAGCGGCGGCTCCAGCGTGGCGACGGCGGCGGGGCGCACCGCAAAGTGCATGACGGCCATGCCGCCGACCCAGAAGGCGGCGCACAGCAGGTGAATGAAGAGGGGAGCGAGGTAGGACATGGGCTCCGATCAGAACACCGAACCGTGCGCGCATGCAACGCAAGCCCCCATGCCCTTCAACCTGTCGCGCCGCGCCCGCGGGTGCTCGCGCGGGGTTTGCCGATGCCCGTGCCCGCGATCGAATCGGCATAGCGCTTCATGTCCGCCACCACCTGGCGCAGCAGCGTCGCCGCGGCCGGCGGCAGCAGGCGGCCATGGCGCGACACGATGTGCGAGCGCCCCTGCGACAGCAGCGGGTTCTTCATCGGTAGCTCGACCAGCGACGGGTGGTCGGCGTTGGGCGTGAGCGAGATGCGCGTGCCCAGCGTGTAGCCCAGGCCCGCCGACACGAAGTGGCCCAGCGCGCTGAACGAGGTGGTGGTCAGCAGCGCGGGCAGCCGCACGCCCTCACTGATCTCGGCCGCCTCGATGTGCTGGCGCACGCCGAAATTGCGGTGCAGCGTGGCGCCGGGGTAGGGCAGCAGGTCGGCCAGCTTCAGCGGGCGCCCGAGCTGCGCGAGTGGGTGCGAGCCCAGCACCATGGCCTGGATCGGTTGCGCGTGCGACTGGTGCGAGGTGAGCCGCTCGTCCTTCGGCGGCTGGAACAGCATGCCGATGTGGGCACGTTCCTCGATCACGCGGCGCACGATCTCGTCGGTGCTGGCCACATCGAGGTTCACCGTGATCTTCGGGTGGCTGGCCATGAAGATGCGCAGGCTGTGCCGCATGAGCCAGTCGACATAGCCTTCGCCGGCCACGATGTCGATGTGGCCGCTCTCGATCTTGCGGATGCTGTCCATCTGCGCCAGCAGGTGCTGCTTCTGCCCCTGCTGCCTTCGCACGTAGCCGGCCAGCAGCTGGCCCGCGTCGGTGGGCACCACGCCGCGTCCGTGGCGCTCCAGCAGCGGCAGGCCGCACTCGGTCTCCAGGATGCCTATGGCGCGGCTCACGGCCGACGGGTCCATGTCGAGCACGTCGGCCGCGCCGCGCACCGAGCCGCTCTCGAGCACCTGCATGAAGTAGCGCACCCGGCGGGTGTCGAGCTTGTCGTCCATGGCGGTCGTCTCCGAGTGTTGCATTCAATGCAACGAATATCCTTATTTGCGGTCATTGATGCAAGAGGCTCGCCGCCCGAAACTCGTCGGCACCCCTCGAAAACGCCCATCCCGCCCCACCCATGACCTCCGCCGCCTCCACGATTGCAGCCGTCGCGCCGTCCACCGCCGCCGGCAAACTCAAGCTCCTCGTCGTCACCCTGGTCCTCGTGGCCGTGGCCGAACTCATCGGCCCGACGCAGTTCAGCGTCGGCCCCGGCAAGGTGGTGCTGCTGCCGATGCTGTGGGCGCTGCTCATGGCCGCCGCCTGGGGCATCGCGCACCGGCGCGTGCCGGGCGTGGTGCGCGTGGCCACGGCGCAGCAGTCGCTGGCCGGCGGGCTGCTCAACGCGGGCCTGCTGCTGTTCGTGGTGAAGCTGGGCCTCACGGTCGGCGCCGCGCTGCCGCAGGTCAAGCAGGCCGGCTGGGCGCTGCTGTTCCAGGAGTTCGGCCATGCGCTGGGCACCCTGGCGCTGGGCCTGCCGCTGGCGCTGCTGCTGGGCATCAAGCGCGAGGCCGTGGGCGCCACCTTCTCGGTGGGCCGCGAGGGCAACCTCGTGATCATCGGCGAGAAGTACGGCATGGCCTCGCCCGAAGGCCGCGGCGTGCTGGCCGAGTACATCACCGGCACCGTGCTGGGCGCGCTGTTCATCGCGGTGCTGGCGGGCTTCATCGCCAGCTTGCACATCTTCGACCCGCGCTCGCTGGCCATGGGCGCCGGCGTGGGCTCGGGCAGCCTGATGGCGGCGGCGCTGGGCGCCATCGCCGCGCAGAGCCCGCCCGAGATGCTGCCGCAGCTCACGGCGATTGCCGCCGCGTCGAACCTGCTGACCACCGTGGCCGGCTTCTACTTCACGCTGTTCCTGTCGCTGCCGCTGTGCTCGTGGCTCTACGGCAAGCTGGAGCCGGTGCTGGGCCGCTTCTCAAAGCATGGCGCACAACAAGGCGCCGCCGTGGACGCGGGCGCGAACGTCTCGAGCGCCGACGTGGCCCACGCCGCGCCGACCTCGCTGCGCGACACGCTGCTGGCCTGGCTGGTGGTGGGCGGCGGCGTGCTCATCGGCAATGCCGTGACCTACAAGGTGCCGGTGCTGGTGTCGCTCGAAGGCGTGCTCGCCGTGGTGGCGATTGCCGGCGCCGTCGAAGCCATCAAGCGCTTCGTGCCGCGCCTGCCGATGGTGCTGGTGCTCTCGGTGGTGGCCACCGTGGTCGGCATCCCGGGGCTGTTCCCCTTCTCCGACGCGCTGATCGCGATCACCGCCAAGCTCAACTTCCTGGCCTTCACGACGCCGGTGCTGGCGCTGGCCGGCTTCTCGGTCGCCAAGGACCTGCCCGTGTTCCGCCGCCTCGGCTGGCGCATCGTGGTGGTGTCGCTCACCGCGACGGCTGGCACCTTCCTCGGCGCGACCTTCATCGCCGAGTTCTTCCACTAGAAATAGAGCTCGCCCCCAGGCTACGCGCACTTCGTGTCGCTTCGCCAACCCCCTACCGGGGGCAACACCAGCGGCCCGGCAAAGCCGGTTCCGCGGTGTTCCCCGAAAAGACCGTTTCGTTTCATCCCACTCCACGAGATTCACGCCATGTACCGCGACCCCGAGATTGCCGAAGACACCCGTGCCCGCATGCTCAGCTGGCGCCGCGACATCCACGCCAACCCCGAGACCGCCTTCGAGGAACACCGCACCGCCAACGTGGTGGCCAATGCGCTGATGCTCATGGGCCTGCCCGTGCACCGCGGCCTGGCCGGCACCGGCGTGGTCGGCACGCTGAAGAACGGCGAGGGCCCCAGCATCGCGCTGCGCGCCGACCTCGACGCGCTCAACATGCAGGAGCTCGGCACGCAGGCGCATGCCTCCAAATGCGTCGGCAAGATGCACGCCTGCGGCCACGACGGCCACACGGCGATGCTGCTGGGTGCGGCCGAGCACCTGTCGCGCCACAAGCCCTTCCAGGGCACGGTGCACTTCGTGTTCCAGCCTGCCGAGGAAAACGAAGGCGGCGGCCGCGTGATGGTCGAAGAGGGCCTGTTCGAGCAGTTCCCGGCCGACGCCGTCTACGGCATGCACAACTTCCCGAGCCTGCCGCGCGGGCGCTTCGCGATCCGCAAGGGCACCATGACGGCCTTTCTCGACACCTTCGAGATCGTCATCACCGGCAAGGGCGCCCACGGCGCCATGCCCGAGACCGGCATCGACTCGGTGGTGATCTCGGCCCAGCTCATCAACGCGCTGCAGACCATCGTGAGCCGGCGCACCGGCGCCACCGACGCGGCCGTGGTCAGCGTCACGCAGATCCACGGCGGCGACACCTGGAACGTCATTCCCGAAACCGTCGTGCTGCGCGGCACCGTGCGCACACTCGACGCCGCCATCCAGGACAAGACCCAGGCGGCGATGCAGCAGATCTGCGACGGCGTGGCCGCCACGCACGGCGCCAAGGTGGCGCTGGAGTACCGCCGCGGCTACCCCGGCGTGGTCAACACGCCGGCCGAGACCGACGCGGCCATCGCAGCGGCGGCCAGCCTGGTCGACATCGAGCAGGTGCACACCGACATCCCGCCCGCCATGGGCTCGGAAGACTTCGCCTTCATGCTGCAAAAGCGCCCCGGCGCCTACATCGGCATCGGCGCGGGCGAGGGCCCGAACGACCCGAACGTGCACAACCCGTACTACGACTTCAACGACAACATCCTGCCGCTCGGTGCGGCCTACTGGGTGGCGCTGGTCAAACAGCAGCTTCCGGTCGCATGATGCGCTGATGCTCTCCGCCTTCGACATCTTCAAGATCGGCATCGGGCCGTCCAGTTCGCACACCGTCGGGCCGATGCGCGCCGCGCTGCTGTTCGCGCAATCGCTCGAACGGCGCGGCCTGCTCGCGCAGGTGGCGCGCCTGCACGTCGACCTGTTCGGCTCGCTCGGCGCCACCGGCCACGGCCACGCGACCGACCAGGGCGTGATCCTCGGGCTCTTCGGCGACGCCCCCGACACCGTGCGGCCCGAGACCGTGCAGCCGCGCCTGGACGCGCTGCGCCGCACCGGCCAGCTCGCGCTGCTGGGCACCACGCCCATCGCCTTCGACCGCGTGCGCGACATCGCCTTTCGCGGCGAAGAGTCGCTGCCCGAGCACCCGAACGCGATGCGCTTCACCGCCTTCGCGGCCGACGGCGCCGTGCTGGCCGAAGGCACCTACTTCTCGGTCGGCGGCGGCTTCGTCGTCGAGGGCGGGCAGGCGGTGGCGCAAACGGCCGCCGCTGCAGCGGCCGTGCCGCATCCCTTCACGACCGGCGACGAACTCATGGCGCAGTGCCACGCGCACGGCATCTCCGTGGCCACGCTGGTGCTGCGCAACGAATGCGTGTGGCGGCCCGAGGCCGAGGTGCGCGCGGGCCTGCTGCGCATCTGGGGCGTGATGCAGCAGTGCGTGCAGCGCGGCTTCGGCATCGACAACCCGCTGGCCGCGCAGGCGCTGCCCGGCCCGCTGCGCATGCGCCGCCGCGCGCCCGAGCTGCACCGCGAGCTGCTGGCGCAGGCCGGCGCCGCCGATCCGCTCGCGGCCATGGACTGGGTCAACGCCTTCGCGATGGCGGTGAACGAGGAGAACGCGGCCGGCGGCCGTGTCGTCACCGCGCCCACCAACGGTGCGGCCGGCGTGGTGCCCGCCGTGATGCACTACTACCAGCGCTTCGTGCCGCAGGCCAGCGACGAGGGCATCGTCGACTTCCTGCTCACCGCCGCGGCCATCGGCATGCTCTACAAGACCAACGCCTCCATCTCGGGCGCCGAGGTCGGCTGCCAGGGCGAGGTCGGCGTGGCCTGTTCGATGGCGGCCGGCGCGCTCGCCGCGGTGCTCGGCGCCACGCCCGCGCAGGTCGAGAACGCGGCCGAGATCGGCATGGAACACAACCTGGGCCTGACCTGCGACCCGGTCGGCGGCATGGTGCAGATTCCCTGCGTGGAGCGCAACGCGATGGGCGCCGTGAAGGCCATCAACGCCTCGCGCATGGCGCTGCGCGGCGACGGCAGCCACTACGTCTCGCTCGACGCCGTGATCCGCACCATGAAGCAGACCGGCGAGGACATGAAGTCCACCTACAAGGAGACCTCGCTCGGGGGGCTCGCGGTCAACGTGGTGGAGTGCTGAGGCAGCAAGGCTGGCGTCGCTGCGTCAGAATGCGAGGCTCGTCGCGCCGGGCCCCGCAGCCCCCAGGTTCCCACGTCGTTTCCAAGGCGCACGACTTTCAGGAGTCGAGATGCCCATGGCCGGTCTTCCGCGCAGTCTCTTGCCCGGCGTGTTGCGCACCGCGCTGTCTGCCGTGCTGCTGCTGTGCGCCGCGCACGCCGTGCCCGCGGCCGGCGTGTTCCCCGCCGCGCAGTGGGCCACCCCGAGCGCGGCTGAACCGAGCCACTGGTCCGAAGCGAAGCTCAAGGTGGCCGACGCGTTTGCCGCATCGATCAAGTCCGACGCCTACCTCGTGATCGACAAGGGCGTGCTCGTGCATGCCTACGGCGACATCGACAAGCCGATGAACCTGGCCTCGGTGCGCAAGAGCGTGCAGAGCGTGCTCTACGGCATTCACGTCGGCCGCGGCGAGATCGACCTGGACCAGACGCTGGGCCAGCTCGGCATCGGCGACAAGGACGGGCTCAGCGACACCGAACGCACGGCCACCGTGCGGCAGCTGCTGCAGCTGCGCTCGGGTGTCTACCATCCGGCCGCCTACGAGACCGCCCAGGCCAAGGCCGAGCGACCGGCCCGGGGCAGCCATGCGCCGGGCGAGTTCTGGTACTACAACAACTGGGACGCCAACGTGCTGGGCAGCATCTTCGAACGCCGCACCGGACGCAGCGTCTTCGAGGCGCTGAAGACCGACCTGGCCGAACCGCTGCAGTTCCAGGATTTCCGCTACCCGCAGGACACCGAGTCCCGGCTCGAACGCAGCTCCGAGCACCCGGCCCAAGTGATGCATCTGTCGGCGCGCGACCTGGCCCGCATCGGCCTGCTGATGGCGCGCGACGGCATGTGGCACGACAAGCGCATCGTCCCGGCCGGCTGGGTGACCGAAAGCACCACCTCGTACACGACCGTCGGACCCGGCTGGAGCGGCTATGGCTATCTGTGGTGGGTGCCGCTCAAGGGCTTTCCGTTCTGGCAGCGCGGGCCCAACCAGCTGCTCCTGGCCGTGGGTGCCGGCGGCCAGTTCATGATGGTCGATCGCAAGCGCGACCTCGTCGTGGTGCACCGTGTCGACAACAGCAAGGGCTGGCTGCGACGCAGCGAGGTCCGCACCGACCAGTTCGCCGTGCTCGCGGCACACATCCTCGCGGCTGCACCGGTGCCCGCACCTGTGGCCGCCACCCCTCCCTGAACCCCGAAGGAAAGATGAGGCTCTCATGACCCGCTCCATCGCGCAGAAGCGCGCAGACTTTCGCGCGCTCCACACCCAAGGCTGCTTCGTCATTCCCAACCCCTGGGACACCGGCAGCGCGCGCTACCTCGAAGGCCTGGGCTACCAGGCGCTGGCCACCACCAGCTCCGGCTTCGCGTGGTCGCAGGGCCATGCCGACGGTGCCCTGTCGCGCGACCAGATCCTCGCGCACCTGCGTGAACTCGTGGCCGCCACCGACCTGCCGGTGAACGCCGATTTCGAGAACGGCTTCGCCGCCGACGCGCAGGGCGTGGCCGAGAGCGTGCGCCTCGCGGTCGAGACCGGCGTGGCGGGCCTGTCGATCGAGGATTCGACGGGCAACCCCGACGATCCGCTGTTTCCCATCGACGTCGCGGTCGAGCGCCTGCGCGCCGCGCGCCGGGCCATCGACGCGGCGGGCGGCGACACGCTGCTCGTGGGCCGCGCCGAGAACTTCTTTGCCAACCGCCCCGACCTGGACGACGCCATCGCGCGCCTGCGTGCGTACGCCGAGGCCGGCGCCGACTGCCTCTACGCGCCCGGCATCAAGACGCGCGAGCAGATCGCGGCCGTGGTGGCCGCCGTCGCGCCCAAGCCGGTCAACCTGCTGGTCGGCGCGACCAGCGAGCTCACGATGGCGGACATCGCCGCGCTCGGTGTGCGCCGCGTGAGCGTGGGCGGCGGCATGGCGCGCGCGGCCTGGGGCGGCTTCATCCGCGCCGCGCGCACGCTGGCCGAAGAGGGCCGCTTCGACGGCTTTGCCGATGCCACGCCGGGCACCGAGCTGAACGCCTTCTTCCGCCCGTTCGCCGACTAGCTCCAACGTCGTGGATGCGCTGCTCGCCGACATCCGCGCCTGCCGCGCATGCGAGGCGCACCTGCCGCTCGGGCCGCGCCCGATCGTGCAGGCCAGCGCGAGCGCGCGGCTGCTGATCGTCGGCCAGGCGCCCAGCCTCACGGTGCACCAGACCGGCGTGCCGTGGAACGACAAGAGCGGCGACCAGCTGCGCCGCTGGCTCGGCATCGACCGCGAGCTGTTCTACGACGCGACGCGCATCGCGATCGTGCCCATGGGCTACTGCTACCCGGGCCGAGGCACCAGCGGCGACCTGCCGCCGCGCAAGGAGTGCGCGCCGCTGTGGCACGACCGCCTGCTGGCGCAGATGCCGCACATCGCGTTGACGCTGCTCATCGGCCAGTACGCGCAGCGCCACTTCCTCGGCAAGACCGCGCGCGGCGGCGTGACGGAAACCGTCGAGGCCTTTGCGGACTACGCGCCGCGCTTCGTCCCGCTGCCGCATCCGTCGCCGCGCAACACCGCGTGGTTCCAGCACCACCCGTGGTTCGAGCGCGATGTGTTGCCGGTGCTGCGCGAGCGCGTGCAGCAGGCGCTCAGCGCGCCTTTTTCCGAGGGGCCGCCGGCCGCCGCGGCGGCTTCGCCTCCAGCACCAGCTCGGCCGGCAACGCATCGTTCCACGACTCGGTGAAGTAGGCGCGGTCGCTCGGCACCAGCTGCGGCAGCACTTCGCGCAACAGGCCCAGCGAGTGCTCGGCCGCCTTCAGGTCGCCCGCATGCGCCGCGTACCACGCGTGCTCGAACAGCAGGCTGCCCTGCTGCAGGCCGGGGTAGCGGCGTCGCCCGGCCTGGTGGTCGGCCAGCCGCGCCTGCGCCACGTCGACCCAGCGCGCGGGCCAGTTCGCGGTGTCGAAGGCGTCGGCGAGCGGACCCGCGAGCTTCGACATCGCGGCCGGGTCGAGCGGCTTTTGCGCGCGGAACTGCGCGAGCGTGGGTTGCGCGTCGGGCCGGCAGTGGCCGCGCGCGATGCGCATCAGGTAGATCGCGTTCCATGCCGAGCGGCCCTGGCCGTCGGTGTGGCCGCACAGCCATTCGCTGAAGGCGATCCATTGCACCGCGCGGCGCGTGGTGTCGGCCCGGTGGCCGTCGTGCGCGAGCGCCGGCAGGTCGCCCAGGCCCACGCGGTCGAACAGCCACGCGGCCATGCCCATGTTGGCCGCCACGTGCTGCGCGGCGTCGAAGGAGTGCGACTCGAAGGCCGCCGCCAGCGCCTCGCCGAAGCGCTGCAGCGACTCTTCGGCGAGCGCGGCGGCGGCCGGGCGGTCGTCGGCGGCCAGCGCGAGGGCGCGCGAGCGGCAGGCCAGCGCCCACAGGTTGCACCACTCGAAGCGCACGTCGGGGTGGTGGCGCAGCACCAGCGCGCGCGCCGGGTCTTGCGCCATGCCGCCCAGCAGCGACTGCGCCAGCGGCAGGTCGCGCGCGGTGTAGGCGCACCAGGCCGAGACGATGCATTCCATCGCGCCCAGGTAGTCGTTGCCCGCCACGTGGTGCGCGAGCCGCTGTTTCTTGAGCGCCTGCAGCCGCCGGCGGGCCTGTTCGTTGTCGCCGAGCCGGCGCCACAGCATCGCCTCGTTGAGCGTGACCAGCGCGCGCTGGAAGTCGCTCGCGGCCAGCGTGCCGGCCAGGCGGATGGCTTCGAGCGCGCTGCCGTTGCCGTTGCCGCCTGCCACCGGCGACATCAGCCGGCCCTGCCGCGCGGCCTGCTGCGAGGCGACCAGCTGCTTCCAGAAGGCGGCGTCCTGCAGGTGCACGGCGTCGGGCGGCGTGATCGCGCCGGCGGCCTGCGCCTTGCGGGCGCGCAGGCCGAGGAACGACGCCACCTCGGCGGCGGTGGCCGGCCGGTTGTCCACGAGCAGGCGCAGGCGCTTGGCTTGCGCGGCCGGCAGCCAGAACGGACCCTGGCTGCGCCGCTCGGCGTTGAGAAAGCGCGGCTCGCGCTGCAGGTCTTCGCCCCAGCCGACCTCCAGGCCCCAGGCCTTGAAGTCGCGGAACGCGCGGCTCACGACCATCCGCAGCGTGCTGGCGTCGGACACCTCGCCGCGCAGGTCGGCCAGCCGCACGACACCGCCGCCGTGCGCGTGGGCGTGCTGCATGCGCACCAGCAGCCACAGCGACTGGAAGGCCGCGCGCCGTCCGTCGACGGACTGCGGCGAGGTGAGTTCGATGGAAAGAAGGGCAGGGGAGGCGGTGGAGGGCACGCCCCGGATTGAACCTCAAATTGTCCGCGGCTTCCTGAAGAAACCGCAGGCGAGGTCCAGCGGGTCAGTAGCGGCTGCGGTCGACCAGTTCGGGCACTTCGCTGCGGCCGATGCCCAGGTCGCGCAGGTCGTGGTCGCTCATGCCGGCCAGCAGCAGCACGTCGTCGCGGGCGCGGCGGCGTGTCACGGCGCGGCGGCGCCAGTCGTGCAGGGCATGCAGCAGGCGTTGATGAAAAGACGGTGGCTTCGGCGCGGTCACGGTGGGCTCCTGGTAGGGGAGCGCTCATCTTCCGGCGGCGCATGCTATTGTGGAAGTTGAGATTTCTGACACCTTCAATCAGCATTCCTGATGCGACAGCTCAACCTCGACCAACTGCGCACGCTCATCGCCATCGCCGACCTGGGCACCTTCTCGGCGGCGGCGCAGGCGCTGCACCTGGCGCAGCCCACCGTGAGCCTGCACATCAGCGAGCTCGAATCGCGCCTGGGCGCGCAGCTGGTGGTGCGCGGCAACCGCCGCGTCACGCCCACCGCGGCCGGCGCGGCGCTGGTCGAGCGCGGGCGCAAGCTGCTGCGCGACACCGACGAGGCGGTGGAGGCCGTCAAGCGCCAGGCCGAGGGCCGCACGGGCCGCGTGCGGCTGGGCACCTCCACCGGCGTGGTGGTCGACCTGCTGCCGCAGGTGCTCGAGGCGTTGGGCGTGGGCCACGCGGGCATCGACGTCGAGGTGAGCATCCTCGGTTCGGCCGAGGCGATGGCGCGGCTGGCGGCGGGCACGCTCGACATCGGCCTGGTGGCGATGCCGCAGCCGCTGCAGCGCGAGCTGGTGGTCACGCCGTGGCGCACGCAGCCCATGATGGCCTTCGTGCCGCCGCGCTGGAAGGCGCCCAAGCGCGCCACGCCGGCCTGGCTGGCGACGCAGCCGCTGATCTTCAACGACGCGACCACGCACATGTACCGGCTGTCGATGGAGTGGTTTGCCGCGGCCGGCTTTGCGCCGCGCGCGCGCATCGAGCTCAACTACGACGCGGCGATCCGCAGCCTGGTGGCGGCGGGCTATGGCGCGGCGCTGTTGCCGCTGCAGCAGACCACCGACGCGGCGCTCAACGAGCGCATGCAGATCGTGCCGGTCACGCCCAAGCTCACGCGCCGCCTGGGCATCGCGCACCGCCCGCCCGCCACGCTCGACGGCGCCACGCAGAGCGTGCTGAAGGTGCTGACGGCGTTCCGCCAGCTCTGAGCGCGTTCAGCCCGGCCCGGGCTTGTTACTGCGGGTGCCCAGCGAGAGGATCTCGTTGGCGTTGACGATGGCCGCGGCAATGTCTTCCATGGTGGTGCGCTTGCTCATGGCCTGTTCGCGGATCAGGTCGTGGGCCTGGCCTTCCGACACGTCGTGCGTCTTCATGAGGATGCTCTTGGCCTCGGCCAGCTGGCGCACGCCGAGCAGCTTGGCCTCGGTCTTGCGCAGGCGCCGCGCGAGCGAGCGGCTTTCCTTGTGCGCCTCGCGCGCGACCACGAGTGCCGAGAGTAAGCCGAACGAGCGCACCGGCGACGGCAGCACGGCCTTGGCGCGGATCTCGAGCACGGCCTCGACGATGGTCGGGTTCTCGTAGGTCACGACGGCGATGACGGCGGGGGCGTCCTCGCTCTGGGTCCATTCGAAGCGCAGGTTGATGAAGTCGGGCTGCACGGCCATGAAGGCCACGTCGATGCCCTCGGGCAGGTGCTGCACGGGCGGCCAGAAGGCCTGCACCTGGCAGCCGATGCGCTGCAGTTGCTGGGTGAGCTGCCGGCCGTCTGCGTCGTCGGGGTGGATCACCGCGATCTTCAGCAGCCGCAGCTCCTTGAGCTGCGGTGGCGTCACCCGCAGGGTGTGTCGCTTGGGGGCTGTGCTGTCCACGGTCAGGTCTCTCGTGGGACGCGTCCTGACGCCTCGCCTGCAACGGGACTAAAGCGGTGTGCCCTCATCCTAGAGCTCCAGCGCATCGAGCCGTGCCGTCCAGTCGCCCAGCGAGTGGGTGACGAGGTACGGGTCCGGGTACACCGGGCGCGTCGCCTGGCGCACGATGGTGAACTGCCCGTGTGCGTCGACGCGGCCGATGCGCGGGTACAGGCAGGTGTGGTGGTTGGTCGGGTCGATCTTCACGCGGCCCTGCGGCGCATCGAACTCGCTGCCCAGGATGTGCGGCAGGATCTCCGCGATGCCGTCGGTGCCCGCCTGCCGGAAGGCGTTGGCGAAGATGTGCATCTGGAAGTACGAGGCCTCCCAGCACAGGTTGGGCACGCAGCCGTCGCCGAAGCGCGCGCGCAGCCGCGCCAGGCAGCGCTGGTTGGCGGGCGAATCGATCGACTGGAAATACGGCGCCGCCGTGAAGTGGCCCGTGGCCACGCCGGGGCCCATCTGCGAGATCTCGGCCTCCGAGGTGGTGAGGCTCGAGATGGGCATCGTCTTCGGGTCGAAGCCGGCCTCGGCATAGGCGCGGTACAGGCTGGCGGTGGAATCGCCCACCACCGTCGAGAAGATGAAGTCGGGCCGCTTGTCGCGGATGTCGTCCATGATCGCGCGGTAGTCCTTCTCGGTGGCGTCCAGTGCCACGTAGCGCTCGCCGAGCTTTTCGCTGCCGGGGCGCTGCATCACCAGCTCGCCCATGATGCGGTTCGACTCGTAGGGGTAGATGTAGTCGGAGCCGATCAGGTACACGCGCGCACCGAAGTTCGTGGTCATGAACTCGGCCAGCTGCACGCTGTTCTGGTTGGGCGCCGCGCCCGTATAGATCACGTTGCCCGAGTACTCGAAACCTTCGTACAGCGTGGGGTAGAACAGCAGCTTGTTCCACTTCTCGATCACCGGGATCACGGCCTTGCGGCTGCTCGACATGTAGCAGCCGAAGAGCACGTTGACGCGGTCCTGCACGATCAGCCGCTCGGCCAGCTGGGCGTAGCGCACGGGGTTCGATTGCGGGTCGTAGCGCACGGCCACGAGTTCGCGGCCGTCGACGCCGCCGGCCGCGTTGATCTCCTCGATGGCCAGCAGCGCGCCCTGCAGCTGCGACAGGCCGATGGTCGAGGTGACGCCGGTCTCGGAATACAGAATGCCGACGCGAAGAGGGTCCCTGTCAGCCACTGGGGTGTCTCCTGGATGTGTGGACCCTCATTGTGTGCTCCTCCCTGGCTTTCTTCATGCGGTCGGTCAATGGGCGGCGGCCAGCCGCGTGCTCATGCGGGCCAGCCGTGCGGGCAGGCTGCGCGCGTCGTCGGCGATGCAATAGTTGCGCCAGCCGAAGATGCGCCGCACGTACGCGTCGGCCGCGCCGTCCACCGCGATGCAGGCGCTGCGCACGCCAGCGTCGCGCGCCTCGGCCACGGCCTGGCGGGCGTCTTCGATCAGGTACTTCGGGTCGTGCACGTCGATGTCCGAGGGCGCGCCGTCGGTCACCAGCAGGATCGCGCGCGGCCCGGCCGGCTCGGCCTGCAGGTGCGAGGCCGCATGGCGCAGCGCGGCGCCCATGCGCGTCGAGTAGCGCCCGCGCACCGCGCCGATCATGGCGCGCGAGGGCGCGGCCAGCGGCTGGCCGAATTCGAGCAGGCGGTAGTAGTACACCTCGGCGCGTGTGTTCGACGAGAAGCCGTGGATGGCGAGCCGGTCGATGCCGCGCGCGTTCGAGGCAGCGAGCAGCAGCGCGGCCTGCTTCTCGAGGTCGAGCAGCGAGACGGCGCCGTCGCCGTGGCCCGCGTCGTTGGCCGACTCGGAGAGGTCGAGCAGCACCAGCACGCTCGACGGGCGCGGCCCCTTGCCGGGGCGCATGAACAGCCGCGCATCGGGCCGCAGGCGCAGGCGGCGATCGACCAGCACCTCGATGGCCGCATTGAGGTCGATGTCATCGCCTTCCCACTGGCGGCGCAGGCGGTGCGTGCGGTCGAGGTGGCGCGCGCGGGGCAGGGCGAGCGGCACGATGCGCTCGTTGCCCATCGCCGTCGACGTGCCCGCCGCGCCCAGGCCCTGCCACGCGGGAAGCTTCTCGATCACCGTGCACCAGTCGGGCCGCAGGCGCTCCTGCGTGCGGTCCCATTCGGGGTAGGTGTAGCGGCCGAGCTCCATGTCGGCGATGCCTTCGGGTGGGGCTTCGCTGCCTTCGTTCGGTGCATCGGAAGGTGGCGGTGGCCGCACGCCCGTCTGCTGCAGCGCGATGGCCTCGTCGGGCGGCGTCTCGGCCTCGCCGAAGTCCCACAGGTAGCTGTTGTCGTCGCGCCAGGGCGCAGGCACGGCGTAGTCCTGCGGCTCGAAGCGCACGCGCATCTGGCCGAGGTCGTTGGCGAGGATCGAGGCGACGGCGCGGAAGGCGTCGTAGTCTTCCAGCCCCGCGCGCGAGACGGTCTCGTCGAACAGGCGGCGCGCCTTGTTCACCCAGTGGTTGTCGTCCTGCGCATTGGCGCGCAGCAGCACGCGGTCCATGCGTGCGACCAGCGCGGCAAAGCGCAGGTCCAGCGGATCGGGCGCGGGCGGCAGGGCGGCGGTGAACCAGCCGTGCAGGCCGGGAAAGTCGCGGCACAGCAGCCGCTCGACGCGCGCGTCTTCAAGGGCCGAGACCACCGCGATGCCCATCGGCTTGAGCGTGCGCGCCGGTCGCGCAGGCGTCGAGTGGCGCAGGTGCGCGACCGCATGCGCGACCATCGCGCGGTGCAGGGGCACGGCCGCGTCGCCCTCGGGCAGCAGCAGCCGGTGCCCGGTGAGGACCGCACGCGCGCCGGCCAGCGGCTGCACGTCGACATCGACGCCGGCCAGCCCGCGCGCCAGCAGCGAGAGGGCGCCGTGCCCGTCGTTCATCCGAACTGCGCCTCGACAAAGCCCTGCAGCGCGCTCGCCATGTCGGGGTCGTCGGTGAGGGCGCGCGTCATCGTCATGTCGCAGCTGTCGCGCGGCGACACGCCGTCGCGGATCAGCACGCCCGCGTAGATCAGCATGCGCGTCGACACGCCCTCGTCGAGCCCGCGGTGCTTGAGCTCGCGCGAGCAGTGCGCAATGGCCACCAGCTTCGCGGCGAGCCCGGGGTCGACACCGGCCTCGTGCGCGACGATCTCCGCTTCGAGCGTCCCGTCGGGGTAGTCGAACTCCAGCGCCGCGAAGCGCTGGCGCGTCGAGGGCTTCATGTCCTTCGCGCTGCTCTGGTAGCCGGGGTTGTACGACACCACCAGCTGGAAGTCGGGGTGCGCGTGCACCAGCTCGCCCTTCTTGTCCAGCGGCAGGATGCGGCGCGCGTCGGTCAGCGGGTGGATCACCACGGTGGTGTCCTGCCGCGCCTCCACCACCTCGTCGAGGTAGCAGATGCCGCCGTGGCGCACCGCGAGCGTCAGCGGCCCGTCGTGCCAGGCCGTGCCGTTCGCATCGAGCAGGTAGCGGCCCACGAGGTCCGAGGCCGTCATGTCTTCGTTGCACGCCAGCGTGACCAGCGGCCGCCCGAGCGACCACGCCATGTGCTCCACGAAGCGCGTCTTGCCGCAGCCGGTCGGCCCTTTCAGGATCAACGGCATGCGGTGGCGGTACGCGTGCCGGTACAGCGCCACCTCGTGGCCTGCGGGCCGGTAGAAGGGCTCGGTCTCGATGCGGTAGGCGGCGAGCGGATCGTGCACGGGAGCGTTCATGGCGTGGCGAGCAGTTCCTGCAGGGCGTTGTCGATGAAGCGGGTGTCGACCGGGCTGCTGCCGCCGCCCGCGAAGTGGCCCCACACGCCCGGGATCGGGCGGCACTCGGCGTTCGGCATGTGCGACACCTCCCATTCGTTGTCGGCCACGGGAAAGTACAGGTCGCGCTCGGCCGGCATCACGAGCGCGCGCGCCTGGATGGCGCCCAGTGCCTTCTTGAAGTCGCCCTTGAACACCGGGTTGTCGCTGATGTCGCCGTGTTGCCACGACCACAGCATCGCCAGCAGGTTGTTGGCGTCCTTCTGCAAAAAGAAGCCTTCCCAGTAGCCGACCAGGAAGTCTTCGAGCGAGCTGAAGCCCAGCTCGCGCCACAGCTGCTGCATGTAGAAGGGCTGCGACAGACCCCAGCCCGCGTACACGCGGCCCACCGCGCGCAGCCCGCGTGTCGGCGGCGTGGTGTACCAGCCGCCGTTCCAGGCCGCGTCGGCCGTGAGCGCGGCCTTCACGCCTTCGAGGAACACGATGTTGTGCGGCGCCGTCTTCGCCGAGCCGCAGAAGGGTGCGATGCGCTTCACCATCTCGGGGTACAGGCACCCCCACTGGTTGGTCTGCTGCGCACCCATCGACCAGCCCACCACCAGCGCGAGCTGTTCGATGCCGAACTGCTCGGTCACCAGCCGGTGCTGCAGCGTCACGTTGTCGTAGAGCGTGACGTTCGGAAAGCGCGCCAGGTTGTAGGGCTCGGGCGTGTTGCTCGGCGAGGACGACAGCCCGTTGCCCAGCATGTTGGGCACGATGATGAAGTACTTCGCCGGGTCCAGCGCCATGCCGGGGCCGATGAGCCATTCGTTGTCGGTGTGCTGGCCCGAGTACCAGGTCGGATAGACGATCGCGTTGCTCTTCTGTGCGTTGAGCGTGCCGTAGGTCTTGTAGGCGAGCTTCGCGCCGCGCAGGGTGGCCCCCCGCTGCAGCGCGACATCGCCGAGTTCGAAGATGTCGTGGTCCATGGGGCGGCGCGTCAGCGGTGCTTGGCCGGTTCGTTCGGGATGCCCTCGATCGGGCACTCGGGCGTGCCGACCGTGCTGCGCGTGAACGACTCGACGCGCTCGCGCGTGCCCTCGGGGTCGTTGATCCACTGCGTGTAGAAGTTGTAGGGGCAGGCCGCCACGCCCCTGTCGCCGTCGCCCGAGTTGATGGTGCCGGTGTAGCCGCGGTGCACGAGCTTGAACAGGTGGTTCTGCGACTGGCCGTTCTTGCGCGCGTCGCGGATCAGGCCCATCGACAGCTCGGCGTAGTTGATGCCCATCTCTTCCTCGCCGCATTCGCCGAGCGTGCGGCCGTCGAAGCCGATCAGCGCCGAGTGGCCGAAGTACGAGTACACGCCGTCGAAGCCGGCCGCGTTGGCCACGGCCACGTAGGTGTTGTTCATGAAGGCCATGGCCTTCGACACCATGATCTGCTGCTCCTTGGCCGGGTACATGTAGCCCTGGCAGCGGATGATGAGTTCGGCGCCGCGCATCGCGCAGTCGCGCCAGATCTCGGGGTAGTTGCCGTCGTCGCAGATGATCAGGCTCATCTTCATGCCCTTGGGGCCTTCGCTCACGTAGGTGCAGTCGCCCGGGTACCAGCCCTCGATGGGCACCCACGGCATGATCTTGCGGTACTTCTGGACGATCTCGCCCTGGTTGTTCATGAGGATCAGCGTGTTGTAGGGCGCCTTGTTCGGGTGCTCCTCGTGGCGCTCGCCGGTGAGCGAGAACACGCCCCACACGTTGGCGCGCCGGCAGGCGTCGGCGAAGATCGCGGTCTCCTCGCCGGGGATGGCCGAGGCGGTGTCGTACATCTCCTTGGCGTCGTACATGATCCCGTGCGTGGAGTACTCGGGAAAGATCACCAGGTCCATGCCCGGCAGGCCTTTCTTCATGCCGACCAGCATCTCGCCGATCTTGCGTGCGTTGTCCAGCACCTCGGCCTTGGTGTGCAGGCGGGGCATCTTGTAGTTGACGACCGCGACGCCGACGCAATCGTTGCTGCTCGAAATATCACCATGTCTCATGACGCTGCTCCTGAAGGGGTGGTTGAAGAAAAAGAGAAAGGGCTCACACGGTCAGGAAAGACCTGACCTTGTCCTGGTCGAGGCTCGCGCGCGCTTCGTCGTGCACGATGCGGCCCCGGTCGATGACGAGAAAGCGGTCGGCCAGGTCGAGCGCGAAGCTCAGCACCTGCTCCGACACCACGACGGCGAAGCCGCGCTCGGCGCGCAGCACGTTCAGCGTCTGCGCGATCTCCTTGATGATCGAAGGCTGGATGCCCTCGGTGGGCTCGTCGAGGATCAGTACCTTCGGCTCCGAGATGAGCGCGCGCGCAATCGCCAGCATCTGCTGCTGGCCGCCCGAGAGGTTGCCGGCCTTGCGCTGCTTCATGTCTTTGAGCACGGGGAAGAAGGTGTAGAGGTACTCGGGCACCGTGCGGTGGCCCGACCTTGCGGCGCCCGACAGGATGTTCTGCTCCACCGTGAGGAACGGGAACACCATGCGCCCCTGGGGCACGAAGGCCAGGCCCTGCGCCACGCGCTGGTAGCTGGGCAGCGTCGTGAGCTCGGTGCCGCCCAGCCGGATGTGGCCGCCGCGCGCGGGCAAGAGGCCGATGAGCGACTTCAGCAAGGTGGTCTTGCCCATGCCGTTGCGGCCCATGATGGCGACTGCTTCGTCGGGCGCAACGCGCAGCGACACATCGCGGATGACGTGCGATTCGCCATACGCCACGTTGAGGTCGGAGACTTCGAGCATGTGAATTTCTCCTTCTCTCAATGGCCGAGGTACACGTCGATCACGCGCGGGTCGGCCTGCACTTCGGCCGCCGTGCCTTCGCTCAGCAACTTGCCCTGGTGCAGCACCGTGACGCGGTGCGCGATGCGCTTGACGAAGTCCATGTCGTGCTCGATCACGACCACCGACTTGCCGGCCGAGATGCGCCGCAGCAGGTCGCCGGTCTGTTCGCGCTCGCGCGGGCTCATGCCGGCCACGGGCTCGTCGAGCAGCAGCAGCTCGGGCTCCTGCATCAGCAGCATTCCGATCTCGAGCCACTGCTTCTGCCCGTGGCTGAGCTGCCCGGCGCGGTGGCCCAGGCGATCGGCCAGGAAGACCTGCTCGGCCATCGCGTCGATGCGCGCACGCACGGCGGGCGTGCGGCGGAAGGTGAGCGACTGCAGCAGGCCGTGCATGCGCGGCAGCGAGATCTCGAAGTTCTCCAGCACGGTGAGGTCTTCGTAGACCGAGGGCGTCTGGAACTTGCGGCCCACGCCGGCGCGCACGATCTCGTACTCGTTCAGGCGGCCGAGGTCCTGGCCGTTGAACAGCACGCGGCCCGCGCTGGGCTTGGTCTTGCCGCACACCATGTCCAGCAGCGTGGTCTTGCCGGCGCCGTTGGGGCCGATGATCACGCGCAGCTCGTTGCGCTCGACCGAGAGGCTGAGCCCGTCCACGGCCTTGAAGCCGTCGAAGGACACGGTGAGGTCTTCGATGCGCAGGATCTGCTCGCTCGACGGCGGCACCGCCGAAGCGGCCTGCGGCAGCCCGCCGTTGGGCATCGTCATCGTGGCGTTCATGGCGCCACCTCCGAGGTACGGCGGCGCACGAGCTTTTCGCCCAGGCCCGCGAGCCCGTTCGGCATCGCCCACACCACGAGGATGAACACCGCGCCCAGCACGTACAGCCAGCCTTCGGGAAAGGTCTCCGACAGGTACGACTTGAGGAAGCCGATGAGCAGCGCGCCGATCACCGCGCCCGGAATCGACAACCGCCCGCCGACCGCCGCGTAGATCACCATCTCGACCGAGGCCACGACGCCGATCACGCCCGGCGCGATGAGCCCCACCTGCAGGCTGTAGAACGCACCGCCGATGGCCGAGAGCACGGCTGCCACCGCGAACACGAAGGCCTTCATGTGCGCCGTGTTGTAGCCGCTGAAGCGCACGCGGTCTTCCTTGTCGCGGATGGCGATCAGCAGCTTGCCGAAGCGGCTGCGCACGATGGCGAGCGACACCATCATCACGAGCGCAATGGCCGCCACCTCGACGAAGTACATCGTGCGCCTGGCCTCGTCGGTGGCGATGTCCCAGCCCAGCAGCGTGCGGAAATCGGTGATGCCGTTGGCACCGCCGGTGTCGCCCTGCTGGCCGACCACCACCACCGTGAGCGTGAGCGCCAGCGACAACGTGACGATCGCGAAGTACACGCCGCTCACGCGCCGCTTGAAGATCGCGTACGAGAACACGTAGGCCAGCACGGCGGGCACGACGAGGATGCCCACCACCGTCCAGCCCAGCGAGTGGAAGGGCTGCCACCATGCGGGCAGCTGTTCGACGCTGCTCCACACCATGAAGTCCGGCAGCTCGGGCGCCGAGGCCTCGAGCTTGAGGAACATGGCCATCATGTAGCCGCCCAGCCCGAAGAACATGCCCTGGCCCAGGCTCAGCACGCCGCCGTAGCCCCAGGTGAGCACCACGCCCACCGCGACGAACGCGAAGGCCAGGTACTTGCTCACGAGGTTCAGGCGGAACGCATCGAGCGTGAGCGGCAGCACCACCGCCAGCAGCACCAGCACCGCGAGCAGGGCGCCGATGTCGCGCTTGCGTTGAGGAGAAAGACCGTGCATGCCTCAGCTCCTCGACCGCGTGGCGAACAGGCCGTTGGGCCGGAAGTACAGCACCGCGATCACCAGCAGCAGGATCGTGGCCTTGGCCATCGAGCCGCTCATGAGGTACTCGAGCCAGGTCTGCGACTGCGCGATGGCAAAGCCCGAGAGCGCGGTGCCGATGAGGCTCTGCACGCCGCCGAACACCACCACGATGAACGAGTCGACGATGTACAGCTGGCCCGTGCCGGGGTTGGTCGAGCCGATCATCGTGAACACCGCGCCCGCGATGCCCGCCAGGCCCGAGCCCAGCGCGAAGGTCATCGCGTCGACGCGGTGCGTGTCGATGCCCACCGCGCCGGCGATGGCGCGGTTCTGCGTCACCGCGCGCACCTTCAGCCCCCAGGGCGTGCGGTACAGCAGCAGGTACACGCCGACCGCCACCAGGGCCGTGAGCCCGACGATGAAGATGCGGTTCAGCGGCAGCTGGATGCCTGCCGTCGGCTCCCACGCCCCCGCCAGCCACGAGGCCAGCGGCACGCTCACTTCCTGCGCGCCGAAGATCGAGCGGTAGGCCTGCTGCAGCATGAGGCTCAGGCCCCAGGTGGCCAGCAGGGTGTCCAGCGGGCGGTCGTAGAAGAAGCGGATGAAGCCCCGCTCCAGCACATAGCCGAACGCGAAGGTCACGGCGAACGCGAACGGAATCGCGGCGAACAGGTACAGGTCCATGAAGCCCGGCGCGTAGTGCGCGAAGAAGCGCGCCGCCAGGTAGGTCATGTAGGCGCCCAGCGCCATCAGCTCGCCGTGCGCCATGTTGATGACGCCCATCAGGCCGAACACGATGGCCAGCCCGATGGCCATGAGCAGCAGGATGGTGAACAGGCTCACGCCGTTGAACACCTGCATCACCGCGATGTCGAAGTTCATCGCGTTCAGACCTTTGGGAAGGGGTTGGGCTCGACCAGCTGCGGCGATTCCCACACGATGTCGAACTGCCCGTCGGGCCGCGCACGGCCCACGCGCACCTTCTTCCACACATGGTGGTTGGTGGCGTGGATGCGCACCGTGCCCTCGGGTGCCTCGATCTCCACGCCCGCGGCGGCGGCCGTGACCTTGTCCACGTCGAAGGACTTGGCCTTTTCCACCGCCAGCTTCCACAGGTACACGCTGTTGTAGGCCACCTCCATCGGGTCGCCGATCACGCGGTCCTGCCCGTACTTCGCCTTGAAGGCCTTCACGAACTTCTCGTTGGCCGGCGACTTGATGCTCTGGAAGTAGCCCATGCAGGCGTAGTAACCCGCAGCGTTGTCCTTGCCGATGCCGTCGATCTCGTTTTCCGACACCACGGTCGACAGCAGCACCTGCTTGGCGCCGTCCAGGCCCGCCGCGCGCAGCTGCTTGTAGAAGGCCACGTTGGAGCCGCCCACCACCGTGCTGTAGATGCAGTCGGGCTTGGCGGCCTTGATCTTGTTGATGATCGACGAGAACTCGGTGTGGCCCAGCGGGGCGTACTCCTCGCCGAGCACCTTGCCGCCGGCCTTCGCAATGGCGGGCTTGGCGATCTTGTTGCAGGTGCGCGGGTAGATGTAGTCGGAGCCGACGAGGAAGAAGTTCTGGCCCTTCTCGCGCGCCATCCATTCCACCGCCGCGATCACCGACTGCGTGGCTTCCTGCGAGGGGTAGAACACGCGCTTGTCCTGCTCCTGGCCTTCGTAGTAGGTGGGGTAGAACAGCAGGCCCTTGGCCTGGTTGAGCACCGGCAGCAGCGCCTTGCGCGAGGCCGAGGTGTAGCAGCCGATGATGGCCGCCACCTTGTCGCGCTCCAGCAGCTTGCGCGCCTTCTCGGCGAACACCGAGTTCTCGCTCGCGCCGTCTTCGACCACGGCCTCGATCTTCTTGCCCATCACGCCGCCGGCGGCGTTGATCTCCTCGATGGCCAGCTTCTCGGCGTCGACCAGCGAGGCCTCGGCGATGGCGATGGTGCCCGAGAGCGAGTGCAGCAGGCCGAGCTTCACGGTGGCGCCGTCCTGCGCGCGGGCCAGACCGGCCACGCCGCCGGCGGCGCCCAGCACGATCATCGAGCCGCCGGTCTTCACGATCTGGCGGCGGTTGAAAGCGTTCGTCATGTCAAATTCCTTTGCTTTGGTTTTGTGCGAGTCATCAGGAACATCCGACCTTCGGAACCGCGTGGGGGGTGTCTCCTCCCGCCGCGCGGCCCCTGCAAACGAGCGCTGTGCTGCCAGTGCGTTTTCTTCGGGCAAGGCTGCGCCACCGGATGGCGCGCATCCGTTTGAAAAAGGCGTTGTTGCGACCGAAAAAACAAAAAAGCCCGAACCGGTGGTGAAACCGATTCGGGCTTAATTGCCCGACACCTCGCTGGCAGCACTGGCAGCGGGCGTCGTATGACTGGGAACGATTGCTCGTTGGGGCGGATTCTTCTCAACTCACCCCGGCGTGAACATACGCTCTTTCGCTAATTGGCGAAAGTGCGGCGCGTGTGCTATTCGCGCGCAGCGCCCGGGTGCATCAGCTGCGCGGGCGTGCGTAGTCCGACTCGATCCACGCGGTCGCGCTCGAGGTCGTGAGCCGGAACGCGGGCGACACGTTCACGCTCGCCAGCTCCGAGTCGTCGGCGTCGTCGTAGGCCGTGAGCGTGGCCGAGGGGTTGTCTTCGTCGGGCACGATCGACAGCGCCACGCGAATGCGCTGGTCGTTGCGCGCGGTGACCGTCACGCTCTTGTTGAGCGTGGCGTGCAGCTGCTGCTCGTGGCGGCGGATCACCTCGGCGGCGGTCTTCACCAGCGTGTGGAAGGCGGGGGTGTCCAGCGGCTTGGGGTTCTTCTTGTCGCGGCCCATGGTCCAGGGGCCGACGAGCGCGGGCTCGGGGTCGCCGTGGCGGGTCATCTCGACGGCCCAGCCGTCGTCTTCCTCGTTCTTGATGATGCGGGCGGTCCAGAGGTCGTCGCGCCAGAGGCGGGGTTCCTGCAGGGGGAGGTGGTCGGGGGAATCGGTCGTCGTCATTCAGGGAGAAGCTTTGGGTCTTGCGCGGGGCATTGTCGCCCGGGGCGCGGGCGTGGAAGCTGCGCCAACGTACTGTTGCAAGCCCTCGACCAGCGCATCGAAGGCCACGCGGCAGCGCGGGCTGTGGCGCAGGTCCTCGTGCATCGTGACCCAGGTGTCGAGCTTCAGCGAGCGCGCGCGCGGCAGCAGGCGCACCAGCGCGGCGTCGCGCTTGGCCAGGCCCACCTGGCACACGCCGATGCCCGCGCCCGCGCGAATGAGGGCCAGCTGCGCGAGGTCGCTGTCGGTGCGCAGCGCAAAGGCGTCGCGCGTGAAGCCCGTGACCGACTTGAACGACTTGATCGCCTCGCGCACGAAGGCCGAAGGCTGGTCGTAGCCGATGAGCGCATGCGCCGCGAGGTCGTCGGGCGTGCGCGGCGTGCCGTGGCGCGCGAGGTAGCTGGTGTGCGCATGGAAGCCCAGCTCGATGTGGCCGATGCGGCGCGCCACCAGCTGGGCCTGCCGGGGTCGCACCATGCGCACGGCGATGTCGGCCTCGCGCCGCAGCAGGTCCTGCACGCGGTTGGTCGCCACCAGCTCGACCTTCAGCGCCGGGTGCGCCTCGCGCAGCCGCGCCACCACGGGCGGCAGCACCTCCACCGCGACCACCTCGCTGACCGACACCCGCACCACGCCGCGCACGCCGTCGCCCTGGCTGCTGGCCGCGCGCTGCAGCGAGGCCGCGGTGCTTTCCATGGCCTCGGCATGCGTGCGCAGTGCCAGCGCCACTTCGGTGGGCAGCAGGCCCACCTGCGAGCGGGTGAAGAGCACCACGCCGAGCGCTTCCTCGAGCGCCGCCACGTGGCGACCGACGGTGGGTTGCGTGATGCCGAGTGCGCGCGCCGCACCCGAGAGCGAACCCTCGCGCAGCACGCCGAGGAAGGAGCAGTACAGCTCCCAGCTGATGTTCCAGGTCATACGGAAATGTATGGCCGATGGTGCATGTTCGGCAATTCCATTCGAACCCCATCCTGCCCAGAATTCGCCCATCGATCACTGTTCAGGAGCATTTCATGGCACGCAACGACAACACGGTTCTGGTGCTCGGCGCCACGGGCGGCATCGGCGGCGAGGTGGCCCGCCAGCTGTGCGATGCGGGCTGGGAGGTGCGCGCCCTGAAGCGCGGCGCGGTCGAAGGAAAGCGCGAGGGCATCACCTGGCTGGCCGGTGACGCGATGGACGCGCAGGCCGTGCGGCGGGCCGCGAAGGGCTGCGCGGTCATCGTGCATGCGGTCAATCCGCCGGGCTACCGCGGCTGGTCGGAGCTGGTGCTGCCGATGCTCGACAGCACCCTCGCCGCCGCGAAGGCCGAGGGCGCAACCGTCGTGCTGCCCGGCACGGTCTACAACTTCGGTCCCGATGCCTTCCCGCTGCTGACCGAAGACTCGCCGCAGCGTCCGCTCACCGCCAAGGGCGCGATCCGTGTCGAGATGGAAAGGCGCCTCGAACAAGCCAGCCGCGAGGGCGCGCGCGTGCTGATCGTGCGCGCCGGCGACTTCTTCGGCCCGAAGGCCGGCAACAACTGGTTCTCGCAGGGGCTGGTGAAGGCGGGCCAACCCGTCCGGGCCGTCAGCCGCCCCGGCGACCCCGGTGTGGGCCACCAGTGGTCGTACCTGCCGGACGTGGCCCGTACCATGGTCGAGCTGCTCGCGCGGCGCGACCGGCTCGCGCCCTTCGCGCGCTTCCACATGGCCGGCCACTGGGACGCCGACGGCACGCGCATGAGCGACGCGATCCGCAAGGTGGTGGCCCGGCGCACCGGCGCCCAGGTGCGCGTGTCGGCCTTCCCGTGGTGGTTGCTGGCGCTGGCCTCGCCCTTCGTCGTCACCTTTCGCGAACTGCGCGAGATGCGCTACCTGTGGCGCACGCCCGTGGGCATGGACAACGCGAAGCTGGTGGCCTTTCTGGGCCGCGAGCCGCACACGCCGCTCGAAGAAGCGGTGGAGGCCGCGCTCGACGGCATGGGCTGCCTGCCGACGGCGCCGGTGGCCGTCGCGGTCTGAGCGTGGGTCAGAACACCGACAGGCCCGTGCGCGCCACGAACAGCTCCAGCGCCTTCATGCCCAGCAGCGAATTGCCGGTGGCATCGAGCGCCGGCGACCACACGCACAGCGTGAGCTGGTCGGGCACCACCGCGACGATGCCGCCGCCCACGCCGCTCTTGCAGGGCAGGCCGATCGAAAAGGCCACGTCGCCGGCCGCGTCGTAGGTGCCGCAGGTGAGCATGAGCGAGTTGATGCGGCGCGTCTGCCGCTCGCCCGTGACCTCGGGCTCGCCGGCGATCGGGTGCGCGCCGTCGCGGCACAGGAAGGCAGCGGCGCGCGCGAGCTGGCGGCAGCTCATGCGCAGCGCGCACTGGTGGAAGTAGGTGTCGAGCACCTCGGCCACGTCGTTGTCGATCTTGCCGAAGCTCTTCATGAAGTTGGCCAGCGCGACGTTGCGAAAGCCCGTGTCGGCCTCCGACTGCGCCACCTCGCCGTCGAAGTCGATGCGCTCGCCGCACAGGCTGCTCATGAGCGCGAGGATGTCGGCCTTGGCGCTGCCGCCCTTGGCCTTGGCCTGGCTCACGAGCCGGTCGGCCACCGCGATGGCGCCGGCATTGATGAAGGGGTTGCGCGGCTTGCCCTGCTCGTTCTCCAGCTGCACCAGCGAGTTGAAGGGGTTGCCCGAGGGCTCGCGCCCGATGCGCTCCCACAGCGCGTCGCCCATGCGCTGCATGGCGAGCGTGAGCGTGAAGAGCTTGGACACGCTTTGAATGGAGAAGGGCGTCTCGAAGTCGCCCGCGCCGGCTTCTTCGCCGTCGCAGGTGCGCAGCGCGATGCCGAACTGCCGCGCATCGACGCGCGCCAGCGCCGGGATGTAGCTGGCCACGGTGCCGCCCTGGCCGAGCTGCAGGCGCAGGGTGGCGACGATCTCGTCGAGGACGGGCTGGAACCGGTGGAGTTTCTTGCTCATGCCGGGCGTTGTACCGCAGGCCGCCGGTTCACCAGCACGATGCCCAGCGCCACGCCGATCAGCGCCACCACCAGCTGCAGCGTGAGCGGCTCCTTCAGCAGCGCCACGCCGAAGATCAGCGCGAACAGCGGCGTGAGAAAGGTGAAGGACGACATCTGCGTGGCCGGGTAGTGCCGCAGCAGCCACATCCAGGTGAGGTAGCTGGCGAAGGCGCCCACCACCGTCTGCAGGCCGATGGAGGTCCAGGCCCAGGCGGAGTACGAGAAGCCCCAGGTTTCGCCCAGCGCGAGCGACAGCACCGGGCACACGGCGGCGGTCACGGCCACTTGGTAGAAGAGCGTTTTCTCGGCGCTGGCCGTGGCCAGGCGCGTGGTGCGCAGCGTGAGCGTGGTCAGGCCCCAGAGCATGCCGGCCGCCAGCGCCATGCCGTCGCCGATGAGCTGCGACGAGCTCATGTGGCCGAAGCCCTCGCTGAAGGCCAGCACCACGCCCGCGAAGGCGATGAACAGGCCCAGCCACTGGAAGCCGCGTAGCCGCTCGGCCGGCACCCAGCGCGGCAGCAGCAGCGAGACCCAGAACGGGGCCGTGTACAGGAACACCGTGAGCCGCGAGGCGCTGGTGTGCTGCAGCCCCAGGTAGATGCCGGCGAACTCGCCCGCGAACAGCAGGCCGGCCAGCAGCCCGGGCCACAGCGTGCCGTCGCGCTCGAACAGCGGCACGCGCCGCACCACGCACCACAGCCAGAGGAGCACGACCGCGCCGACCATGCGCACCGTGGCCTGCCACAGCGGCGGCACCTCGGTCACGGTGGTCTTGATGAGGATCTGCTGCAGGCCCCAGAACGCGCAGCAGACGATGAGCAGGCCGATGGCCAGGGAGTCGAGGTGGGTCTTGCGCTGGATCATTCGCGGTCAGTCGGTGGCGGCAAAGACGGCGAACAGCCGCCGAATTCATCCGATGATCGTAGCGCGACGGCGCCCGCGCCGTGCGGCGCCGCTCAGTGCCCGGCCAGCGGGTAGGGCGGCTTGCCGCGCGTGCCCACCATCAGGTCGGGCACCACGGTCTCGACGTCGGCCACGATGCGGGCCGCGCGTTCGAGCCTGCGGGCCAGGGCCGCATCGGGCACGCAGCCCTGCAGGTAGACCCAGCGGCGCTGCACCGTGACCCACACGCTGCTGCGGCGCACGCCCGGCACCGCGAGCAGCGCGGCGCGCACCTTGGGCGCGAGCGGCTTGTCGTAGCGGTAGGCGTTGCTGTCGGTGCATTGGCCGGCGAGCCAGCAGCTGGTGCCGCGCTCCAGCCGCGAGTGGGTCTGCGCACGGCGTTCCTCGGCGGTGTAGTAGGGGCCTTGCGGCATGGGGCAGGCCGGCAGGCCCGCGGCGACCTGGAAGAAGGGGTCGTCGAACCAGTTCTGCCGCAGCGGCGATGGCTCAGTGGTGCCCTGCGCCGTGGCGACCCGCGCGGCGAGCAGCAGGACGGCCAGCAGCGCGGGGTACTTCACAAGGGATGCTCGGTGTAGAAGCGCCCGCCGTGGAACAGCAGCGGCGAGGCGTCGGGGTCGTGCGTGCAGCGCTCCACCTCGCCCACGAAGATCACGTGGTCGCCTTCGTCGTAGCGGCTGCGGTTGAAGCACTCGAAGCTCGCCGCCGCACCCTGCAGCACCGGCGCGCCGCCCAGGCCTTCGGTGTAGGCCACGTCGGCCCAGCGGTCGATGTTCTTGGTGGCGAAGCGCTCCGCCAGCGCCTTCTGGTTGGCGGCCAGGATGTTGACCGCGTAGTGCGAGCCGGCGCGCAGCGCCGACATCGACGCCGCCGCGCGCGCCAGGCTCCACAGCACCAGCGGCGGCGCCAGCGACACCGAGTTGAACGAGTTGGCCGTGAGGCCGACCAGGCTGCCGTCGGCCGCGCGTGCGGTGACGATGGTCACGCCGGTGGCGAACATGCCGAGTGCCTTGCGGAATTCGCCGGGCGAGAAGGAGGGGGGCTGGGCCCGGCGGGAGGTGGTCACGGGAGAACGGACGGCAAGGCGGTGAGCGGCAAAGGAGGGGCCATTTTGGCTCAGGCTCTGGCGGGCTGCTGAACCGGCCCGAGCAACTCGGTCACCAGCCGGGTATAGACCGTGGCGGCGGCCGAGGGCGTGCGGCCCGCCAGCGTCACCAGGCTGTAGTGGGTGCGCATGCGCGACAGGCCCGCCACCGGCAGCGGCGCGAGCGCGGCGGTCTCGGGCGCGAGGCCGGGCGCGTGGGGCGCGAGGATCACCGCGTGGGCCGTGAGCGCGAGGTGCCGCAGCGTGTCGGCGTCGTCGCAGGTCACGTTGAACACGCCGCGGTCGGTGCGGCGGATCTGCCGGTCGAAATGCGCGGCCACCTCGGCCGGCAGGTTGGGGCCGGCCACCGGGTAGTCCATGAGCTGCTCGAGCGTGACCGGTGCCGGCTGCCTGAGCAGCGGATGCCGGGGCCGCACGAAGAAGGACACCGGCACGTTGGGCAGCCGCGCCAGCTTCAGGCCGGGCTGCTTCTTCAGGTCGCGGGTGTCGGCGATGAACAGGTCGATCTGGCGCCGGTGCAGGCGCTCGCTGAGGGTGGGGGTGTCGGCCACCTCCATGCGCATCAGCAGTTGCGGGTGGCGCTGCGTCATGAGCGAGAGCGCCGCGCGCCCCAGCAGCCCGGCCGCGAACGGACCCAGGCCGACGTTGAGGCTGCCGAGCGTGAGGCCTTCGAGCTGCTGCACCTCGCGCTGGATCTGCCGCGCGTCGGCGACCAGCTCGCGGGCCCGCGCCAGCACCAGCTCGCCGGCCTGCGTGAAGCGCACGGTGCCGTAGGCGCGGTCGACCAGGCGCGCCTTCAGCGCCTGCTCCAGCGCGTCGATGCTGCGCGAGAGCGCGGGCTGCGACAGGTGCACGGCCTGCGCGGCACGCCCGAAGCTGCCTTGCTCGGCGAGGGCGATCAGGTGCTGGAGGTGGCGCAGCTGCATTTTGCGTTTCAGTTCAAAAGCAAGCGCGCATTTTGCATTTGCCAAGGGGTTGGGCGCTTCCGAAAATCGGCCGCTGCCTTCCGTGCCCCCGTCGTCCGACAGACCCCAACTCAGAGACATCGATGACCCGCATTGCTTCTGCCGCTTCTTTCGCGCCTGCCCGCTTCTCCCTGGCCCTTGTCGCCTGGGCCTGTGCCTTCACCGCCACCGCGCAGCCGGTGGTCGCGCCCAAGGCGGCCGAGCCCGTCACGCTGAAGGCCAACGCCGACATGGCGAAGGCGCTGCCCTTCGCCAACAAGCAGGACTTCGAGGACGCGATGCGCGGCTTCATCGGCACCGTGCCTGACGCGCTGGTGAGCGGCAGCGGCCCCCGCCCGGTCTGGAACATGAAGCCCTACGACTTCCTGAAGGCGAACGAGGCGGCCGACACGGTCAACCCGAGCCTGTGGCGGCAGGCGCAGCTCAATGCGATTCACGGGCTGTTCAAGGTGACCGACCGCGTCTACCAGGTGCGCGGCTTCGACCTGGCGAACGTCACCATCGTCGAAGGCGACACCTCGCTGATCGTGATCGACCCGCTGCTCGCCGCCGAGACGGCACGTGCCGCGCTCGAGCTGTACTACCAGCACCGCCCGAAGAAGCCGGTCGGCACGGTGATCTACACGCACGGCCACGCCGACCACTTCGGCGGCGTGAAGGGCGTGGTCAACGAGGCCGACGTGGCCGCGGGCAAGGTGCAGGTGATCGCGCCCTCGGGTTTCATGGAGTCGGCGGTGGCCGAGAACATCCTGGCGGGCAACGCGATGAACCGGCGCTCGCAGTATCAGTTCGGCACGCTGCTGCCGCCTGGCGCGCGCGGGCAGGTCGACACGGGCCTGGGCAAGGCGCTGGCGCGCGGCAGCGTGACGCTGATCGCGCCCACCTCGACCATCGACAAGACCACCGAGGAGCGCACCATCGACGGCGTGCAGATCGTGTTCCAGCTGGTGCCGGGCTCGGAGGCGCCGTCCGAGATGCTCATGTACCTGCCGCAGTTTCGCGTGCTCAACATGGCCGAGGACGTGACGCACAACATGCACAACCTGTACACGATCCGCGGCGCCGAGGTGCGCGACGGCAACCTGTGGGCCAAATACATCGACGAGGCGCGCGTGGCCTTCGGCGACAAGGCCGACGTGCTCATCGCGCAGCACCACTGGCCCACCACGGGGCGCGAACGCATCGTCGACCTGCTGAAGAAGCAGCGCGACATGTACAAGTTCATCAACGACCAGTCGCTGCGCCTGCTGAACCACGGCTACACGGCGTCCGAGATCGCCGAGACGCTGCGCATGCCCGCGAGCCTGGAGCAGGAGTGGTCCACGCGCGGCTACTACGGCACGCTGCGCCACAACGCGAAGGCGGTCTACCAGAAGTACCTGGGCTGGTACGACGCCAATCCGGCCAACCTGAACCCGCTGCCGCCGGTGGCGCAGGCGAAGAAGACGGTCGAGTACATGGGCGGCGCCGACGCGGTGGTGGCGCGCGCGCGCGAAGACTTCAAGAAGGGCGAGTACCGCTGGGTGGCCAGCGCGATGAGCCAGGTGGTGTACGCCGACCCGGCCAACCGCGCGGCGCGCGAACTCGGCGCCGACGCGCTCGAACAGCTGGGCTACCAGTCGGAGGCCGGCACCTGGCGCAGCGCCTACCTGGTGGGCGCAATGGAACTGCGCAACGGCGTGCCGAAGATCCCGGGCGGCAGCAGCGCGAACGGCGACACGCTGAAGGCGGTGAGCAACGAGCTCTTCTTCGACTTCCTCGGCGTGCGGCTCGACGCGGCCAAGGCCGAGGGCAAGACGATGGTGGTCAACTGGAACTTCACCGATTCGAACCAGAAGTTCGTGCTGACGCTGGAGAACTCGGCGCTCACGCACGTGAAGAACCAGCAGGCGGCCGGCGCGGATGCCACGGTCACATTGAGCCGGGCGACGCTCGATGCGATCACGCTGAAGCAGACGACCTTTCCGGAAGCGATGCAGTCGGGGCTCGTGAAGATCGACGGCAACCGGGCGAAGCTGGGCGAGCTGTTCGGGATGCTCGACAACTTCGACCTGATGTTTCCTGTGGTCGAACCCCGCAAGTAAGCGGGCTCAGCCGAAGAACCAGTAGCAGACAGCAATCGCAGCCACCACCCCCGCCAGCTCCGCCAGCAAGGCACAGGCCACGGTGTGCCGGGCGCGCTGGATGCCCACCGCGCCGAAGTACACCGCCAGCACGTAGAACGTGGTCTCGGTGCTGCCCTGGATGGTGGCGGCCACCAGCGCGGGAAAGCTGTCGACGCCCTGGGTCTTCATGGTCTCGATGAGCATCGCGCGGGCCGCGCTGCCCGAGAAGGGCTTGACGAGCGCCGTGGGCATGGCGTCGACGAAGCGCGCGTCCCAGCCGCCCGCCTGCACCAGCCAGCGCAGGCCGTCGAGCGCGAAGTCGAGCGCGCCCGAGGCGCGCAGCACGCCCACCGCGCACAGCATCGCGACGAGGTAGGGCAGCAGGTGCTTCGCGATGTCGAAGCCTTCCTTCGCACCTTCGACAAAAGCCTCGTAGACCTTGACGCGCCGGATTGCGCCGGCCGCCAGGAACACGATGATCACGCCGAACAGCGTGAGGTTGCCCAGCAGCGACGACAGCGAGGCGATGGCCGCCGCCGACAGCGTGCCCAGGAGCGCCATGAAGCCGCCCAGCAGCAGCGCGCCCGGCACCAGGTAGGCCAGCACCACCGGGTCCCACAGCCGCAGGCGCTGCACCACCGCCACCGACAGCAGGCCCACCAGCGTCGAGGCGCTCGTGGCCAGCAGGATCGGCAGGAACACCAGCGTCGGGTCGCTCGCGCCCTGCTGCGCCCGGTACATGAAGATGGTGACGGGAAGCAAGGTCAGTGACGAGGCGTTGAGCACCAGGAACAGGATCTGCGCGTTGGTGGCCGTCACGGGGTCGGGGTTCAGGCGCTGCAGTTCGCGCATGGCCTTCAGGCCGATGGGCGTGGCGGCGTTGTCCAGCCCCAGCGCGTTGGCCGCGAAGTTCATCGTGATGAGCCCCAGCGCCGGGTGCCCGGCCGGCACGCCCGGCATCAGCCGCCGGAACAGCGGCCCGAGCAGGCGCGCGAGCCAGCCGACGAGGCCGGCGGTTTCGGCGATGCGCAGGAAGCCCAGCCACAGCGTGAGCGTGCCGAACAGCAGCACCATCACCTCGACGGCCAGCCGCGCCATCGCGAACAGGCTTTCGACCAGCGCCGCGAACACGGTCGGGTCGCCGCCGACGAGCCACCGTCCCAGCGCTGCGAGCGCCGCCATCCCGAAGAACCCCAGCCACAACCCATTGAGCACGCGTTTTTTCCTTCTTTTCGTTGGCTGCCGTGTGTGCCGTTGATCATAGGGCGGCATGCCGCCCCGGCCGGGCTCTGCGGCGCTACAGTGCGACCCATGGCCGCCGCCCTGTTCCGCCTTCGTCGCTTCGTCGCCCTGGTGTCGAGCGGGCTGGCCCTCGCCTGGCTCGCGGGCTGCGCCAGCCTGCCGCCGCCGCAGCCGCACCCGGTGCTCACGAACGCGATCACCGACGTGGCCGACACCGATCTGGGCCGGCTGGCCGCCCAGGACGCGCCGCAGGGCGGGGCGGCGGGGCTGTCGGGCTTCCGGCTGCTGCCCGAGGCGGCGTTCGCGTTCGATGCGCGCATCTCGCTGGCGCGGCATGCGCAGAAGTCGCTCGACGTGCAGTACTACCTGATCAGCAACGACGACGTCGGCCTGCTGTTCCTCAAGGAGCTGCGCGAGGCCGCCGCGCGCGGCGTGCGCGTGCGGCTGCTGGTGGACGACCTGTACACGGCGGGCGAGGACGAGGTGTTCAGCAGCCTCTCGGCCTTCCCGAACATCGAGGTGCGGCTGTTCAACCCGCTGCCTTCGCGCGCCGGCTCGCTGGCCGCGCGGCTGCTGTTCTCGCTGGGCGACTTCGGGCGCATCAACCACCGCATGCACAACAAGCTGCTGGTGGCCGACAACAGCTTTGCGGTCTCGGGCGGGCGCAACATCGCCAACGAGTACTTCATGCGCAGCACGGCGGCGAACTTCATCGACATGGACGTGCTGTCCAGCGGGCCGATCGTGCGCCGCATGTCCGAGGGCTTCGACCGCTACTGGAACAGCGAGCACGCCTGGCCCATCGAACGCATCGCACCGCGGCGCGTGCCGATGGAAGAAGCCCAGCGGCGCTTCGACACCCTGGCGCGCGCGGCCGTGCCCGACGTGCCCATGCGCCAGCGCGACATCCTGAACAAGTCGCCGCTCGGCGAGCAACTCACCACCGGCCGCATCGACCGCTACTGGGCCCCGGCCACGCTGTTCGTGGACGACCCCGACAAGATCACGCGCAAGGCCGAGGCGGCCTACGGCGGCAGCGTGACCGAGGGCGCGCTCGGCGTGATCCAGGCGGCGAAGCACGAGGTGAAGATCGGCTCGCCGTACTTCATTCCGGGTGCACGCGGCATGGCGATGATGAAGGCGACCATCGAGCGCGGCGGGCGCATCACGGTGGTCACCAATTCGCTGGGCGCCACCGACGAACCGCTGGCCTACGCGGGCTACGAGCGCTACCGCGCCGACATGCTGAAGATCGGCGTCACCATCTACGAGATTGCGCCCACGCTCACCGGGCGTTCGGGGCGCTTCGGCGACTTCGGCAAGTCGATCAGCCGGCTGCACGCCAAGCTGGCCATCGTGGACGACGAGCGCTTCTTCGTCGGTTCGATGAACCTCGACCACCGCTCGGCCGCCGTCAACACCGAGATGGGGCTGGTGATCGACAGCCCGCGGCTGGTGCAGGACTACGACAAGCTCATGAACGGCGAGCGCGTCAACCTGGGCTACCGGCTCCGGCTCGCGCCGGGCGGGCGGCGCGTGCAGTGGCTCGAATACGACGACGCCGGCGGCGACATCGTGCACGAGGACGAACCGGGGGAATTCCTCTGGCTGCGCTTCAAGAACTGGTTGCTTTTACCCATCGTGGGCGAGGAGCTGCTCTAGGGTTTGTCATGACCGATCCAGTGAGGTGCGTTACATTTCTGTTTGAAATGTGAACTTTTGTCACCGACTATTGGAGGCTTTGATCATGACCGTCCCCGTGCCGCGCGAGTCGACCGCGCCGCTTTCCACCAGCCGCCGCCGCGCCCTTTCCGGGCTGGCCGCCACGACGGCCGCCGCGGCCGGCGTCGGGCTGGGATTTCCGGCGTTCGCGCAGAACCGTGCGATCCGCATCGGGACGACCTTCGACAACAGCAGCGTCGAAAAGGCCAATGGCCAGGGCCTGTACCAGGGCTCCACCGCGTTCTTCAACGCGCTGAACAAGGCCGGCGGCATCCACGGCAGCAAGGTCGAGCTCGTGATGGCCGACGACACCTTCAAGCCCGAGGTGGCCAAGGCCAACGCGCTGGCCTTCGAAAAAGACGGCTCGGTGCTCGCGCTGGTGCACCCGCTGGGCACGCGCCAGACCGCCGAGGTGATGGACGCGGTGCCCGGCATGGCCGTGGTCGGCCCGATCACCGGCACCATCGCGCTGCGCAAGAAGACCTCGCCCAACACTTTCTGGGTGCGCGCCAACTACGACCAGGAGGTCGACAAGCTGGTGAGCACGGCCGCCGTGCTGGGCCAGACCCGCATCGGCCTCGTGCATTCGAACGACCCGCTGGGCCAGTCGGTGCTGGCGGCGTTCAAGAACGCGCTGGCCAAGGCCAAGCTGGAGCCGGCGGTGATCGCCACCACGCCCAACACCACGAGCATGGAAGTGGGCCCGGCCGCCGAAGCCATCGCCAAGGCCAAGCCGCAAGTGGTGGTGGTCGGCCTGGCCGGCACGGCGCCGGTGTTTTTGAAGGCGCTGCGCGGCGCGGGCAACAGCAGCTCGGCCTACGGGCTGTCGATCACGGCCAGCGCGCTGTCGGCCATGGGCGACCTGGCGCGCGGCCTGGGCTTCGTGATCGTGGTGCCGTCGCCGTACTCGACCAAGTTCGAAATCGTGCGCCGCTACCAGGCCGACATGGTGGCCAACGGCACCAAGGAGTTCTCGCTCACCAGCCTGGAGGGCTACATGAACGCCGCCGTGCTGGCCGAGGGCCTGCGCCGCGCCGGCCCCTCGCCGACGCGCGCCGCCGTGCTCGGCGGCATGGCGAGCATCGAGAACTTCGACCTGGGCGGCGTGAAGATCAACTACGGCCGCTCCAACCGCGAAGGCGGCCAGTTCGTGGACGTGGCCGTGATCGGCAGCCGCGGGCAGATGCTGAGCTGATGCGGTCGAGGCGTACCGCGCGCTGCGGCGCACGGTAGCGCCTGCCGGTACGCCGGCGCGCGCACGGCCCTGTCGCGGGCCGGCGTGCTTACAGTGCGGCCATGACCCTCGAACTCATCCTGGGCCTCGGCCTGCTGGCCCTGGTGCTGCTGGACCTGGCCCTGTTCTTCCTCGTGCGCTGGGCCGTGCTGCGCGAGTACCTGGGCCCGCTGGTGGCCAGCCTCGTCTACGGCCTGTGCCTGGCCGTGCTGCCGTACTTCGTGTGGTGGGGCCTGGGCACCCACGTGCTGTTCGGCAAGGACACGACCTTCCTGGCGCCCGTGGTGGACGTCGGCCTGGCCTTCATCCTGTACACCTGCGTGTGGCTGTCGTGGGGCGTGAGCCTGATCGCCGGCGGACTGGCGTCGTGGCGTTTCTTTGTCGGTGCCCGGCGGATCGGCCTGCTGGCCTGACGGTTCAGCCGGCCGGCGCCTCGGCGATGCCGACGCCCAGCAAGCCTTCGAGCAGTTCCTTGTCGGCCGCGAGCGCCGCACTCGGGCCCGCATGCACGACGGTGCCGCGCTCCAGCACGATCGCCTGGTGCGTCATGTCCAGGGCCAGCACCGGGTGCTGCTCCACCACGATCGAGGCCAGGCCTTCCGATTCGCACAGGCGCCGGATCGCTGCCGCCAGCTCTTCCACGATGATCGGCGCGAGGCCTTCCATGGGCTCGTCGAGCAGCAGCAGCTTCGGGTTGGTCATGAGCGCGCGGCCGATGGCCAGCATCTGCTGCTCGCCGCCCGAGAGCTGGTTGCCGTAGTTGCCGCGCCGCTCGCGCAGGCGCGGAAAGAACTCGTACACGCGCTGCAAGGTCCAGCTGCCGGGGCGGGCGATCACCGTGAGGTTTTCTTCCACCGTGAGCGAGGGGAACACTTCGCGCTCCTGCGGCACCCAGCCCAGCCCCGCGCGCACGCGCTGGTGCGCGGGCCAGCGCGTGATGTCGGCGCCTTGCCAGCGGATCGCGCCCTGCATCACGCGGGTGTTGCCCATCAGCGTTTCGAGCAGCGTGGTCTTGCCCACGCCGTTGCGCCCGAGGATGGCCAGGCTTTCGCCGGGCCGCAGCGAGAAGTCGAGGCGGTCGAGGACCACGGCGTTGCCGTAGCCGGCGGTGACGCGGTCGAAGGCGAGTGCGGCGGATTCAGCCATGGTGGTGCGAGCTTCCCAGGTAGACCTCGCGCACGCGCGGGTCGGCGCCGATCTCGGCGGGCGTGCCTTCGGTGAGGATGCGCCCGCCCACCAGCACCGAGATGCGGCGCGCAAAGCGGAACACGAGCTTCATGTCGTGCTCGATGAAGAGCACGCTGATGTCGGCCGGCAGCGCCGCGATGGCTTCGAAGAGTTCGCCGCTCTCGTCCTCCGGCACGCCGGCGGCGGGCTCGTCGAGCAGCAGGATGCGGGGCTTGGCGGCGAGCGCCAGCGCGATCTCGAGCAGCCGCTGCTTGCCGTAGGCCAGCTCGGCCACGGGCACGTCGGCCAGGGCGTCGAGCTTCAGCGTGGCCAGCAGCGCATGCGCCTCGTCGAACACGGCGGTGCAGCCCTTGAGCGGCCGCCACCAGGTGGCGCCCAGCCCTTCGCGCTCGCTGATCGCGAGCACCACCGACAGCAGCGGCGTGAGGCTGGGGAACAGCGTGTTGATCTGGAAGGTGCGCGCCAGCCCCATGCGGGCGCGCTTGTCGCCGGGCAGGCGCGTGATGTCGCGCGGGCCCAGGTGGATCTGGCCGCTGGTGGGCTTGAACACGCCCGTGAGCAGGTTGATGAGCGTGGTCTTGCCGGCGCCGTTGGGGCCGATCAGCGCCTGCCGCGCACCGGGTTCGAGCGACAGGTTGACGTCGCTCACGGCCTGGAAGGCGCCGAAGCGGATGCCCAGGTTCTGCGTGCGCAGCGCGTGCGTGGTGGTTGCGGTGGTGGAACTCATCGCGCCTTCCCCGTGCGCACCACGCGCGAGAGCGCGCCCATGATCCCGCCGCGCCCGAGCATGACGGCCGCGATCAGGAAGATGCCGAGCCAGAACATCCAGTACTGCGGGTTCATGTCGGCGAACCAGTCGTGCACCAGCATGTAGACGATGGCGCCGATGAGGCCGCCATACAGCCGCCCGGTGCCGCCGAGCACGAGGATGATCAGCACTTCGGCCGAGCGGTTGAAGCTGATCGACTCGATGCCCACGAACTGCGTGGTCTGCGCCAGCAGCGCGCCCGCCACGCCGGCCACGGCGGCCGACATCGCGTAGGCCATGCGCAGGCGCGCTTCCACCGGCGAGCCGATGGCCGTCATGCGCTTGCGGCTGTCGTGGATGCCGCGCAGCGCCAGTCCGAAGGGCGAGCGCAGCACCAGCCGCACCAGCAGGAACATCGCGAGCACCACGCCGAAGGCATAGCCGAACGCGGTCTTGCCGTAGAGGTCGAAGTCGAACAGGCCCAGCACCGGCGCGATCACCACGCCCTGCAGGCCGTCGGTGCCGCCCGTGATGCCCGAGAGCCGGTTGGCCAGCTCGAACAGCAGCACGCACACGCCGATGGTGATCATCAGCCGCGTGAGGTCGGCGCCGCGCACCACGAGGTAGCTCAGCACATAGCCCAGCAGGCCGCACACGGCGAGCGCGAACGCCAGGCCGGTGAAGGGCTCGCTCCAGCCGTACTTGGCGAGCAGGCCGGCCGCATAGGCGCCCGCGCCGAAGAAGGCTGCGTGGCCCACGGTGAGGATGCCCGCGTAGCCCAGCGCCATGTCCAGCGACACGGCGAAGAGCCCGAAGATCATGATCTGGCTCATCAGCGTGAGCTTGTCGGGCAAGAGGAAGAAGCTCGACGCGAGCGCGAGCCAGAAGGCGATTTCGGCCACGCGCAGCTGCGCGGGGGACAGGCTCAGCGGCTTCATGCGAGCCCCTTCTTGGCGACGATGCCGTTCGGGCGCACCAGCAGCATGACGATCATGAACACGTAGATGAGAAAGGCGCCGGTTTCAGGCAGGTAGTACTTGCCCGCCACGTCGACGATGCCGACCAGCAGCGCTGCAATGAAGGGGCCGGTGACGGTGCCCGCACCGCCCACGCACACCACCATCAGGAAGTAGACGAGGTACTTGAGCGGGAACGACGGCTCCAGCCCCAGCATGCCCAGGCTCAGCGCGCCGCCCAGGCCCGCCAGGCCGCAGCCCAGCGAGAAGGTCAGGAAGAACAGGCGCTGCACGTGGATGCCCGTGCCGCCCGCCACGCGCTGGTTGTCGACCGCGGCGCGCACCATCGCGCCGTAGCGCGTCTTGCCCAAACCCAGCAGCAGCGCGACCAGCACGGCCACGCCGCAGCCGATCAGGAACAGGCGGTAGCGGCCCACTTCGAGGCCCAGCAACGACACCTGGCCCTCGAGCGCCTTGGGCAGCGTGAAGGGCTGCATCGTCGGGCCGAAGAAGTAGGTGAACGCGGCGATCGAGACGAACACCACGCCGATCGACAGCAGCACCTGGTCCAGCGGGTGCGCGCGGTACAGCCGCCGGTAGAACACGAACTCCAGCACCGCGCCCACCACGGCCGCCGCCACGAAGGCCGCCGCCAGCGAGAGCCCGAAGCCCAGGCCCCACTGGTTCATGAGCACGCTGGCCGCGTAGCCGCCCACCATCGCGAAACTGCCGTGCGCGAGGTTGACGAAATTCATGAGTCCCATCGTGATGGACAGGCCCACGCCGATGAGAAACAGGAGCATGCCGTAGGCCACTCCATCGAAGATCACGATGCCCATGAATTTCCTGCTTGCTGCGTGCTGGCTGGCGTTGGCTTACTTGGGAGCGGCTTCCTTGGCCGGGTCCTTGACGCGCTCGAACTTGTCGAACTCCACGTTCACCAGCTGGCCGTTGGCGCGCTCGGTCTTGCGGATGTAGACGGTCTGCACGATGTCGCGCGTGGCGGCGTCGATCTCGATCGGGCCGCGCGGGCTCTCGAAGCTCAGGCCCTTGAGCGCGTCCATGAACTTGTCGCCGGCGGTGTCGCCCTTGGTCTTGGCCAGCGCCAGGTCGATGGCGGCCATGGTGTCGTAGGCGGTCACGGCGAAGTAGCTGGGGCGCAGCTTGGCGCCGTTGTCGGCGGCGAAGTCCTTCACGAACTTCTGGTTCTTGGGCGAGTTGTGCGCGAACGAGTAGTGGTGGCTGGTGACCAGGCCCAGCGCCACGTCGCCGGTGGCGTCCAGGTAGCTGTCGTCGGTGGCTTCGCCGGTGGCGAAGAGCTTGATGCCGGCTTGCTCCATGCCGCGCTCCTTCCACACCTTGAGGAAGGCCGGCGGCATCACGCCCGAGGGGAAGAAGAAGAACACGGCCTGGGGCTTGGCGTCCTTGATGCGCTGCACGTAGGCCGAGAAGTCGGGGTTGTTCATCGGCGTGCGCACCTCGCCCGAGACCTTGCCGCCGCCGGCGGTGAAGGCCTTCTTGAACGCGGTCTCGGCGTCCACGCCCGAGGCGTAGTCGGCGACCACGGTGTAGGCGTCCTTCACGCCCTGCTTGAGCATGTAGCGCGCCATCGGGTCGGTGACCTGCTGCACGGTGAACGACAGGCGCGCCACGTAGGGCGAGCTGGTGGTGATGGCCGAGGAGGCGGCGTTCATCACCAGCGTGGGGATCTTGGCCTGCGTGGCGATGGCGCCCACGGCGTAGGCGTTGGGGCTGAAGTCCAGGCCGGTGAGGATGCTCACCTTGTCGCGCACGATGAGTTCCTGCGCGATGCGCTTGGCGGCGTCGGGCGCCGGGCCGGCGGTGTCCTTCTTGATGATTTCGACGGCGCGCCCGCCCACCTTGCCGCCGTGCTCCTTCAGATAGAGCGCGATGCCGGCGTCGAACTGGCGGCCGTAGTCGGCGTAGGGGCCGGAGTAGGTCGCGATGAGGCCGATGCGCAGCGGCTCCGTGGTCTGGGCTTGAGCGGCACCCGCCATGCCGAGGCCGGCGAGCAGCAGGGTCGAGAGGAGGGTTCGCTTGGTCATCGTCGTCGTCATGAAAAAACGCCTTTCAGTGGGAGTGGAATGCGCCGCACGGGCGCCGCTGGCTTGTAACCGGATGTTGGGCAGCGGGCGATGATGCCCGACACGTTGGTCAGACCTGTGTATCGGGCACACGCACCGTGAGGCCATCGAGGGCGGCGCTCACGCTGAGCTGGCAACTCAGGCGCGAACCGGGCCGGCGCTCGGACGCGACGGCATCGAGCAGCGCGCTTTCCATGTCGTCAGGCGGCGGCAGCAGTTCGAGGAACGCGTCGTCGACGTAGACGTGGCAGGTCGCGCACGAGCAGCAGCCGCCGCACTCGGCGTCGATGCCGCGCACGTTGCCGCGGATGGCGGTCTCCATCACGCTGGCGCCGACCTTGGCGTCGACCTCGCGCGTGCTGCCGTCCTTGAGGATGTAGTGGATCGTGGGCATGAAAGAAGGGTTCAGAACATGTCGAAGTACTCGCGGTGTTCCCACTCCGAGACTTCGAGGTTGAAGCGGGCGATTTCCGCTTCCTTGATGTGGCACAGGTAGTCGACGAAGGTCTTGCCCATCTGCGTGTTGAGCATCTCGTCTTTGCGCAGGCAGGCGAGGGCGTCGCCGAGCGATCGCGGCAGTTGTTCGGCCGGTGTTTCGTAGGGCGCGTCGGCCGAGGGGCCGGGGTCGGTCTTGTTGTGGATGCCGTCCAGCCCCGAGAACAGCTGCGACGCGAGGTACAGGTACGGGTTGGCCGTGGGCTCGCCCACGCGGTTCTCGATGCGCGAGGCGTTCTGGCCCGGGCCGCCGAGCACGCGAAGCATCGCGCCGCGGTTGTCGCGGGCCCAGATCGCGCGGTCGGGCGCGAGCGAGAAGGGGCGGTAGCGGCGGTAGCCGTTGATCGTCGGGCTGGCGAGCGCGGCCGCACCGCAGGCGTGCGCCTTCAGGCCGCCGAGGTAGTGCATGCCGATCTCGCTGAGGTCGCGCCCGCCGGGCTCGGGCATGAAGGCGTTCACACCGTCGCTCTTGCGGCGCAGCGACTGGTGCAGGTGCCAGCCGCTGGACATCACGTTCGGGATCTTCGGGCGGCACATGAAGGTGGCGTGCAGGCCGGCGCGCTGGCAGATCTGCTTGATCGCGCTGCGCAGCAGCACCATGGTGTCGGCGGGCGTCACGCCGGCCGTGGGGCCGAAGGTGAGCTCGAACTGGCTCGGGCCGAACTCGATCTCCAGCGAGCGCAGCGGCAGGCCGAGCGCCACGAGCTGCGAGCGCAGCAGTTCCATGAGGCCGTCGACGCGGTCGTAGCGCAGCTCGGTCAGGTACTGGTGGCCGTGCGAGAGCAGCGACACGCGCGGCGGTTCGCCGGGCTGGCCCGAGTCGGGCAGGCCCATGCGCGCGTCTTCGAGCTTGAAGACGTGGAACTCGACCTCGAGGCCGGCGATGAAGTCCAGCCCGAGTTCGTCGAGCTGGGCCACCGCGCGCTGCAGGATCTGCCGCGTGGCGAAGGGGCAGGGCCGGCCGTCGGCCATGTAGGCGTCGCACAGGATCCAGCCGGTGCGCGGCGCCCAGGGCAGCACCTTGAAGGTGGCGGGGTCGGCCACGATGGTGAAGTCGGCGCCGCCCTGCAGGCCCTCGATGGCGAAGCCGCCGCCCTGCGTGAACACGGGGAACACGGTCTTGTGCGAGGTGTCCTTGGCCAGCAGGGTGGAAGTGAGGTTCACGCCCTCCCACAGGGCCGAGCGCGCTTCGCCCGCGACCAGGGTCTTGCCGCGCAGCAGGCCGTGCTGGTCGGGCCAGGCGAAGCGGACGGTGTCCACCTCGCCGCTGTCGATGCGGCGCACGAGTTCGCGCGCCTGCGCATGCTGGTCGGCCGACCAGAGACCGAAGCGGTCGACGAAGGTGTGGCTGTTCATGGCGCGTGCTCAGGCCGTGGCGGCCAGGCGTGCGGAGGCCCAGTCGGACTTCAGGCGGCGCGCGCGGTCGGCGTCCTGCCAGTAGGCCTCGGTGGCGGCCTCGTCGACCACTTTGCCGATGCCGTCGATCGACGGCGGGCCGGTCATGGCGCTGGCCTGCGCGGCGTCGATGAGCATCGGCGCGGTTTCGCCCGCGAGCGTGGCCTCGATGGCCTTCACCAGCACGCGGCGGTAGGCAATGATGCCCTTGTCGGTGCTGCCCAGGTGCTCGCGCGTGCGGTCCTGGATGGCGCCTTGCGACTCCACCGCCCACTGGTCGTGCACGTTGATGTCGTCGCCCATGCCGGTGTAGGTCTCGGTCAGCTGTTCTTCGATGCTGAAGCCGTAGTTGTTGCGCTTGTTCTTGCGCGAGGTGTAGTCGGGCAGCTTGTACAGCTTCAGGCGCTGGTCGCGCATCTGCTGCTTGTCGACCGGGCCGGTGAAGCTGGTGAACACGGCATACCAGTAGCAGTGCGTGTCGTCCACGGGCACGTGCCACTGCGAGATGGTCATCTCGGCGCTCATCGGGATCACGAAGGCCTGCGGGAACACCACGTTGGTCACGCGCACGTGGGTGGTGTCTTCCGACAGCTTGCGCAGCGCCTTGAGGCGGAAGCCGTAGTCGGTGGGCTCCACGCTGATGTCGGGCCGGTCGTACTCGCGCAGCACCTTGGTGATGGGCATGTCGGAGTCGGCCGAGGCGCCGCGGAACTGCTTGCCGTAGCTTTCCGACGTGTCTTCGTCTTCGAAGAAGCGGTGCAGGTACGAGGCGTGCGCGGGGTCGATGCCCACTTCGAGCGCCTGCAGCCAGTTGCATTCGAAGAGGCCCTTGAACGCGAAGGTGTGGCTGTCGGGCGCGACGAAGCAATCGAAGTCGGGGAAGGCCGGGGGCTCGCCCTCGCCGATGTACGCGAAGACGATGCCGGCCTTCTCGACCACCGGGTAGGCCGACTGCTTGATGCGGCTGCACAGCTTGCTGGTGGCGGGCTCGGCCGGGGTCTCCAGGCAGTTGCCCTTGGCGTCGAACAGCCAGCCGTGGAAGGCGCAGCGGATGCCGCCGTTTTCCAGCCGGCCGAAGGCCAGATCGGCGCCGCGGTGCGGGCAGTCGCGGTCGAGCATGCCGAGCTGGCCGCTCTCGTCGCGGAACAGCACGAAGTCCTGGCCCATGAGCTTCACGGGCTTGACCGGGCGCGGGCCCGCCAGTTCGTCGGCCAGGGCCACCGGCTGCCAGTAGCGGCGCAGCAGCTTGCCGGCGGGTGCGCCGGGTCCGACGCGGGTGATGAAATCGTTTTGCTCGGCGCTGATCATCGTGCGGGCTCCATCGAGAGGTCTTTGTCAGAAGGCCTGCAGGCATTGCATGCAGTTGTATGCATTGTCTTGGTGATTTTTGACAAAGGTCAAACTTTCATCAGCCGATTCGCCCTGTTTTGGGGCTTGGAGCGGCCATATATAGGGTTAACTCTGAGGTGGTTGTGTGTTTTTGACACACTTCTGTTTGCAGTGCATGCAACAACCGCGCCCGTTTGGCTATGCTGCGTGCAGTGGCGGGCGGGTCTCCTAGAATCCGCCCATTCATCCCTCCCCTTGTTGCCCTGGCGCCTCCCGATGGACTCCCAACAATCCCGCGTGCTCGTGCAACTGCGCGACCTGATCCTCAAGGGCGAATTCGTGCCTGGAGAGCGGCTGGCCGAGATCCCGCTGGCCGAGAAGCTCGGGGCCTCGCGCACGCCGGTGCGCCTGGCGCTGGCCAGCCTCGAGCACGAAGGGCTCATCGAGCAGTCGCCCAGCGGCGGCTACCAGATGCGCCGCTTCACCTCGCAGGAAGTGGCCGATGCCATCCGTGTGCGTGGCGTGATCGAAGGCTTTGCCGCCCGCCTGCTGGCGGAAGACGGTGTGTCGCGCCAGTTGCTGCGCGATCTGAAGGACTGCCTGGAAGACGGCGACCGCGCCGTCAACAAGCCCAGCATGGAGATCGACGACTACGCGGCGTACGTCCAGATGAACGACCGCTTCCACCGGCTGATCCTCGAAGGCTGCGGCAACCTTGCGCTCAAGCGCGTGATGGACATGCTCGGCGGCCAGCCCTTCGCCGCGCCCAGCGCGATGCTGCCCATGCAGTCGTCGATGGAGGAGGGCCAGCAGTGGATGCGCCAGGCGCACCGCACGCACCACGCGATGGTGCAGGCCATCGAGCGCGGCCAGGGCTCGCGCGCCCAGGCGCTCGGCGAGGAGCACGTCGAGATCGCGCGCATGAACCTCGACTACGCGCTGGAGCGGCCCGAACTCGCGGCCGAACTCATGCCGGGCATCCGGCTCGTGGCCAAGGGGCGCACCGCCTGAGCGGCGAAGCGACTGGTCAGCGGATCTCGATCAGCAGTTGGGGCTGATAGCCCTCTTGCTCGCCGTTGCTGCGGTAGCCCAGCGGATTGGCGACCACGCGGCAGCCGTCCTTCACATAGTCGAACGGGCAATGCAGATGGCCGTGCAGCCACAGCTGCGCGTGCGGCAGCAGCTCGTCGAGCGAATTGCAGAAACCCGCGGTGCCGGGCGTGAGCCCGTAGCGCGGATCGGCGCTCGCGAGGCTGGGCGCGAAATGGGTGATGGCCACCGTCGTGCCGTCGTAGGGCTGGGCCAGCGCGTCTCGCAACCAGGCCTGACAGGTGAGCGCTTGCTCTCTCATTTCGGCCGCCATGAAGGGCTTGCCGTTGCGCGTGCCGGCCATTTTCTCGAGGTAGAAGTCGGCCGCACGCATCGCCTTGCCGCGCTTCTTGAGCGCCTCGGCGAGGCCGTCGCGGGGCTCGACCAGCGCGTCGAAATCGGCCCACAGCGTGGTGCCGATGAAGCGGATGCCTTCGATGACCAGCGTCTCGCGCTCCAGCCAGAGGATGCCGAGCTCGTCGCACAGCGCCCGCAGGCGCGCATGCGTCGCGTCGAAATCGAGGTTGTCGTACTCGTGGTTGCCCGGCACGTAGACCACCGGCGTCGGCCAGCCCTTGCGCGGCGAGAAGCGGCCCAGGCCGAAATCGGTGTCCGTCAGGCGGGAGCCTTCCTGGTACGAGCCGATGTCGCCCCCGAGCACCAGCAGGTCGGCGCCCGGAATGGGGTCGGCATGAAAGTTGGGGTGGGATTCCAGGTGCAGGTCGGACAGCAGTTGCAGCTTCATCGTCGGGTCAGTCTAGGTGAATCGCACTATGCGTGAGATGCATAACTTGGGGCTTGCTTTGCTAGGGATTACCCTTAATCTACTTCCATCGTTAATCAACCCCGTCGCAGCCACAAGCCGCGCACCGTCATGTTCAGTCTTCTTGCCCAAGTGGCCCGTTTCTTCCGTTCGTCGCCGAGCCAGACCCCCGCCAGCCACGCTGCCGCGCTGATGGAAAGCGCCGACAGCCGTGCCGGTCGCGGTGCGCACCACGCGCAGGAGCTGCGTGCGGCGGCTTCCGCCTGGCTCAGCGTCGTCAGGTAATTCGCTGACGCGCGCCGCCCCGTGCGGCGCACCCGGGATCCAAGGGCAGGTCACGCCTGCCCGTGGACCGATCCCGCAAACGCCGCGGCCGCCGAGCGCAACAGCGCTGTGCGCAGCCACTCGTGCGAATGCCCATGCTGGGCGCGCCGGTGCCAGATGGCATCCACGTGCACCGGCGGCTGGTCGAAAGGCAGGTCCCGCACCACCAGCTGATTCTCGATGCCCGTCACGCTCACGAAGTGACGCGGCAACACCGCCAGCAGGTCCGAATTCGCGACCACGCGCCCGGCGGTGAAGAACTGGTTCACCGTCACCGCGATCCGCCGCTCGCGCCCCATGGCGCCCAGCGTCTGGTCGATGAAGCCGTACGGCCGCCCCGAAAAACTCACCAGCAGGTGCCGCGCTGTGCAGTAGCTGTCGAGTGTCAGCGGTGCGCTGGCCAGCGGATGGCCGCGTCGCATCACACAGACATACTGGCCCAGGTAGAGCCGCTGGGTCTCGAACGGCACCCCCACCCCCGACTGGCCGCGCGCCGCCAGGCTCGCGATCACGGCGGGAAAGTAGCCGATCGCCATGTCGACTTCTTCGTGCTCCAGCATGCGGCGCGGGTCGCGCGTGGTCAGCGGCAGCACGCGCAGCGAGATGGCCGGGGCTTCTTCTTCCGCAATCTTCACCAGGCCCGGCATGAGCTCGGCGGCCGTGGCGTCGGCCATGGCCAGCAGGAAGGTCGTGTCGGCGGTGCCGGCATCGAACTCGCCGGGCGCCAGTGTGTGCTGCAGCTGGCGCAAGGCGTCGCGCACCGTCGGCCAGAGGGCTTGCGCGCGCGGCGTGGGTTCCACGCCCGCACCGGAACGCCGCACCAGCTCGTCGCCCAGCAGTTCACGCAAGCGGCGCAGCGAGTTACTCACGGCCGGCTGGGTGATCGCAAGGTTGCGGGCGGCGCGCGTGAGGTTGCGCTCTGCCATCACCTCATCGAAGACGCGCAGCAGGTTGAGATCGAATGTGCGGAAATTGACATCCATCAGTGATATGAATGATAAACATCAGAAAGATAAAGTGGCGGAACACTGGGGTAATCCCTAATATCAGGGCATCGGCCTTGTTCGCCACCACTGATTACCACTTATCCCCAGGAGGGATGCATCATGACCAGCTTTGTCCACGTTGACCAACCCACCGAACATCCCGGCGTCCGTCGCGCCGAAGTTCTCTTCGGCCAGATCCAGGCCGCCCGTGCCAGCGCCCATGGCGCCCGTCCGCTGATCGCACTGTTCGTGCTGGCCCTCGCGGCCGCCGTGCTCGTGGTCGCCGACAAGATCGTCTCCAACTGGGACGAAGGCGCGCTGCTCGCCGCATGGACCGTGTTCTGCGTTGCCGCCATCGCCTTGTTCGCGCTCTTCGTCGGCTCGGTCCGCAAGAGCAGCCTGGCCACCCTGTGGCGCGAAGCTGCTGAGCGCCGGGCGCAAGCGCGTGCAGACGCCCGCTTCCTGGCGACCGCCCAGAGCGATCCGCGCATCATGCAAGAGCTGCAGGCCGCGGTGTGGCGCCAGCAGTCGGACGACGTCGTGTCGGTCGAAGCCGTCGCCAAGGTCGACGCACTGGCTCGCATGAACCGTCGTTCGCAAGAAGTGCGCATGCCCACGCTGTACGAAGCGATGCGCCGCATGAACAGCTCGCGCTATTACTAAACGAGGCTGAACCGGGCGCTGAGCGGCCGGCTGTAGTTGAGTTGGTTCAAAGGCCCGTCGGACGTATGTCCGACGGGCCTTTTTCATTGGTGGCTGAGCCGATGCAGGTTGGTGAATGTATCTGCTGTCATGGGGGTGCTGCGGGAGTTGCTCGATGGCGCCCTAGTTGGGGGGGCGTACGCCTCTATATATAAGGGGGCGAATGGAGTCGCGCCTGGGGAGCGCAGTGAGATCAAGCGACGCGGCAAGCTGTGGAGCGGTCTCACTGCAAGATTCTTTTCATCTCGTGTTGGCTTCGGCACCCAAAATGACATACACTGGCAGGCTTCGCTGCTGAATACCTCTGGTGTTCGAAGCGACCGGTGCTCTCAGGAGTGCTGGTTGTGAGTGGTGAAAAAAGTCTTCGAAAGTTGACGCGGTTTGAAAAAACAGTGCATAATCGAAGGCTTCGCTGAAACAACTTCAGCGACTTG